>NZ_JBBUTH010000005.1:0-89938 GCF_038066595.1 Pseudaquabacterium inlustre
GCCCCGCGCCGCTGAACCGGTCCAGCGCCTTGTCGCGCAGCGCCTGGGCCCAGGCCGGCATCGGCGGTAAGTCGGGCAAGGTCGGCAGGCCGGCCAGCGCGGGCCGGCGGCCGGTGAGTTGCGCGGTGATCGCGGTCTTGATCACCGCGGCCAGCGGCGGCACATGCTCGGCGGCGTTCAGCACCGCGCGGCGGGCCAGGCGGGCCGGGCCGCGCTCGTCGGTGAACAGCGAGACGATGGCATTGGTGCCCAGGTACACCGGCCGCGTCACGCGGCGGTGCTCGGCCTCGTAGGGCTGCAGCACGGCCAGCGCGCCGATGTCGCGGCCGGCGCGCCGCGCCGCGGCGATCTGGCGCGACAGCACCTGCACGCCATAGAGGCCGAAGTTCCAGCCATGCGCGGTGACCGGGTGCATGCCCACGGCCGCATCGCCCACCAGGGCGAAGCGCTCGCCGACGAAGCGGTGCGCGTACACGCCCACCAGCGGGTAATGGTGGCGCGGGCCGGCGGCCGACATCGTGCCCAGCCGTCCATCGGCCTGACCCTGGATGCGTGCGGAAAACGCGGCATCGTCCAGCGCCAGCCATTCAGGCGCCTGGTCGCTGGCCACCGTCACCACGGCCGAGCACTGACGCTCGTTCATCGGCAGCAGGGCCAGCGTGTTGCCGTAGCGGAAGCATTCCCAGGCCGTGGCCTCGTGGTCGCGTTCATGCCGCACACGGCCCACCACCACGCTGCGGCCGAAGTCGCGCATCGCCGCACCGATGCCGGCTAGGCGCCGCGTGCCCGAGAAGCGGCTGTCGGCGGCCACCACCAGCGGCGCGCGCAGCACCGTGCCATCGGCCAGCGTGACGCTGGCGAGCGGGCCGCTGCGATTCAGCGCGGTGACACGCGCCTCGCAGCGCAGTTGCACCGCCGGCCGGGCGACGGCGGCCTGGTAGGCCGCGCGGCGGATCAGGTGGTTGGGCACCAGCCAGCCCAGCGGCTCGGCATCGCCGGTGGCGAAGCGCAGCGGGCCCGTGCCACTGCCGTCCACCACGGCGGCCTGCTGCAACGGCGCGATGTGCTCGACGGGCACGCGCTCCCACTGACCCAGGTCGGCCATGATCTGCCGCGCGCGGTGGGTCAGCGCGATGTCGCGGCCGTCCTCGGCCGGCTCGGCAATGGCGGCCAGTGCCTGCTGCTCCAGCAGCAGCGGCACCAGGCCGGCATCGGCCAGCGCGGTGGCCAGGGCCAGGCCGGCGGGGCCGGCGCCGACGATCAGCACATCGGCGTCGGCCGGGCCGGGGAGGGGAAGGGCGGGGGTGGGCGCGGGGGCGGTGGTCTCGGGCATCGCGCGATGCTGCCCGAGCGGCCCTCAGCGGGCCTTGACCGGGGTCACCCGAAGAAGCTTTGGCGCCGCATCGCCTGCAAGGCCACCACGGCCAGCAGGGCATACAGGCCCAGGCTCCAGAACTCGTAGGCCAGGCCCAGCAGCGGAGCCGAGGCATCGGCGCAGTTGGCCGTGGCCTCGAACACCAGCGGCAGCGCGCGGTCCAGTCCGGTGGCCGACATGATCTTGTCGGCCAGCGTCAGGTTGCACGAGGCACTCTTGCTGGCCACGAAGTGCTGCCACAGCGCGGCGGCCATGCCGCCAAGGGCCAGCAGGCCCATCAGCGCGGCCATCACCCGGCGCATCAGGCGGCTGCGCATCAGCAGGCCCAGCAGCGCGGCCGTGCCGATGGCCACGAAGATCAGCCGCTGCAGCACGCACCAGGGGCAGGGCTGCATGCCCCAGGCCACCTGGGTGAACAGCGCCGCGCCCACGGCGCCGAAGCTGGCCACGGCCGCGGCCAGCAGCAGCGGCACCGGGCGAACCGCAGAACTCACTTCAGTTCCGCGATCAGCTCGATCTCGACGCAGGCGCCCAGCGGGACCTGCGCCACGCCGAAGGCGCTGCGGGCATGGGCGCCGGCGGCGCCGAACACCTGGCCGATCAGCTCGGACGCGCCGTTGGTCACCAGGTGCTGCTCGGTGAACGTGGGCGTGCTGTTCACCAGGCTCATCACCTTGACGATGCGGGCCACGTTGTTGAGGTCGCCGGTGGCGGCGTGCAGCGTGCCCAGCAGGTCGATGGCCACGGCGCGCGCAGCGGCCTGGCCTTCGGCGGTGCTGATGCCGGCGCCCAGCTGGCCCACCCAGGGCTTGCCGTCCTTCTTGGCGATGTGGCCCGACAGGAAGACCAGCTTGCCGGTCTGCACGAAGGGCACGTAGGCGGCGGCGGGCACGGCCACCGGGGGCAGGGTGATGCCGAGTTGCGAGAGGGTGTCGTAGACGGACATGTCAGGGGCCAGACAGAGTGGATCGGAAGGCAATCGGTCATCCTACACTGCGCTCCATGGCCGACACGGGGGGTCTTGGCGGCTGGCGCATCGCCTTGCCGGGCCTGGCCTGGCTGGGCGGCCTGGCACTGCAGTTGCAGCAGCCGGCGCTGTGGCCGCCGGCCTGCAACCGGGCGCTGCTGGCCGCGGCGCTGCTGGCAATGGTGATCGCTGCCGCCTTGGGACTGCGCTGCCGCCGCTGGGCTGGCCGCCTGGGGCCGGCGCTGGCGTGGGGGCTGCTTTGCGCGGGCCTGGCCGGTGTGGGCTTTGCCAGCACCGCCTGGCGCGCCGCCGACCGCCTGGCCGACCGGCTGGAACCGGCACTGGAAGGCGTGGACCTGACCGTCACCGGCGTGGTGGCCGCGATGCCCGACCAAGGCCCCGCCGGCACCCGGTTCACCTTCGCCGTGGAGCACGCCGAGGCGCGTGGCCAGCCGGTGCGCCTGCCCCGGCGCCTGACGCTGGGCTGGTGGGGCGGTGCCGACGAGACCGCCTGGCTGGACGAGCCCCGCGCCGAACTGCAGGCCGGCCAGCGGTGGCGCCTGCCCTTGCGCCTGAAGGCCTTGCACGGCGCGATGAACCCCGAGGGCTTCGACGTCGAACTGTGGTGGTTCGAGCAAGGCCTGGGCGCCAACGGCTCGGTGCGCGTGCTGCGCGGTGGCGCGCCTGCCCAGTTGCTGGCGGAGACCGGCGCCTACCCGGTCGAGCGCCTGCGCGGCCGGCTGCGCGAGGCCATCCGCCGCCAGGTGGGCGATGCGCGCGTGGCGGCCGTGCTGGCGGCGCTGGTGGTGGGCGATCAGGCCGGCATCGAACGTGCCGACTGGGAGCTGTTCCGCAGCACCGGCATCGCGCACCTGGTGTCGATCTCGGGCGTGCACGTCACGATGTTCGCGTGGCTGGCCGCGGCGGTGATCGGCGCACTGTGGCGGCGTTGGCCACGCGCCATGCTGGCGCTGCCCGCGGTGCAGGCGGCCCGCTGGGGCGGGCTGGCGCTGGCGGCGGCCTATGCGCTGCTGGCCGGCTGGGGCGTGCCGGCCCAGCGCACCGCGGTGATGCTGGCCGCCACGGCCGTGCTGCGGGGCGCCGGCCTGCGCTGGCCCTGGCTGCTGGTGCTGTTGATCGCCGCCGTGGTGGTGACGGTGGTCGATCCCTGGGCGCTGCTGCAGGCCGGGTTCTGGCTGAGCTTTGCCGCGGTGGCGCTGCTGATGGTGTCGGAGCCGGTCACGCGCACCAGGCCCGCGCCGCCAACGTCGCGTGACATGCCGCCGGACAAAGCGCCGGACAAAGCGCCGGACAAAGCGCCGGACAAAGCGCCGGACTGGCGGACGCGTGTGGCCGGCGCGGCAACGGGCCATCTGCGGGCGCAGGTGGTGGCCACGCTGGGCCTGGCGCCGCTGTCGCTGGTGTTCTTCCAGCAGTTGTCGCTGGTGGGCTTCGTGGCCAACCTGGTGGCCATTCCTCTGGTCACGCTGCTGATCACGCCGCTGGCCTTGCTGGGGGCGCTGGTGCCGCCGCTGTGGAGCCTGGCTGCGGCCGTGGTGCAGGCTGGAGTGGGAGGGCTGGCCTGGCTGGCCGGCTGGCCGCTGGCGGTGTGGACGGCTGGCGCCGCGCCGGCCTGGGCGGTGGCCAGCGGCCTGGCCGGCGCGGTGCTGGGCGTGCTGCCGCTGCCCTGGCGACTGCGGGTGCTGGCCTTGCCGCTGGTGCTGCCGCTGCTGTGGCCGGCGCCCGATCGGCCGCCGCCCGGCAGCGTGCAGGTGCTGGCGGCCGACGTGGGGCAGGGCACGGCCGTGCTGGTGCGCACGCACGCGCACCTGCTGGTCTATGACACCGGCCCGCAGATCAGCCGCGACAGCGACGCCGGCCAGCGCGTGCTTCTACCGCTGCTGCGCGCCCGCGGCGAGCGGCGCATTGACCGGCTGATGCTCAGCCACCGCGACACCGACCATGTGGGCGGTGCCGCCACCCTGCTGGCCGCGCTGCCGGTGGGGGAGGTCTGGAGCTCCCTGGCCGACGACCACCCGCTGCGCACCGCCCCCGGAGCGCCCGCACACACCCGTTGCCAGGCCGGCCAGCATTGGCAATGGGAGAGCGTGCACTTCGCCGTGCTGCATCCCACGCCCGAGGCCCACGCGGCCGGGCTGCGGCCCAATGCGCTGTCGTGCGTGCTGCGCATCACCGATGCCGCCGGCCGCCGCGTTCTTCTCACCGGGGACATCGAGGCGCAACAGGAGGCCGCGATGCTGCAGCGCCTGGCGCCCGATGAACTGGCCGCCCAGGTGCTGCTGGTGCCGCACCACGGCAGCCGCACCTCGTCGAGTGCCGCCTTCCTGGACGCCGTGGCCCCGCAGGTGGCGGTGGTGCAGGCGGGCTACCGCAGCCGATTCGGCCATCCGGCGCCCGATGTGGTGGCGCGTTACGACGATCGACGCATTGTTCTGGTGCGAACGGATCGATGTGGTGCATGGTGGTGGCAGGATGGTGCGGCAAGATGCACCCGTGATGTGCGCCGCCGTTACTGGCATGGGCCGGTGGCGGACGCCCTCGCGGAAACCCTGGTTCGATAGTTGCTAATTCCCTTTCGCAGATTCCCTCTCGTCAGGAGCCCCCGACGCATGAAACCCGCATTCGACGAGATGCACGATGGCGCCGGCACCGTCCGCGCCCATTACGGCGGCTTTGACCGCTGGCTGGCCGAGCAACCTGCCGAGCGCATGGCCGCGCGGCGCGAAGAAGCCGAGATGATCTTCCGCAGGGTGGGCATCACCTTCGCGGTCTATGGCGCCAAGGACGAGGACGGCGCGGGCACCGAGCGGTTGATCCCGTTCGACCTGATCCCGCGCATCATCCCGGCCGACGAGTGGCAGCGCATGCAGCAGGGCCTGGTGCAGCGCGTCACGGCGCTCAACCGCTTCCTGCACGATGTCTACCATGACCAGGAGATCCTGAAGGCCGGGCTGATCCCCGCCGACGAGATCACCCGCAACGCGCAGTTCCGCCCCGAGATGATGGGCGTGGACGTGCCGCGCCAGATCTACTCGGCCATCGCCGGCATCGACATCGTGCGCGCCGCGCAGCCCGATGGCAGCGGCACCTACTACGTGCTGGAAGACAACCTGCGCGTGCCCTCGGGCGTGAGCTACATGCTCGAGAACCGCAAGATGATGATGCGGCTGTTCCCCGAGCTGTTCGGCCGCCACCGCATCGCCCCGGTGGCGCACTACCCCGACCTGCTGCTCGAAACCCTGCGCGAGGTGGCGCCGGCGGCCGTCAACGAGCCCACCGTGGTGGTGCTGACGCCGGGCATGTACAACAGCGCCTACTTCGAGCACGCGTTCCTGGCCCAGCAGATGGGCGTGGAACTGGTCGAGGGCCAGGACCTGTTCATGAAGGACGGCTTCGTCTACATGCGCACCACGCAGGGCCCCAAGCGCGTGGACGTGATCTATCGCCGCGTCGACGACGACTTCCTCGACCCGCGCGCCTTCCGCCCCGACAGCACGCTGGGCTGCGCCGGCCTGCTGGAGGCCTACCGCGCCGGCAATGTGACGCTGGCCAATGCCATCGGCACCGGCGTGGCCGACGACAAGAGCATCTACAGCTACGTGCCGCAGATGGTCGAGTTCTACTTGGGCGAGAAGCCCATCCTGCAGAACGTGCCCACCTGGCGCTGCCGCGAGCCCGAGTCGCTGAAGTACGTGCTGGCGCATCTGCCCGACCTGGTGGTCAAGGAGGTGCATGGCGCCGGCGGTTACGGCATGCTGGTCGGGCCGGCCGCCAGCAAGGCCGAGATCGAGGCTTTCCGCGCCGCGCTGGTGGCCAACCCGTCCAACTACATCGCGCAGCCCACGCTGGCGCTGTCGAGTTGCCCCACCTTCGTCGAGAAGGGCATCGCGCCGCGCCACATCGACCTGCGGCCCTTCGTGCTGTCGGGCAAGACAGTGCAGATGGTGCCGGGCGGCCTGACCCGCGTGGCGCTGAAGGAAGGCTCGCTGGTGGTCAACAGCAGCCAGGGCGGCGGCACCAAGGACACCTGGGTGCTCGAGGCCTGATCGACGAACACGGAAGAAAACACATGCTGTCGCGTACCGCCGACCACCTGTTCTGGATGGCCCGCTACATGGAGCGGGCCGAAAACACCGCACGCATGCTGGACGTGCACTACCAGACCTCGCTGCTGCCGCAGCAGAACCACCGCGCCGAGCTGGGCTGGGCCGGGGTGCTGGGCATCTCGGAGCTCACCCACGCCTTCCACCAGAAGCACGCCGAGGTGAATGCCGCCAACGTCATGCACTTCATGGTGCGTGACGCGGGCAACCCGTCCAGCATCGTGGCCTGCCTGCAGGCCGCGCGCGAGAACGCCCGCGCCGTGCGCGGCGCGCTCACCACCGAGCTGTGGGAAACCACCAACCAGACCTGGCTGGAGTTCAAGCGCCTGCTGGCCGACGACAGCTTCGAGCGCGACCCCTCGGCGCTGTTCGAGTGGGTGAAGTTCCGCTCGCACCTGAGCCGCGGCGTCACCGTGGGCACCATGCTGCAGGACGAGGCGCTGCACTTCATCCGCATCGGCACTTTCCTGGAGCGCGGCGACAACACGGCCCGCCTGGTGGACGTGAAGTTTCATGCGCTGGCGCGCGACTACTTCGGCAACTGGGGCGACGACGATGCGCCCGAGGTCGACTTCTATCACTGGAGCGCGATATTGCGCTCGGTGAGCGGCTTCGAGATCTACCGCAAGGTCTACCGCAACGTCATCCGCCCCGACAAGGTGGCCGAACTGCTGATCCTGCGCCCCGACATGCCGCGCTCGCTGGCCGCCTGCATGGACGAGGTGGTGGCCAACCTCGACCAGGTGGCCAACCCGCAGAGCGCCGAGACCCGCCGCCGCGCCGGCCGCCTGCGCGCCGACCTGCAGTTCGCGCGCATCGACGAGATCCTGGCCACCGGGCTGCACGCCTTCCTGACCCAGTACCTCGACCGCATCAACGACATCGGCGGCGGCATCAGCCGCGACTTCCTGATGCCGGCCTGACTCTCGGTCTCACGCAGGGCCACCACCTTGTCACGCGCCATCGCCACGATGGCGCGTCTTGCATTGCACGACGCCTTTCCGAAAGAGGTATTCCTTGTCCATCCACGTTGCGCTGAACCACGTCACGCACTACCGCTATGACCGGCGGGTCAGCCTGTCGCCGCAGGTGGTGCGCCTGCGCCCGGCGCCGCATTGCCGCACGCCCATCCTCAGCTACTCGCTGAAGGTCGAGCCGGTCGAGCACTTCATCAACTGGCAGCAGGACCCGTTCTCCAACCACCTGGCGCGCCTGGTGTTCCCGGAGAAGACCACCGAGTTCAAGGTCACGGTCGACCTGGTGGCCGAGATGTCGGTCTACAACCCGTTCGACTTCTTCCTGGAGCCGGGCGCCGAGACCTATCCGTTCGCCTACGGCGAGGCGCTGGCGCAGGAGCTGGCACCCTACCTGGCGGTGGGCGAGCCCACGCCGGCGCTGGCCGCCTTCCTGGCCACCATCGACCGCAGCGAGGTGCGCACCATCGACTTCCTGGTGGGCCTGAACCAGCGCCTGCAGCACGACATCCGCTACCTGATCCGCATGGAGCCGGGCGTGCAGACGCCCGACGAGACGCTGACCAAGGCCAGCGGCTCGTGCCGCGACACCGGCTGGCTGCTGGTGCAGACCCTGCGCCACCTGGGCCTGGCCGCGCGCTTCGTCTCGGGCTACCTGATCCAGCTGAAGCCCGACGTCAAGGCGCTGGACGGCCCCAGCGGCACCGAGGTCGACTTCACCGACCTGCACGCCTGGTGCGAGGTGTTCCTGCCCGGCGCCGGCTGGATCGGCCTGGACCCCACCTCGGGCCTGCTGGCCGGCGAGGGCCACATTCCCGTGGCCTGCACGCCGGTGCCCAGCAGCGCCGCGCCGATCAGCGGCGCAGTGGACGAGTGCGAGGTGAGCTTCGAGCACCACATGCAGATCACGCGCATTTACGAGTCGCCGCGCGTGACCCAGCCCTACACCGACGAGCAATGGGCCGAGGTGCTGGCCCTGGGCGAATCGGTGGATGCCAAGCTGCAGGCCGGCGACGTGCGCCTGACCATGGGCGGCGAGCCCACCTTCGTCAGCGTGGACGACCGCGACGGCGCCGAATGGAACACCGATGCGCTGGGCCCCACCAAGCGCATCCTGGCGCAAGACCTCACGCAGCGCCTGCGCGCGCACTATGCCGACGGCGGCTTCCTGCACTTCGGCCAGGGCAAGTGGTACCCCGGCGAGCAGCTGCCGCGCTGGGCGCTCAGCATCTGCTGGCGCGCCGACGGCCAGCCCTGCTGGCATGACCCGAGCCTGTTCGCCGACGAGCGCGACGACCACCGCTACACCGAGGCCGATGCCCAGGCCTTCATGCAGGCACTGACGCGCCGCCTGGGCGTCACCGCCGACCATGTGCAGCCGGGCTACGAGGACACCTGGTACTTCCTGTGGCGCGAGCGCCGCCTGCCGGTCAATGTCGACCCCTTCGACGCGCGCCTGGACGACGAGATGGAGCGCGTGCGCCTGCGCCGCGTGTTCGGCCAGGGGCTCGACCAGGTGGTGGGCTATGCGCTGCCGCTGCGCCGGGCCGAAGGCGGCGCGGCCCTGGCCGGCGCACGCTGGGAGACCGGGCCCTGGTTCTTCCGCGACGAGCGCATGTACCTGTTCCCCGGCGATTCGCCGATGGGCTACCGCCTGCCGCTGGATTCGCTGCCCTGGGTCAGTGGCACCGAATACCCGTACCACATCGAGCACGACCCCTTCGCGCCGCGCGATGCGCTGCCGGCCGCGGCCGCCATCCGCAGCCAGTACGCCGCGCATGTGGTGGGCGGCGGCTTTGCCGAGGGCGGCGTGGTGGCCGTTCAGGGGCAGGGCCACCATGTGCCGGCGGGCGCTGGTGCCGGCGCGGGCTGGCCGGCTGCCGGCACCGGCCTGTCCGGTGGCACTGCGCCGGGCACCGGGCCGGGCACGGCATCGGCCGCGGCACTGGCCAACAGCGCGGCCGCGTCGGTGGATCTGTCGCGCTCGCCCAGCCGCTTCGAATCAGCCGCGTGGATCGTGCGCACGGCCCTGGTGGTGGAGGTGCGCGACCCCGCGCGCGTCAACGGGCCCAAGGTCGAGGCCGCGGCACTGGCCAGCGGCCGCCAGCGCGGCGTGCTGTATGTCTTCATGCCGCCGCTGCAGCGCCTGGAGGACTACCTGGAGCTGCTGGCCGCGGTGGAGGCCACCGCCGTCGAGCGCGGCGTCAAGCTGGTGCTGGAAGGCTACCCGCCGCCACGCGACCCGCGCCTGAAGCTGCTGCAGGTCACGCCCGACCCCGGCGTCATCGAGGTCAACATCCACCCGGCGCACGACTGGAAGGAACTGGTCGAGCACACCGAGTTCCTGTACGACGCGGCCTGGCAGAGCCGCCTGTCCACCGAGAAGTTCATGCTCGACGGCCGCCACACCGGCACCGGCGGCGGCAACCACATCGTGCTGGGCGGCGCGCGGCCCGAGGATTCGCCCTTCCTGCGCCGGCCCGATGTGCTGGCCTCGCTGCTGGCCTGCTGGCACAACCACCCCAGCTTGAGCTACCTGTTCTCGGGCCTGTTCATCGGCCCCACCAGCCAGGCGCCGCGCGTCGACGAGGCGCGCAACGACCAGCTGTACGAGCTGGAGATCGCCCTCGGCGAGATCGAGCGCAACAAGGCGGTGTACGGCCAGGAGATGCCGCCCTGGCTGGTGGACCGCACGCTGCGCAACATCCTGGTGGATGTGACCGGCAACACCCACCGCAGCGAGTTCTGCATCGACAAGCTGTACTCGCCCGACAGCGCAACCGGGCGCCTCGGCCTGCTGGAACTGCGCGCCTTCGAGATGCCGCCGCATGCGCGCATGAGCGTGGCCCAGCAGCTGCTGCTGCGCGCGCTGGTGGCGCGCTTCTGGGCCGAGCCTTACCGTGCACCGCTGGTGCGCTGGGGCACGGCGCTGCACGACCGCTTCCTGCTGCCCACCTTCCAGTGGATGGACTTCGAGGACCTGCTCGACGAGCTGCGCCAGGCCGGCTTCGCGTTCAAGGCGGAATGGTTCGCGCCGCACTTCGAGTTCCGCTTCCCGAAGATCGGCAGCCATGTGGCGCGTGGCGTGCAACTGCAGCTGCGCACCGCGCTGGAGCCCTGGCATGTGATGGGCGAGGAGGGGGCTGCCGGCGGCACCGTGCGCTACGTGGATTCGTCGGTCGAGCGCCTGGAGCTCAAGGCCTCGGGCCTGACCGATCCGCGCCATGTGGTCACGGTCAATGGCGTGGCCGTGCCGATGCAGCCCACCGGCCGCGCCGGTGAGTACGTCTGCGGCATCCGCTACCGCGCCTGGCAGCCGCCGAGCGCGCTGCACCCGACCATCGGCGTGGACGCACCGCTGACCTTCGACCTGGTCGATCGCTGGAGCCAGCGCTCGCTGGGCGGCTGCCAGTACCACGTGGCACATCCGGGCGGGCGCAACTACGCCACCTTCCCGATCAACGCCTACGAGGCCGAGAGCCGGCGCCTGGCGCGCTTCTTCACCATCGGCCACACGCCGGGCACGATGCGGGTGGGCCAGGCCGAGCACAGCCTGGAGTTCCCGTTCACGCTGGACCTGCGCACCGCGTGATGTGCCGAATGGCACCCGCTCGGGTGGGAAGCCGCGTGCCAGCGCCCGCCGGCAAGGCATCATCGGACCATGTCCGAGCGATGGCTGAACGATGACGGCGAGGTGAAGCCCGGTCCCGGTGCCCCGGCGCCGGGCGCCGCCGTGGCGGCGCTGGTGCGCCGTGCCAGCCCCGGCGCGTGGGACGAGTGGCGGGCCGCCGGTCCCGGCCAGCTGGCCGGTGCGGCGGCCGAGCACTGGCAGCGCTTCGTGCAGATCCTCGGCCCGGCCGGCTGGGCCGACCTGCCGGGCCGCCACCACCGCGTGGGCCAGCGCGTGCAGGAGGACGGCGCCACCTACAACGTCTACGCCGACGGCGACACCGGCGCGCGGCCCTGGCCGCTGGCGCTGCTGCCCTACATCGTGGGCGCGGATGACTGGGCCCAGCTCGAGCGTGGCGTGGCGCAGCGCGCGCGCCTGCTCGAAGCCACGATGGCCGACCTGTACGGCCCGCAGCGGTTGCTGCGCGACGCGCTGCTGCCGGCCTCGCTGATCTACGCCCATCCGCAGTACCTGCGGCCGGTGCGCGGCCTGCAGCCGGTGGGCGGGCAGTGGCTGCACCTGCTGGCCTTCGACCTGATGCGCGGCCCCGACGGCCGTTTCAGCGTGCTGGCGCAGCGCGCGCAGGCGCCCTCGGGCCTGGGCTACCTGCTGGAGAACCGGCTGCTGATCGCGCCGCAGTTCCGCGAGCAGTTCGCCGAGCTGAATGTGCAGCGCGTGGCGGCCAGCTTCCGGGCGCTCCTCGATGGCCTGCTGCGCGCCAGCCCGGCCGGCGCACGCAGCCGCATCGTGCTGCTCACGCCCGGTCCGCTGAACGAAACCTACTTCGAGCAGGCCTTCCTGGCGCGTTACCTGGGTGTCTCGCTGGTCGAGGGCAGTGACCTCACGGTGCGTGGCCAGCAGCTGTACCTGAAGACCATGCATGGCCTGGAGCCGGTGCACGTGGTGCTGCGCCGCGTCGACGACGAGTTCCTCGATCCGCTGGAACTGCGCGGCGACTCGGCCCTGGGCATCCCCGGCCTGATGCAGGCGCTGCGCGCCGGCACCGTGGTGCTGGCCAATGCGCCCGGCGCCGGCGTGCTCGAAAGCCCCGGCCTGGCCGCCTTCTGGCCCGGCGTGGCCGAGCGCCTGCTGGGCGAGCCCCTGGCCATGCCGGCGGCCACCAGCTGGTGGTGTGGCGAGGCCGCGGTGTGGGCCGAGCAGCGCGAGCACCTGGCCGACTACGTGGTGGCGCCCACCTTCCCCGACAGCGGCTTCGGCCCGCGCGTGGCCGCGGCGCTGCCGGCCGACGAGCGCGCACGCCTGGCCGCGCGCATCGACGCCGACCCCGCGGCCTACACGCTGCAGGCGCGTGTGCGCCTGTCCGAGACGCCGGTGTTCGCCCACGGCCAGATGCACCCGCGCGCGGCGGTGCTGCGCGTGTACGCGGTGGCCGATGGCGCCGGCGGCTGGCGCGTGCTGCCCGGCGGCCTGACCCGCGTGGCCGGGCCGGCCGAGGGCGGCGTGGCCCCCGATCCCTGGCTGAGCATGCAGCATGGCAGCGCCAGCGCCGACACCTGGGTCATCACCCGCGGCGAGGTCGACGACAGCACGCTGCTGCCGCGTGCATTGACTGCCGACGACCTGCGCGGCTGGCACCGCAGCGTCACCAGCCGCGCGGCCGAGAACCTGTTCTGGCTGGGCCGCTACACCGAGCGCGCCGAGAACACCGTGCGCCTGGCGCGCCTGGTGCTCGAGTCGCTGCCGGGCGCCAGCGCGCCGGTGCTGCGCCTGCTGGGCGAACTGTCGGTGTGGCACGGCCTGGTGGGGCGCGACGTGCCCACGCCGCAGCAATCACCACGCGTGTTCGAGCGCGTGCTGCTGGCCGGCCTGCGCGGCAACGACCTGGCCTCGGGCGTGGGCCGCAACCTGCGCAGCCTGCGCCACTGCGCGCTGGCGCTGCGCGAGCGCCTGTCGCCCGAGCACTGGCGGCTGATCCACGAGGTGGACCGCCGTTTCGAGCAGCACCTGGACGACGCGCTGAAGGCCGGCGACGGCCATGCCACGGTGGCCGACGTGCAGGGCGTGCTTGGCCGCGCGGCCACGCACCTGTCGGCCATCACCGGCGCGCAGACCGACCGCATGACCCGCGACGACGGCTGGCGCCTGCTCAGCGTGGGCCGCCAGATCGAACGCCTGGACATGCTGGCCCATGCGCTGGCGCTGGGCTTCGAGCTGCGCGTGCACGAGGCCGACGACGGTTTCGCGCTGCTGCTGGGACTGTTCGACAGCCTGATCACCTACCGCGCCCAGTTCCAGGCGCGGCGCGAGGTGCTGCCGCTGCTGCACCTGCTGGTCTTCGACACCGACAACCCGCGCTCGCTGGCCTGGGTGGCGCGCACCATGCGCGACCGCCTGCGCAAGCTGGCGCGTGGCGGGGCCGGTGACGACTGGGTGGCCGGTGTCACCGCCGACCTGCCGCAGCCCGAGGGCTGGGACCTGGCCGGCCTGGGCACGGCCGATGCCGACGGCGGCCATGCCGCGCTGGTGGCCGCGCTGCGCCAGTGCTGCACCGCCGCGCGTGGCCTGTCCGACGAGATCGGCCGCCACCTCTTCGTGCACGTGGCCTCGCCCGAGCACCGCGTGTGGCAATGAGCGCCGGGCCCGTGTGGCTGTCGGTCTGCCACGACACCCACTACCGCTATGACATGCCGGTGGAAGTGGCGCACCACAGCGCCCACCTGCGCCCGCGCGACACCGACACGCAGCGCGTGGTCGACTGGCAGTTGCAGATCGATCCAGCGCCCGATGGCGCCGTGCAGCAGAGCCTGGACGCCTTCGGCAACTGGCGCCACGGCTTCAGCCATGCCCAGGTGCATGCCTCGCTGACCGTGCGCTCGAGCTTTCGCGTGCAGATCCGCCCGCCGCGCGCGCTGCGCGCCGACGACAGCCCGCCGTGGGAGGCCGTGGCCCATGCGCTGCGCTACGCGGCCGGCGTACAGCAGCCCGAGGCCGCCGAGTTCGTGCTGGGCTCGCGCTTCGCGCCACACGACGCGCGGCTGGCCGCGTTCGCGGCCGACCTGTTCACGCCGCAGCGGCCGCTGCTGGCCGGCGCGCTGGCGCTGATGCAGCGGGTGCACCGCCACATGCGCTACCGCCCGCTGTCCACCGATGTGGCCACCGATGCCCCCACGGCGTTGGACCGCGGCGAGGGCGTGTGCCAGGACTTCGCGCACCTGACCATCGGTGCGCTGCGCTCGCTGGGTCTGGCCGCGCGCTATGTCAGCGGCTACCTGCTGACCCATCCGCCCGAGGGCCAGCCGCGCCTGGTGGGGGCCGACGCCAGCCATGCCTGGCTGGCCGTGTGGTGCCCGCGCCAGGGCTGGGTGGCGCTGGACCCCACCAACGACTGCGTGGTGGGCTGCGACCATGTCACGCTGGCCTGGGGCCGCGACTATGGCGACGTGGCGCCGCTGCGCGGCGTGATCCGTGGCGGTGGCAGTGCGCCGCCCGAGGTGGCGGTGACGGTGATGCCGCTGTCGCCACTGACACCACCTGAGGCCTGACGCCTGACGCCGGGCCCCTGAAACGACAACGCGGTGGCACCGCTTGCGCAGTGCCACCGCGTGGCATCGGTCGCAGGCGCCGCAGCGCCTGCATCGGATGTCGGATTACTTCTTGGCGGCGCCTTCGCCCACCGGGTTCGTGCCAGCCTTCTCGGCGGCAGCGGCTTCCTTCTTGACGTCGGCGCGGGCCTTGGTCGACTTGGCCTTCTCGACGGCGCCGGCGCCTTCACCCTTCGGGGCGGTGCCAGCCTTCTCGGCGGCGGCGGCTTCCTTCTTCACTTCGGCGCGGGCCTTGGTCGACTTGGCAGCCTCCTTGGCGCCAGCGTCTTCACCCTTGGGCAGGGTGCCGGCCTTCTCGGCGGCGGCGGCTTCCTTCTTCACCTCGGCGCGGGCCTTCGGGGCTTCCTGGGCCAGCACCGACTGGCTGGCGAACACGGCGGCGATGAGGGCGGACAGGGTGATCAGCGATTTCTTCATGGCTATTCCTCTTACGTGGTTTCGAACTGTGGACATGCCACCGATGCCGGGCCGATCCCGGCGGGCTCGCCGTGACATTCACGTCGAACACCTGCTCCAGCAACGCGTTTGCAGCCTGGGCCGTTGACGCCTGCCGTGGCCTTTCGGGCCGCTTGGCGGGATTCGCCGGTAGCCCTTGGATTATGCCCGCCGGCCTTGCACCATCCGGTTGTGTCGCGCTCAAGCAACGTTGGCCGCGGCCCCCCGGGCCAGGCACCTGCCAACACCTGTCACGAAGGGGCGCCCACGCCGCGCCGTACCCCATGCCGGCCCGGGCCACGGCGCCGGGCTTTGATGCAGGTCATGCGCGCCCCGGTCTCCGGGGGAAACCACGGTTCTGGCGGCGTGACGGCGCTGCGTACAGTGGATTGAACAAATCGAACGGTCGTTCGATTCTTCGTGGGGATCTCGGGCTGCGGGCCCGACAGGAGGCGCAATGAGCATCAAGCGGAATGGGGCGCTGTCGCTGTTGACGGCGGCATTGCTGGCGGCCTGCGGCGGCGGAGGTGACGATGCGCCGCCGGCGCGCGGCACCATCATCACGGCGCAACTGGCGGCGCAGGTGGCCATGGCCACCATCGACGCGGGCACCGCGGCCTCCGGCGCCCAGGCGCTGACCGGCCTGGCGCAGTGCGACGTCGACATCCGCTACGTCTACTACGTGACACGCGATCCCGCCGGTCAGCCGGCCACCGCGTCGACGGCGGTGATGGTGCCCTCGGGCACCGGCGCCAACTGCTCGGGCGAGCGGCCGGTGCTGCTGCACGCGCACGGCACCACCACCGCCAAGTCGTACAACATCGCCGATGTGGCGCACAACAGCGAGGGCGCGTTGCTGATGTCGATGTATGCCGCGCAGGGCTTCATCGTCGTCGCACCCAACTACCTGGGCTACGACCGTTCGTCGCTGTCGTACCACCCTTACATCCTGGCCGAGGCGAATGCCGTCGACATGGTCGACGGCTTGCGCGCCGCCAAGGCGCATCTGGCCGCGGCCAGCGCGGTCAAGCCGTCGGCCAAGCTGCTGGTCACCGGCTACTCCGAGGGCGGTTATGTGGCGATGGCCACGCACAAGGTGATCGAGCGCGACCACGCGGGCGAATTCACGGTCACGGCCTCGGGGCCGATGTCGGGCCCGTACAACTGGCTCAAGACGGTGGACGTGGCCTATGGTGCGGGCCCGGTGCCGGCCGGCGCGGTGCTGTTCACGCCGCTGATCCTGACCGGCTACCAGAAGACCTATGGCGACATCTACGCCAGCGTCAACGAGGTCTACCAGTCGCCCTATGCGGCCACCGCCGAGACGCTGTTCCCGACCGACACCGCGGTCAGTGACCTGATGGCCCAGGGCAAGCTGCCGGCCGATCCGACGCTGACGATGATCTGGGGCACCGGCGGGCTGCTGACCGACAGCTTCCGCACGGCCTATGCCAGCAGCCGCCTGCGCAAGCGGATCGAGGAGAACTCGCTGCTGGGCTGGACACCGAAGCGGCCGATGGCGCTGTGCGGCGGCGCCGAGGATCCGACGATCTTCTACTTCAACGCCACCGATGCGCAGGCCGACTTCGCGGCGCGCGGCGCGCAGGTGCCGGCCTTCAACCTGGAAAGCCGCAGCACGCTGCCCAGCGGCGCGCTGGGCGATGCGCTGTACGCCGGCTTCCAGGCCCGCAAGACCGCCGCCGGCACCAACGCCACCGCGCAGTACCACGGCGGTCTGGTGCCGCCGTTCTGCACGGCGCTGATGCGCGGCTTCTTCCAGCAGACGCTGGCCTCCGGCCTCTGATCACCCGGATACGAGGACTCCCCATGCGCAACACCCCCACACTGGCCACGCTCGGCCTGGGCCTCGGGCTCGGGCTCGGCCTGTTTTCGGCCGGCGCCGTGCAGGCGCAGTCGCACACCGTCTATTTCGGCGGCATGCACATCGACGTGAAGAGCAAGGCACCGGCCCTGCAGGGCGGCAGCGCGCTGCCGCCGCCGGGCGCGATGATCGACGTGGGCGATGCCGACACCATCGGCTTCGGCTATGTCTACCGCCTCAACCCCACCTGGAGCATCGAGGCCGCGGTGGGCCTGCCGCCCAAGCACAAGGTGTACGGCCGGGGCTTCATCGAGCCCTTCGGCCAGATCCTGTCGGTCAAGCAGGTGGCGCCGACGGCCTTCGTGAACTACCACTTCGACAGCCTGTTCGGCGGCAAGCTGGTGCCCTTCGTCGGTGCCGGCATCAACTTCACCCGGTTCACCGACATCCGCAGCACGCCTTCGGGCAACGCGGCCAGCGGCGGGCCCACCACCACCACGCTGAAGGATTCGGTGGGGCTGGCGGTGCATGCGGGCGTGACGGTGCCGCTGGGCGGGCGCTGGTTCTTCGTGGCCACGGTGGCGCATGCCGATGTGCAGACGGACAGCACGGCCACCACGCGCACCAACAGCGGCGACATCGTGCGCACCACGCACATCACGTTCCGGCCGACGGCCGGCACGATGTCGCTGGGCTACAGCTTCTGACCGGGGCAGCGCCGCCCCGGCCGGGCCTCAGTGGCCCTTAATGCCCAGCAGTTCCACCTCGAAGTGCAGCGTGGCGTCGGGCGGGATCACGCCGCCGGCGCCGCGGCTGCCGTAGGCGATGGCCGGCGGGCAGGTGAGCTTGGCCTTGCCGCCCACCTTCATGCGCTGCACGCCCTCGGTCCAGCAGGGGATCACGCGGTTGAGCGGGAACTCGGCCGGCTGGCCGCGGCTGTGCGAGCTGTCGAACTCCTTGCCGTTCGGAAAGGTGCCACGGTAGTGCACCTTGACCACGTCGGTGGCCGCCGGGCTGGGGCCGTTGCCCTCGGTCACGGTCTGCATCACCAGGCCGGACTGGGTGGTGACGGTGGTGCCCGGCTGGGCCTGGGCGGGCAGGGCGGCCAGCAGGGCCGCGAGCAGAACGCCGGCAGCAGCCAGCGGCGAGGTCGACAGGGGCTTGGACATGGGCTTGTACAGGTGGCGAGGCATCGAGAGGGGCGCATCATCGCACCGACGCCGGTGCCGCCGGTGGCGGTGCCGGGCGCCGGATACACTTGCGCCCAGCGTTCGGCCGTGACGGATTTCCGTGATGTCCGGCGCGTTGTTTCATCTGCCGTCGCCACCGCGCCTGCCCGGCGCGCGTCACCTCCCGCCCCATGCCCTCTGCCGCTCCGGCCAAAGCTGCGTTCGACCTGAAGAGCACCGCCTGGACGCTCACCGCGCTGCGCCTGCAGACGGCCGACGTGGCCGAGCTGGTGCAGGCGCTGGACGCGCGGTTTGCCGACACGCCCGGTCTGTTCGACGACGACCCCGTGGTGCTTGATCTGAGCCCGCTGCGCGAGGCCGCCGGCACCCTCGATTTCGCCGCCTTGCTGCCGGCCATCCGGCGCCACCGCCTGGTGCCCATCGCGGTGCAGGGTGGCAGCGCCGCGCAGACCGCGGCCGCCCGCGCCGCCGGCCTGGCCGAGGCGCTGGACGCCGCGCCGCACGGCGCCGCCGAGCCGCCCACCATGCGCCACGAGGTCGAGGTGCGCGAGGTGGTCAAGGAAGTGGTGCGCGAGGTCGAGGTGCTGAAGGAGGTGGAGGTGGTGCGCGAAGTGCCCGCCGCCTCGGGAGCGCCGACGCTGGTGCTGGACAAGCCGCTGCGCTCGGGCCAGCGCGTCTATGCGCGTGGCGGCGACCTGGTGGTGCTGGCGGTGGTGAGCTTCGGTGCCGAGGTCATCGCCGACGGCAACATCCATGTCTACGCGCCGCTGCGCGGCCGCGCCATCGCCGGTGCGCGCGGCGACACCACGGCGCGCATCTTCAGCACCTGCCTGGAGCCGCAACTGGTGTCCATCGCCGGCATCTACCGCACCATCGAGACGCCGCTGGCGCCCGCGGTGTGGGCCAAGCCGGCCTCGGTGCGCCTGGACGGCGAGCGCATCCAGATCGAACCGCTGACGGTCTGAGGCCGGGCCTGCCGCCTGTCTTCATCCCCACACAGACTCACACGCACAAGGAACACCCACCGATGGCCAAGATCATCGTCGTCACCTCCGGCAAGGGCGGGGTCGGCAAGACCACCACCAGTGCCAGCTTCGCCTCGGCCCTGGCCTTGAAGGGCTTCAAGACGGCCGTGATCGATTTCGACGTCGGCCTGCGCAACCTCGACCTGATCATGGGCTGCGAGCGCCGCGTGGTCTATGACCTGATCAACGTGATCCAGGGCGAGGCCAACCTCAGCCAGGCGCTGATCAAGGACAAGCACTGCGACAACCTGTTCGTGCTGGCCGCCAGCCAGACGCGCGACAAGGACGCGCTGACGCAAGAAGGCGTCGAGAAGGTGCTGAACGACCTGATCGCCCAGGGCTTCGAGTACATCGTCTGCGACTCGCCGGCCGGCATCGAGACCGGTGCGCTGATGGCCATGCACTTTGCCGACGAGGCGCTGGTGGTCACCAACCCCGAGGTCTCGTCGGTGCGCGACTCCGACCGCATCCTGGGCATCCTGGGCAGCAAGACCAAGCGCGCCATCGAGGGCAAGGAGCCGATCAAGGAGCACCTGCTGATCACGCGCTACAACCCGCACCGCGTGCAGGACGGCCAGATGCTGTCGCTGCAGGACGTGCAGGAGATCCTGCGCATCCCGCTGATCGGTGTGATCCCCGAGAGCCACAGCGTGTTGGACGCCAGCAACCAGGGCACGCCGGCCGTGCACCTGAAGGGCAGCGACGTGAGCGAGGCCTACCTCGACGTGGTGGCGCGCTTCATGGGCGAGGAACGCCCGCTGCGCTTCACCGAGGCCGAGAAGCCCGGCTTCTTCAAGCGTCTGTTCGGCGGGAGGTGAGCGGCATGTCGTTCCTCTCCTTCCTGCTCGGCGAGAAGAAGAAGTCGGCCTCGGTCGCCAAGGAGCGCCTGCAGATCATCCTGGCGCACGAGCGCTCGGGCCGCGGCGTGCGTGCCGACTACCTGCCGGACCTGCAAAAGGACCTGGTGGCGGTGATCAGCAAGTACGTGCAGATCTCGCCCGACGACATCAAGGTCAGCCTCGAGAAGCAGGACAACCTCGAGGTGCTCGAGGTCAAGATCGAACTGCCCGACGGCGTGAAGTGATTCAGGCGGTCAGCGCGCTGGCGGCTTCGGCTGCCGGCACTGCGGCCGGCGCCTGCGCTGCCCCCTCGGGCAGCCACTGCAGCATCTTCGAGAACAGCGTCTCGGGCGCCACCGGCTTGGTGACATGGCCGTTCATGCCGGCCTCCTGGCAGGCCCGACCGGCGTCGCCGAAGACATGGGCGGTCATCGCCAGTATCGGCACCGCCGCGCCCTGCGGCAGCTGGCGGATGGCCCGCGTGGCGGCCAGGCCGTCCATGCCGGGCATCTGCATGTCCATCAGGATCAGGTCGTAGCGCTGGCGCTGCACATGCGCCACGGCGGCCAGGCCGTCGTCCACCACGTCGACCTGCACGCCCACCGACTCGAGCAGCGCCGAGGCCACTTCCTGGTTGACCACGTTGTCCTCGGCCAGCAGCACGCGCAGGCCGCGGCGCTGGCGCAGCTGAGTCTCGGCGTCGCTGCGCGCCGGCAGGTTGGCGGGCGCCAGGGCCACCGGGGTGGGCGCCATGTCGAGCCACAGCTCGATCCAGAAGCGGCTGCCCTGGCCGGGCGCGCTGTGCACGCCCACCTCGCCGCCCATCAGCCGTGCCAGGTGGCGGGCGATGACCAGGCCCAGGCCGGTGCCGCCGGGCTGGGGGCTGCCGGCCGACGACAACGGCTCGAAGGGCTGGAACAGGCGCTGCTGCTGGGCATCGTCCAGGCCCGGACCGGTGTCGGCCACGCCCAGGCGCACGCGGCAGCGCGTGGCCTGGCGCTGCACACTGCAGCCCTCCAGCCGCACTTGGCCCAGCTCGGTGAACTTGATCGCGTTGCTGGCGAAGTTCAGCAGCACCTGGCGCAGGCGCTTGGCATCGCCCAGGCTGCGCAGCGGCAGGTCATGCAGGTCGAGCACCAGGGCCAGGCCCTTGCGCGCGGCGGCCTCGGCCAGCATGTCGTGCACCTCGGTCATCACGTCGGCCAGCGAGAACGCGGTGTGCGCCACCGCCACCTTGCCGGCCTCGATCCGGGACAGGTCGAGCACATCGTCGACGATGCCCATCAGCTGCGTGGCGGCGCCGTGGATGCGTTCGAGCTGCGGGCGCTGTGGCGTGGCGGCGGCCGGGCCGTCGCGGGCCAGCAGGTGCGTGAGGCCGATGATGGCGTTCAGCGGCGTGCGGATCTCGTGGCTCATGCCCGCCAGCAGATCGGTCTTGGCCTGCTTGGCGCGCTCGGCCGAGAGCCGCGTGCTGTGCAGTTCGGCATGGGCCTGGCTGAGCGCCGCGGTGCGTTCGGCCAGCAGGCCCTCGAGGTGGTGGCGGTGGCGTTCCTGCGCCTGGGTGTGGCGCTGGCGCTCGGTGATGTCGTCGAGCATGGCCACGCGGTGCGTGATGTGGCCGGCACCGTCGCGCAGCGCATGCAGGCTGAGCCAGGCGGTGTAGGCCCGGCCGTCGCTGCTGCACAGCGCCTGTTCGCCAGCCCAATCGCTGCCCAGTTGCAGCGGCGCGGCCAGGGCCTGGACCGTGGCGTCGCCCGGGTCGGCGGCCAGCAGCGCGGCCAGCGCCTGGCCGGGCGCCTGGTCGGGGCGGTGGCCGGTGAGGGTTTCGAAGGCGGGGTTGACGGTGATCACCGTGCCGTCGGCCTCGCACAACGCGATCGCCTGGGTGCTCTCGTCGAACACGCGGCTGGTCAGGCGCAGCGCCAGGTTGCGCTGCTGCAGCGCATGCACCAGCGCGACCAGCGAGCGGGTGCACTGCGCCACCTCGCCGTGGCCGCGAGGCAGTGGCATCGGCGTGTCCAGCGCGCCCTGGCACAGCCGGGCGGCGGCGTCGCCCATCTGGCGCAGTGGCTGCAGCAGGCGGCCCAGCGCCACCCAGACCCCGGTGGTGACCACCGCCACCGCGAGCAGGCCCAGCGCGGCGGTCAGCAGCGCCAGCTGCCGCGCGGGCGCGAATGCGGTCTCGGCGTCGGTGCTGGCCACCACGCGCCATCCCAGACCCGGAGCGCGGCCATGGCCGGCGGCCAGCACGCCCATGGCCAGGCGCTCGCGGCCGTCGGGGTCGGTGAAACGCAGCGGTTCGGGCGGGGCAGGGCGGGCAGCGGCGGTGGGTTCGGATGGCTGGGATGCCGGCGCGGTGTGCCCACCGGCCACGGGCTCGCCGATCAGCACGCGGCCCTGCGCGTCGGTGACGCTGAACTGCACCCCGTCGGCCCGCCATGGCTCGGCCAGCCGGCGCCACTCGCCGGCATGGGCATGCGGGTCGTGTGCGAACCGGGCCGCCACATCCTGGGCGGCCAGGGTCAGCAGGCGCTGCTGGGCGTGCTCGATCTGGTGCTCGGCCAGGTGGCGGGTGGCCAGGGCCAGTGCCAGCGCGGCGACCAGGCCCGTCAGGCCGATCGCCAGCGTGAGCTTCGTGCGCAGACTGGCGGACTTGAACATGCGGCGACCCGTCTCCCAACGACCGTGGCGGCGCGGCCGTCATTCATCAGGTCGGGACGCTGACGTCCCGCATTAGCGGTGCGGCCGCTGAGCGATCAAGCTCGAAGTCATTCTGGGCGGCACCTGGGGGGCTGTCCATGCGCCGCAGGTGCATGTCCAGCACTCCCCACAGGGGCTGTCGAATCGTTCCGTCGTGACATGGACGGATGCACTGCGGGTTTGCCCCGCCATGCGCTCAGGCCGCGTCGAACAGCGGCTGCAGCTGGTCTTCCCAGGCTTCCAGTTCGGTCGCGGGAACGGCCAGCCAGTCCAGCGCGGTGTCGGCATGGTCGTGCCATTCGCGGTCGGGTGGCATGCGTTCGGCGCGGCGCATCAGGTGCTCGGCCAGCAGGCCGGCGGCCACCAGCGTGTGCACCTCGTTGTCGGCGCCGGCGTCGCCCAGGTGGGCGAGATCGTGGTGCAGGCGCACCGAGGCCACCAGCGTGGGCGAGAAGCGCCACAGCTTGCACACCAGGGCGCCGGTGACGGCATGGTCGGTGCGGTGGTTGGCGTTCTCGGTGGCCACGCCGCTGCGGTCGTGGCGCATGTCGGCTTCCATCAGCGTGGCGGCATAGCCGCGCACGCATTGCAGCAGCACCGGCAGGCCCACATGGCAGAACAGGCCGTGGGCGTGGGCCAGGTCCACCGGCAGTCCGGGCAGCTGGCGCGCGATGAAGGCCATGGCCACGGCACGGCGGCGCGAGCGTTCCCAGAAGCGCTCGAGCTGCGCGCTGCGCACCGGCAGGGCCTTGGCCACCAGGAATTCGGTCATCGCGCGGGCGGTCTCGTCCAGGCCCAGCAAGGTCATGGCCTGGCCGACGGTGCTGACCGTGTGGCCGCCGCTGTGCAGCGGGCTGTTGGCCAGGCGGATCAGCGCGGCCGACATGGCCACGTCGTGCGAGGCGATGTGGGCCACCTCGGTCAGGTCGGGCTCGCGCGGGGCCAGGGCGTCCTTCAGCCGCAGCAGCAGCGTGGGGCAGGGCGGAATGGCGATGTGCTGCAGCGGGCCGCAGCGCCGTGCCTGCTCGATTTCGGCCTGGATGGCGGCGGTGGAGGCACGTGCAGCAGCGGTGGGGCTCATGGTGGGCAGGTCAACGGTTTGTCGCCTTATCGGCCACCGGCGGCGGATCTTGATGGCCGATGTCACGCCACCGCCACCGGCCGCGTCCGCCGCGGCGCCCGGCGTGCTCAAGGGCCGCGGTGGTCGGGCGGCGCGTCGGCATCGGCACGGATCTGCCGCTGCAGCGCTGCCCAGCCGGCGGCGCCCAGCGCCTGCAGCGTGGCGATGTTGGTCTCGTAGATCGACTCGGCCTCGGGGAAGGCGGCCACCGCGCGGTCGATGCTGGCCTCGCGGATCAGGTGCAGCGTGGGCCAGGGCGAGCGGTTGGTGGCGTGCGAGATGTCATCGGCCGGCGCGTCGGCGAACTGGTAGTCGGGGTGGAAGCTGGCCACCTGCAGCACGCCTTCCAGGCCCAGCGCGGCGAGGCTGGCGTCGGCCACGTCGAGGAAGTCGTTGTAGTCGGCAAAGTCCTGCAGCACGCGCGGGTGCACCAGCACGGTGGTCTCCACCTCGGTGATCGGCGTGGCGGCCAGGTGCTGCAGTTCGTCGATCAGCACATGGACCAGCGCATCGGTGTCGGTGGCGTCGGTGTGCACGTAGCGGATCAGGCCCTTGACCTGCGGTGCCTTGGCAAAGGGGCACAGGTTCAGGCCGATCACCGCGCGGTCGATCCAGGCGCGGGTCTCGGCCAGTGCGCGTTCGGCGCTGGGCGGGGCGTCGCCAGCGGGCGGAATGGCGGCGTCGGCGGGGGTGACGGGCGGCACGTGGGCAGGCATCCGACGATTGTTGCCTACACTGCGCGGCCCGAACCCCGACCCACCATGTCCCTGATCCTGCTGGCGCCCATGGAAGGGCTGCTCGACCACAGCCTGCGCGATGCGCTGACCCTGGTCGGTGGCATCGACCGCTGCGTGACCGAGTTCATCCGCGTCACCGACCGGCTGCTGCCCGACCGCGTGTTCCTGCGCGTGATGCCCGAACTGCTGAACGGCAGCCGCACCGCCGCCGGCGTGCCGGTGCGCGCCCAGCTGCTGGGCAGCGAGCCGGCGGTGCTGGCCGACAACGCCGCGCGCCTGGCCGAGCTGGGCGCCGAGGGCGTGGACCTGAACTTCGGCTGCCCGGCCAAGTGCGTGAACCGCCACCGCGGCGGCGCCGTGCTGCTGGACGAGCCCGAGCTGGTGGGCGAGATCGTGGCCACGGTGCGCCGCGCCGTGCCGTCCGGCGTGCCGGTGTCGGCCAAGATGCGCCTGGGCAACCGCGACGAGGACACCATGCTGGACGTGGCCCGCGCCATCGCCGAGGCTGGCGCCAGCGAGCTGGTGGTGCATGGCCGCACCAAGCTGCAGGGCTACAAGCCGCCGGCTTACTGGGACCGCATCGCCCACATCCGCGCCGCGGTGCCGGCGCTGCCGGTGGTGGCCAATGGCGAGGTGTGGACGGTGGACGACGCGCAGCGCTGCCGGGCCGAGAGCGGCACGCAGGCGCTGATGCTGGGCCGCGGCATGGTGGCCGATCCCGGCCTGGCGCTGGCCATCCGCGGCCAGGCCGACCCGATGGCCGACCCGCATGCCGGCTGGCGACGCGTGCCACCGCTGCTGGCGCGCTACTGGCAGCGCGTGGCGCTGCATGTGGACGCGCGCCACCGCGCCGGCCGCATCAAGCAGTGGCTGAACCTGCTGCGCCGGCGCTTTCCTGAGGCGCAGGCGCTGTACGAGCGAATCCGCACCGTGAACGACACGCGCGAGGTCGAGGCGCTGCTGTTCGGCGCGGCGCAGACCCGGCCGGCCTGAGCGCGGCTCAGCACATCACCAGGCCCGGCACCGGCGCGCGGCCCAGGGCGCGTGCCAGGGCCGTGCGCTGGGGCTCGGTCAGCGGCGCCATCGCGCTGTCCAGCATGGTCTCGAAGACCGGCGCCGGCACGGCCTGCTGCAGGCCGCCGAGCAACTGCGCGCGCTCGGTGGCGTTCAGGCCCAGCGACATCCAGGGCAGGGTGTCGGCCAGTTCGGCCGGCGGCAGGCTGGCCATCAAGCGCTGTTCCACGGCCTGGATCTGCGCATCGGTGCAATGGCGCCACAGCACGGCGTTGTGCTCGGTCTCTTCCATGTGCATGTGCACCAGGTTCTCGCTGACGAACAGCGCCAGCGCGTGGTACAGGCGCAGCGCGCCATCGGCCGCGGGCTCGCGGCGCAGCGCGGCGCTGGCTGCAGCCAGCGCGGCGATGTGGGTCTCGTGGTCCACATGCTCGTCGGCGGCATCGGCGCTGCTGCCGGGCTGGGCGGCCTCCAGCGCGGCGTGCACGAAGTCGTTCTCGTGCTGCAGGTGGCCGCGGCACACGGCCAGCAGGGCATCCAGCTGGTCCAGCGCACGCGCCGTGGCGGGACCGTCGCTCACATCGATGCCGCCCACCGCCACCAGCACGCGGCACATGCGGGCGCGCAGCGCCTTGTGGATCCAGCGGTAGATGTCGTAGCGCGTCAGGGCTTCGGCGCGCAGCAGTTGGGTGGCATCGGACAGGTTCATGGCAGGCTCCCGGCAGGGTTTGGAGGGGGTGTCTGGCGACGGGGTGTCGCCATGCCGGAAGTCTGCTCAGTGCCTCGCGCGGGCACATCGGCCTGATGGGCCATCGCGGCCGGCGGGGCCATGGCCCGGATGGGCCATCGCGCGCCGCGCCGGGCCGCCGTGTCACTTGCCCCAGCTGTCCTTCAGCGTGGTGACGCGGTTGAACACCGGCGCGCCCGCCTGGTGGTCCTTGCGGTCGGTGACGAAGTAGCCGTGGCGCTCGAACTGGAAGCGCGTGTCGGGCGCTGCCGTGGCCAGCGAGGGCTCGACATAGCCGGTGACGACCGTCTTGCTGGCCGGGTTCAGCGCGTCGCGGAAGTCGGCGTCGCCGGCATCGGGCTGGGCCTGGCTGAACAGGCGGTCGAAGAGGCGCAGCTCGGCGGCGATGCCGTCGTGCTGGCCCACCCAGGTGATGGTGCCCTTGACCTTGACCGCATCGGCGCCGGGCGTGCCGCTCTTGGTGTCGGGCACCACGGTGGCCAGCACGCGGGTGACGCGGCCGTCGGCGTCCTTCTCGCAGCCGGTGCACTCGACCACCATGCCGTACTTCAGGCGCACCTTGTTGCCCGGGAACAGGCGGAAGAAGCCCTTGGGCGGCACCTCGGCAAAGTCGTCGCGGTCGATCCACACTTCGGGGCCCAGGCTGAAGCTGCGCTGGCCCAGCTCGGGCAGTTGCGGGTGGGCCGGCGCACCGCAGGGCTCGCGGTGCTCGGCGCCGTACAGCTCGGCCCAGTTGGTCAGCGTCAGCGGCACCGGGTCGATCACGGCCATCGCGCGGGCGGCCTGGCCTTCCAGGTCGGCGCGCAGCGCGCCTTCCAGCACGCTGTAGTCGAGCCAGATGTTGGACTTGCTGGCGCCGGTGTCCTCGGCCATCTTGCGGATGGCGGCCGGCGTGTAGCCGCGGCGGCGCAGGCCGGCCAGCGTGGGCATGCGCGGGTCGTCCCAGCCCTGCACATGGCCTTCATCCACCAGCGCCTTGAGCTTGCGCTTGCTGGTGATGACATAGGTGAGGTTCAGGCGGCCGAACTCGTGCTGCTTGGGCGCCGGCGCGTTGAGCAGGCCACCTTCGGTCAGGCGGGCCAGCAGCCAGTCGTAGAACGGGCGCTGGTCTTCGAACTCGAGCGTGCAGATCGAGTGGGTGATGTTCTCCAGCGCGTCCTCGATCGGGTGCGCATAGGTGTACATCGGGTAGATGCACCAGGTGTCGCCGGTGGCGTGGTGGTGCGCGTGCTTGATGCGGTAGAGGGCCGGGTCGCGCAGGTTGATGTTGGGCGAGGCCATGTCGATCTTGGCGCGCAGCACCATCGCGCCATCGGGGAACTCGCCCGCGCGCATGGCGCGGAATCGCGCCAGGTTCTCGTCGGCGCTGCGGTGGCGGAACGGGCTGTCGGTGCCGGGCGTGGTGAAGTCGCCGCGGTTGGCGCGCATCTGTTCCGGCGTCTGCTCGTCCACATAGGCCAGGCCGCGCTCGATCAGGTGCTCGGCCGCGCGGTACATGAAGTCGAAGTAGCCGCTGGCCCAGTACAGGTGCTCGGTGCCCTGGAAGTTCCAGTCCCAGCCCAGCCACTTGACCATCTCGATGATGGCGTCGACGTACTCCTGCTCTTCCTTCTCGGGGTTGGTGTCGTCGAAGCGCAGGTGGCACACGCCGCCGAAGTCGCGCGCCAGGCCGAAGTTCAGGCAGATGCTCTTGGCGTGGCCGATGTGCAGGTAGCCGTTGGGCTCGGGCGGGAAGCGCAGGCGCACGCGCGCCGGGTCGGCGCTGCCGGCCTGGTGCGACGCGGCATCGCCGGGCGCACCGCCCCACTGGCGCTGCGCGTAGACCCCTTCCTGCAGTTCGCGCTCGATGATCGAGCGCAGGAAGTTGGCCGGCTTGGCGGCGCTGTCGGGGGCGGAATGGGGCGCGGACATGGGGGGTGGCAAGGGGAGGGAAAACCAGCCCCATTCTAGGAGGCCGGCACCGCCCCGCCGGGGCGAACAGGCCCGCTGCCACCCCGGAGTTCGGCCGCCGCCGGGGCGTGCGGCGCCGCGGCCTCAGCGCCGGTGCCTCACATCAGCCCCAGCGAGCGCCACAGCAGCGTGCCGAGAAAGCGCCCGGGCAGCAGCGTGAACAGGCCGGCCACCACGCAGCCGCCGATGAACATGCCCTTCATCTGCTTGCGGTGCGCCTGCACATTGCCGCGGCGGATGTGCCAGATGCCGCGTGGCAGGCCCCAGGCCACCATCAGCGTGAAGCCGTGGATCGGCGAGAAGCCGGCCAGGTTGGGCATCCGGTAGTCGCGGATGAAGGCGCTGGCCACGGCGGTGGTGGCCATCAGCAGCACCCAGGCCCAGCCCCAGGCGCGGTGTGGCGCATCGCCCTTGCGGCGCGACAGCACGACGATGCCGATCAGCAGCGCCCCCACGGCCGAGAGCAGGTGCACGAAGACCACCGGGTGCTGGCGGAGCAGGCGGAGCAGGGCATCGAGGATCATGGTCACCGAGTGTCGATGCCCGCGGCCGACCGGCCGAGCGTCGTGCGACAGGCTGCCGGCAGGCGGCGCGAACGGTGCCTGACAGGGGGCGAACCGCGGCCGCGGCGTCCTACATGCCCTTGAACAGGTGCGCGTACAGCCGGCTGGCGGTCAGCTTCTCGGGCCGGCCGCGCAGCGCCAGCGTGACCTTGCCGGTCTCCTCGCGCACCGCGGTGGTGATGGCCGTGGCCCGCACCACCAGGCTGCGGTGCACCTGCCAGAACTGGCCGGGATCGAGCTGCGGCAGCAACTCGCGCAGCGACAGGCGGATCAGGTGCTCGCGCTCGGCCGTCACCACGCGCAGGTACTTGTCGGCAGCCTCGAAGTACAGCACTTCGTCCACCGGCACCATGTGCACCGTGTTGCCCACGCTGGCCTGGATGACGCTCAGCCGCGGCTGGCTGCCGGCGGCCGGCGCGGTGGCGCCCAGCAGCGCGCGCAGCTGGGCCAGGGCCTGGTCGATGCCGGGGGCCTGGGCCGGCGCCGGGTGGGTCGCAGGAGCGGCCGGGGCGGTGGGCGCGGCGGGCACCGCCGGCGCGGCATCGGCCAGCCGGCGCTGCAGCCGCTGCACGCAGGCCGCCAGGCGCTGCGGCTCGACCGGCTTGACCAGATAGTCCACCGCCTGCGCCTCGAAGGCGGCCAGCGCGTACTGGTCGTAGGCGGTCACGAACACCAGCAGCGGGAACGGCGCGGCGCCCGGCGTGCCGGGCTCGGGCCAATCCTCGGCCAGGGCCTGCGCGGCCTCCAGCCCGCTCAGGCCGGGCATGCGGATGTCCAGAAAACACAGCTGCGGCTGGCGTGCCAGTGCCTCGCGCACGGCGGCCGCGCCATCGCCCACGGTGGCCAGCAACTGCAGTCCGGGCCACAGGCGTTTCAGCTCGGCCTGCAGGCCGGCGGCCAGCAGGGGTTCGTCTTCGGCGATCAGGGCGGTGGCGTGCATGGCGGGGCGGTGCGGTACAGGTGGGGCGGGTCAGGCCGCGGCGGGCGGCGCGGGCCAGGGCAGCACCAGCGTGGCCACCGTGCCGCCGCCCTCGGCGGGCGCCAGCGTGAAGCGGGCGCCCGTGCCGTACAGCACCGCCAGCCGGTCGCGCACCTGTCGCGTGCCGAAGCCGGTGCCCTGGGTGGCGGGCGGGGACGCGGCCGCATCGGCCAGGCCCACGCCGGTGTCGGTGACGCTCAGCTGCAACTGCGCGCCGGCGGGGCCAGCCACGCGGGCCGCGGCCACGGTGATGCGGCCGCCAGCCACATGCGGCTCCAGGCCGTGCTGGATGGCGTTCTCCACCAGCGGCTGCAGCAGCAGCGGCGGCACCGGCAGGCCGCGCAGGTCGTCGGGCAGGTCCAGCTGCACGGCCAGCCGCGGGCCCATGCGCACGGCCATCAGCGCCAGGTAGTCGGCCACGCGCTCGAACTCGGCCGCCAGCGGGTGCGACTCGGCGCGCGAGGCCTGCAGCGTGGCGCGCAGGTAGGCGATCAGCCGGTCCAGCATGGCCTGGGCGCGTTCGGCGTCCAGGCCGATCAGCACGCGCAGGTTGGCCAGCGTGTTGAACAGCATGTGCGGCTCCAGCTGCGACTGCAGCAGCTTGAGCTGGGTTTCGCTGGCCAGGCGCTGGGCGGCCTCGGCGGCGGCCTGTTCCTGGGCCACGCGCTCGCGGTTGTAGAAGAACAGCGTGGCCGCGCCGGTGGCCAGCAGGCTCAGCAGCACCGGCTGCAGGCGGCTGAACGGCGCCGGCGAGCGGTAGCCGGTGACCGCGTCGCCGATCAGCGTGCCCAGCCAGTAGCCCCCCGCGGCGCCCAGCAGCACGCAGGCGGCCATCCAGGGCAGGCCGGGCCAGCCATGGCGGCGTGGGTAGCGGATGCCCAGGCGGCGCACCAGCACCATGCGGCTGCCGTCGATGAACAGCCACGACAGCATGCCGATGCTGGTGGAGTACACCCAGAACGGCCAGAAGCGCAGCTGCGGGCCCACCGCCACCCACATCAGCAGCGCGATGAACAGGCACACCGCCACATTGATGGCGCCGCGCCGGGCCAGGCTGAGCCACCAGGGCGTCAACGGCGGTTCGGGCAGGGCCGCAGGCACCGGCGGGCCGGCGGACGGGAACGAAGGCATGGGGTGATTGTGGTTCAGCGGCGGCGCAGGCCGGGCGGTTGTGCGGTCAGAACGACCGGGTGGCGGCCAGCAGTGCGCTGCGCCGCGTGGGCAGCTGGGCCAGCAGCGCGCCCTGCGGCCCGCCGTAGACGCGCCAGCTGGCATTCACGCGCCAGTGGTCGCCTTGCCACTGCACGGCGGCGGTGACGATGCGCCCGCCATCGGCCGGCTGCCACAGGCTGTCGAGGCTGAGCTGCCAGTGCTCGGGCTGCCAGGCCAGGCGGGCGTAGACGTTGCGCTGGCGCAGGCTGGGTGCGTCGAAGGGCGCGGCCTGCCAGGCCAGATTGCCGGCCGCCCCCGACAGCGCCGCCGCCGGCAGACCCGGCCGCGTCGCGAAGGCCGCCAGCGCCTGGTGGCGTGCGCTCCAGGCCTGCCACTCGGCATCGGGCAGGGCCGTGCCGTCGTGCCAGGCCTCCAGCAGCACGCTCTGCTGCCAGGCGCCGGTCCATTGCGCGCCGATCAGCCACTGGCCCGCACCGCCGCGCAGGGTGGTCTGCCAGGGGGGGGTGGTCTGCAGGCCGGTGCCGGCCGCCGGATCCAGCCGCCAGCCGTCGTGGCGCTGCAGGGCGCGCACCGAGCCGTGCAGCTCCAGTTCGTCGGTGGCCACCCAGGCCACGGCTGCGCCCAGGCTGGCGCCGGTGTGGCGTCCGTGGCGGGCAAAGGCGTGCAGGTCCACGGCGCCCTGGCGCAGATAGGCGCGCGCGGCCAGCGCGCTTTCGCGGGCAAAGCGCTGGGCGGCCGGCGCGTCGGTCCAGCGCTGCGGGTTCACCCAGACCAGCGACAAGGCCGATTCGGCGCCGAAATGCTCGGCCATCAGCAATGGCCGGCCCTCGGGCGTCTGGCCGAACTGGGTGCGGCGTTCCTCCTGCTGCACCAGGTCGTTCGGGCGGAAGCCGTAGCCCACGTCCCAGCCCAGCACCTTCTTGCCGGCGGCCAGCTGCCAGGCGCCCAGGTCGGCGCTGGCCTGCAGCTCGTTGACGCGGCTGCGGTCGGCCTGGCCGCGGCCGCGCAGCCACTCGTGGGCCAGCAGCGCGTTGCCGTGCAGGGCGACGGCCGTGCCGCCCAGCCGGCCGCGCAGCGCGTGGCGCAGTTCGGTCTGCACGGTGAGGCCGTCGGCCACCGGCGGCGCGATGCCGGGCTGCAGCGCCTGCGCGGCAGCCAGCGGGCCGCGGGCATTGGGCGTGCGGGCGTCGGCGCGCAGCGTGATGTCGGCGGCCGTGTCGTCGGCCACGGCCAGGCGGGCGCCGGCCCACAGCAGCGCGCCCAGCAGCCAATGTGGGCGGCGGCTCATTCCAGGCTCGGGTTCTTGGCCAGGAACATCGGGTTCAGCCAGGTCTCGGGCACCTGCCGGGCGGTGCGCGACAGGTAGCGCACGCGGGTCTCCTTGTGGTTGCTGAGCTGGTCGCGCAGCACCATCTCGGTCACCAGCTTCGGACTGGCGGCCTGGTCCATCACGAAGCGCGCCTGCTTGGCCAGCTTGTCGCTCTGCACGTACAGGTCGGCCGCCACCGGCTCGTGGCGGGCCTTGCCGATCCACAGCTCGATGCGCTGGTAGCTCACGCCCTTGCGCTGGGCCTGCAGGCTCAGGTGCAGGCAGGCCTTGCGCTCGTCGGGCGCGGGGCAGGCTTCCTCGGCCAGCAACTGGCCGGTGTAGTCCTCGGCCCAGCTGAGGGTGGCGATGTCGCCCGTGGAGGCATCGCCCAGCAGTTTCTGCGAGGGCGTGATGCGCACCGGGCGCTGGCTGCCGGGCAGCAGCAGCCAGAAGTCGTCGCCCAGCATCAGCACCTTCTGGCCGGTCTCGGCCGGCGAGCGCATCAGCACCAGGCTTTTGCGCCCGGGCTGTACGAACACGGTGTAGCGCCGCTCCTTGTCGGGCTGGCCGTCGCGGGTGAAGGTGTTGACCTGGGTCTCGACCTGCAGGGCATCGGCGCCGGTGCCCTGTCCTGAGCGATACCGGTCGGCGTCCTTCAGCAGGCTGGCCACGTCGTCGGCAGCGTGGGCCGTGACCAGGGCCGAGGCGGTGAACAGGAGGATGATGATTGGCTTCATGGTGGGCTGCGGTCAGGTGTGGGCCAGGGCGTCGACGATGGGCCTGGCGACCGTGCGCCGCGCCACGAAGGCCGAGGCCACGGTGGCCAGCAGCAGCATGGCGGCCAGGGTCAGCGCGTACAGCGTGCCGTCGAAGGCGATCTGCAGCGGGTAGCCGGTGCTGCGGCCCGGCGGCGGCGGCATCTGCACCGGGAAGGCCAGCAGCGCGCCGGTGACGGCCAGCGCGATCAGCACGCCGGCCACCGCGCCCATGCCGCCCAGCAGCAGCCCTTCGAGCGCAAAGCTGCGCACCAGCTGGCCGGGCAGGGTGCCGAGGGCACGCAGCGTGCCGATCTCGCGGGTGCGCTCGATCACCGCCATGGCCATGGCGTTGGTGACGACGAAGACCACGATCACGCCGATGATCAGGCCCAAAGCGCCGAAGATGCGGTTGTAGAGGTCCTTCACGCTGCGGTAGAAGGTGGCCTGGTCGACCCAGGTCTGCACCTTGAGCTGGGGCACCATGGCCTGCACCCGCGCCTGGGCCGGTGACGTGGCCTCCATGCGGTCCAGGAACACGCCCAGGCTCGACACCCGGGTGGTCACCAGCAGCTTCTGCGCGGTGGCCACGTCGGTGTAGACTAGGCGCCGGTCCAGATCGGGCACGCCGGTGGACACCACGCCGCTCACCGTCACGTCCAGCGCATTCAGCGCGCCTTCGGTGGTGCTGGCCAGCAGCGTCAGGCTGCTGCCCGGCGCGGCCTTCAGGCTGCGCGCCAGGGCCTCGCCCAGCATCACGTGCAGGCGCTGGTCGGAGGTGAGCACCTTGCCAGCCTTCACGCTCAGGAACGGGCCCTTGATCGCGAATTCGGCGTCGGGGTCGATGCCGGTGGCCATCATCACCGTGCTCTTGTCGCCGTTGCTGATCAGGCCGGTGAACTCCACGCGCGGCAGCACCTGGCGCACGGCCTCGTCGGCCAGCAGCCGGGCCTTCAGCGCATCGGCGTCGTCCAGGCCGTGCTGCAGCGGCGTGTCCTCGTCCTTGCTGAACTGCTCGGCCTTGGCCACGATCAGGTGGCCGGTGGCGCGCGCCGACATCTCGGCCAGGCCGCGGTAGGTGAACAGCGCAAAGCCGCCGGCCAGCAGGATGGCTGCCGTGCCCAGTGCCGCGATGCTGACCGTGACCGCCGAACGACGCGGGTTGCGCAGCGTGTTGTGCCACGCGAACTTGAGCCATTTCATGCTGCTTCCCCTTCCAGGATGCGGCCATCCAGCAGCCGGATGCGCCGGTCGCAGCGCGCCAGCAGGCGCTCGTCGTGGGTGGCGATCAGGAAGGCCGCCTGGTGCGCGTGGCCTTGCTCCCGCATCAGGTCCAGCACCTGGTCGGCGGTGTGCGAGTCGAGGTTGGCGGTGGGCTCGTCGGCGATCACCAGCGCCGGGCGCTTGACCAGCGCGCGGGCGATGGCCACACGCTGGCGCTGGCCACCCGACAGCGCGTCGGGCCGGTGGTGGGCATGCTCGCGCAGGCCCACGGCGTCCAGCATCTGCGCCACGCGTTCGCGGCGCTCGGCCGCGGCCAGGCCGGCCAGGAACAGCGGGTAGTCGACGTTTTCCTCCACCGTCATCACCGGCACCAGGTTGAAGCTCTGGAACACGAAGCCGATGGCGTCGCGGCGCAGCAGCGTGGCGGCGGTCTCGTCCAGCGTGTCGGCCTGCACGGCGCCCTGGCGGCCGCGCAGCGTCACGCGGCCGGCATCGGGCCGGTCGATCAGGCCGGCCAGATTCAGGATGGTGCTCTTGCCGCTGCCCGACGGGCCGGTCAGCGCCAGCATCTCGCCCGGCGCCACGCTCAGGTCCACGCCCTGCAGGGCCGGCACCACATGGGCGCCCAGGCGGTAGGTCTTGTGCACGCCTTGCAGCGTGAGAACGGTGCTCATCGTCGCGTCCCGCTCACAGCGCCTGCAGCCGGCTGCGCGCCACGGCGGCCTGCGGCGTGCCGCTGGCCGCGGCCTTCTCGTACCACTGGCGGGCCTGGGCCGGTTGCTGGTCGGCCACCGCCTGCTGGCCGGCGCGCAGCCACACGCTGGTCTTGAAGCCGGCCGGCGTGGCCTCGAACTGCGGGTGCTTGAGCACCTCGTCGAGCAGCTTGTGGCCGCGCTCGCCGCGGTTGAACATGGCCGGCATCGACAGGAAGGTGCTGGCCGCGGTGAACTTCACCGACAGCACGGCCGGCACGCCCTGGTGGCTGGGCGCCTCGTGCGCCGGGGTCAGCTGGGCCAGGGCCTTGTCGATCAGGGCCAGGCCGTCCTCGGCAAAGCCCATCTTCTTCCACGGCAGCATCGTCGTGGTGGCGCGCATCGACGTGGCAGCACCGGCATAGGCGCGCAGCACGGGGTCGGTGGGCGCGGCGGCCAGCAGCTTGCCGAACTGGCTGGCGGCGTCGTCGATGGCGGCATCGTCGCCGGGCTTGGCGGCGATGAAGCGCGCGAAGGCGGCGTTGAAGCCGGCATCGGCCGCGGCCGCTGTGACCGCTGGGGGGGCCACGCTTGGGGCCGGCGCCACCGCCGCCGGCTGCTGCGCGTGGGCGCACACCGTGGTGGTGATCAGCACGGCGCCCGAGGCCAGCGCCACCAGCGAGGTGGCGGCCAGTGTCAGCAGCGCATGGCGCGGGGTGGTGTCGACGCGGTGGTGGTCGGCAGGCATGTTCGGCTCCCTGGGTGTGGATGACATGCCGCGATGGTGGCGAGCCGCCGCACCGGCCGCAGCCGGGCTGCGACGAAACGCCGGCACGCGTCGCGAAGCGTTGCCTCAGGCGCCGCGCAGCAGCAGATCCAGGTTCTGCACCGCAGCGCCGGCCGCACCCTTGCCCAGGTTGTCGAACACCGCCGCCAGCAGCACCTGGCCCTGGGCCTCGTTGGCCAGCACGGCCAGGCGCAGGTCGTCCGTGCTGTTCAGTGCGGTGGGGTCCAGGTGATCCAGCGCGGCGGCCTCGGCCAGCGACAGCAGTTGCACCCGCGGCGTGGCCGCGTAACGGGCCTGCAGCGCCGCGTGCAGCGCCGCCACCGTGGTGCCGGGTGCCAGCTGGCGCAGGTGCAGCGGCACGGTCAGCACGATGCCCTGGCGAAAGGCGCCGTAGGCCGGCACGAAGAACGGCCGCGCGCGCAGGCCGGCGTGCTGCTGGATCTCGGGCACATGCTTGTGCGCCAGCCCCAGGCCGTAGACCTGAAAGGGCGGCGGCGCGGGCGCATCGGCGGCGCGCTGCTCGTGCGCGTCGACGCCCGCGCGGCCGCGCCCCGAATAGCCCGACACGGCGTGGATGTTGAGCGGCAGGCTGGCCGGCAGCAGCCCGGCATCCACCAGCGGGCGCAGCAGCGCCAGCGCGCCGGTGGGGTAGCAGCCGGGGTTGCTGATGCGCCGCGAACCGGCGATGCGTGCCGCCTGGCCGGGGCACAGTTCGGGCAGGCCGTAGGTCCAGGCGGCATCGGTGCGGTGGGCCGAGCTGGCGTCGATGATGCGCACGGCGGGGTTGCGCACCCAGCCGGCGGCCTCGCGCGCGGCCTCGTCGGGCAGGCACAGCAGGGCGATGTCACAGTCGTTCAGCGCCTGGGCGCGCCGCTCTGGCTGCTTGCGCTCGGACTCGGGCAGGCTCAGCAACTGGATGTCGGTGCGGCCGGCCAGCCGGGCGCGGATCTGCAGGCCGGTGGTGCCCTGGTCACCGTCGATGAACACGAGTGTCGTCATGGCGTGGGGTGGGAGGGGTGGCAGAAGCCGCCATGCTCGCCAGCGCACTTGCATCAGACAAGTTGAATCTTGCAAACTCCAAATTCATACAAGCTGAATTTTCAACGATGCGCGAATTCAACCTCGACCGCCTGCGCACCCTGGTGACCGTGGCCGACCTGGGCAGCTTTGCCGCTGCCGCCCAGGCCCTGCACCTGGCGCCACCCACGGTCACGCTGCATGTGGCCGAGCTGGAGCAGCGCCTGGGCGCGCCGCTGCTGCGCCGCGGCCGGCCGGCCGTCACGCCCACCGGCGCCGGCGCGCTGCTGATCGAGCACGCCCGCCGCCTGCTGGACAGTGCCGATGCCGCGCTGGACGCCGTGCGCCGCCACATTGCCGGCCAGGCCGGCCGGGTGCGGCTGGGCGCCAGCACCGGCGCCATCGCCCAACTGCTGCCGCAGGCGCTGCAGGCGCTGGCCGCCACGCATCCCGGCATCGACGTGCAGGTGCAGGTGCTGACCTCGGCCGAGACGCTGGCGCACCTGGCCACCGGCACGCTGGACCTGGGCATCGTGGCGCTGCCGCAGCCGCCGCGCGCCGGCGTGCGCATCGAGCCCTGGCGGCAGGATCCGGTGCTGGCCGTGCTGCCGGCCGCCTGGGAAGCGCCCGACCCGGTCACGCCCGACTGGCTGGCCGCGCAGCCGCTGGTGCTCAACGACGGCAGCACGCACCTGTCGCGCCTGTGCACCGAGTGGTTCGCGCAAGCCGGCCAGCGGCCCACGGCCCGCATCGCGCTGAACTACAACGACGCCATCCGCAGCCTGGTGGCGGCCGGCTACGGCGCCTCGCTGCTGCCGGCCGATGGCGGCGAGCCGCCGGCGGATGCACGGGTGCAGCTGCGCGCGCTTCAGCCGCCGCTGTGGCGGCCGCTGGGTCTGGTCTGGCGCGTGGACGACGGCGGCGATGGCTTGGTGGCGCAGGTGCTGGCCGCGCTGCGGGCGCTGCCGACGCTGCCGGGTGACGCGGCCTGAGCGCCTGCCAGTCCGGCCGGGCGGTATGCGAACCTGGCGCCGGTATCGTCCTCAGAGTCACCGATGCCGCAGGCCGCGGGTGCCCGCATCCTTCTGCCACCTTGGATGACGCTGGAAGGAGCAAGCCCATGAGCCGGTTCATGCATTGGGGGCCCGTCTTGGGCGCGGCCGGTCTGGCGGCCTCGGCCGTGGCGCAGACCGAGATCGATGCCTGCAAGCGGGTGAGCGTGCCGCTCGAGCGTCTGGCCTGCTATGACCGCGCGCTGGGGTTCGATACCGCCGACATCCAGCAACCGCTGCAGGATGCGGACATCCGGGCCGTCTTTCATCCGCACGGTGTCGTCACCGAGAAGCATCGGCAGGTGTTCTTCGTGCGGTCCTCGACCAGCATTTCGGCAGACAACGGCGATCCGGCCGAGGTGTCGCTCGGCCGCAGTGCCGGGCGAACCACGGGCGCGGCCAAGGCGGCGATCCTGTGGGTGCCCTACGGCAAGCTGGGCATGTTCGACACCGAGGAGAGCCAGGGCCTGCGGCCTTACCTGGCGCTGGGCTTCGAGAGCGACACCACCAAGCCGGAGCGCGTCGATCAGGTGGCGACGCAGACCTTCCGCGTGGGGGGGCGTTCAGTCTTCGCGGCCCGGCCGAAGCTGCACAGCGGTGGCGCCGGGGCATATGAACTGGCCTTGCGTCTGCAGAACAACGACGTCACCGACACGCGCACCGCTTCGGTGGAGGCGCCCGTCGACCTGAACTACCACTGGGTGACGGCCCAACAGCCGATGCGGCTGCTGCTGCGCGATCGGTGGGTGTTCGGCGGCGTAACGCCCTACGTCGACCACGCCTCCCGGCGGGCGCCGGGCGCACCGGCGTCGGTCAACGGAGTGGAGGTCCGGCTTGGCGCGGCCGCCACGGTGCCCGAGTGGCCGGACGGGTTCCTGCCCCTGAACCGCCTGCGTCCCGATCTGCTGCGCTGGCAGTCTGAGCATGTGCGCCAGTTCAACGGTGAGCGCACGCGCAGCACCAAGCACAGCGTGTCGCTGTCGTGGGTCATCCACCGCAGCCACAACGGGCAGCAGGGCATCAAGGTCGAGCGCCTGGTGGGCCGCAATTTCCGCGACGGTGAGGAAACCGACGCGGCCAAGACGGCCGTCAAGCTGACCGTCAAGTACTGACCTCACCGGCGGCACCGGCCGCGATCATGAACGCCTGCCGGCGCAGGTGGGAAAGTCTCAGCGCCGCCGGCTGCCGCCCAGCAGCGAGCCCAGCACGCCGCGCACGATCTCGCGGCCCACGGCCGAGCCGATCGAGCGCATGGCCGACGCGGCGGCCTTCTCGGCCAGGCCTTCGTGGCGGCCGCCGCGTGGGCCGGTGCTGCCGAACAGCACATCCTTCAGCCCGTCCATCAGGCCGCCGCCGGCCTCCTGCGCCGCACCGGCCGCAGCGTCGCGGGCGCCGCCGCGCACGGCATCGCGCGCTTCGTCGGCCATGCTGCGGCCGCCGCCGTTGCCACCGTTGCCAGCGGCTGCCGGTGACGCCGCGGCGCGGCCCTTGAGCTTCTCGTAGGCCGATTCGCGGTCGACCAGCTTCTCGTACACGCCGGCCACCAGCGAGGTCTGCATCAGCGCCTGGCGCTGCGCGGCGTTGACCGGGCCGATCTGGCTGCCCGGCGGCAGCACGTAGACGCGCTCGGTCACGCAGGGCCGGCCCTTGGCGTCCAGGAAGCTGACCAGCGCCTCGCCCACGCCGAGCTCGGTGATCGCGGTGGCGATGTCCAGCTTCGGGTTGGCGCGCATGGTCTCGGCGGCGCTCTTCACCGCCTTCTGGTCGCGTGGCGTAAAGGCGCGCAGCGCGTGCTGCACGCGGTTGCCCAGCTGGCCCAGCACGGTGTCGGGGATGTCCAGCGGGTTCTGGGTGACGAAGTAGACCCCCACGCCCTTGCTGCGCACCAGGCGCACCACCAGCTCGATGCGCTCGACCAGCGCCGCCGGCGCGTCCTTGAACAGCAGGTGTGCTTCGTCAAAGAAGAACACCAGCTTGGGCTTCTCGAGGTCGCCCACCTCGGGCAGGGTCTCGAACAGCTCGGAGAGCATCCACAGCAGGAAGGTGGCGTACAGCCGCGGCGCGTTCATCAGCTTGTCGGCGGCCAGGATGTTGATGACGCCCTGGCCGTCGGCAGTCTGCATGAAGTCGGCGATGTCGAGCATGGGCTCGCCGAAGAACCGGTCGCCGCCTTGCTGCTCGATCTGCAGCAGGCCGCGCTGGATGGCGCCGATGCTGGCGGCGCTGACGTTGCCGTACTCGGTGGTGAACTCGGCCGCGTTGTCGCCCACGTGCTGCAGCATCGCACGCAGGTCCTTCAGGTCCAGCAGCAGCAGGCCGCGGTCGTCGGCGATCTTGAACACCAGGTTCAGCACGCCGGCCTGGGTGTCGTTGAGCGCCAGCATGCGCGTCAGCAGCAGCGGTCCCATGTCGCTGACGGTGGCGCGCACCGGGTGGCCCTGCTCGCCGAACACGTCCCACAGCGTGGTGGGGCAGGCGAGTGCGGTGGGCGTGTCCAGCCCGCGCTCGGCCAGCACCTGGGCCAGCTTCGGGCTCACGCTGCCGGCCTGGCTGATGCCGGTGAGGTCGCCCTTCACGTCGGCCATGAACACCGGCACGCCGATCTTGCTGAAGCTCTCGGCCAGCGTCTGCAGCGTGATGGTCTTGCCGGTGCCGGTGGCCCCGGTGATCAGGCCGTGGCGGTTGGCCAGCGCCGGCAGCAGGTGGCACTCGACGTCGCCATGCTTGGCGACCAGGATCGGCTCGGACATCGGGTGAACTCCAGGGAACGGTGTCGAACAGTCGGTCGGATTGCGCGGGGCAGTGTAGGGGGATTCAAGCACCGCGCCGCCCTGGGTGGGTGGGCGCCACCGGCGCCGGGCGGCCGCCCAGTAGAATCCCGGGTTGCTCAGCATTTCAGTGCCGCCGCGCCACCAGCGCGCCGCGCGGCCCCCAGGAGAAGACATGGCCGGACATTCCAAATGGGCCAACATCCAGCATCGCAAGGGCCGCCAGGACGAGAAGCGCGGCAAGATCTGGACCCGCATCATCCGTGAAATCACCGTCGCGGCCCGGCAGGGCGGCGCCGATGTGTCGGCCAACCCGCGCCTGCGCCTGGCCATCGACAAGGCCAAGGCCGCCAACATGCCGGCCGACCGCATCAAGTACAACGTCGACAAGGCCAGCGGCAACCTCGAGGGTGTGAACTACGAGGAAATCCGTTACGAGGGCTACGGCATCGGCGGCGCGGCGATCATCGTCGACACCATGACCGACAACCGTGTGCGCACGGTGGCCGAGGTGCGCCACGCCTTCAGCAAGTACGGCGGCAACCTGGGCACCGAAGGTTCGGTGGCCTTCCAGTTCAAGCACTGCGGCCAGCTGGTGTTCGCCCCCGGCACCTCGGAAGACAAGGTGATGGAAGTGGCGCTGGAATCGGGCGCCGAAGATGTGCTGACCGACGACGACGGCGCCATCGAGGTCATCACCTCGCCGGCCGACTTCGAGGCCGTGAAGAACGCGCTGGAAGCCGCCGGCCTGGTGGCCGACATCGCCGAAGTGACCATGCGCGCCGAGAACACCATCGCCATCGCCGGCGAGGACGCCCAGCGCATGCAGAAACTGCTGGACGTGATCGAAGACCTGGACGACGTGCAGAACGTCTACCACAACGCCGAACTGGCAGAGTGAGCGCGCGATGAAGGTGTTGGTGATCGGCGGCGGCGGCCGTGAACATGCGCTGGCCTGGAAGCTGGCGCAAAGCCCGCGGGTGCAGCAGGTCTACGTGGCGCCGGGCAACGGCGGCACGGCGCGCGATGCGCGGCTGAAGAACCTGGCCATCACCGATCCGCAGGCGCTGGCCGACTTCGCCCAGGCCGAGAAGATCGGCCTGACCGTGGTGGGCCCCGAGGCGCCGCTGTCGCAGGGCGTGGTGGACATCTTCCGCGCGCGCCAGCTGCGCATCTTCGGCCCCACCAAGGCGGCGGCGCAGCTCGAATCGAGCAAGGCCTTCGCCAAGGACTTCATGGCGCGGCACCAGATCCCGACCGCGCACTACGCCACCTTCACCGACCCGGTGGCGGCCCATGCCCACATCGACCAGGTGGGCGCGCCCATCGTCGTCAAGGCCGACGGACTGGCCGCCGGCAAGGGCGTGGTGGTGGCCATGACGCTGGAAGAGGCGCACCAGGCCATCGACTTCATGCTGGTGGACAACACCCTGGGCGTGCAGCACAACGATGGCGGCGCGCGCGTGGTGATCGAGGAGTTCCTCGAAGGCGAGGAAGCCAGCTTCATCGTCATGGTCGACGGCAAGCATGTGCTGGCCCTGGCCAGCAGCCAGGACCACAAGCGCCTGGGCGATGGCGACACCGGTCCCAACACCGGCGGCATGGGCGCCTACAGCCCGGCGCCGGTGGTGACGCCCAATGTGCATGCCAAGGCCATGCACGAGATCATCGGGCCCACCGTGGCCGGCATGGCGCGCGACGGCATCCCGTTCACCGGCTTCCTGTATGCCGGCCTGATGATCGACGCCAAGGGCAACTGCAAGACGCTGGAGTTCAACACCCGCATGGGCGACCCCGAGACCCAGCCGATCCTGATGCGCCTGAAGAGCGACCTGGTCGACGTGCTGATGCACGCCACCGACGGCACACTGGACAAGGTGGAGCTGGAGTGGGACCGCCGCATCGCACTCGGCGTGGTGATGGCCGCTGCCGGCTATCCGCTGCAGCCGCGCAAGGGCGACGCCATCACCGGCCTGCCCGTGGACACGGCCGATGCCGTGGTCTTCCACGCCGGCACGGCGCAGGATGCGGATGGCACGGTGCGCGTCACCGGTGGCCGCGTGCTGTGCGTCACCGCGTTGGGCGAATCGGCCAAGCTGGCGCAGCAGGCGGCCTACGACGCGCTGGCCGGCATCCAGTTCGACGGCATGCAGTTCCGCCGCGACATCGGCCACCGCGCCATCAAGCGCTGAGCCGGACCTGCGCATGGACACCACCGCCGTTCGCGCCTACCTGCTGGGCCTGCAGCAGCGCATCGTCGAGACCATGGCCGCGCTGGACGGCAAGGCCTTTCTCACCGACGCCTGGACGCGCGAGCCCGGCGGCCGCCTGCAGGGCGACGGCAAGACCCAGCTGGTGGAAGAGGGTGGCCTGCTGGAACGCGGCGGCTGCAACTTCAGCCATGTGAAGGGCACGCAGCTGCCGCCCTCGGCCACCGCTCACCGGCCCGAGCTGGCCGGCGCGCCCTTCGAGGCCATGGGCGTGAGCCTGGTGTTCCACCCGCGCAACCCGCATGTGCCCACGGTGCACATGAACGTGCGCATGTTCGCCGCGCTGCCGGAAGGGCGCGAGCCCGTGGTGTGGTTCGGCGGCGGCATGGACCTCACGCCCTACTACGGCCACGAGGAAGACGCCGCGCACTTCCACCGCGTCTGCCGCGATGCGCTGGCGCCGTTCGGGCCCGAGCTGTTCCCGCGCTTCAAGGCCTGGTGCGACGAGTACTTCTTCCTGAAGCACCGCAACGAGCCGCGCGGCATCGGCGGCATCTTTTTCGACGACTTCTCGTTGCCGGCCGAGGCTGGCGGCTTCGAGCGCAGCTTCGCGATGCTGCGTGCGGTGGGGGATGCCTTCCTGGCCGCCTACGTGCCCATCGTCGAGCGCCGCCGCGACACGCCGTTCACCGAAGCCCAGCGCGACTTCCAGGCCTGGCGCCGCGGCCGCTACGTCGAGTTCAACCTGGTGTTCGACCGCGGCACGCTGTTCGGCCTGCAGTCGGGTGGCCGCACCGAGAGCATCCTGATGTCGATGCCGCCGCTGGTGAAGTGGCGCTACGACTGGCACCCCGAGCCCGGCACGCCCGAGGCGCGGCTGTTCAGCGACTTCCTGCGCCCGCGCGACTGGGCGCAATGGACGCCCGAGGTGCCCTGCGCTTGAACCCGCCCCGCCGCATCGGGCTGATGGGAGGCAGTTTCGACCCACCGCATCTGGCGCACCTGGCGCTCGGCCGTGCCGCGCGCGCGCAGCTGGCACTGGACGAACTGCGCTGGCTGCCCGCCGGCGCGCCGTGGCAGAAGGCCGGCCGCGTGGTCGCCTCGCCGGCCCACCGCGGTGCGATGCTGGCCGCGCTGCTGCAGGACGATCCCGGCAGCGTGATCGACACCCGCGAACTGCAGCGCGACGGCGCCACCTACACCATCGACACCGTGCGCGCGCTGCAGGCTGAGGTGCCAGATGCCGAGTGGTTTCTGGTCATCGGCCAGGACCAGTACGCCCGTTTCGACACCTGGCAGGCCTGGCCCGAACTGCTGCAACGGCTGACGCTGGCCGTGGCCGCGCGCGACGGCCAGGCGCCCACGCCACCGGCCGCGCTGGCCGCCGTGCCGCACCGCTGCGTGACGATCGAACTGCCGGCCATGGCCGTTTCCGCCAGCGCCGTGCGCCAGCGCCTGGCCGCCGGACTGCCGGTGACCGATCTGGTGGGCTCGCGCGTGGCAGGCTATATTGACCAACAACGGCCCTATCCCGGGCCACAACAACAGGGCTGAGCGTCGCATCCGCGGCCATTCAACAGCCCAGACAGGCACCCCATGGACATTCGCAAGCTGCAACGCGCCATCGTCGACGGTCTCGAGGACGTCAAGGCGCAGGACATCGTGGTGTTCAACACCGAACACCTGTCGCCGCTGTTCGAGCGCGTGATCATTGCCTCGGGCACCAGCAACCGCCAGACCAAGGCGCTGGCGGCCAGCGTGCGCGGCGAGGTCAAGGATGCCGGTTTCCCGGTGGTGGCCACCGAGGGCGAGGACAACGGCGAATGGATCATCGTGGACTGCGGCGCCGCCGTGGTGCACGTGATGCAGCAGCCCATCCGCGAGTACTACCGCCTGGAAGAAATCTGGGGCGGCAAGCCGGTCAAGCTGAAGCTGGGCGGCCCGGCCAAGGGCCTGGTGAAGGCCTCGGAGCCGATGGACGACGAGGACGAGCCGGCACCGGCCAAGAAGCCTGCGCGCAAGACCGCAGCCAAGGCTGAGCCGGCCAAGAAGGCCGTGGCCCAGAAGGTGCCGGCCAAGAAGGCCGCCAGCCCGATGGCCGCGGTCGCGCGCAAGAAGGCCGCGGCCCAGCGCGAGATCAACCGCATTCCCGCCGCCAAGACCGTGGTGGTGAAGAAGAGCAGCGCCAAGCCGGCGGCCAAGAAGGTGGCCGCCAAGACCGCCCCGGCCAAGCGTGCCCCGGCGCGCAAGGCCGCCAAGCCGCGCACCGCCTGAGCCTGCGCCGCCGCCCGCGATGAAGCTGGTGCTGGCCGCCGTGGGGCACAAGCCCCCGGCCTGGGCCGAGACGGCCTACGAGGACTACGCCAAGCGCTTCCCGCCCGAACTGCGGCTGGAGCTCAAGGCCGTGAAGGCCGAGCCACGCACCACCGGCAAGACACCGGCGCAGATGATGGCTGCCGAGGCCCAGCGCCTGGAAGCCGCCATCCCCAAGGGCGCCCACCGCGTGGTGCTGGACGAGCGCGGCACGCGCCACACCACGGTGGCGCTGGCCGAGCGGCTGCGCGCCTGGATGGGCGAAGGCCGTGACGTGGCCCTGCTGGTGGGCGGGCCCGACGGGCTGGATCCGGCGCTCAAGGCCACGGCCGACGAGACGCTGCGCATCTCCGACCTGACCCTGCCGCACGCTTTTGTGCGTGTGCTGCTGGCCGAGGCCCTGTACCGCGCCTGGAGCGTGACCACCGGCCACCCGTACCACCGCGAGTGACTGAGCGATGACTGCCGCGCCCGATTTCATCTACCTGGCCTCGCAGAGCCCGCGCCGCGCCCAGTTGCTCGACCAGCTGGGCGTGAAGCACCAGCTGCTGCTGGCCGATGCCAGCGAAGACGCCGAGGCGCTGGAGGCCGTGCTGCCCGGCGAGGCGCCGGCTGTGTACGTGCAGCGCGTCACCGCGCTGAAGCTGAAGGCCGCGCAGGCCCGGGCTCGCCGCCGCGGCCTGCCGCCGGCGCCCATCCTGTGTGCCGACACCACGGTGGCGCTGGGCCGGCGCATCCTGGGCAAGCCGGCCGATGCGGCCGAGGCCACGGCCATGCTGGCGGCGCTGTCGGGCCAGGCGCACAAGGTGCACACCGCGGTGGCCGTGGCGCCCTCGGCCACGGCGCGTCGGGTGCTGGCGGCGCTGTCGTCCAGCAGCGTGCGTTTCGCGCCCTTGCCGGCTGCCGCCATCGCCGGCTACGTGGCCAGCGGTGAACCTTTTGGCAAGGCCGGCGCCTATGCCATCCAGAGCGCCTGGGCCGGGCGCATTGCCCATATCGCCGGCAGTTACACCGGTATCATGGGTTTGCCGTTGTTCGAGACGGCTGAACTGCTGAGACAACTGCGCATCGCGTGCTGAACGCCGGGTGATCCACCGGGCCCCGCGCCGGTGCACTGACCCAGAACCAGAACACGCCGCGCCATGCACGACATCCTGATCAACTGGGCTCCGCAGGAGACCCGCGTCGCCATCGTCGAGAACGGGGCGGTGCAGGAACTGCACATCGAGCGCACGCTCGAGCGCGGCCTCGTTGGCAACATCTATCTCGGCAAGGTGGCGCGCGTGCTGCCCGGCATGCAAAGCGCCTTCATCGACGTGGGCCTGGAGCGCGCCGCCTTCCTGCATGTGGCCGACCTGCACGGGGCCGGCCATCAACACGGACACCCGGCGCGCAGCGACGTGGCCGTGCCGGTGCCCATCGAGCGCCAGGTGTTCGAGGGCCAGACCCTGATGGTGCAGGTGATCAAGGACCCGATCGGCACCAAGGGCGCGCGCCTGTCCACGCAGATCAGCATTGCCGGGCGCATGCTGGTGTTCCTGCCGCAGGACACGCACATCGGCATCAGCCAGAAGATCGGCTCGCACGAGACGCGCGAGCAGCTGCGCAGCCGCATGCAGAAGCTCACCGCCACCAGCGACGGCAGCGGCACCGGCGGCTTCATCCTGCGCACCAATGCCGAAGACGCCTCGGACGAGGAACTGGCCGACGACATTGCCTACCTGCGCAAGACCTGGAACGCCATCCGCGCGCACGGCATGGCCCAGCCCACCGGCACGCTGCTGCACGAAGACCTGAACCTGGCCGAGCGCGTGCTGCGCGACCTGGCCAACGAGGCCACGCAATCGGTGCGCATCGACAGCAAGCTGCAGTTCGATGCACTGAAGGCCTTCGGCGAGACCTTCACGCCCGGCAGCACCGCCAAGCTGGAGCTGTACAAGGGCGAGCGGCCGATCTTCGACCTGTTCGGCATCGAGGAAGAGATCGCCCGCGCGCTGGCCCGGCGTGTGGACCTGAAGAGTGGCGGCTACCTGATCATCGACCAGACCGAGGCCCTGACCACGGTGGACGTGAACACCGGCGGCTTCGTTGGTGCGCGCAACTTCGACGACACCATCTTCAAGACCAACCTGGAGGCGGCCGGCGCCATCGCGCGCCAGCTGCGGCTGCGCAACCTGGGCGGCATCATCATCGTCGACTTCATCGACATGGTTCGCGAGGAGCACCAGCAGGCCGTGCTGGGCGAGTTCCGCAAGCAGCTGGCCAAGGACCGCACCAAGACCACGGTGAGCGGCTTCACCCAGCTGGGCCTGGTGGAGATGACCCGCAAGCGCACCCGCGAGAGCCTGGCCCACATGCTGTGCCAGCCCTGCCCAACCTGCGAAGGACGCGGCCAGGTGAAGACCGCGCGCAGCGTGTGCTACGACATCCTGCGCGAGATCCTGCGCGAGGCGCGGCAGTTCAACCCCAAGGAATTCCGCGTGGTGGCCAGCGCCGCCGTGGTGGAGATGCTGCTCGACGAGGAGAGCCAGCATCTGGCCGGCCTGAGTGACTTCATCGGCAAGCCGGTGTCGCTGAGCGCCGAGCCGAGCTTCAGCCCGGAGCAGTACGACATTGTGCTGATGTGAGCCCCGCCGCGGCGCGGCCGTTCAGCGCCGCGCCCACAGCAGCAGGCCCACGCCCGACAGGATCACGCCGGCCGCGGCCCATTCGCCCGCGCTGACCTGCTCGCCGGCCAGGCCCACGCCCAGCAGCATGGCGATCACCGGGTTGACGAAGGCATAGCTGGTGGCCAGGCCCGCCGGCGCCCGCGCCAGCAGCACCATGTAGGCGTTGAAGGCCAGCAGCGAGCCGGCCACCACCAGGTACACCCAGGCGGCCCAGGCACTGGCCGGCACCTGGGCCAGGTGCACCTGTTCGCCGGTGGCCAGTGACAGGGCCATCAGCACCGCGCCGCCGCACAGCATCTCGCTGGCAAAGCCGGTGGCGCCGGCGGCCAGCGGCAGCGTGCGCTGGCTGAGCACGCTGCCCAGCACCCAGCCGGCGCAGGCGATGGTCTGCGCCGCCAGGCCGGCGGGTGAGGCCGCGAAGCCCGCGCCCTGCACCAGCAGCAGCACGCCGGCCAGGCCCAGCGTGATGCCGGCCCATTCGGCCGGGCGCGGGCGCACGCCGAACAGCAGGTTGAGCGCCGCGGTCATCAATGGCGACACGGCGATGTAGGCCACCACCAGGCCCGAGGCCACGCTCTGCTCGGCCACCGCCGTGCCGCCCATGCCGCCGCCCAGCATCAGCGTGCCGACGATGGCCGCGTTGCGCCACTCGCGCACCGTGGGCCAGGGCGCGCCACGCCAGCGCATCCAGGCCATCAGCAGGCCACCGGCCACCAGAAAGCGGCTGCCCATCTGCCAGAACGGAGGCAGGCCCACCAGGGCCAGCTTGATGGCCAGGTAGGTGGAGCCCCAGATCAGCCAGGTGGCGGCCAGGCAGGCGATGACCAGCGGCGAGAGCAGGGCGGCAGGACGGGGCAGGGCGGCGCTGTGCATGCCGGCATGTTAGGAAGGCGGCCGGCGCGTTTCCATCGCAGATCGATGGTGATATCGGTGCGTGGCCGTTGAAATCCTGCTTGTGGCCGGGTTAGGCTTTGAACATGCCGGAAGCACTTGATTTCGACGCCTACGACCGCCGCATCCTGGCCGAACTGCAGTCCGACGCCCGGCTGTCGATGGCCGAACTGGGCCGGCGCGTGCACCTGTCGCAGCCGGCGGTGACCGAACGCGTGCGCAAGCTCGAATCGGCCGGCGTGATCGGCGGCTACCGCGCGCAGATCAACCTGGCGGCGCTGGGCTATGGCATCCGCGCCGTGGTGCGGGTGGGCCGCACCGACTACGCTGCCATGCTGCGCCTGCTGCAGGACACGCCCGAGGTGATCGAGGCCTTCAACGTGACCGGCGAGCACAGCTGGGTGCTGCAGATCGCCGTGGTGGACGTGGCGCACCTGGATGCCGTGGTCTCGCGCTTTTGCGCCATCAGCGACACCGCCACGGCCATCATCCTGAAGGCGCCGCTGGCCCCGCGGCCTATCATGCCGGCATCCCCTTCCTCCCTTTCTTCCCCCTCTTCGACTCCGGAGTGAACGATGGCCGTCGTGCCCACCTGTGATCTGTGCGATGCCCACAAGGGCGACACCAGCGGCGCCTTCCGCGTGCTGCCGCCGGTGTTCCAGGCCTATGGCGGCCGCGCGGCCTTTGCCGGCCCGGTGCGCACGGTGAAGTGCTTCGAGGACAACACCTCGGTGAAGGCCCTGCTGGAAGGCCCGGGCAATGGCCAGGTGCTGGTGGTGGACGGCGGCGCGTCGCTGCGCCGCGCGCTGGTGGGCGGCAACATTGCCGCCGCCGCGGCCAAGAACGGCTGGGCCGGCGTGGTGGTGGATGGCTGCGTGCGCGACGTGGCCGAACTGGCCGAGGCCGATGTGGGCATCCGCGCGCTGGCGCTGATGCCTCTGCCCACCGACCGCAAGCAGGCCGGACAAGTGGACGTGCCGGTGCTGGTGCAGGGCGTGCCGGTGCGCCCGGGCGACTGGCTGGTGGCCGATGCCGACGGCATCGTGATCCTGGACAAGGCGCCGGCCTGAACTTCGGCGCGCGTTGCGGCTCCTATCCGGCATGAGCAGCCGCAGCGATCCCATCCCCGGCACCCCCGACGCACTGAGCCGCGTGGCCAGTCGCTGCCGCCAGCGCGTGCGCCAGCGCGCCATGCTGGCCGCCGGCGTGGCCATGGTGCCGCTGCCCGGCATCGACTGGGTGACCGATGTGGGCGTGCTGGTCAAGCTGCTGCCCGAGATCAGCGCCGCCTTCGGCCTGAGTGCCGAGCAGGTGGAGCGCCTGTCGCCCAACCGCAAGCTGGTGGTCTACAAGGCGCTGTCGGCCGCCGGCGGCATGGTGCTGGGCCGGGTGGTGACGCGCGAGGTGGTGATGCTGCTGCTCAAGACCGTGGGCGTGCGCCTGACCACCCAGCAGGCCGCCAAGCTGGTGCCGGTGGCCGGCCAGGTGGTGTCGGCCGCGCTCACCTTCTCGGCGCTGAACTACGTGTGCGAGCAGCACATCCGCCAGTGCGAGGCGGTGGCGCGCCAACTGATGCTGCCGGCGCCCGACGTCATCGACGCCTGAGGCAGGCCCGCCGGGCTAGAATGCGCAGCTTCGGAGCGTAGCGCAGTCTGGTAGCGCATCTGGTTTGGGACCAGAGGGTCGTAGGTTCGAATCCTATCGCTCCGACCATCTGATTCGACGGGCCGCGTGTGAAAGCACGTGGCCCGTTTGTCTTGCTCGCAGCGGGGCCTACCACCAGCCGCGCAGCCGCTGCCAGAAGCTGGGCGATGGCGGTTCGCTGGTGTGGGGCGAGGCCAGAGCGCCATGCGCTATGCGGGCCATGCGCGTGAAGTCGGCGTCAGCGCGCAGGATGTGGTCCGACAGCCAGCCCTTCAGGTAGCTCAGCAGGTCGAAGCTCAGCGGCTGGTCGCGCATCACCGCCGTCTTCTCGCGGCCGATGCGGTCCACGAAGTCGGCATGTTCGGCCATGTGCGCCGCCAGGTGCGGGTAGCCGGTCACGCGCATGAAGGTCTCTTCGGTGGCGAAGTGCGACAGCGCACAGCGCTCCAGCGCGGTGAGTGTGGCCTGCACATCGGTGCGGGCGCTGCGGCGCACCAGGTGGTGCCAAAGGTCGTTGATCAGGTCGAACAGCAGGCGATGCTGGGCATCGATCTCCTCCAGTCCCAGTGCATGCGCATCCGACCAGTCCACCACGCTGTGGCGTGGCTGGCGCAGGCTTGTCGTCACGGTGTCGGTACTCCTCGGGGCGGGCCCGGTCTACCGCGCATTGTGTGCGTCCAGCTGGCACGGACTGTGTGCAACTGCAACGGCCGTCGGCCAGGGCGGCGCAAGCGTTACATCCAGAGGCCGGCCGCCCGGCCTGGCGGCCCGGCGGCGTGTGCGTGGTGGGGCTCAGCGCACGGTGTAGCCGCGGCCGTCCATGCAGGCGGCTACCGCGCGCTGGAACACCTCGGCGTCGGCCACAGCCCGCGGCTGGGTGGTGGCCCAGCGGTTGCACGCCTGGCGGTCGGCCTCGGTCTGCTCGGCGCTTTGGCCGTTGCGCGGGTAGAGGATGGGCTCGGGCGGCGGCTTGGCCGCGGTGGCCGGTGCCGTACCCTGGATGGGCGCGGGCTTGGCCGCGTCGGCATCGGGCGGCGGCGCCACCACGGTGTAGCCCTGGCCCGGCGCGGCCAGGTAGTACACGCCGTTGGCGTAGTAGTACGGTGAGCCGCCGATCCACAGCGTGACGAAGGACGGCGGCAGCACCGGCACCACGATGCCCACCGGCGGCAGCACCACGGTGAAGCGGCCGCCCAGCGCGCGGAACCACACGCCGCCGTGGAAGTACCAGCTGCCGCCGGCGAAGGTGATGGCGATGGCGCCGCCGGGCAGGGCCGGCACCACGTAACCGCGCGGCGGGTACCAGTGGTCGTGGTGGAAGCGCTGGTCCAGCACCAGGCCGGGGCCGGGGCCGCGGCCATGGACCTCGGGGCCGCGCGGGCCACCATGGCCCTGGGCCTGGGCGGCGCCGGCCAGCGCCAGCGAGGCCGCTGCGGCGGCCAGCACGGTGATCAGTCGAACAGTGGCTTGCATGGTCAGGAGCCCTCCTGCCGCCATCACAGCACGGGCCGGTGTGGGCCGGCTTGCCGGTGTGCAAAGAAGCATTGCACAGGGTGGTTCAACGCCTCACGCGGCCGGTGCATCGGGGCCCGAATGCTCGGGTGTGGTGATCGGACCGCGGCCGCTGAAGCGGTCGAGCGCCAGGTAGATCACCGGCGTGATGTACAGCGTGACCGCCTGGCTGAACACCAGGCCGCCGCACACCGCCAGGCCCAGCGGCTGGCGCAGCTCGGCCCCGGCGCCGATGCCCAAGGCGATGGGCAGGGCGCCCATCAGCGCGGCCAGCGTGGTCATCATGATCGGCCGGAAGCGCAGCACGCAGGCCTCGCGGATGGCCTGGGCCGGCGTCATGCCCTGATGCCGCTGCGCATCGAGCGCGAAGTCGATCATCATGATCGCGTTCTTCTTGACGATGCCGATCAGCAGCAGGATGCCGATGGTGGCGATCAGCGTCAGGTCCTGGCCGAACAGCATCAGCGTGGCCAGCGCGCCCACCGCGGCCGAGGGCAGGCCGGCCAGGATGGTGATGGGGTGGATGTAGCTCTCGTACAGCACGCCCAGCAGCACGTAGATCACCAGCAGGGCCGAGACGATCAGCACCGTCTGCTTGCCTTGCGAGCTCTTGAACACCGCGGCGTCGCCGCCGTAGCTGGTGATGATGCTGCTGGGCAGGCGGATGGCCTCGCCGGCGCGCTCGATGCGCGTGGTGGCGTCGCCCAGCGCGGCACCGGGCGCCAGGTTGAACGAGATGGTCACCGCCTGCAGCTGCCCCACGTGGTTGATCGACGTGGGGCCCACCGTGCGCTCCACCGTGGCAAAGGCGTTCAGCGGCACCAGCGCGCCGGTGTTGGCGCGCACGTAGATCGCGGCCAGCGCGCTCTCGTCGGCCTTGGCCTCGGGCGCCACCTCCATGATGACCTGGTAGCTGTCGGTGGGCAGGTAGATGGTGGAGACCTGGCGCTCGCCGAAGGCGCTGTACAGCGCGCTGCGGATGCCGTCGACCGACACGCCCAGCGTGTTGGCGCGCTCGCGGTCGATCTTCAGCTGCGCGTTCAGGCCGCGCAGCTGGGCATCGCTGGTCACGTCGCGGAACAGCGGGTCGTCGCGCAGCCGAGCCTGCAGCTTGGTGGCCCAGTCGTTCAGCTCGTCGGCCTTCACGCTCTGCAGGATGTACTGGTACTGCGCCTTGCTGGGCCGGCCGCCCAGCTGCAGGTTCTGCACCGGCCGCATGAAGACGTTGATGCCGGCCACGCCGCGCAGTTTCTTGCGCAGGCCTTCGACCACCTGCTTCATCGGCAGGCGCTGGTCGCGCGGCTTCAGGTTGATGAACATGCGGCCGGTGTTCTGCGCACCGCTGCCGCCGTTGAACGAGCTGACCGTGAACACGTTCGGGTCGTTGCGGATGATGGCCGCAGCCTGGCTCTGCAGCCGCACCATCTCGGGGAAGGAGGTGTCCTCGGCCGCCTCGGTGGTGACCTGGATCTGGCCGATGTCCTCCTCGGGGAAGAAGCCCTTGGGGATGATGCTGAACAGCCAGCCGGTCAGCACGAAGGTGGCCAGCGCCAGCGCCAGCACGCTCTTGCGCCAGCGCAGTGCGGCGTCCAGCGTGCGCGCATACAGCGCCAGCGTGGCGTCGAATGCGCGCTCGAAGCTGCGCACCAGCAGGCCGGGCTTCTTCTTGTGCGCCTCGTCGGTGAGAAAGCGGCTGGCCAGCATCGGCACCAGCGTGAGTGACACGAAGGCCGAGACCAGGATGGCCAGGCCCACCACCACCGCGAACTCGTGGAACAGCAGGCCGATCACACCGGGCATGAAGAAGATCGGGATGAACACCGCGATCAGCGAGGTGGAGATCGAGATGATGGTGAAGCCGACCTCGCGCGAGCCCTTCAATGCCGCCTGGAACGGCGGCACGCCTTCCTCGACATGGCGGATGATGTTTTCGAGCATCACGATGGCGTCGTCGACCACCAGGCCCACGGCCAGCGTCAGGCCCAGCAGCGAGATGTTGTCGAGGCTGTAGTTCAGCCCCCACAGCAGGGCCACCGCGCCCACCAGCGACACCGGCAGGCTCAGCGTGGGGATCACCGTGGCCACGAAGCGGCGCAGGAACAGGAAGATCACCAGCACCACCAGCGCGATGGTGCCCATCAGCGTCAGCGTCACGTCGTGCAGCGCCTCGCGCACCGACACCGAGCGGTCGTTCACCGCCGTCATGTTGATCGAGCGCGGCAGCTGGCTCTGCAGCGCCGGCAGGGCGCCGCGCACCGAATCGACCACGCGCACGGTGTTGGCGCCGGGCTGGCGGTAGATGGCCAGCGTGATCGAGGGCTCGCCGTTGAGGTTGGCGAAGGACTTCAGCGTCTCGACGCTGTCCTCCACGCTGGCCACGTCGCGCAGGCGCACCGGCACGCCGCCGCGGGCGCTGACGATCAATTCGGCGAACTCGGCCGCGTTCTTGAGCTGGCGGTTGGCCTGCAGCGTCAGCGTCTGGCGCGGGCCGTCCAGCGTGCCCACCGGGGTGTTGACGTTGGCCGCACGCAGTGCGGCGCTGATCTCGTCGATGCCGATGTTGCGGGCCACCAGCGCGTCGGGCTTGACGCGCACGCGCACCGCGAAGCGCTTGGCGCCGAAGATGTTGACCTGGGCCACACCGGTGATGGTGGACAGCGTGGGCGAGATCAGGTGCTCGGCATAGTCCTGCAGGTCGGACATGGCCAGCGATGGCGACGTGAGCGCGATGAACAGCACCGGCGCGTCGGCCGGATTCACCTTGCGGTAGTTCGGCGGCTGTGTCATGTCCTGCGGCAGGCTGCGCTGGGCGCGCAACAGCGCGGCCTGCACATCCAGCGCCGCGCCGTCGATGTCACGGCCTTCCTCGAACTCCAGCGTCAGCGAGGTGTTGCCCAGCGTGCTGGCCGAGCTGATGACGGTGAGGCCGGGAATGGTCTGGAACTGCTTTTCCAGCGGCAGCGCCACCGAGGTGGCCATGGTCTCGGGGTTGGCGCCCGGCAGCGAGGCCGAAACGTTGATCACCGGCGTGTCGTAGCTGGGCAGCGCGGCCACCGGGATGCTGCGGTAGCCGATCACCCCGGCCAGCACGATGGCCAGGTTCAGCAGCACCGTCATCACCGGACGGCGGATGAACAGTTCGGACAGGTTCATGGCGTGCCGTTCCGCGAAGCGGCCGAGGCGGCACCCGCCGCTTGGCCGGCGGACGGACCGGAGGCCGCCCCTGCGCCGGAGGCCGCACCGGCCGCGCCGGAGGCACCGCGCGCCGGGTCACGCGCACGCTCGACGATCGCCGAACCGGGGCGCAGGTTCTGTCGCCCGTCCAGCACCACCGCCTCGCCGGGCTTCAGGCCGCTGACCGCGGCGTCCTCGCCCTGGCCCACCAGCAGCTGCACCGGCCGCGGCTGCGCCTTGCCGTCCTTGACGGTGTAGACGAAGCTGCCGCGCGCGCTGTGGATCACTGCCGCCTGCGGCACCAGCACCGCGCCGGGAATGGTGCGCACGGTGAGCGACACGTTGACGAAGGCGCCCGGCCACAGCTGGTTGCGGCGGTTGTCGAACTCGGCCTTGACCTTCACCGTGCCGGTGGCGGCGTCCACCGCGTTGTCCACGAAGCCCAGGCGGCCCTGCACCGTGCCGCCACCGTCGGGCAGCGTGGCGCTGACCAGAGCGCCGGCCTTCGGGCCGCCCTTCGCATCCCCCTTGGCGCCGTCCTTGCCGGCGGGGGCGCCCAGCGCGGCCAGCAGGTCGGGCAGGTGGCGCTGCGGCAGGTTGAAGGCCACGTTGACCGGATCGAGCCGCGTGATCGTGACCAGGCTGGTGACATTGGCCTGCACCGCGCTGCCCGGGAACACCGCGATCGTGCCCACCCGGCCGGCGCTGGGCGCGGCGATGCGGGCATAGGACAGCGGCACCTGCGCCGCCTCGAGCGCGGCGCGGTCGGCATCGCGCTGGGCGATCTGCGTGTCCAGCGCGGTCTGTGCGGTGTCCACCGCGGTCTGCGAGACGAAGTTCTGCGCCAGCAGCTCGCGGCTGCGCGCCAGGTTGCGGCGGGCGTCGGCAATGGCCACCTCGTCGCGCGCCAGCTGGGCCCGGGCCTTGGCCACGTTGGCCTCGTCACTGCGCGCGTCCAGCGTGAACAGCGGCTCGCCGGCCTTGACGAACTGGCCTTCGCGGATGTGCACCTTGGCCACCACGCTGCTGATCTGCGGCCGCACATCCACGCTGGACAGCGGCACCACGGTGCCGGTGGCCGTGAGCTGCACGGCCAGATCCCGTTGCTGGGCGCGCACCAGGGTCACGCTGACCGGTGGCGCCGACGCGGCCGCGCCCGGAGCGGCTGCGCCCCCCGAGGCCGCGCCGCCGGCCGGCACTGGCGCCGAGGCCGGGGCCGTGCCCGAGGGGGCCGCCTGGCCTGCCGGGTTGGGTGCCGGCGCGGCGGACGGCTCGCTGCGCGGGCCGCAGCCGGTCAGCAGGGCCAGGGCAGCCAGCGCGAGCGCTGTCCACGGTGCGGAGGAAGGAACGGGCCTGGAGCGCATGGGCGATCGGTGCAAGGGCAGGGGGCGGTGGGTCACGGGCGGGTCGTCCGGTCGGGGGCGGGGCCAGCGCACAGCGGGCGGCCTCAGGCCGCCGAGAAGCTGCGCTGCAGCACGGCCAGGCCTTGCTGCAGGGCCTGCAGGTCGGCGGCGCAATGGCGGGCCAGCGCGCGGCTGAGGTCGGCGTGGGCGGCGCGGCGGATCTGCCGCAGCTGTGCACGGCCCTCGGGCGTGATGTGCAGCTGCGTGCGGCGGCGGTCGTCGGGGGCGGTCTCGGTGCGCACCGCGCCGGCGCGCACCAGGCGGTCGACCATGGCCGACGCGGTGGGCATGGTCACGCCCAGGAAGGCCGCCACCGCGCCCACGGCGCAGCCGGGCTGGCGGTGGATGAAATTCAGGCAGCGGAACTGCGGCACCGAGAAGTGCGCGTCGGCATGCCGGCGCATCGCGTCGCGCACCGCGTCCATCACCGCTGGCACCACGTCGAGCACCGCATCGGCGCACTCGGCGGGGCTGGGGGCGGCGAGGGTCTCGTCGGGCGGCACTTGCTTAGGTGAGCTAACTAAATCACAAGCGTATCACCGCGCCTGTTCCACCGTGGAGCAGGGCTTTCCAGGGGCTTTGCGCAGGCGCCGGGCCCGGCTGGCCTGCCCGGAGGGACTCGAACCCCCGACCTGCTGCTTAGAAGGCAGCTGCTCTATCCAGTTGAGCTACGGGCAGATGGACGCGGCGGCCCCGTGGCCGACGGAGCGTTGCGTGCCGGCCGCATTCTAGGTGCCCCCACCCCGGCCGGGCGTGGCGCGCCGCGCGTCGGCCTGCGGCGGGCGTACAGTGAGGCGTGTCAATGAAACGCAGACCTGTTTCCGGTGGCTGAAACGCGCCGCGCCGACCGCCTGGACGCGCTGCGGGGTGCCGCCATCGTGTGGATGGTCGGCTACCACCTGGCTTTCGACCTGAACCACCTGGGCTGGCTGGCCACGCCGCAGGATTTCTACCGCGATCCGCTGTGGACCACGCAGCGCACCGCCATCGTCAGCCTGTTCCTGCTGTGCGCCGGGGCCGGGCAGGCGCTGGCCACGGCCGCGGGGCAGGGCTGGCCACGCTTCTGGCGCCGCTGGGCGCAGGTGGCCGCCTGTGCGCTGGCGGTGTCGGCCGGTTCGGCGCTGATGTTTCCGCGCAGCTGGATCAGCTTTGGCGTGCTGCACGGCATGGCCGCGATGCTGCTGCTGGTGCGTCTGGCCGGCACGCGCTGGCCCGGCCGCACCGGCTGGATGTGGCCGGTGGGGGCACTGGCCGTTGCACTGCCCGCCTGGGTGGCGCATCCGCTGTTCGACACCCGCCTGGGCAACTGGGTGGGGCTGGTGACGCGCAAGCCGGTCACCGAGGACTGGGTGCCGGTGCTGCCCTGGCTGGGCGTGATGCTGTGGGGCGTGGCCGCCACACAGGCGCTGCGGACGCGCCGGCCGCAGTGGCTGCACGGTGCCGTGCCGGCCTGGACGCGGCCGCTGGGCTGGCTGGGCCGGCGGCCGCTCACGGTCTACATGGTGCACCAGCCGCTGATGATCGGTGCGCTGCTGGCGGCCGGCGCCTGGCGTCACTGAGCCGGTATGAGCAAGCCGCTGGACACCGACATCGACCAGGCCCTGGCGCTGGTGGTGGACGCCAACCCCAGCTCGCGCCGCACGTTGGTGAACATGCTGCGCGAGTTCGGCGTCAAGCGCATCGAGCAGGCGGTGCGGCCGCAGGACGCGCGCGGCATGCTCGAGATCCGGCCCTTCGACATCGTGCTGTGCGACTACCACTTTCCCGGCGAGGGCATGAGCGGCCAGGAACTGATGGACGACCTGCGCCAATCGGGCATCCTGCCGCTGCACACGGTGGTGGTGATGATCTCGGGCGAGGCCGACTACGGCCATGTGGCCGAGGCCGCCGAGGTGGCACTGGACGCCTACCTGCTCAAGCCGCACACGGCCGAGGCCCTGCGCGTGCGCCTGACCCAGGCACGCGAGCGCAAGCGCGCGCTGGCCGACGTGTTCGCGCTGATCGCCGACAAGCAGTTCCAGCAGGCGGCCGAGCTGGCCCAGGCGCGAGCCGACGAGCGCGGCATCGCCTGGCTGCAGGCCGCACGAATCGCCGCCGACCTGTGGCTGCGCCTGGGCCGGCCGGCCGACTCGGCGCGACTGCTGGAGGCGGTGGTGGCCAACGGCGCGCTGCCCTGGGCGCGGCTGGGCCTGGCGCGGGCGCAGACCGAAGCCGGCTCGGTGTTCCAGGCGCGGCGCACGCTGGAAGGGCTGATCGGCGACCAACCCGGCTACACCGACGCCTACGACGTGATGGGCCGCGTGCAGTTCGAGCAGGGCGACACGGCCGCCGCCATCGCCACGCTGCGCCAGGCCAGCAAGCTCACGCCCAACAGCGTGGCGCGGCTCGTCAAGCTGGGGCTGCTGCAGTTCTACTTCGGCGACGTGAAGGAGGCCGCGATCGCGCTGATGCAGGCGGTCAAGCTGGGCATCGCGTCCAAGGTGTTCGATCTGCAGGGGCTGACGCTGCTGGCCACGATCCAGTTCGACCGCGGCGACGCCCGCGGACTGGCGCTGGCGCTGAACATGCTGCGCCGCTCGCGCGCGCAGGCACCGCAGAGCGCGCGGCTGCGCCGCTTCGAGGCGGTGGTGTCGATCTTCCTGGCGCTGCTGGAGCGGCGCGTGGTCGAGGCCGTGGCCGAGGTGCGCGGCCTGCTGGCCGAGATCGACGCGCCCGACTTCGAGTTCGAAGCCGCCTGCAACCTGATGATGGTGCTGGCCCGGCTGGACAGCAGCGAGCTGCACCTGGCCGAGCTGCCCGAGAAGGTGGCACAGCTGGGCGCGCGCTTCGCGGTCTCGCGCACCACGTGTGACCTGCTGTGTGCCACCGTGCGCGCCCGGCCCGAGTTGATGGACGCGGTGCGCGACGAGTTCGAGCGCATCAACGGCATCGCCGAGCAGGCGGTGGCGCGCACCGTGGCCGGCGAGCCGGCGGCTGCGGCCAGCATCCTGCTCAGTGCCGCCGAGCGCTCGCTCAACGCCAAGCTGATGGACCTGGCGATGCAGACGGTGCGCCGCCACGGCAGCGCCATCCCGCAGGCCGATGCGCTGCTGGCGCGGCTGCAGCACCTGCACGATACCTACCGCAGCTACGGCGCCCAGGTGCGCATCGCACGCATCGACGACGCGCGCTCGCTGCAGGCCGCCGCCCGTCCCGACACCGTGGTGCCGGGCGGCGACGCGGCGGCAGCCGGTACAGTCGCCCCATGAGTGCCCAGGTCCTGTTCGGCTTCCATGCCGTCACCGTGCGGTTGAAGACCGCCCCGCAATCCATCGTCGAGATCCATGTCGATGCCAGCCGGCGCGACGCGCGCATGCGCCAGTTCGTCGAGCGGGCCCAGGCCGCCGGCGCCAAGATCGTCGACAGCGACGACGGGCGGCTGATCAAGCTGGCCGGCAGCCCGCGCCACCAGGGCGTGGTGGCGCGTGTCAAGGCGGTGGCGCGCAGCCACTCGCTGGACGACGTGATGGACGGCGTGGCCGGCGCGCCGCTGGTGCTGGCGCTGGACGGCGTGACCGATCCGCACAACCTGGGCGCCGTGCTGCGCGTGGCCGACGGCGCGGGCGCGCATGCCGTGATCGCCCCGAAGGACCATGCCGTGGGCCTGAACGCCACGGTGGCCAAGGTGGCCAGCGGCGCGGCCGAGACCATGCCCTACCTGATGGTCACCAACCTGGCGCGCAGCCTGAACGAGCTGAAGGAGCGCGACATCCGCATCGTCGGCCTGTCCGACGACGCCGAGCAGACGCTGTACGACCTGGACCTCACCGGCCCGGTGTGCCTGGTGATGGGCGCCGAGGGGCCGGGCATGCGCCAGCTCACGCGCAAGACCTGCGACGTGCTGGTCAGCATCCCGATGAGCGGGGCGGTGGAGAGCCTGAATGTCTCGGTGGCGGCCGGCGTGTGTCTGTACGAGGCGCTGCGGCAGCGCCGCGCGGCCGAGGCCGGCAACGATGTGGCCGGTGATGCGGCCGGTGATGCGGCCTGACCCGGCCTGACGCGCGATGGCCCATGCCGAGGCCCTCGCCACGCTGCGCGAACGCCTGGCGGCGGCGCCGCGCTGGTGCGTGCTCAGCGGCGCCGGCATGAGCGCCGAGAGCGGCATTGCCACCTTCCGCGATGCGATGAGCGGCCTGTGGTCGCGCTTCGATCCGATGCAGCTGGCCAGCGAGGCCGGCTTTCGCGCCGATCCGGCCCGTGTGTGGGACTGGTACGCCGAGCGCCGCGCCGGCGTGCGTGCCGCCCAGCCCAACGCCGGCCATCGGGCGCTGGGCGCCTATGCGCAGCGCCACCCCGGCCGGCTGACGGTGATCACGCAGAACGTGGACGACCTGCACCAGCGCGCCGGCAACACCGACGCGCTGCGCCTGCATGGCGACGTCCTGGGTGAGCGCTGGCTCGATCGCTGCCGGCGCGATCCGGGCTGCCACCCCGACTGGGCGCTGGCTGGCAGCCCGCCGCACTGCGAGCGCTGCGGCAACCTGGTGCGCCCCGACGTGGTGTGGTTCGGCGAACCGCTGCCGCTGGCGGTGTTCGACGCCGCGCAGCGGGCCGTCGATGCCGCCGCCGTGCTGCTGGTGGTGGGCACCTCGGGCGCGGTGTGGCCGGCCGCCGGCCTGGTGGCGCGGGCGCACCGCGCCGGTGCCTGGGTGGCCATCCTGAACCCCGAGGCCAGCGAGGTCGACGACGAGGCCGACCAGTGCCTGCGCGGCACCGCGGCCACGCTGCTGCCGGCGCTGCTCGACGGGCTCTGAGCCGGCCGGGCGCTGGCTACACTGGGCGCACACCGCTGACCCACCTCACACTGCCATGCCTGTCATCGCCGTCCAACACCCGCTCGTGCGCCACAAGATCGGCCTGCTGCGCGAGGCCGACATCTCCACCAAGAAGTTCCGCGAGCTCACGCACGAGCTGGCGCGTCTGCTGGCCTACGAGGCCACGGCCGACTTCCCGATCGAGAAGACCACCATCGAATGCTGGAGCGGCCCCACCGAGGTGGAGCAGATCGCCGGCCGCAAGGTGACGGTGGTGCCCATCCTGCGTGCGGGATTGGGCATGCTGGACGGCGTGCTCGACCTGGTGCCCAACGCCAAGGTCAGCGTGGTGGGCCTGGCGCGCGACCACGAGACGCTGCAGCCGGTGAACTACTTCGAGAAGTTCGTCGGTCAGCTCGACGAGCGCACCGCCATCATCATCGACCCGATGCTGGCCACCGCCGGCTCGATGATCGCCACCATCAGCCTGCTCAAGGCCCGCGGCTGCAAGGACATCCGCGCGCTGGTGCTGGTGGCCGCGCCCGAGGGCATCGCCGCGCTGAACGCCGCCCACCCCGAGGTGCGCTGCTGGACGGCGGCCATCGACAGCCACCTCAACGAGATCGGCTACATCATCCCGGGCCTGGGCGACGCCGGCGACAAGATCTTCGGCACCAAGGACGAGGGCACGCGATGAGGCGAGGCGTGGCGCTCGCCGGCCTGGCCGCCACCGCCGTGCTGGCCGTGGGTTGCACGCAGGAGAAGCAGAACGAGATCCGCCGCAGCATCCAGAACTGGACCGGCACCAACGGCGTGCTGGAGGTCTACGGCGGCGACAAGGTCGTCAAGCGCTTCCTGAAGATCGACAAGCTCTCCACCGCCTACGGCACCGAGGACGGCACGCCGCGCAACTACCGCTACGGCTACGGCGTGCTGGACGAGAACCTCAACGGCGTGGCCGACGCCGACGAGAAGCGCGTGTACTTCGAGGTCAGCAACCAGGGCACCAACTGGGTGTTCTACGAGAGCCCGCGCTGAGCGTGACCGCCTCCATGGGCGCCGGCGCGCACCGGCGCAGCCTGGCGCTGCTGTTCGCCGCCACCTTCGTCGAGCTGACGGCGATCTTCGTCTTCGGGCCGCTGCTGCTGTTCCAGCTGCAGGCACGCGGGCTGGGCACGGCGCTGTCGGGCCTGTTCGCGGCCAGCGGCTGGCTGGGCGTGCTGCTGGTCACGCCCTTGGCCACGCGCCTGGTGCAGCGCCTGGGCACCAGCCGCGCGCTGCTGCTCAGCGGCGGCCTGCCGGTGCTGACCACCGCCGCCATCCAGCTCACCGACAGCGTGCCCGGCTGGGCGCTGCTGAACGCGGTGTCGGGCATGGCCGGCGCGCTGCGCTGGGTGCTCAGTGAGGCGCTGATCGCCCGGCTGGCACCGCCCGAGCGGCGCGGCCGCGTGATGGGCCTGTTCTCCACGCTGATCGGCGGCACCTTCATGCTGGGCCCGGCACTGCTGGCGGCGGCGCTGTCGCGCGGTGTCACGTTGCACCAGATCGGCTGGATCGTCTGGGGCCTGTGCGCGCTGAGCCTGGCGCTGCTGGCCTTCATCCGGGCGCCTGAGCTCGGCGCGGCGCCCGAGGGCGCGGCCGGGGAGGGCACTGCGGCCGCATCGCCCGGCCTGCTGGCCGCCGTGCGCGCGGCGCCGGTGGTGATGGTCACCGGCCTGGTGGGCGGCTTCTTCGAGGCCGGCCTGTCGGGCGCGCTGCCGCTGTGGGGCCTGAGCCTGGGCTGGAGCGAGGCGGCCGCGGCGCTGCTGGTCACCCTGTCGGGCCTGGGCAGCACGCTGGCCGCCGCGCCGGTGGGCGAACTGGCCGACCGCTTGCCGCGCGAGCGCCTGCGCCGCATCGGCGTGGGCCTGTGCCTGGCGGGTGCGCTGGCCGTGCCCTGGGTGGCCATGCCGGGCGGTGGCTGGCTGGCCTGGCCGGTGGTGCTGCTGTGGGGCGCGGCCGGCGCGGGCCTCTACACACTGGCGATGACCGAGATCGGCCACCTGCATGCCGATGCCGGCCACGGCCCGGCGCTGGTGCAGGCCACGGCCGTGCTGGTGCTGGCCTACACGCTGGGCGGGCTGCTCTCGCCCATCCTGGTGGGCCAGGCGCTGGCCTGGCAGCCGCGCTGGGGGCTGGCGGCGGTGCTGATCGCCGTGGCGCTGGCGGGCTTCTGGCGGCCCGGGCCGCGCAAAGCCATCTGACTTGGGTAGCATCGCGCCGTTTTTTTCCGTCTCAAGGAGCAATCGTCATGGCCATGGATGTCGTCGACTACGAGATCAAGGGTTCGGAGATGCAGTTCGTCGAGGTCGAGCTCGACCCCGGCGAGGCCGCCGTCGGCGAGGCCGGCAGCCTGTTCTTCATGGATGCCGGCGTCGGCATGGACACCGTCTTCGGTGACGGCAGCAACCAGGGCGGCGGCGGCTTCTTCGGCAAGCTGCTGGGCGCCGGCAAGCGCCTGATCACCGGCGAATCGCTGTTCACCACGGTCTACACCAACCATGCGGCGCAGAAGCAGCGCGTGGCCTTCAGTGCGCCGTATCCCGGCAAGATCATCCCGATGGACCTGCGCCAGCTGGGCGGCATGCTGGTGTGCCAGAAGGACAGCTTCCTGTGCGCGGCGCGGGGCGTCAGCCTGGGCATCTACTTCCAGCAGAAGCTGTCGGTGGGCTTCTTCGGCGGAGAGGGCTTCATCATGCAGAAGCTCGAGGGCGACGGCCTGGCCTTCGTGCATGCCGGCGGCACCGTGGTGCGGCGCGAGCTGCAGCCGGGCCAGACGCTGATGGTCGACACCGGCTGCGTGGTGGCTTTCACGCCCAACGTCAACTTCGAGATCCAGTACGTCGGCAAGATCAAGACGGCGCTGTTCGGCGGCGAGGGCCTGTTCTTCGCCAAGCTCACCGGGCCGGGCACGGTGTGGCTGCAGAGCCTGCCGTTCAGCCGCCTGGCCAGCCGCGTGTTCGCGGCCGCGCCGCAGAACGGCGGCTCGCGCGAGCAGGGCTCGGTGCTCACCGGCGTGGCCGGCGGCGGCCTGCTGGGTGGCATCCTGGGCGGTGGCGACGACGAATGACGCCGCCGGGGCGGCCCGGATCTGCGCTGGAACAATCACACAGCGCCGGCGCGGCCGGGCTGTCCACCTAAACTACCGGGCTGCCTGAATCTCGACCCGGGCGACGCCCTGGCGCAGGGCGGCTGCGGGTCGGCCGCCCGCCTGCCGTGAACCCCAGCCATCCGTCCCGTCTTCCTGCTCTTCTGTCGCGCCGCCAGGCGCTCTCGCTGGGCCTGGCGCCCGCCGTTGGCGCCGCGCTGGCGCCCTGGGGTGCCGAGGCGCAGGCCGCGCCGCCGCCGGGGCTGCACCCGATCTTCGTGCTGAACTCGCTGGACGCGACGATCAGCGTGATCGACCAGGCCACGTTCACCGAGCGCAAGCGCATCCCCACCGGCAAGGAGCCGCACCACCTGTACCTGACGCCGGACGAGAAGAGCCTGCTGGTGGCCAATGCGCTGTCCAACTCGCTGACCTTCGTCGATCCGGTCACGGCCGAGGTGCAGCGCACGCTGACCGGCATCGTCGATCCGTACCAGCTGCGCTTCTCGCCCGACATGAAGTGGTTCGTCACGGCGGCCAACCGGCTCGACCACATCGACCTGTACCGCTGGGAGCCGGCCGACACGGCCCAGCCGCTGAAGCTGGCCAAGCGCATCGCCGCGCCCAAGACGCCCAGCCACCTGACCATCGACAGCAAGAGCACGGTGGTCTACAGCAGCCTGCAGGACAGCGACGAGCTGATCGCCATCGACCTGGCCACCCAGGCGGTGCGCTGGAAGGTCAAGACCGGCAAGATGCCGGCCGACGTCTACCTGACGCCCGACGACAAGCGCCTGTTCGTCGGCCTCACCGGCGACAAGGTGGTGGAGATCTACGACCTCACCGTCTCGCCGGCGCGCCTGCTGCAGCGCCTGCCCACGGGTGATGGCGCGCACGCCTTCCGCTCGCGCGGCGACGGCAAGCACCTGTTCGTCAGCAACCGCGTGGCCAACACCATCAGCATGATCGACACCCAGGCCGTGCGCGTGGTGGCCGAGCTGCCGGGCCCCAGCGGCCCCGACTGCATGGAACTGCTGGCCGACGGCAAGACCCTGCTGCTGAGCTCGCGCTGGGCCGGCAAGATGAGCGTCATCGACGTGGAGGCGCGCAAGGTGCTGCGGCAGGTGAGCGTGGGGCGCTCGCCGCACGGCATCTGGACGCTGAACCATGCCTCCAGGATCTGATTTCCCGCTGCGTGCAGCCTGTGTGGCCCTGGCCTTGTTTGCCGGCCAGGCGATACAGGCCGCGCCGTCCTGTGACAAGCCGCTCTACCTGACCTTCGACACTGGCCACATGGGCGTGGCCGAGTTGATCGCCGACGTGCTCGAGCGCCAGCAGGTCAAGGCCACCTTCTTCCTGGCCAACGAGCGCACCCAGACCGGCGGCTGGAGCCTGGACGACCACTGGGCACCCTGGTGGCGCGCCCGTGCCGCCGAGGGCCATGCCTTCGGCACCCACACCTGGGACCACCACAGCTGGCTGGCCGATCATGCGGCCGGCGGTGATGGCGGCTTCGACACCCGGCCGTCGATGGGTCCGCAGGCCGGCCAGCGTGTGCGCCTCACGCCGGCGGCCTACTGCGCCGAGCTCAAGCGCCCGGCGGCGCGCTTCCAGGCCATGACCGGCCAAGCCATGCTGCCGCTGTTCCGCGCGCCGGGCGGCAAGACCTCGCCGGCCCTGCTGGCCGCGGCCCAGGCCTGCGGCTACACCCATGTCGGCTGGGCGCCGGCCGGCTTTCTGGGCGATGAGCTGCCCAGCGAGCGCTATCCCAATGCGCAGCTGCTGCAGCGCGCACTGGCCGGCATCCGCGCGGGCGACATCCTGGTGGCCCACCTGGGCATCTGGTCGCGGCGCGAGCCTTGGGCGCCGGCCGTGCTGGAGCCACTGATCGAGGGCCTGAAGGCCCGGGGCTTCTGCTTTGCCACCTTGCGCGATCACCCCACGCTGGGCCGCGCCGCCGCGCCACCGGAGACCCGTTGATGGGCAGCCTCACCGACCTCTTTGACGCCGCCCAGGGCTGGCTGTTCGAGCACGCGGTGCAGCCGCTGATGTTCACGCTGGGCCTGGGCAACCTGCTGTCCGACGGCTTCCGGGCCACGGCCTGGCTGATGGTGGGCGTGCTGCAGATCGCCGTGATGCTGGCGGTGCTGCGCACGCTGGAACGCTGGCGTCCGCTGGAGCCGGTGACCGACCGCGCGGCGGTGCGCACCGACATCGTCTACACGCTGATCCACCGCCTGGGCCTGGTGCGTCTGGTGCTGTTCTTCAGCATCGACCCGCTGTGGGACTGGGCTCGCGGCCAGGCCAGCCTGCATGGCGTGATGGGTCTGGAGCTCGACCACCTGTGGCCGGGCCTGACCGACCGGCCGCTGGTCAGCTTCTGCCTGTACCTGCTGCTGTTCGACTTCGTCGACTACGGGTACCACCGCATCCAGCATGGCCTGAACTGGTGGTGGCAGCTGCACGCGGTGCACCACAGCCAGCGGCAGATGACGATGTGGACCGACAACCGCAACCACCTGCTCGACGACCTGCTGCGCGACGGCGTGTTCGTGCTGCTGGCCTTCGCGGTGGGCGTGCCGCCGGGCCAGTTCATCGCGCTGGTGGCGGTGACGCAGCTGGTGGAGAGCCTGTCGCATGCCAATGTGCGCCTCGGCTTCGGCCCGGTGCTGGGCCGGCTGATCGTCGGCCCCGACTACCACCGTCGCCACCACGCCATCGGCCTGGGTCATGAATCGGCCGGCGCCGGCACCCTGGGCGGCTGCAACTTCGCCGTGCTGTTCCCGGTGTGGGACATCGTGTTCGGCACCGCGCGCTTCGACGCGCCGCTGCAGCCCACCGGCATCCGCGACCAGCTGGAAGGCCGCGACTACGGCCACGGCTTCTGGGCCCAGCAGTGGCTGGGCCTGCGGCGCCTGGTCGGCCGGGGCTGAACCGGCGCCCGGCTGCGCCTGCGAACCGGCGGCCCCTCGTTCCGGGGGGGCGGTCCGGGTGATCGCAAGTGCCTGTCTTTGCAGAAGATTTTCGATCCGTTCACACACGGGACACAGGGGCTGCGGGAATCCACGCGGTGCGGCGGGTCCTGTCCTTGCATAGCCTCCGGCCTCCCGTTGCGGGCGCCTGGCCCGGCCGATCGAATGACCGATCGAACGGCCGGCGAGGCGGCATGCCGACATGGCCCCGCGACCGGGACGATGGCACTTCACAAGAGTGCCGTCGCGGTCATCCACCACCACGATTGAACGGAGTCTCTACATGTCCAACAAGTCCCTGTCCCGTGTTGCCCTCGCGGCCGCGTTGCTGTTGGGTGCCACCGGGGCCGTGCAGGCGCAGAGTGTGGCCAGCCAGCTGGCAGCCACCGGCGCCGACAACACGCGGCTGGTGCTGGCCGGCAACGGCGCCTACGTGGCGTCGCGCCTGGTCGATGCCAACGTGCCGACCTCGCCCTTCAGCGGCGTGGTCAGCGTGCGCACGGTGTTCGATGCGGGCACCTCGGCCGCAGCGGCCTACATCTGCTCGGGCGCGCTGATCTCGCCCTGGCACGTGCTCACCGCCGCGCATTGCGTGGACAAGGCCGACGACGGCAAGGGCATGAACCTCAGCGGCGGCGTCGACACGCTGGCCGTCAACTTCAACTTCAACAACCCGACCAGCAACCTGGCAGGCACCACGCGCATCGCGGCCCAGGCCTACCGCATGAATGACGCGTACATGGGCTTCAACGTGTGCCCGGACGGCACGTCGGGCTGCCTGAACGACGACCTGGCGATCATCACGTTGTCCGAGAAGGCGCCCACCGCCGCCAAGATCTACGGCATCTACAACGGCGCGCCGCAGGAAGGTGAGTTGATCACCATGGTGGGTTACGGCACCTCGGGCACCGGCCAGGTCGGCCATGTCAGCGGCACCGCCAACTATTACGTCAAGAAGGTGGCCAAGAACACCGCCGACCTGTACGACCTGGACGACGAGCAGGGCTTCGCTGCCGGCGCGGCCGAGGTCTGGTACGCCGACTTCGATGGCGTGGACTACCGTGGTCAGCGCCAGGACACCTGGCGGCAGCTGGGCCTGTCCAACGTCGGGTACCTGCCCACCGGCGTGGAAGGCAACATCGGTGGCGGCGACTCGGGCGGCCCGTCGTTCATCCAGCGCAATGGTCAGTGGATGCTGTTCGGCAACAACACCTTCGGCGGCAACTGGCCCGACCAGGTGTCGGGCACCTACGGCACCTATTTCGGCGGCATGGTGCTGTCGGCCTACGGCGACTTCATCCAGAGCAGCACGCTGGGCATGGCGCAGATGGTGCCGGAGCCCGAGACCTACGCACTGATGCTGGCCGGCCTGGGCCTGGTGGGCATGCTGGCCCGTCGCCGCGCGCCGCGCTGACCGGCGCGGCCTGAATGCGCCGGGCCGCCAGGCCCGGCGCGATGGCCGGGCCTCTGCTGCTCAGGGCTGGCCGTCGATCACCGCGCGCACCAGGCGCGCACCGGGGCCGGCCAGCGCGGGCAGGCGCTCGATCTGGCCGGCCTCCACCGCCTCGAGCACCCACTCGTGGATGCCGCCGACGATGGCCACGGCCTGCTCGCGCCCGAGGGCGGGGCCGGCCACCGCGACGATGAAGTCGGCAAAGCGCTGCGTGCTGCGCCGCCGTGCGGCCAGGCCACCCGGGCCCAGCGCCATGATGTCGATGAACAGCGTGGCCAGCAGCGCCGGGTTGCCGGCCAGGTGGCCCAGGTAGGCTGCCAGGGCCTGCTCGACCTGGGCATGCCAGTCGCGCTGCACATCCAGCGCCTCGCGCAGCACGCGCAGCGAGTTCAGGCTGGCCGCCTCGTACAGCGCGGCGAAGCACTCGGCCTTGTCGCTGAAATGCTCGTAAAAGCTGCGCTTGGAGACGCGGGCCTCGGCCGCCAGGTCGGCAATGGTGACTGCGGCATAGCCCTTGGCGGCCACGCTGCGGGCCATGGCCTCAAGCAGGCGGTGGCGGTGGTCAGGATTGGAATCGGCCATCGCAGGGCATGATGCCATGCGGCCCCTGGCCGCCGCGCCGCCCGTGCCTGGGGAAACACCCGGGTCCACCATCTGGCCTGGTTCGGTACCCGCTGGTACCATTGTTTGATCCCACACCCGGAGCGCCGGCCATGATGACCGACCTGCCCGTACGCCGCCTGCTGGTGGACCTGGAAACGCCGTTCGCGCGTCACTGGAACGGCGGTGACCCCTTTCGCAGCGCGTTCTTCAATGCGCTGTCGATGAGTTTTCCGTTCGGTGAGCAGTTCTTCATCGATTCGGTGCGCGCCGGGCTGCAGACCCTGCCCGAGGCGCAGCGCGCGCCGTTCGAGGCCGAGGTCAAGGGCTTCATCGGCCAGGAGGCCACGCACCGCCGCCTGCACAGCCTGTACAACGCGCAACTCGAACAACAGGGCCTGAAGAACCACTGGGAGCCGCGCTCGCGCCGCCGGTTGGCGCGGCTGGACGGCAAGGATGTGCGCCTGCACCTGGCGGTTACGGCGGCGGCCGAGCATTTCACCGCCATCCTGGCCGAGTACCTGCTGGCCCGCGACGAGCCGCTGGCGGGCGCAGACCCGCGCATGGCGCTGCTGTGGCGCTGGCATGCCAGCGAGGAGAGCGAGCACCGCAGCACAGCCTTCGAGCTCTACCGCGCGCTCGGCGGCAACGAGGAATGGCGGCTGCGCATCTTCCGCGTGGTGTCGTTCAACTTCGTCTGCGACGCGCTGCGCCAGACGGTCAACAACCTGTGGCACGACGGCACCTGGTGGCGGCCGTCCACCTGGGTGAGCGGCTGGCGCGTGCTGTTCGGGCGCGGTGGCCTGGTGCCGCAGATGTACGGGCCCTGGCGGGCCTACCTGCAGGCCGATTTCCACCCGGCCGAGCACGGCGGGCAGGCCGGGCTGGACTGGCTGCGTGACAACGCCGACCGCTTCACGCTGGTGGGCAGGGCGGCCTGACCGCGCCTGAGTGCACCTGAACCGGCGCCCGGCCCGCCGACGCGCTGTTCAGCGCCGCGCGGCCGGCGCCGGGCGCGAGCGGTAGAACTGCATCGGCACCGCCTGCGCTTGGGCGGCCTGCAACTGCGCCGTGGCCTCGCGCAGCACATGCGGCTGCATGCGGCCCACCACGTGCATCTCGCAGGGCTTGCAGTCGAAGCGCAGCGTCAGCAGGTCATTGCCATGCTTGAGCACCAGCGGCTCGGCGCGGATCGTGCCCTGCACGCCGGTCACGCCCTTGGCCTGCTTGGGGCACAGGCTCAAGGAGAAGCGCACGCAGTGCTTGGTGACCATCAGGCTGGCCTCGCCCAGCACCTCGTGGCTCTCATAGGCCGACTCGATGACCTGCACGCCGTGGCGCGCGTAGAAATCGCGCGCCTTGTGGTTGTAGACGTTGGCCAGGTAGCTGATCGTGTCCTCGGGGTAGGGCACGGGCGGCGCCACCGGCACGGCGCGCGGCAGCGGCTGCCAGGCGGCGGCGCGGGCGGCTTCCAGCGCCGCCACGGCGTCGCGGCGCAACTGGTTCAGCGCGCCCACCGGCACGAACCACGGTTCGGTGGTGGCCAGCTCCACCTCGCGTGCCGCGAAGATCGTGGTGCCCAGCTTGGCGATGGCCTCGCGCAGCGTGGCCTCGGCGCGGGCGGCGTCGCGCGCCGGCTGCAGCGCGGTGGCCAGCTCGGCCTGGCCGACATGGCCATCCTCGTCGGTGAGTGTGAGCAGCAGGCCGTCGCCGGTCTCGTCCAGGCGCAGGTCAACGGCGATGCGGCGCTCGGCGGTCTTGCTGTCGAGCGTGCGGTCCCAGGCCATCTCGCGGTTGCGGTACAGCGTGGTGCCGCGCCTCAGGTCCTTCAGCTCGGCCACCGGCTCGTTGGGCATCACGCGCCAGCGGCGCGCGGTGGCGGCGTCACCGTCCAGCGGGCGGGCGGTGTTGGCCTGCACGCCGTTGAGTTCGCCCTGCAGGTCCCACCAGGTCAGGCCGTCGCCGTTGGCCAGTGCGCCCACGCCGTCGGCCAGCTGCACGTCCACATGCTCGGGCCCGGTGGCGGTCACCTCGCCCAGCGGCAGGCCGGCGTACTTGGGCGTGTCGAAGGCGCCGATGTCTTCCTTGCGGCCGGTGACGAAGTAGTCGGTGGCGCCGCGGTTGAAGTTGCGCTCGGGGTCGGGCGTGAAGAACAGCGTGGTGCGGCCGCTGGAGGCCGCGCGCAGGCCGCGGCCGTCGCGCGGCTTCTGGCCGTCGAGGATCTCGTCGAGCAGCCGGCGGTAGTGCGCGGTGACGTTCTTGACGTAACCCACGTCCTTGTAGCGGCCCTCGATCTTGAAGCTGCGCACGCCGGCATCGACCAGGGCGCGCAGGTTGGCGCTCTGGTCGTTGTCCTTCAGGCTCAGCACATGCTTGTCGTGGGCGATGATGTGGCCGGCCGCGTCGGTCACGGTATAGGCCTGGCGGCATTCCTGGCTGCAGCTGCCGCGGTTGGCGCTGCGCCCGGTGAGCGCATGGCTGATGTTGCACAGGCCCGAGTAGGCCACGCACAGCGCGCCGTGCACGAAGAACTCGATCACCGCGCGGTCCACCTGGGCGCGGATGGCCTGGATCTGCGGCAGCGTCAGCTCGCGCGCCAGCACCATCTGGCTGAAGCCCACGTCCTGCAGGAAGCGCGCCTTCTCGGGCGTGCGGATGTCGGTCTGCGTGCTGGCGTGCAGCTGCATCGGCGGCAGGTCCAGCTCGAGCAGGCCCATGTCCTGCACGATCAGCGCGTCCACGCCGGCGCCGTGCAGCTGCCACACCAGGCGGCGCGCGTCTTCCAGCTCGTCGTCGCGCAGGATGGTGTTCAGCGTGACGAAGATGCGCGCGCCGAAGCGGTGCGCATGGCGCACCGCGCGCTCGATGTCGGCCACGCTGTTGCCGGCCTTCTCGCGTGCGCCGAAGCTGGGGCCGCCGATGTAGACCGCATCGGCCCCGTGGTCGATGGCGGCGATGGCGATGTCGGCATCGCGCGCCGGGGCCAGCAGTTCCAGTTCGCGCAGGCGGTCACGCATGGCAAGCCCTCCGGAGCACGCGTGGTCGGGAACGATCAGGCCTTGACCTGCGCCAGCAGGCGGGCCGAGGCCGCGTCGAAGTTGGCCTTCAGTTCGGCATAGCTGTGGTTCACCGGGAACTGCGGGAACTGCGCCACGATGCTCTCGGGCGGGTGGATGAAGAAGCCCGCGTCGGCGGCGCCCAGCATGCCGGTGTCGTTGTAGCTGTCGCCGGCAGCCATGACCTGGAAGTTCAGGCTCTTCAGCGCATTGACGGCATGCGCCTTCTGGTTGGGCTGGCGCAGCTTGTAATCGGCCACGAAGCCGTCGGCGTCGATCACCAGCTTGTGGCAGAAGAGGGTGGGCCGGCCCAGCTGGCGCATCATCGGGTCGGCGAACTCGTAGAAGGTGTCCGACAGGATGATGACCTGGAAGCGGCTGCGCAGTTCGTCGAGGAAGTCCTTGGCGCCGTCCATCGGGGCCATGCCGCCGATCACGTCCTGGATGTCCTTGAGCTTGAGCCCGTGCTGGCGCAGCAGGCCCAGGCGGTAGCGCATCAGCTTGTCGTAGTCGGGCTCTTCGCGGGTGGTGCGGCGGAATTCGGCGATGCCGGTGCGTTCGGCGAACGCGATCCAGATCTCGGGGATCAACACACCTTCGAGATCGAGGCAGACGACTTGCATTTCGGGGGCTCCTGGCGAACCCGGCAGTCTAACGGATCAGCCTTGGCAGACCTTCCGTTCACACCGCCCGGCGGCCCGTGGCCCGCCGCTGCCGGTCATGCCAAGCCGGCACCTGTCTCAGCCAGCGCACTGGCCAGCGGGCATCGCGTGCGGCGTCGCGCGGCAGTCGCCAGCAGTGCCAGCCCGGCGGCCAACAGGCCCATGCTGGCCGGCTCGGGCACCGCTGCGCTGAACTCCACCAGGTAGCCGTACTGGGCATTGAGGTTGCCGGGGCCGCCGTGGTCGTTCCAGAGTGCGGTGTTGTAGTCGTAGTTGGTCTGCAGGTAGTTCTCGCCACCGCAGCAATTGTTGGGTTCGCCGGAACGCCAGGGCAGGTAGGTCAGCGTCTGGCCCGCCTCGGGGCCGCTGCGCCAGACCCACTGGCCTTCGACGCCGTTGTCGGTGGCGCCCAGCCAGGCCGTGTTGCCCTGGGCAACCGTCAGCGAGGCGAACTGGTTCTCGGCGGCCGAGGTGAGGGTGGCCAGGTAGCCGGTCATGCCCTGGTAGGTTTCGCCGGCGGCAAGGACGTAGGCCAGCTCAGCCAACACTGGCTCAGGAAAGAACTCGTACCAATGGCCGTTGCCGCCGCTGGCCACGGTCCATTGCGTGGGCACCGCGTGCGCGGCGCTGGAAAGCAGGGTGGCGGCGGCCAGTGTCGTGAGCGTGCGGCGCATGGTGTCTCCTTCGGGTCCGCGGGCCGGCATTCGGATCGGCCGGGTCGCTTCACGTTAGGTGATGACGCGCGTCGTCACATCCCTGCAGGCATGGGGGTCAGGCCACCGATTCGATACAGACTGCAACACCCGACAGCACCGCATTGCCCGACAGCGGGTCGATCAGCCGGGCATCGAGCACCTCGTTGAGGTTGGCGCCCGGGCGCTCGGCGGCCACGCGCAGGCGGCTGCCTGGCCGGTCATGGCCCCAGCCATGCGGCAGGCTGGCCACGCCCGGCGGCACCGCGTCGGTCACTTCCACCGGCGCCTGGATGCGCCGCCCGTCGCGGGAGATGGCGGCCAGCGCGCCGTCTTCCAGGCCCAGGCGCTGCGCGTCGGCCGGGTGCAGCTGCAGCGTGCAGCGCTCGGGGCCCTTGGCCAGTGTGGGCAGGTTGTGCATCCAGCTGTTGTTGCTGCGCACGTCGCGGCGGCCGATGACGACCATCTCGGCCGGCGGCTCGGCCAGCGCGGCCAGCGCGCGCGGCAGGTCGGCCAGCAGCATCGGCGGTGCCAGTTCCACCTTGCCGCTGGGCGTGCGCAGCACCTCGGGCAGGCGCGGCTGCAGTTCGCCCAGGTCGATGCCGCCGGGCTGCGCCGCCACCCGGGCCAGCGTCAGGCCGCCGGGCTGGCGGCCGAAGCCGTCGCCATACGGGCCGCTGCGCAGCGCCAGGTCCACCAGGCGCTCGGGGCCTTGCCAGGGCTGCAGTGCCGCCATCACGGCGGCGGTGTCGGCCACACCGCTGCGGCGCAGGTCGTCGGCCAGCAGTTCGTCGTCCAGCGCCAGGACATCGGCCTGCGCACCGTGGCCCTTCAGGATGGCGATCAGGCGCAGCAGGTTCTGCCACTCGGGCGGCTGGCCGGCGGGCCGCTCGAACACCGGCGGGTTGTAGCGCGCGGTGTTGCGCCAGCTCAGCTGCGGGAAGGGCACGTCGTAATGGCCTTCCTCCAGCGGCGACAGGCCGGGCAGGATGACATCGGCATGGCTGGCCGTCTCGTTGCAGTAGATGTCCAGGCTGACCATGAAGTCGAGCTGGTCCAGCGCCTGTGCCAGCCGGGCGCCGCCGGGGGCCGACAGCACCGGGTTGGCCCCCAGCACGATGGCCGCGCGCACCCGGCCCGGGCCGGGCGTGAGGATCTCGTCGGCCAGCTGCACGATGGGCAGTTCGCCGAACACCTCGGGCGCGCCGCTCAGCCGCGCGTGGTGGCGGCCGGTGGCCACGCCGCGACCGCGGCCGGGCGTGCCCTGGGTGTTGGCAGCGAAGGCGGCGGCCTTGGCCCACAGCTGGCCGCCGGGCACATCGAGGTGGCCGGTCAGCGCGTTGAGCACATCCACCAGCCACGAGGCCAGCGTGCCGAAGGTCTGCGTGCAGCTGCCGATGCGGCTGTAGACCACCGCACGTGGCGTGGCCGCCAGGTCACGGGCCAGCTGGCGGATCACGTTGGCGTCGATGCCGCAGTGCGCTGCCACCGCCTCGGGCGTGAAGCCGGCCACCGCCTGGCGCAGCTCGGCCACACCGTTCAGCCAGGGTTCGGCCGGGCCCAGGCGCACCAGGCCTTCATCGAACAGCGTGTGCACCAGCGCGGCCAGCAGCTGCGCGTCGGCGCCGGGGCGGATCGCCAGGTGCTGGTCGGCGATGGCCGCGGTTTCGGTGCGTCGCGGGTCGATCACCACCAGGCGGCCGCCGCGCGCCTTCAGGTCGCGCGCCTTGCCGCGGAAGTCGGGCACCGTCCACATGCTGCCGTTGCTGGCCAGCGGGTTGGCGCCGATGACCACCAGCAGCTCGGTGCGGGCGATGTCGGGCAGGCCCACGCTGAGCCAGTGGCCGTACATCAGGCCGCTGGCCAGCTGGCGCGGCATCTGGTCCAGCGTGCTGGCCGAGTAGACGTTCTTCGAGCCGGCGGCGCGGCCCAGGCGGGCGAAGTACAGCAGCAGGCCCATCTTGTGCGCCGACGGGTTGCCGGCCACCAGGGCCAGCGCGTCGCGGCCATGCGCGGCCACGATCGGCGGCAGCTTTTGCTCGATCAGCGCGAAGGCTTCGTCCCAGCTGGCGGGCTCCAGCGGGCTGCTGCGGCCGCCGCGGCGGATCAGCGGCTGGCGCAGGCGGTCGGGGTCGGTGTGCAGGTCCTTGATCGCCACGCCCTTGGGGCACAGGTAGCCGTCGCTGAGCGTGTCGCCGGCCCAGCCGCGCACCTGCACCACCTGGGTGCCGCGGGTGCTGATCTCCAGGCCGCAGCAGGCCTCGCACAGCGGGCAGATGCGGTAGTGGCGCTCGGGCTGGTCGGCGCTGGCTGGCGTGTTCGGGTCGGGCATGTCGTCTCCTGGGGGACGGTTTATCGCCGCCCGCTCGGGGCAGCGTCCGTCACCCGGGAGACGTTACGCGGGTTCGCCTGGGGCGGCGATGACCTGGCGGGTCAGGTCGCCCTGCGGCCGAGGGCGCGCAATTTGGCCTTCCAGCGCGTCACGCCCTTGTCGCCCAGCTTGTCGACCATGCCGATCAGGGTCTCGTGCACCGGGGCGATGCCGACGAAGCCCAGCACGTTGCGCTCCAGCGAGCGCACGCTGTGGGCGCGAAAGTAGAAGCGGTACAGCAGCGCCGGCATGCCCATCGTGACCACCACGCGCGCCGAGCGGCCGGTCAGGCCCTTGGCCGTGAACGGGTTGTCGGCGCCGGGCTTGAAGGCGAAGCCCGGGCGCGCCACCTGTTCGAGGAAGGCCTTCACCAGCGCGGGCATGTCGCCCAGCCACAGCGGGAAGAAGAACACCAGGTGTTCGGCCCGGGCGATGGCTTCCTGCGCAGGCTTCAGGGCCGGCGGCAACTCGCCCTGCGTCCACTCGGCCTGCGTGCGCAGCATCGGGAAGTCGAGCGCGGCGATCGTCACCACCTCCACCGTGTGGCCGCTCTCGCGCGCGCCCTCGGCATAGGCGCCAGCCAGCGCGTGGCACAGGTGGCCGCCGGCCGGGTCGGGATGGCCTTGCAGGATCAGGATGCGTTTGGGGTCTTGCATGGTCCGATGCTGCGCGCTGCATGTTGCCCGCGGGTTGCGCTATGGCAAATGCCCCCGAGGGTTCTCAGTCGCCCTGGGCCAGCACCGCCTGCACCTTGCGGCCGCGGCCGGCGCGCGAGACGTTCAGCACCACCGTGTCGCCGGGCTGGCGGCGCTCCAGCGCGGTGAGCAGGTCGTCCAGGCTGGCCACCGGCTCGTCGTTGACGGCGACGATGATGTCGCCGGCCACGATGCTGCCGTCGCGCGCACGGCTGAAGGGCTGCAGGCCCGCGCGGGCGGCCGGGCCGCCGGGCGTCACCTGCACCAGGGCCACGCCCTCGGGCAGACGCAGCGCGCGCTGGATCTGCTCGCTGGCCGCGCCGATGCCCAGCGTGGGCCGGGTGATGCGGCCGTCGCGGATCAGGCGCGGCACCACGCGGTTGACCTCGTCGACCGGGATCGCGAAGCCGATGCCGGCGCTGGCGCCCGAGGGGCTGGCGATCTGCGTGTTCACGCCGATCAGCCGGCCGGCCGAGTCGAGCAGCGGGCCGCCCGAATTGCCGGGGTTGATGGCCGCGTCGGTCTGGATCACGCCGCGGATGCTGCGGTTGTTGAAGCTCTCGATCTCGCGGTTCAGCGCGCTGACGATGCCGGTGGTCAGCGTCTGGTCCAGGCCGAAGGGGTTGCCGATGGCGAACACCTTCTGGCCCACCTGCAGGTCGCGGCTCAGGCCGATGGGGATGGCCGGCAGCTTCTCGCGCGGGGCGTCGATCTTCAGCACCGCCAGGTCGCGGTCGGGAAAGGCGCCCACCAGTTGCGCGCGGTGCGTGCTCTGGTCCGACAGCGTCACCGTGGCGGCACTGCCGCCGCGGATGACATGGAAGTTGGTGACGATGTGGCCGGCGGCGTCCCACACGAAGCCGGTGCCGGTGCCGCTGGGCACCTGGCCGACGGCGCGGTTGAAGAAGTCGCGCTGCACCTCCAGCGTGGTGATGTGCACCACCGACGGCGAGATGCGGCGGAACAGCTCGATCTGCTGCAGTTCGTCGGCGCCCAGCGGGCCGCGCGGCGTGACGGCGCGCGGTGCCGGGTCGCCGCGCTGGGCGCTCAGCGCCGGGGCGGCCAGGGCCAGCAGCAGGGCCAGCGAGGCCTGGCGGCGTGGCAGGGCCGCTGTCTGGCGCGCCGGCTGGGCGGTTGCGGGGGCGTGCGGGCAGGCGTGCAGGCGGACGGACGGGTGGGCGAACGGGTGCATGGGCGAAGGGTCGGTGGTCAGGGGCATGGCCAGCGGCAGGGAAAGTCGGGGCTGCACGGCGGCGATGATAGGCAAGCCGGGCGCTATCCTCGGTGCATGAGCACCACCGCCCACCTGCCGCGCCGCAGTGCCGAAGAGCAGGCCAAAGTCGACCGCGAACTCACCGAACTGGTGGAGCAACGCATCACCTTCAACCAGGTGCTGGGCCTGAAGGTGCAGCAGCTGCGCCCCGAACTGGTGATGCGCTTCGAGATGCGCCCCGACCTGGTGGGCCATTACCACTACGGCCGGCTGCACGGCGGCGTGATCTCGGCGGTGCTCGATGCCCTGGGCGGTGGGGCGCTGATGGTGGCCACCAGCGAGAAGCATGCGCACGAGAGCGCCGAGCAGGTGATGCACCGCTTCCTGAAGCTGGGCACCATCGACCTGCGGGTCGACTTTCTGCGCCCCGGCCTGGGCCGCTACTTCGTGGCCACGGCCGAGATCACCCGCCTGGGCGGGCGCGTGGGCTCCACCCAGATGCGCCTGCACAGCGACGAGGGCGTGCTGGTGGCCACCGCCGCCGCGGCCTACATCGTGAGCTGATTCCCGCCGCGCGCCTGCCGCAGCTGGCGGGCGGCTCAAGTTCCGGCGGCGGCGGCCGACAAGTCCGAGCATGAGCTGTCTCGTGACCTGCCGGCGCCGATGCGGCGCCCATGCGCCATGCGCGCGCTGATCGGCCCCTTGCTGCTGGGCAGCACCAGCCTCGGCTGCGCGCTGGCCGCTGCCGGTGTGGCCCTGCACGGCGCGGCCTGGGCGCCGGCCCTGCTGTACGGTGGCTTCGGCGCCGTGGCGGGCCTGGTGTGCACGCTGCTGCAGCACGCCCATCATGGCCTGCCAGTGCACGATGCCGTGGCGGCCGACGGCCCTGGCGAGGCCCCCGCAGCGGTGCTGGCGCGCACCATGCTGGCCGAGCTGGCCCGTGCCAGCGCGGCCGAGATCGCGGCGCGCCGGGCCCGCGGCCCGGGTGCCGGCACCGATGCGCCCGCGGCGGACGAGGCGCCAGCCGCTGCGCAGGCCCTGACCGCCTCGACGGCCCGGACCGCCGCCACCGAACCCAGCCAGGCGGGCGCATGAACACCGCCCACCGCCGCCTGCAGGACCCGCGCCGATGATCGAAGTGAAGATGGCCCGTGCACTCACCCGCGAAGGCGTGGAGGGCGTGCGCTGGGTGCTGATGGACCCGCTGGAGGCGCGGCCGGCCGATGTACCCGCCGCCGATGCGCCCGCCGCCGGTGCGGCAGGTGACGCGCCGCCGGCATCGCAGACTGCGGCGCCGGCCACATCCCCCGCCAGTTCGCCGGCCAGTTCGCCGGCCCGACCCTGGGCTGGCGCCATGCCCCCGGCCCCGGCCGCCACCCGTGACGTGCCGAGCGGCCGCGAGGCGCCGCGCCAGGCGCTGATGCTGGGGGCGCTGAAGACCCTGGTGGTGCTGGTGGCGCTGGGCGCCGCCATCGCGACGGCCTGGCGCGTCATCGGTCCGCCGCGTTGGCCGGGACAGGGCGCGGCAAGCGATGTGCGCCCGGTCGGACCGGCGGTGCCGGCGCCGCCCGCGTCCGCACCGCTGGTCACGGCCTGGGACAGCACCGGAAAGGCAGCGCGATGAGCACGCCGCTGAACTGGCACGACGAGGCCGAGCTGCTGGGCGTGACCGCCCGGGTGCACTTCTTCGATCCCGCCGTGGTGGACGCCTGCATCGATCCCGTGGCGCGCCTGCTGCCGGTGCTGGCCGACGCCGGTGCGCCGCCGCCCGCGCTGCAGTCGCTGATCGACGCCGGTCAGCGCCTCATCTGCAGCGCCGGTGGCCTGGTGGCCCAACCCGATGGGCTGTGGCGCCATGGCGACGGCCTGCTGTGCCTGGTGCACAAGGGCGCCGGCCGCGTCGGCGAGGCCGGCAACGACAGCCGTCTGTTCGACCCCGCGCAGTGGCGCAGCCAGCTGCGTGCCGACACGCTGCTGCAATGCGTGGCCACCGCGATGGCCGTGGCCGGCCACCACCAGCTGCCCACGCTGGCGTTGTGGCGTGGCCGCAATGTGCTGGTGCAGTTCGACCCCGGCTCGGCGGCGCTGGAATGCATGGCCAGCCTGGTGGGTGCGGCGCGCCTGTACTGGAACGCGCCGGCCGGCGTCACACCGGCTCAGCTGGCCAGCTTCTGCGAGCCGCGCCTGCGCGCATTGCCAGGCCTGGCCGAGCACGCACCATTGCCCTTGCTGTCGACGCTGCGGGCCTGAGCCGTCTCGGGCAGGTCCCAGCCCTCGGTGGCACTGGCCTCGGCCAGCCAGCGGGCACCGCCGGCCATCAGCCCGCGCTGGCTGGCGCGCAGCAGCAGGCGCTCGCAGTCGGCGGCGGTCAGGCGCAGGGCCAGGCGCTGCCAGCGGCGGTTGACCAGCGGATCGGCCCAGCTGTCCTCCAGCGCGCGGCGCACATCGGCCGGTGCGGCACCGGGGCCGGCCGCCAGGCGGCGTGCCAGCAGCGTGTGCATGAAGATCTGGAAGGCCTGCCGCGCCTCGTGCGTGGGCATCAGCGCCGAGAGTTCCAGCAGCCGGCGCGCATAGCCGCCGTGCGTGAACTGCAGCGTCAGCAGCACCTGCAGGCCCTGCACCGGGTTGAGCACGCGCACCCGCGCCGGCGGCAGCACGGCCAGCGGCAGGCAGGCGGCGCGCGCATGGGCCAGCGGTGTGGCAAAGCTGGCCAGCACGGCCAGGCGCTGCCAGGTGGCGCCGTCGAGCCCGCGCACCTGGGTGCATTCACCGCCGGCGATGCGCTGGGCCTGCGACCACAGCGCGTCGAAGTCCATGCCCTCGCGGGCCGCGGCCACCGCGCGCTGCAGCAGCGCCACGTTGCCGGTGGCCCAGGCGACGGCCGGGTTCAGGCGGCAGGGCAGGGCGTCGGCATCGCTTGGCGCGGCATGGACGGCAGCATGTTGTGCGGCGAGCGGTCGCAGCGGCTGGCGGCTCACCGGGCACAGCGCGGTGTCGATCTGGCGCAGCACGCTGGCGTTCAGCTGCACCGTCTCCACCGCCTCGCCGGCCTGCCAGGCCTGCAGGCGCAGCGCCAGCCAGGCGCGCTGCCAGGGGCTGTGCGGCCGCGGCTGGCCGCCGAAGCGGGCCTGGCCGGCCAGCCAGCCCTGGCGCAGCGGGCTGCCCACCGGCAGCTGGTCCAGCGGCGGCGTGAGGCCCAGGCTGGCGTGGTCCCAGCCGAGTGCGAAGCCGGGGTCGTCGTGCGGACGGGCCGGCGTGGCCGCGGGCGTCACCTGGGCCGCGAGGCCGGGGGCGACGAAGGACATGGCGGCGGCACGGGCGGCGGCGGTCACCGCGGCCACGGCGTTGAAGGGCAGCAGGGTCTGGATCATCGTGATCGCTCCGGGTGTGGCGCCGGGAATCGCCCCGGCCGTGCAGCCAGTGTCGACGCCGGCTGGCTCATGGCGTGAGCCAGTGAGCCATGCGCCCCCCCCTCAGGCCAGGCCCCGTACAACGGTTGGCAGGCTCATCGTTTGAGCCACCGGCATGGCAGACTCGGCGGCCCTTCGCGCCGCCGCGCCCACCGTCATCGAGCCAGCCCATGACCAAGACCGCCCGCCTGTACAAGATCGAGCGCCTGATCCGCCAGCGCGGCCATGTCAGCTTTGCGCAGCTGCGCGACGAGCTGGAGATCTCGCCGGCCACGCTCAAGCGTGATCTGGAATACCTGCGCGACCAGCTCGGCGCGCCCATCGTCTACGACCGCGACCTGAACGGCTACCGCTTTGACGCCACCGGCACGGCCGGCGCCAGCGGCAGCCCCGCCACGCGCGCGGCGGCGCGCCACGAGCTGCCGGGCCTGTGGTTCAGCGAGCGCGAGCTGTACGCGCTGCTGATGGCGCACCAGCTGATCTCGGGCCTGGACAGCCAGGGCCTGCTCAGCCGCCACCTGCAGCCGCTGCTCGACCGCATCCACGAACTGCTGGGCCCCGGCGGCGAGAACGACGCCAAGGCGCTGATGAAGCGCGTGAAGATCATCGGCGCGCTGCGCCGGCCGGTGGATGCCAGCTGCTTCGAGCGTGTGGGCGAGGCGCTGATCCGCCGCCAGCGCATCGCCATGCGCTACCTCACCCGCACGCGTGGCGAGGTGAGCCAGCGCGAGGTGTCGCCGCAGCGCCTGGTGCACTACAAGAACACCTGGTACCTGGACGCCTGGTGCCACCAGCGCGAGCGCCTGCTGCGCTTTGCGCTCGATGCGGTGCAGGAGGCCACGCTGACCGACACCCGTGCCAAGGACGTGGCCATGCGCCAGGTGCAGGCCGAGATGGACGCCGGCTACGGCATCTATGCCGGCGGCACGCGGCAGCTGGCGGTGCTGCGCTTCTCGCCCCAGGCCGCGCCCTGGACCAGCCACGAGGAGTGGCACCCCGAGCAGCAGGGCCGCTGGCTGGCCGACGGCAGCTGGGAGCTGACACTGCCCTATGCCGACGAGACCGAGCTGGTGATGGACATCCTGCGCCAGGGCGAGCAGGTGCGTGTGGTGTCACCCGACAGCCTGCGCCACGCCGTGCGCCAGCGCCTGGCGGCGGCCGCGGCGCAGTATCTGGATGATCAGCCTGCGGCCTGAGCCGGCCCGCGCAGCCAGGCGACGGTGCCCATGCCCAGCAGCGTCATGCCCACGCTGCCCAGCAGGTGCACGGCGGCGGTGGCCAGCGCCCAGCCCACGCGGCCGGCGGTCAGGTTGCTCACCACCTCGGCCGAGAAGGTGCTGAAGGTGGTGAGCCCGCCCAGGAAGCCGGTGACGACGAACAGCCGCCAGGCCGGCGGCAGCGCCGGGTGCTGGGCAAAGAAGGCCACCGCCACGCCGATCAGGTAGCCGCCCAGCAGGTTGGCCGCCAGCGTGCCGGGTGGCAGCGTGGGCAGCAGCGCGTTGAAGGCATTGGCCAGGCCCCAGCGCGCGATGGCGCCCAGCGAGGCACCGGCGGCGATGGCGGCAAGGGCGTACAGCAGCGGCGGCATGGCCGCGATGGTAGCGGCAGGGGCCACCGGCACCCGTGCCGCCGGTGATCAGCGCGGCGCCGGGCGGCTGCGCTGCAGGATGCCGTCGTCGATGCGGCCGAAGCGCAGCATCAGCGTGTCGAGCAGGTAGTTCTGGTACAGGCGCCAGGGCTTCTTCGCGCCCTGCTTGGGCAGCAGCGGCAGCGCGCGCTGCACATAGCCCGAGGTGAAGTCGAGGAAGGGCGCCAGCGGCATGGCCGGATCACCACGCGGCGTGGCGATCGGCGTGCCCTGGCGCCGCATGCGCTGCAGCAGCCGGCACACGTAGTCGGACGTCAGGTCGGCCTTCAGCGTCCACGAGGCATTGGTGTAGCCGAAGGTGTAGGCCAGGTTGGGCACGTCGGCGAGCATCATGCCCTTGTAGGTCATGGCCTGGCCGAAGTCGATCGGCCGGCCGTCGAGGCTGAAGCCGATGTCACCCATCACGTTGAGCTTCAGGCCGGTGGCCGTGACCACGATGTCGGCCGGCAGCTCGCTTCCCGAGGCCAGTTGGATGCCGCCGGGCGTGAAGCGCGCGATCTGGTCGGTGACCACCGAGGCGCGGCCGGCCTGGATGGCGCTGAACATGTCGCCGTCGGGCACCACGCACACGCGCTGGTCCCAGGGCATGTAGCGCGGCGTGAAATGCGCGGCCACGTCGCAGTTGCTACCCACCTGCTGCTGCACCAAGCCGACCAGGCGCTGCTTGGTCTGCTCGGGGTACTTGCGCGCCAGCCGGTAGTAAAACAGGCTGCGCAGCACGTTCTTGGCCCGCACCAGGCGGTAGGCCCACCGCGGCGGCAGGCGGTGCTTGAGCCATTCGGCCAGCGCATCGGTGCCCGGCAGCGCCACCACGTAGGTGGGCGAGCGCTGCAGCATCGTGACATGGGCGGCGGTCTTGGCCATCTCGGGCACCAGGGTCACGGCGGTGGCGCCACTGCCGATCACCACCACGTTCTTGCCGGTGTGGTCCAGGTCCTGCGGCCAGAACTGCGGGTGCACCAGGCGGCCGCGAAACTCGGCCTCGCCCTCCCATTGCGGCCGGTGGCCCTCGGCATAGCTGTAGTAGCCGGCGCACAGCTGCAGGAAGTTGCAGCTCATGCGCAGGCGCTCGGGCGGGCCATCGGGCCGCTGCCGTTCGACGTCCAGCGTCCAACGGGCGTCGGCGCTGCACCATTCAGCGCGCAGCACGCGGTGGCCGTGGCGGATGCGCCGGTCGATGCCGCGCTCGGCCGCGGTCTCGGCGATGTAGCGGCGGATGGACGGGCCGTCGGCGATGGCCTTGGCGTCGGTCCAGGGCTTGAAGGCATAGCCCAGCGTGTACATGTCGGAATCCGAGCGCACGCCGGGGTAGCGGAACAGGTCCCAGGTGCCGCCGATGGCCGGCCGCGCCTCCAGCAGCGCCACGCTCAGATCGGGGCACTTCATCTGCAGATGCGCCGCCGCGCCCACGCCCGACAGCCCGGCGCCGACGATCAGCACATCGTGGTGCTCCACGCCGCCCCGCGGCGCCGCCTCGCGCAGAAATCGCCCGGCCTGCGCCACCGAGCGCCGCGCCTCGGGCAGGCGCCAGATCAGCTGCCAGACATGCGAGACGGCCGGCCACACCTGCAGCGCGATGCGGCCGCCGGCGGCGCGCACGCCATCGGCCAGGCGCAGCGAATCGTCGCGCAGCGCCTCGTCGCAGCCCACGTGCACCAGCAGCGGCGGCAGGCCCGCCAGGCCGCCCAGCAGCGGGCTGGCCAGCGGCTGCGCGGGATCGGCGCCTTGCAGGTAGGCCTCGGCCAGCGCGCCGAGGCAGTCGCCGCGGAACATGGCGTCGCGCTCGGCATTGCCCAGCAGCGAGGCGCTGCCGCCGGTCATGTCCAGCGCGGGTGAGAACAGCACGCCGGCATCGGGCAGGCGTTCGCCCTGGTCACGCAGGCGCTGCATCAGGCCCAGGGCCAGGTTGCCGCCGGCGCTGTCGCCGCCCACGGTGATGCGCCCGGTGCGGCCGGTGGCGGCATGCTGGGCCACCAGCGCCCGCCACACGGCCAGCGCGTCATCGGGCGCGGCGGGAAAGGGGTGCTCGGGCGCCAGCCGGTAGTCGGGCACGAAGACGCGCAGGCCCTGGCGTGCCAGCGCCGCGGTGAGCGGCCGGTGCGTGCGCGGCGAGCAGCCGACGAAGCCGCCGCCGTGCAGGTACAGCAGCGTGGGCGTGGCGGGCTCGTCGGCGGCGTCCACCGGCTCGGCCACCACCCATTCGCCCGGCACGCCGCCCAACTCGGCCGGCTGGAACTGCACACCGCGCGGGTGCGGCAGCGGCTGGCCGAAGGCGCGGCGCACGCGGGCGATGTCGCGCAGGTCGCCCAGCGCCGGCTTGACGCGCCGGCGCACCAGCCAGGTGGCCAGCCGGGCCTGCCAGCTGGCGCGCGGCAGGGCGGTGGGCGAGGGCACGCTCAGGGGTGGGGACAGCAGGGTGTCGGTCATGGCAGTGTCGATTCAGGCGCGGCCGGTGCGGCGCAGGATGTCACGCGCGGCGTGCTTCCAGTAGCCCACGGGAAAGAAGCGCTGCAGCCAGGCGGCGCGCACGGCATCCTGGCCCACCAGCACGCGTGGCTCGCGGCGCGCAATGCCCTGGGCGATGCGCGCGGCCGCCGCCTCGGGCGAGAGCGTGAGCAGCTTGCGCCAGGTGGCCTGCTGTTCGGCCAGCAGCGTGGCATCCACGCCGGCCGGCAGGCGGGCGTTCTCGGCGATGGCGGTGCGCACGCCGCCGGGGTGCACCACGGTCACGCCCACCGGTGACGCGGCGGCTTGCAGCTCATGGCGCAGCGATTCGGAGAAGCCGCGCACCGCGAACTTGCTGGCGCAGTAGGCCGTCTGCCCCGGCGGCGCCACGATGCCGAAGATGCTGGACACGTTGACGACCTGCGCCGCCGGCTGGCGCGCCAGCAGCGGCAGGAACGCGCGGCACAGGCGCACCGGCGCCTCGAAGTTCACGCGCATCAGCCAGTCGAAGTCGTCTTCGCTCACCTGGTCGAAGCTGCCGCCCACGGCCACGCCGGCGTTGTTGACCAGCACCGTGGCACGGCCGTGCAGGGCCTGCACCGCCTGCGGCAGTGCAGCGATGGCGCTGCGCGCGTCGGATGCGGCCAGGTCGATCACGTGCTGCGTGATGCGGGTGCCAGCCGGCGCCGCGCGCTCGGCCGCGGCCGCCAGACCGGCGGCGTCGCGGTCCACCAGCGCCAGGTGCATGCCCTGGCGCGCCAGCTCGACCGCCAGCGCGGCGCCAATGCCGCTGGCGGCACCGGTGAGGACGGCCACGCCATCGCGCAGCGTCCAGGGGGATGAAACCGCCATGCCTACTCCTGAAGCTGAAGGGCGCGAGTCAGTGACAGCAGCCTATTAGAAATGCTGAAGACGTCTGTCGTCAGATTCTAGGCAGTGGAGTTTCATGTCCAATGCGGGCATGTCCCAGGCCAGCCCCTTGCGCGACGTGGCGCGCAGTGAACGCAGTGAGCGAACCTATGGCGGCGTGTCGGCCGCCGAGCGCACGGCCGTCCGCCGGGCGCGCTTCATCGAGGCCGGCATCGCGGTGTTCGGTGGACCGGGGTTCCGCAGCGCCACCGTGCGCGGTGTGTGCAACGCCGCCGGGCTGACCGATCGCTACTTCTATGAGAGCTTCGACAGCCTGGAGGCGCTGCTCACCGCCGTGTATGGCGAGTTGATGGCCCGGCTGCGCACGCGCATGGACGAGGCCGCGCGCCAGGTGGCTGCCGGCTGCGACGGCCTGGCGCCGGCCCAGGTGCTGGAGCGGCATGTGATGGCCGGCTACGAAGTCTGGTTCGACCTGGTGCGCGACCCGGCCTTTGCCCGCATCGTGCTGGCCGAGGTGCTGGGCGTGAGCCCGGCCGTGGATGCGCTCTACGAAGCCGGCATGCAGCAGTTTGCCGAGCTCAACAGCGCCGCCGTGGCCGCCGCGCTGCCGTCCGGGCAGTTGTCGGCCGAGCGCCAGCAGCTGGTGGGGCGGGCGTTGATCGGCGCCGCCGTGCAGGTGGCGCGGCTGTGGATGAGCAGCGGCTGGCGCGAATCGCGCGACGAGGTGGTGCGCACCTGCGTGCTGGTGACGCTGGGCACGCTGCGCGCACTGGTCGCCGAGGCGCAGGCCGGCGCGCCCCGCTGACGCCGGCCGGCGCGCCGCCCGTTCAGGCGCCGGGCCCTGCCGCCGCGCAGGCGGTCATGAAGGGCACGCGCACCGGCTGCAGCGTGACATGCGCAATGCCGAAGCGCGCCTGCAGCTGCTGCGTGGCCTGCTGCAGGAAGGCATCGTCAGCGCCGCCGGCCGGCATCACCAGGTGGGCGGTGAGGGCGGTCTCGGTGGTGCCCATGGCCCACACGTGCAGATCGTGCACGGCGACCACGCCGGGCTGGGCGCGCAGCAGGCCTTCAACCGCCGCAAGATCAATGTGCTCGGGCACGCCGTCGAACAGCAGGTGCAGCGATTGCCGCAGCAGGCCCCAGCTGCTGGCCAGGATGATGGCCGCGATGGCCAGGCTGGCCATGGCATCCAGCCGCACCCAGCCGAAATACAGCGCCGCCAGGCCACTGGCCACCACGCCGGCCGAGACCAGCGCGTCGCCGGCCATGTGCAGGAAGGCGCCGCGGATGTTCAGGTCGTGCGCGCTGCCGCGCATGAACAGCAGCGCCGTGGCGCCGTTCACCAGGATGCCGGCCGCCGCCACCCACACCACCGGCCAGCCCGGCACCGGCTGCGGCGAGGCCAGGCGCTGCGCCGCCTCCCACCCCAGCGCGCCCATGGCCACCAGCAGCAGCAATGAATTGGCCACCGCGGCCACGATGCCGGCGCGTTTCCAGCCATAGGTGCGGCGCTGGCTGGGCGACAGCCGGGCGGCTGCCGCGCCGGCCCAGGCCAGCACCAGGCCGGCCACGTCACTGAGGTTGTGGCCGGCATCGGCCAGCAGCGCCAGCGAGCCGATGTGCCAGCCCACCGCCGCCTCCACCGCCACGAAGCCCAGGTTCAGCGCGATGCCGATGGCGAAGGCGCGGCTGAAGTCGGTGGGGGCGTGGTGGTGGTGGCCATGCCCGTGACCGTGTCCATGTGAATGGCCGTGTGAATGGCCGTGTGAATGGCCGTGTGAAGGCCCGGTGTGCTGCGCGTGGCTGTGACCGTGGCCGTCGTCGTGTTCGTGGTCATGGTGGTCGTAGTCGTGCCCGCAGGCGTGATCGTGCTCGTTCTCGTGCGCGTGCGCGGCGTGCGGTCGGTGTTCGGAGGCCATGGCCGCATTGTCGACCGCCGGCAATGACGCGCGCGCGGCGTGGGACATGCCGCAGCCCGCTGCGCCAGCCGGGTTGTCACCGCTCAAGGCGCGGCAGACGGTGCCGAAGAACGCGTGATGTCACTGCGCCCGCTTTCGCTGCCTCAACGCCTGCTGCCAGCCCTGCTGGGGGCCTTGCTCGGCCTGACCTCGTGGCAGGCCCGTGCCTCGGACCTGATCCGCACGCAGGAGATCGCCGAATGCCGCTCGGGCGAGATCGGCACCTGGGGCGACGGCCGCGACCGTCCGGCGGTGGACACCCACCTGCGCCTGGTCTACGACCACGAGGGCGCGCCCCCCTGGTTCGACGAGGCCCTGGTGCTGGCCACGCTGCGGCGTGCCGCCGACGCCTGGGCCGGCTGCGGCGTGCCGGCCAGCGTGTGGCCGCGCGCGCATGGCGCCGAGGTGCCGCCCGGCGCGGTGCTGGTGAACTGGGACGACCGCCTGGTGCGCGGCAACTTCGGCCTGGCCCATGTGGGCCTGCGCCGGCTGTGGCTGGGCGCGGCGGCCTTCCGCACGCTGCGCGCACGCAATGCCGCCTACCCGGCGCACGAGACGCTGCAGATGGTGGTCTCGCACGAGATGGGCCACCTGTTCGGCCTGATGGACCACTCCAACCGCTGCGTGGACGTGATGTCCTACTACGACAACGGCCGCGGCGACCGCTGCCGCGCCCGCGAAGGCAACGACCGCGGCTGGCGCGGCGACTACCGCGCCCTGCTGCCCACGGCCTGCGACATCCAGCGCTGCCGCGCGGCGAATGCGGCGCCGGTGACGGCGGCGAGGTAGGTCTCAACGCGTCGGGTGTTGAGCGCGGGGTCAGGCCTCGCTCGCTGCGTTCTAGAATGTGTAAAGCCTTCATCGGAGATACACATGCGGACCAACATCGTGATTGACGACAAGCTCATGGCTGACGCTTTGAAGGCCACCGGCGCCAAGACCAAGAAGGAAGCCGTGGAGCTTGGACTCCGTACCCTCTTGCAGATGAGCCGCCAGGCGGAGGTACGCAGGCTTCGAGGCAAGGTCCAGTGGCAAGGTGACCTGGATGCCCTGAGGCGGGACAAGTGATTCTGGTTGACTCGAGCGTCTGGGTGGACTACCTGCGGGGTACGCCGACGCCCCAGACAGACAAGCTCGACGCGCTCTTGGGTACCGTTCCGTTGGCTGTCGGCGACTTGATCTTGACCGAAGTGCTGCAAGGCTGTGGCACAGACAAGGCGTTCAATGAAGTGCGCCGGCTGTTGCTGAACCTGACAGTCGTGCCGCTGGGCGGCCAGGACGTGGCGATAGAAGCGGCACGCAACTACCGCCGCTTGCGCGCGCTGGGACTGACGGTGCGCAAGACCATTGACACGGTGATCGCCACGCGCTGCATCGTGGACAAGCTGGAACTCCTGCACTCGGACCGGGACTTCGACCCGTTTGAGCAACACCTTGGGCTCCGCTGTGTGCCCTGTGAAGCCTAGGGCTACGCTGAACAAGGCGTTGATTTCGACGCTGCGTCGGGCTGATACCCAACTTGCCTGACCTGACGCTGCTGCTCTACGCCAATGCTGCATTTTTCGGCGGTTTCGAGGCGACTGGG
>NZ_JBBUTH010000006.1:0-47034 GCF_038066595.1 Pseudaquabacterium inlustre
AATCTTCGGCAGCGCCGCCGACTTCGCGGCGATCGCCGCGTTCTTCGCTCTCGTCTTGCTTGGCATACATGCTCCTGCTGGTCATGCTATGCCTCGCACACAAAATTTCGGACAGGCTCCCACGGGTGGCTGCAAGAGGCCACCGGTGGGCATTTCTGGCCACCGGTGGAAACGTCAAACTCCCGTTCTTGCCTTGCTGCTTTGTGTCGACTGGTGGCCCGTGTCGATTGACCGCCCTGCGCGCCGTCAATCGCCCGCCAGGCCGGCAGCCGTGTCTGGTCGCAAACCGGTGCCCTTGTTCGTCGTGCCCCGAGTCCCCGGCGTCCCCGCCGCAACCCAGGCGCCGCCGGCCGGCACATCGCCCGCCGCAACCGCCCTGCGCCACCCGTGAGCCCACACCGCAGAAAGCCCCGCCATGACCGACACCACCCGCCGCCTCAGCGCCATCAGCCTGTTCGTGGAAGACCTGCCCGCCGCCAAGGATTTCTATGCGCGGGTGTTCCAGGTGCCCATCGTGTACGAAGACGCCAACTCGGCCGTAGCCGGTTTCGAGAACCTGCTGGTCAACCTGCTGCAGGTGGATTGCGCGGGCGAGATCATTGCGCCGGGCAAGGTGGCAGCGCGCGGCGATGGCGCGCGCTTCCAGATCAGCATCTGGGTGGCCGATGTGGATGCCGTGTGCGCGCGGCTGCGGCGCGAGGGGGTGGAGATCCTCACCGGCCCGGTCAACCGGGCCTGGGGCATGCGCACCGCCAACTTCGTGGATCCGGCCGGCCACAGCTGGGAAGTGGCGCAGCAGCTGGCTGCCTGACGGCGCACCGCGCCTGGCGGGCGCCTCGGCGCCGTCGCATGATCGGCCATTTGGCCATCGGCCGCAGGAGAGAACCATGAAACGAGTGACGGGCATTGGCGGCATCTTCTTCAAGGCCAAGAACGCGCCGGCGCTGCAGGCCTGGTACCGCCAGCACCTGGGCATCGATGTGCAGCCCTGGGGCGGCACCGCCTTCCGCTGGGCCGATGCCGATGGCCAGCCGGTGGCGGGCAGCACCATCTGGTCCATCGGGCCCGATGTGGCCGAGGCTTTTGCGCCCAGCCCCGCGCCCTTCATGATCAATTACCGCGTGGAAGACGCGCGGGCGCTGGCGGCGGTGTTGAAGGCCGAGGGCTGCACGGTGCTGGAGAAGATCGAGGAGTCCGAGTACGGCGTGTTTGCCTGGGTCATCGACCCCGAAGGCAACAAGGTGGAGCTGTGGCAGCCGCCGGCCGGGCGGTAAGGCCTTGCCAGCGGTGCCACTCAGCGCGCGCGGCGCGGCTTGGCGGCCGAGGCTGCAGCTGCCGCCGCGGTGCGGGCCTCGCAGCTGCTGCGCAGCCAGCGCCCGCTCAGCTCCAGCTTTTGCAGCAGCGCGCGCTTGCCGCCCACGCGCACCACGGTGCCGTCCAGGGCCTGCGGCTTGGACGAGGTGAAGCGCGCGTGCACCTGGCTGCCGTCGTCACAGTGCAGCACGATGGCCCAGGCGCGGCGGCTGGCCTTGGCCGGGCCGGCCGGGCGGCAGGGGTCGTCCTCGATGGCGTCGGGGCCGCGCACCAGGTGCAGCAGGCTGCGCTCGGGCAGGCAGTGGGTTTCCACCACGGTGCGCCGGGGCTGGCTGATGCGGGTGGTGACTTCCCAGCTGCCGGTCTGGATGTCCAGGGCTTCAGCACGGCCAGCACCAGCGCCACGGTCCACAACGCGTCCATGGTTCGGGTGTTGGCTTGCGACAGGGCGCGCGCATTGTCACCGCTGGCATCGCACCCGCCAGCACCCGCCCAGCACCACGCGCCACCGGGCCCGGGCCGCGCGCGGCCGGTGACGGCGCGGGCGCGGCGCTCAGAACCCCGCGGCGCGGATCTGCTGCACCAGCAGGTCCATGTTCGGGCGCAGCTTCAGCTGCTCGTACAGCATGGCCTCCAGCATGGTGCGCTGCTGGGCGTCGGCCACCTCGGCGGCGATCTCGGCACGCCGCGCCTCCACCTCGGCGGCGGTGGCGGCCGTCACGGTGCGCCAGCGCCAGGCCTGCTCGGTGTCGCCGCGCTGCACCTGCAGGCGGTAGGTCTGGTCGGGCTGGAAGGCGCTGGCCGGCACGCGCACCGGCTGGCCGCCGGGCACAGTGATCTCGGCCACCACCTCGGTGCGCGGCTCGCCGCCTGCGGTGGCCGGCGCCACCTCGCGCAGCACACGCAGCCGCGCCTCGCTCTCGCCCACGCTGGGCAACGGCAAGCCATCGGCCGGCACGTGCACACGCAACGGGCGCTCGAAACCCACGCTGCGCATGTAGGCCGGCTGGGCCTGCTCGCGCCGGGTGCTCAGCTCGGACCACACCAGGTTCACCGAGCGCGTCTCGCTGCCCGGCTGCGGCGCACGGGCCACGCCCTGGGCCGTGATGGGCACCAGGTGCGGCTTGCCGTCGCTGCCGATCCAGCTGGCCCGCGCGGCGCCGGCCAGCAGGCGCAGCGCCTGGCAATCCTGCGTCGAGAACACCGGGCTGCGCTCGCCCTCCACGGCCTTGACGCGCGCGGTGGCGGGGCCCAGCACCATGCAGCTGACCGGCTGGGCCTGGGCGGCGGCACCGAGGGTCAGCGTGGCGGCCAACACGGCAGGAACAACATGGCGGCAGAGGAGCGAGAGCGGGTGCAGGGTCATGACGGTGCGTGACACGGTGATGGACGGGTTGAACAGCTGGGACGGATGACGATGCGGTGAGTCGGACGGGATGACTGCGTTCAGGCCGGGCGCAGCAGCAGCCAGACCAGGGCGGCCGCGGGGATCACGGTCTGCACGGCCAGGCTGGACAGCACCAGCGCCGCCTCGGCGGCATTGCGCCAGTGGGAGGGGCCTGGCGTGGCTGCGGCCGCCGGAGCGGACTCGGTGCCGGGCGCCGCAAGGCCGCGGGCCCGGTGCCAGCAGTCGCGCAGCGATTGCAGGTCACGGCGCAACGGATCCATGGCCGTGACCTCCCAGGCCTGTGACAGGCTGTTGAAGGTGCGCACCTTGTTCTGGCCCCAGCCCCAGCCCAGCGTGGTGCGCACCAGCACCAGCGCGGCGGCCGGCGCCGTGGCCACCCACAGGCCGGTGTGCGCATGGCACCAGGCCAGGGCCTCGGCCACCGCCAGCAGCCAGGCCAGCACCAGCAGCACCTGCACGCCCGGCCACAGGCGCTGGGCGGCAAAGGCATGGCCGGGCCAGCGCGCCTGCAGCGCCGGCTGCGTGCCCCAGGGGCCCAGGCGGGCCTCCATCAGACGTTGCAACAGTGCCAGCACCACCCCCAGCGCCGACAAGGCCAGCCAGCCGACGGTCAGCCGGCCGATCAAGCCCACGCTGCGCTCGCCGTCCAGCCCGCCCTGCAGGCCGGCGGCATGCACCATCAGGCCGTAGCGCAGGCCGGCCGGCGTGTCGATGCGGTCATGCGGGCCCCACATGCCGCCGATGACCACCCAGCGCGGCGGCTGCGCGGCCAGCAGCTGCACGCTGTCCTCCACTTCGCCCGAGAACGGCACCACCAGGCCCTGGCTCAGCGTCGTGATGGCCAGTGGCGCCGCCAGACGCGCAGGCATGCCGTCGGGCTGGCGCGCTGCCGCCGCACGCGCCTGCTGCCAGGCCTGGCAGCTGCCGCCGGCCGGTGCCGGCGCGGCCTGGCCGTCCACCGCCAGCGCCACCTGGGCCAGCGAGCCGCTGAACTGCCAGGCCCCGTCGGCATAGCCGAAGGCCGTGGGCACCAGCGGCAGGCCCAGGTACACGCCGGCGGCGCACAGCCGTGCGCGCCAGGCCTGGCGCAGCGGCGTGTCGTCGGCATCGCGCAGCACCGGATCGGCCAGCACCCAGCGGCCGGGGTGGCGCAGCAGCACGGCCAGCACCGGATCGGCCGGGTCGTCGCTCAGCGGCGCCAGGTCCAGGTCGATCAGGAAGCCGCGGGTCTGCGGCAGGGCCTCGTCCAGGGCCTGCAGCAAGGCCGCCAGCCGCGCGCGGTCAAGCGGCGAGCGCCCCCCGAACCAGCTCTCGTAGCCCGCATCGTCGATGCCCAGCACCGCCACCGCGGTGGGCGGCTGCGTGGCATGGGCGGCGGCGCGGCGCAGGTCGTGCGCATCGAAGCTGCTCTGGAAGTAGCGCCAGGCGCCCCAGTTGGCCAGCAGCGCGGCCACCACGCCCACCAGCAGCGACGCGCGCAGCGTGGTGGTCAGCGCCTCGTGCAGGAACTGGCCGGCCAACAGGCCGGCCAGCCGGCGCAGCCGCTCACTTCGCACGCTGGGCATCGGCCTGCGCCAGGGCGGCCGCCTGGGGTTCGAACACGAAGTCGGCGCCGCGCTCATGGCCGGCGTCGGCGGCGGCGCCGTACTGCGGCGTCTGCGGCAGCTCGCTCTGCACCGCGGTCTTCACCTTGGCGAAGATGCCGGCGCCCGAGGCCCAGCGGCCCAGGCCGCGCAGCCGCTCCACCAGGTTCCAGGCGAACACCGAATGCCCGTGGCGGCCGGTGTCGGCCACCGGCTCGTCGCCGCCCGAGGTCATCACCGTCACCGCCCGCTGCGCGCGCAGGCGCTGCGGGTCGTCGCCATCGCCAGCCGCGGGCTCGATGCGGCCGGTCTGCGCGAAGCGGCCCGAGAAGCAGCTGTCCGACACCACGGTGATCTGCCGGCTGGCGCTGGCCGCGAGGATCTTGTTGAGATCGCGGTTGGACACCCAGCCGCGCGGGTCGTCGGCACGGCCGTCGCGCGGGATCCAGTAGCCCAGGTCGGTGGTCTCCACCATCTCGCCATGGCCGGCGTAGTAGACCAGCAGGCTGTCCTGCGGCCGGGCCTGGCTGGCCAGCTGGTTGAGCGCGGCGAACACCTCGGGCTTGCGCGCATCGGTGACGCGCATCACGTCGTAGCCCAGGGCCTCGCGCAGCGTGCGGCTGACCAGATCGGCATCGGGCACCGCGCCCACCAGCTGCGGAATGCGGCGGTCGTCGTAGCGGTTGATGCCGATGACCACGGCCAGGCGGCGCGGCGGCGGCCCGGCATCGGCCACCGGCGGGGCGGCCGGCGTGGCGACCGGCGTGGAGGGGGCCGGAGCGGGGGCGGTTTCGGTCGGGGCCGCGGGGGACGCCGAGGTCGCCGAGGTCGCCGAGGTCGCCGAAGGCGCGGAGGCTGTCGGCGGCGTGGCCGGCGCATTGCCCAGCGCGGGTCGCACCGGCTGCCAGGCGCACTGGCCCTCGGCGCCGGAGACCCCCTGCGCGCACACCGGCAGATCGGCCAGGCCGGGCTGGCGTGCCAGCTGCTGCACGGCCTCGGCGAACAGCGCCTGCTTGTAGGCGCGGCGGGCGGCCAGCGTGTCGCGCAGCTCCTGCCCCGACATCTCGGCCACCGGCAGCACCCGCAGGTAGGTGCTGGCCATGTCGGCGGTGAGGAAGCGGTAGGCGGGCACGGTCGGCCGTGACGCCTCGGCCACGCCGTCGCTGCCGGCGGCCGGCGGCGCGCCCAGCTCGCGGCCGGCACGCGACTCGGCCAGGCTGAGTGCCGCGGCGTCGCCGCCGGTCGACGGCGACAGCGCCAGGTGGCTGAGGTCGAGGATGGCGGTGGACGCACCGGTCATGCGCCAGTTCTCGGGCGCCAGGCCCGCATCGGCAGGCAGCTCGGGCGCCGCCGCCGGGGCCGCGCCCGCCACGCGCACCCGCGCCACGGCGTCCTGGCTGGCCAGCACCAGGCCGGCCGTGACCGGCGCCGTCTGCGGGCCGGTGAGCGGGGCTGGCGCGGGGGTGGGCACGGGGGCGGGTGCGGGTGCCGGCGTTGGTGCCGGCGTTGGTGCCGGTGCCGGTGCCGGTGCCGGTGCCGGTGCCGGTGCCGGGACCGGTACAGGCGTGGGCGCAGGCGCCGGGCTGGGAACTGGGGCTGGGGCCGGAGCCGGCTCGGGCGCGGGTGCCGGCGTCGGTGCCGGCGCCGGGCCGGGCGCAGGAGCCGGCGCGGGAACAGGCGCTGGCTCCGGCGCAGGTGTGGGAACTGGCGCAGGCGCCGGGGCCGGTTCGGGTGCTGGCGCCGGGCTGGGCACAGGAGCCGGGGCCGGGGCCGGGGCAGGCTCCGGCGCTGGCGCTGGCGCTGGCGCTGGCGCAGGTGCAGGTGCAGGTGCAGGTGCAGGTGCAGGTGCAGGTGCAGGTGCAGGTGCAGGTGCAGGTGCAGGCTCGGGCGCTGGTGCAGGGGCCGGAGCCGGTTCTGGCGCAGGCGCAGGCGCAGGCGCAGGCGCAGGCGCGGGTGCGGGTGCAGGTGCCGGCGTAGGTGCCGGCGCGGGTGCGGGCTCCGGTGCAGGAGCTGGCGTCGGTGCAGGTGCGGGTGCCGGCTCGGGCACCGGCACGGCGGCCTGCAGGCTGGTGGCGCGCTGGCTCCAGCGCAGGTCCCAGCCGTCGGCTGCCGTGGGGGCCAGCAGGCTGGCGAAGCTGCCGCTGCTGCTGCCGTACTGCAGCAGCATGAAGGCATCGCCCGCGGCCGGCGTGAAGCCGCCGTAGGGCAGCAGCTGCAGCGCGCCGTCCAGCGTGGCCTGGCCGCTGACCTGCAGCGTGCTGTGGCCGGTGCCGGGCGTGGTGCCGCCCACGGCCAGGCGCAGCAGGCTGGCCGGGCTGAGCAACAGGTTGCCGTCGATGGCCAGGGCCCCGGGCGAATGGCCCGGCGCCACGGTGGCCGCGCCCACGCTGACCGAGCCGCTCACCGTGCCCGAGCCGCTGAGTTCACCGCCCAGCAGCGCATAGCCGCCGGCGCCCACGCGCAGCGCACCGGGCTGGCCCACGGCCGTGCCCAGGCGCAGCGCGCCGGCGGTCTGCTGCAGGCCGCCGTCCAGCGCCAGGCCGCTGCCCTCCACCTGGGCCGTGCCGGCCAGCGTGGAGAGGCCGCCCACGCGTGTGACCGCGCCGAGGCCCTGGTGCAGCGTGCCCCCGGCGTCGATGCCCAGCGTGCCGCCCAGGCTGGCGCTGCCGGCCTGCAGGTCGAGCAGGCCGCCCGCGGCCACCACCGTGGCGCCGCCGGTGCCCAGCGTGCCGCCGGTCTGCGTCAGCGTGCCGGCCAGGGCCAGCGCATCGGCCTGCAGGCTGCCGCGCAGCAGGCGCACCTGGGCACCAGCCTGCACCTGCAGCGCGCCGGTGAAGCTGCCGCCGTCCAGCGTCAGGCTGCGGCCGCTGGCCAGGGCGGTGGGGCTGGCCATGGCCATCGCGGCGCTGTCCTGCAGCAGCAGGTCGCCGTTGAGCGTGCCTGCGCCTTCGACGCTGCCGCCCTGCAGGCGGAAGCCGCCGGCATCGGCCTGCGCCTGCGCGCCAGCGGCCACGCTGAGCGCGCCGCCGCTCTGGCGGTAGCCGCCGGCAAACCGGGTCTGCCCGCCGGTGACGTTGACGTTGCCGCCCAGGTTGTCGAACGCGGCGCTGAACACCAGGCCATCGCCCGCCTGCAGCTCGCCGTGATTGCTCACCGCGTTGGGCAGGCTGCGGCCGGCCAGCAGCAACTGGCCGTGGTTGACCAGCGCGCCGCTGGCCAGCCATTGCGCGCTGCTGCCCGCCGGCAGCTCGATGCGGCCACCGGCCGCCACGTTCAGCGCGCCGCTGCCGTCGAACACGCCTGCGCCCAGGCCCAGCGTGCCGCCGATGCCCAGCGGCGCGTTGTTGAGCAGTTGCCCACCTTCCACCCACAGCGCGGCGCCCGACGGCAGCTGGTTGCCCGCGCCACCGGCGGTGGCCAGCGTCACGCGGCCGGCGCGCAGCACCAGCGAACCCGACGGCAAGGTCGCGTCGGTGAAGGTATAGGACAGGCCGGGGTTGTCGAGCACGCGGTTGCCGCTGCCGGCAAACACCAGGCTGGCGCCATCGGCAAAGCCCAGCGTGCCCTGGCCGCCGAGGGTGCCGCCCTGCCATTGCAGCGTGCCGCCCTGCTGGACCAGCTGCGCCCCATCGGCCAGCGTCACGCTGCCGCCCAGCAGTTGCGACGCGGCCCCCTGCGCCGTGAGCCGGCCATCGACCGTGAGCGTGCCCTGGTTCACCAGCCCGCCGCCCAGCACCGTGCCACCGCCCAGCTGGGCCTGGCCCTGGTTGGTGAAGCGGCCGGCCAGCGTGACGCCCTGGCCGCGCACCTGGCCGGTGTTGGTGAGGTTGCCGCTGCCGCCGAAGGCCAGCGCGGCCAGGTCCAGCGGCTGGGTGGTGCCCAGCAGCAGGCCGCTGCCCGCGCCGTCCAGCATCAGCTGCGCGCCGGGCTGGCGCGTGTAGTGGCCAGCACCGGTCCAGCGGCTGCCGTCGCCAAAGGTCTGTGTGCCGGCCGCAAAGTCCAGCGTGGCGCCAGCGGCCACATCGAAGCCGCCACTGTGGCGGCCGTCGCCTGCCAGCGCCAGCGTGCCCTCGCGCACGGCCAGCGTGCCCTGCACGTCGAGGGCCTGGGCGATGCTGGCGCTGCCGGTGCCGGTCTTCTCGGCCCGTGCCGTGCCGGCCAGCACCAGGCGGCCCGCGCCGCCGATCTGGCCGGACTGCAGGTCCAGCGGGCCCTGCAGCGTCAGCACGCCAGGGTTGTCCAGCGTGCCGCCGGCCAGCGTGACGCGCTGTTGCCAGGTGGTGTCGATGGCGGGCAGGCCCAGCGCGCCACCACTGGCGAGCACCAACGGCGCATCCAGCTGCAGGCTGGCCGGGGTGGCCACGGCGCTGTCCACCGTCACCGCCTGGCCGCTCACCACCACCGCCTCGTGCCCGCTGCCGGGCACGCCCCGCGTCCACAGGCCGGCATCGGCCCAATTGCCGGCCACGCCGGCCGTCCAGCGCGTGATCGAGCGCGTGGTGTCCAGGATGCCGGGGGCCCCATCGGCGTTGAAGCTGAAGGCCACGTCGGCGGCCCAGGCGCCCAGCACGCGCTGCGCATCGAAGCGGCCGGTGATGCCCACGGCGCCGTCGTTCACGCTCAGCAGGCGCGGGAAGGCGTCACCCAGGCCGGCGGCGAAGCCGCCCACCTCGGCCACCGCCAGCATGCCGGCCAGATCGGCCGTCAGCGCGATCGGCTGCGTGGCCGCGCCGACCGCGTCCTTCAACGCCAGGCGATCGTACTGGCCGGCGGCAGTGCCGGCCAGGTCGGCATGCAGCACGCTGCCCGGCAGCATCTGCAGGTGGCCACGCAGTGTGAGCGTGCCCACGGCGCCGGCGCCATCGCCGGGGTCGATGGTGCCGGCATTGCGCAGCGTGCCGGGCGGCAGGTCGGGGTTGCCGAACAGGCCTGCGGCATCGCCCAGGTCCAGTGTGCCGCCGCCGGTGACGGTGCCGCTGGCCTGGTTGACCAGGTCCTGCCCCAGCGTGGTGAGTGTTGAGCCCGCGGCCACCTGGATGGTGCCGGCATTGGCCGCCAGGCCGTTCACCGCCACCAGGCCCAGGCCGTTGCTGATGATCTGGCCCTCGTTGCGCCAGGCCGTGCCGGTGAGGCCCAGCGTGCCGCCCAGGCCGATCAGCGTGCCGCGGTTGAGCAGGCCGGTGTCGTCCTGCCCCACGCGGGCCATGCCGCTGAGCGGGCCGTAGACGGTGATGTCGCGGTCGATGGTGAGGGTGGCGCCGGGGGTGGTGGCGGCGATGGCTGCCGCGATGTTGGAGGCGTTGACGAAATAGACGTTCGCGCTGCCGGTCAGCAGCGGCGTGCCGCTGGGGCCGGTGAAATTCAGGCGGGCTTCCTCGTCCAGCGTGATCCAGCGGCCGTTCTGCACGTTCAGAGCACCGGGCACATTGGCCTGGCCGCGAATCAGCAGATCGGCATCCAGCGTCACGCCGTCCAGCGTGGCGGATCCACCCACCACCAGTTGGGCGTCATTGGTCGACCGTACCGTGCCACCCAGGATGCTGCCCCCCGCCAGCACCAGGCTGCCCATACCGTCGAGCGAGAGCGTCTGGCCTGCGTTGTCCAGCACGCCCGACAACTCGAACCAGCCCGCACCGGACTGGCTGGTGCGCCCCAGCGTGGCGGTGCGGGCCGTGCCCCTCAGCCAGACCGCCCCGCCCGAGGCCGCGAGCGTGCCAGACACGCCGTCCGCGACACCGGCGTAGTCGCCCTGGATCTCCACCACAGCGCCTGGCCGGGCCTCGATCAGGCCGGTGTTGCGCAGCCCTGGGCCGATGAACCGGCCCTGGCCGCTGTCCACGCGCCAGGTGCCGCGGTGCGTCAGTTCGGCATAGGGCGCGTACACCGCCGACACGCCGGTGCCGGCCAGCGTGATGCCGGCGCCGATCTCGTTGGACACCGAGCCGTTGAACTGCAGCTGCGCGCCACTGGCGGTCAACAGCCGGCCATCGCCCATCAGGCGCGCCTGACCCGAGGCGTCTTCGGCGATCGTGATGCGCGAGTTGCTGCCCATGGTGAGGGCATGTCCGCCGCTCAGCGTCAGCAGGCCGTTCTGGACCTGCAGGCCCGATCCGGCCGCCATGGTCAGGTCAGCCGCCAGGTCCACGCGGTCCAGGTAGGCCACGGCGTTGCTCCACAGGCGCAGGCCCTGGCCCCCGGTTCCCGCCTGCACCCGGCCGTTGCGCAGCGTGGCTTGGTCAATCCACAGCTCGCCGCTGCGGCCCAGGTCCAGCACGCCGCCCTGCATGTCGATCACGCCGCCCCATTCCAGCGTCACGCTGCCGGTGGCGCCGCGCTCCACCTGGTACAGGGTGGCCGGCGTGATCTCGCCCAGGAAGGTGAGCTGGCCGTTGCTGTTGACGGCCAGCGTGCCGTTGGCGGTATCGAGGGTGCCGCCGAGCGCGAGCACGCCGCCACGGGCCTCGAGCCGGCCCAGGTTGTGAACGGCGCGTGTTGAAAGCTGCAGCAGCCCGCTCTCCGAGCGGATCGTGCCTTCGTTGGTGATGGAGCTGCTGGCCCACAGCCGTGCCGAGCCCTCGCCCGCCGACTGGCCCAGCACGGTGATGCCGGCGCCCACGCTCAGGTGCGCGTTGCCGCTGTAGGGCTGATCGGCCACGATCTGCGTCACCTTGCTGTCCTCGACCACCAGCGTCACTGTGCCGTTGCCGCGCAAGGCCGGGGCCGTGCCGTCGCCAGTGAACTGCAGCGTCGATCCGCCCCGCAGCGTGAGGCTGCCGCCATCGCCCAGGGTCAGGGCCGCGGGCACGGTGACGGTGACGTCCTGCTCGACCTGGGCCGCCGCCTTCAGCGTGACGCCCTGCAGGCTGGGTGCGCCCAGGCGGTCGTTGCGCAGGCTGAGTTGCTGGCCGTTGGCGCTGGTGACGGTGAGATCGCGCAGCGTGCCGCCATGCAACGTCAGGCCGCCCATGGGGTCCAGATCCAGCACGCCGGTACCGGCGCCGGTGATCGTGCCGCCGCTGAGCATGAAATGGCCCGCACCGCTGCGCATCAGCGTGCCCAGCTCGCTGCTGAGCACGCTGCCGTTGATCTCGATGTCGCCGCCGTTCGCGGCGATCAGGCCGGTGCTGCTGAAGGCGCCGCCCAGCCGCACCGTGCCAGTCTGGCTGTCGACGGTGCCCTCGTTGCGCCAGCGTTCGGGGGCCACGATCAGTTCACCACCGCTGGCGCTCAGGCGCCCGCGGTTGACGAGGCTGGCGAGGGTGCCCGCAGTGACCATGTTGACGCCCGAGCGGGCCGTGATTTCGGCGCCGGCCGCGATCGTCAGGCTGGCGCCATCCCCCACCGACACCATGGCATTCGACAGCGCCACCGTGCCGACCGACAGTTGCGCGTCGCCGGCGCTGCCGTTGAAGTGCAGCGTGCCGCCGCTGACGCTCAGCGTACGCGACCGATCGTTGGCGCCCAGCGTCAGCGTGTCGTTCACCTCCAGGCGCTGGGCCTGGCCCACGGTGGTGTCCAGGTCCAGCGTCACCCCCTGCAGGATGCTGGTCTGCACGGCCACGTTGGCGCCGATGCGGTCGGGCAGGCGCAGGCCGTGGCCGTCGCTGCTGCGCAGGGTCAGGGCTTCCAGCCGGCCGCCCAGCAGCCAGGCATCGGCGCCCCGCACGTCCAGCACACCGCCGTTCAGCGCCACGCCGTCGTTCAGGCGGATCTCACCGCCATTGCCGCCCAGCGCGGCCTGCAGGCTGAGGTTCAGCGCGCCGCCGACGGTGTCGGCCGCGATCGGTGCGTTCAGCACGATGTGGCGGTCGGCCTGCAACGTGAGCGTGGGCGCGCCGGGGCCGGTGGGCGTGCCCACCAGGATGGGCGCGGTCACGGTGATGTCGCCCGCCTGCGGCGTGCCGGTGCCGCTGCCAGCGTAGCGGGTGGCCAGCGTGACGCTGGTGCCCTGGCGCAGCGCCTGCGTGATCTGGTCGGCGCCGACGGTGGCGTCCGGCCCCGTGGGTGTGAGGCTGCCCCCATCGCCCGCCACCACGGTGACATCGGCAATGTCGGTCACGCTGATGGCGATCGGATCAATCAACCACTCACCCGCCCGCCCGGCCGCCGCACTGGCGTTCGGCGTGCGGTACACCCGCAGGCCGCCGGTGGTGGAGGTCTCGATGAAGCCGCCATCGCCCTGCTGCGCGCCGCCGCGTGCGCTCAGCGTGCCCGTCATATTGAGCCGGGCATCGGCCGCGGGCACCTCGGGCGCCGCGGCCGTGGGCTGCGCGAACACCACGATGCGGCCGCCGTCGCCGCGGCCCAGGCCATCGGCCAGCAGTTCGCCGCTGGCGGGCACCGTCAGCAGCGGCGCGCGCGCGTCCACCGTGCCGGCGCGGCCGGCGGCGCTGGCGTCCACGCGGCCGGCGATGTCGAGCTGGCGGCCGGCGCTCAAGCGGATGTCACCGCCTGCCGCCTCGGTGCGGCTGCCGGCGGCCAGCGTCAACGTGTCGGCCGCCACCAGGGTGATGCGACCCTGCGCGTCCACGGCCAGGCCGCTGGCGCGCACACTGCCGCTCTGGTTGACTACCGCGCCCTGGACGTCCACCTGGCCGGCCTGCACTGTGCCGGCCTGCTGCACCTGGCCATCGGCCACCGGCACGCGCACGCGCACGAAGGGCGCGGCGGTGTCCACCAGGTCCAGTGTGCGGCCGCTGGCCAGCGCGGCCTGGCCACCCGGCGCGTCGATCAGGCCCTCGTTGCGCACCTGGCCGCCGGCCAGCAGCACCTGGCCGCCCCAGGGCGTGCGCAGCGTGCCCAGGTTCAGCACGCCGGCATCGGCCGGCGCACCATCGGCCGCGCTCAGCGTCCAGCGGCCGGCCAGGAAGTCGGCCGGGCGCAGGTCCAGCGTCGAGGCCACCAGGCCCGCCACGTCCACCCGCGCATCGCGGCCGAACAGCACGCCGTTGGGGTTGAGCAGCCACACGCGGCCATTGCTCTGCAGCGTGCCGAAGATCTGGCTCGGGTCCTGGCCCGTCACGCGGTTGAGCACCACGCTGCCGGCGCCGGGCTGGCGGAACACCACGCCCATGCCGGCGTCGATGGAGAAGCTGCGCCAGTCGAGCGCGGTGCGCTCGGTGCCGGTGGTGACGACCAGCGACTTCCCCTGCTGCGCCGCCTGGGCCTGGCCACCCACCACGCTCATGCCGGTGGGCAGGCGATCGGCCGCGCGGCCGGGCGCCGCGGCGGTGGCCGCAAAGCCGGCGGCCAGCGCCAGGGCCAGCGGACGCAGCCGGGCCTGCGGGACGGAACGGGTGACGATGGGGGTGCGGCGGTGCATGGTGGGTACTCCGGGGCGGCGGCTCAGAAGCTCTGCCGCAGGCTCAGGTGGCCGCGCCAGTGGCCGGCAGGGGCGTGGTCGGTGGCTTCGCCGGCGCGCGCCGCGTCCAGCCGCAGCTGGCGGTGCGCATCGGCCCACTGCAGGCCCAGGCCAACGCCCCAGGCGCCGCACTGGCTGTGGCCGGCGCGGCAGCTGGCGCCAGCGCGCTGCGCCACCAGGCCGCCGTCGATGAAGGCCGACAGCTGCCAGCGCTGCCAGCCGCTGTCGCCAGCGGCCGTGCCGGCGCTGCCGGCGCCCAGCAGCGTGGCCAGCCGCGTGCCCAGCTCCAGCGAGGCGCTGACGCCGCGGTCGCCGGCCAGCGCGCGCTCGCTGTAGCCGCGCACCGAGCCCGCACCGCCCAGGCCGAACTGCTCGGCCGAGACCAGCGCGTCATCGCTGAACTGCGCGCTGGCCCGCCATTGCAGGCTGACCTGGCGCGCCAGCAGCGCCTGGCCCGACGCGTCAACGCGCAGCAGCCGGTAGTGCGGCCGGGCGCCAGCGCGGGCGGCGTCGAAGGCCGCCGCATCGCCCGCACGGCCGGCGCCCAGGTTGGCCACGGCCTGCAGCATCAGCTGGGCCTGGCCGGGGCGCTGCAGCGACCAGCTCAGGGTCAGCGGCAGCACGTCCACCGGCGCGGCGGCGGTGCCGCAGCCCTCGGTGCCCAGATCGCCCACGGCGCAGTCGTTGCGGTAGCGGCGCGCCTCCACGCCCACCGCCAGCTGCTGCTTGGCCTCGGCCAGCGCGGCCAGGGTCCACAGCGCGCGGGCGCCCACCGATTCACCGCGGCCGGCAAATCGCAGCTCGCCGGCGGGCGTCTGACTGGGCGCGTTGCGGGTGTTCGAGCCCAGCGCGTTGAGCTCGATGAACAGCCGCGCCGCATACAGCGGCACGCGCAGCGAGGCGCTGGCCACCTGCACCCGCTCGGGCGCACTGGGCGAGGTGACGTAACGCAGGCCGCCCACGATGTCGCGGTCCAGCAGGTTGGCATGCTGCACATCGGCGGCCAGGCGCCAGGGCCCGGTGCCCTCGGAGCCGGTGTTGTCCAGCGCCAGGTGGGCGCGCAACGGCGGCTGCTCGTCCACCACCACCAGGGCCTCCACCTGGCCGCGCTGCTGGCCGGGCTGGAACACCACATGCGCCGACTTGGCCGGGTTCTCGTTGACCATCAGCAGCTCGGCGTCCAGCCGGTCCAGCCGCGGCGTGCGGCCGGCCTGCAGCGACGGCAGGCCGCGCAGCACGTTGTCGCGGCTGAAGCCCTGCGCACCGCTGACGCTGATCTGGCTGAGCCGGCCCTCGATCACCTCGATGCGCACCACGCCCTGCTGCGGCGCCTGCGCGGGCACCTGCACCACCACGGCACCGTAGCCGGCGGCTCGGTAGGCCTGCTGCAGCCGCTGTGCGGCCGCCTCGATGTCGGCCAGCCGGTGCTCGCCCGGCGGCAGGGCCAGCGCGGCCTGCACCGTGGCGTCGTCGAGCAGGCTGTTGCCATCCACCTGCAGGCGCTGCACCGCCAGGCGCAGCACCGGGGCGGCCATCGCAGCAGGCCCCGCGGCACCCGCGGCCGTCACGGCTGCCTGCGCCAGCGCCCCCATCGGCAGCGCCACCATCAGCGCACCGGCCACACCGGTCAGAACCGGCCGGCACGAAGCCTGTTTCCCCATCGGCCGGTGGGCGCGCATGGCCACCCCGGGCGTCTTGTTCTGTTCTTGACTGCTCATCCAACCCCGCCACCGCGTGTCGGCCACGTCGGCGTTCCCTCGCGTCGTCCCCCGCAGCGCGGGCCTTGTGGGCCCCGCCGCGCCTGATGCACCGAGGATAGCCATGGCAGCGCTTGCAAACGGTCGCAGGCGCCCCTGAATCCCCCCATCAAGGGGGATGCGAACGGACGGCAGCGCGGCGCCTGTCACACCCCGCGCCGCCTGCGATCATCCAGCCATGCCGATCCGTCTGTTCGTCTACGGCACCTTGAAGGCCGGCTTCCCCAACCACCACCTCAACACCGGCCGCCGGCTGCCGGGGCGCTACATCACCTGCCAGGCCTTTCCGCTCTATGTAGTGCGGCTGCCGGCCGAGGACCGCGCGCCCTGGCTGATGAACCTGCCCGGCCAGGGCCATTGCGTGACCGGCGAGGTGTACGAGGTGGACGCGGCCGACCTGCCAGCCATCGACCGGCTGGAAGAGGTGGGCCAGCCCACCGGCTACGAGCGCGTGTCCCTGGCACTGCGCAGCGCCGACGACCCCTCGGTGCAGCTGCAGGCCCAGGCCTACCTGAAGCCGGCCGCGCAATGGCCGCGTTGCCTGGCGCACGAGGGCCCGTATGCCGAGTACACGCTGGATCATGCGGTGGGCTACTACCTGATCCAGGACGGCTTCTGACGGCCCGCGGCCATGGCCGCCGTATGCTCAGCGGGCGCACTGGAGACCGCCATGACCCGAACGCCCGATCCGCAAGCCGACCGCCACTGCCGCCGGCCCGGGCGCCACCGCGCGCTGCGTGGCGCCTGCGCCGCGCTGGCGGCTGCCTGGCTGGGCACGATGGCCGCGGCAGGCGCACAGGCCCAGCCCGTGGCCGCGCTCGATGGCGAACGCCGCATCGTGCTGGTGGCGGCCGACGGCACGCGCACCGAGATCGGCACGGTGCGCTTCACGCCCACCGGCGACGGACCCACCTCGCGCGTGGCCGTGGCCCTGCACACCGAGCGCTTCACCGATCACTTTCTGTCGATGCGCGAGTTCAAGTGCCTGCCCGGTGGCACCGAGCTCAGCTGCCATGTGCCCTACCCCTATGCCAACCCCGGCACCGTGGCGCCGGGCCAGCTGGCCTGGCTGGAGCACCGGCTGCTGTTCTTCTTCAAGAAGCCGGCCGACTTCGGCGCCAAGTTGTGGAACGGCATCTACTGGCAGCTCAAGCCCACGCCCACCGGCTGGGTGGGCACGCCGCAGGCCATCGACCTGAACCGCATCGGCGCACCGCCCGACCAACCCAATGAACCGCCCTACCGCCCGGCACTGCGCGACGACCTGCCGGCCGATGCCCGCTGGTTCAGGCAACTGCTGATCGAGTGAGGCGCGGCGGCGTCACGGTGGTGATCAGCCGCGCCTGCCGAACTCCTCGCCGCCCACGTAGATGCGGTTCCACACCGGGCTGATCACCAGCTCGTTGATGCACACATGCGGCGGCAGCGTGGCGATGAAGCCGATGGTGCGACCCAGGTCGTCTTCCTGCAGCATGCGCGCCTTCTCGGCATCGCTGGGCTCCACCGGCCGGCTCTTCAGGATGGGCGTGGCCACCTCGCCGGGGCACAGCGCAGTGGCGCGCAGGCCGTGGCGGCCGTTCTCAATGTTGAAGTCGGCGGTCAGCGCGCGCATTGCGGCCTTGCTGGCGGTGTAGGCCGGGCCGGTGAGTGCGCTGTAGTGCCAGCCGGCGAACGACGACACATTGATCACCGTGCCCTGCCCGCGCGCGCGCATGCCCGGCAGCACGGCCATCGTGCACCAGGCTGCGCCGTTCAGGTTGACCGTGGTGACCTGGTCGAAGGCCTCGGGCGTCACCTGCTCCCAGGCACGCTGGCGCACATTGATGCCGGCCGAGTTGACCAGGATGTCCACACGGCCCAGGCGCTGCTGGATGTCGTCGGCCACGCGCGCCACGGCGGCGCGGTCGGCCACGTCCAGCGCGACGGCGCTCACGGTGCCATCGGGCGCGCCTTGCAGCGTGGCCTGCACCACGGCCGCCTGCAGCTTGGCCGCATCGCGCCCCGAGATCACCACCTGGGCGCCGGCCCGCGCCAGTTCGATGGCGCCGGCCAGGCCGATGCCGCTGCCGCCGCCGGTGATCCAGGCCACCTGGCCTGACAGCGCGCCGCTCATGGTCAGACCGTCCGCCCGCCGTCGACCGGGAACTCCACGCCGGTGATGAACTCGGCGTCGTCGCTGGCCAGGAACACAGCGGCCTTGGCGATGTCGAGCGGTGTGCTCAGGCGGCCCAGCGGGATGGTGGCCAGGAACTTGGCGCGGTTCTCGGGCGTGTCGGGCATGCCCATGAAGGCTTCGAGCAGGCCGGTCACGCCCATCACCGGGCAGATGGCGTTGACGCGGATGTTGTCGGGGCCCAACTCCACGGCCAGGCTCTTGCTCATCAGGTTCACGGCGCCCTTGGAGCTGTTGTACCAGGTGAGGCCCGGGCGCGGGCGGATGCCGGCGGTGGAGCCCACGTTCAGGATCACGCCGCTCTTCTGCGCGCGCATCTGCGGCACCACGGCATGCACCATGTGGAAGATGCTCTTGACGTTGATGGCGTAGACCTTGTCGAAGGTGTCTTCGTCGACGTTGAGCAGGGGCTGGTTCTTGTGCGTCCAGCCGGCGTTGTTGACGACGATGTCCACGCGGCCGAATGCCTCGGTGGTGGCCTTGACCAGGGCGTCGATGTCGGCACGCTTCGTCACGTCACAGGTCACGGCGATGGCGTTCGGGCCCAGTTCGGCCGCCACCTTCTTCGCGCCCTCGCCGTTGATGTCGGCCACGGCCACCTTGCCGCCTTCCGCCACGTACTGGCGAGCGATCTCGGCACCGAAGCCGCTGGCCGCGCCGGTGACGATGGCCACCTTGTTCTTGAGTCTCATGCTGTCGCTCCTTTCGTGTGCTGGGTTCATTGGCCGTGGTACTGCACCACGGTCTTGACGGTGCAGAACTCCTCCAGCGCCATGAAGCCCTTCTCGCGGCCGTGGCCGCTGCGCTTCACGCCGCCAAAGGGCAGCTCCACGCCACCGCCGGCGCCGTAGGTGTTGATGTAGACCTGGCCGCACTTCATGGCCTTGGCCACGCGGGTCTGGCGGCCGCCGTCGCGCGTCCAGATGCCGGCCAGCAGGCCGAAGTCGGTGGCGTTGGCCAGCGCGATGGCATCGGCCTCGTCGTCGAACGGGATGGCCGCCAGCACCGGGCCAAAAACCTCGTCGCAGGCCAGCTGGTGATCACGCGGCACCGGGCCGAACAGAGTGGGCGCCACGTAGTAGCCGCCCGGGTGCGTGCCCGCGGCCACCTGGCCCTGGGCCAGGATGGGAATGCCCGAATCGGTGGCGCGGCGGATGAAGCCCTCCACCCGCGCCTTCTGCGCCGCGTTGATCAGCGGGCCGCAGTCGCGGTCTTGCGCCGGGGTGCCGGCCGCGCTGGCCTGGAAGCGCTCGGCCACCGTGGCCATGAAGCGGTCGTAGATCGAGCGCTGCACCAGCAGCCGGCTGCCGGCCGAGCAGGTCTGGCCGGCGTTCTGCGTGATGGCCTTCAGGATGAAGGTGGCGGCGCGCTCCAGGTCGGCATCGTCGAACACGATCTGCGGGCTCTTGCCGCCGAGTTCCAGCACCACCTTCAGCGTGCGGTCGGCCGCGGCCTTCTGCACCAGCGTGCCCACCTCGGGGCTGCCGGTGAAGGTGACGAAGTCGATGTCGCGGTGCGCGGTGAGCGCGGCGCCGGCTTCCTCGCCCAGGCCGGTGACGACGTTCAGGGCGCCGTCGGGCAGGCCGGCCTCCTTGGCGATGTGGCAGAAGGCCAGCGGCGTCATGCAGGCGTCTTCGCTGGGCTTGAGCACCGCGGCATTGCCCATGGCCAGCGCCGGCACCACCGAGCGGCCGAACATCTGCGCCGGGTAGTTCCACGGCAGGATGTGGGCGGTGACGCCATAGGGCTCGCGCACCACCACCACGTGGAAGTCGTTCAGGTACGGGATCTGCTCGCCGTGCAGCTTGTCGGCCGCACCGCCGTAGAACTCGCAGTAGCGCGCGGCCACCGTGATGTCGTTGCGGGCTTGGCCGATGGGCTTGCCGGTGTCGCGTGATTCGAGCTGGGCCAGTTCTTCCGCGCGCTCCAGCATCAGCGCGCTCATGCGCAGCAGGATGCGGCCACGCTCGGTGGCGTTCAGCTTGCCCCAGGGGCCGCTGAGCGCGGCGCGGGCGGCGGCCACCGCGGCATCGATGTCGGGCGCCGTGCCGCGGGCCAGCGTGTCGAACACCTCGCCGGTGCTGGGGTCGATGACGGGCAGGGTTTCGCCGTTGGCGGCGGGCACCCATTGGCCGTTGATGAAGTGCTGGGCCAAGCGGGCCTCCTCGGGTTCCTGGGGGATCAGTGGATGGCGGCGGCGCGGGCCTCGTCGTGCACCAGCGCGCCGCGTTCGAGCACCAGGGTCTCGGTGGGGATGTCCTTGAGCAGGCTGCGGTTGGACTCGGTGATCACCACGCACAGCTCGGGCCGCACCTGGTGCAGCCGGTGCAGCGAGGCCGAGTACTGCTGCGCCAGCACCGGCGCCAGGCCCTGGAAGGGTTCGTCCAGCAGCACCAGGCGCTCGCCGGCCATCACGGCGCGGCCGAGTGCGGCCATCTTGCCCTGGCCGCCCGACAGCGCGGCGCCCGAGCGCGCCAGCATCGGCTGCAGCTCGGGCACGATGGTCAGCGTCTCGGCCAGGCGTTCATCGACGGCCTTGCGGCCCATGCCGATCACCTCGCAGGGGAAGCGCAGGTTCTCTTCCACCGTGAAGCTGGGGAACATCACGCGGTCTTCGGGCGCGTAGCCGATGCCCAGGCGCGCACGGTCGCGGGCGGGCACGCTGGCCAGGTCTTGCCCGTCGAGCAGGATGCGCCCGCCGTGGCCCGGCATGAAGCCCATGATGGTGCGCAGCAGCGTGGTCTTGCCGGCGCCATTGCGGCCCACCACGGCCACCGTGGCGCCGCGCGGCAGCGTGGCGCGGATGCCGCGCAGCACCGGGATGCCGGCGATGGTGGCGGAGACGTCTTCGAGGGTGAGCATGTCAGGCCTTTCGCCGGGCCGCCCCAAGGAAGGCCTGCGCCCCCTCGGGGGGCAGCGAACGGAGTGAGCGTGGGGGCGCCATCTCTACTCTCCGATCACGTTCTTGATCACGACCGGATCGCGCAGCACCTCGTCGGGCTTGCCATCGGCCGCGATGCGGCCCGCGATCCACGCCGCCAGCCGCGTGGCATAGCGGCGCACGATGTCGATGTCGTGCTCGACGAAGATGCTGGTCACCTGGCGTTCATCGAGCGCCTTCATCACCACCGCCATCAGGTCGTGCTTCTCGTCGCTGGACACGCCGCTGGTGGGCTCGTCCATGATCATCAGCTTGGGCCGCAGCACCAGGGCCATGGCCACGTCCAGCAGCTTGCGCTGGCCTTCGGGCAGGGCGCCCGACAGGTCGTGGGCGCGCGGCATCAGCTGCAGCAGTTCCAGCGTGGCGTCCACCTCGTCGGCGTTCACGGCTTGCGCCAGCGGCCGCCACAAACCGCCCGGCCTGCGGTGCACGGCCGAAGCGGCCAGCAGCAGGCATTCACGCACGGTGTGCTCGGTGAACACCTGCGGCAGCTGGAACGAGCGGCCCACGCCCAGGCGCGTGATGGCACGCGGGCTCTGTCCGGTGACGTCTGCGCCGTCGAAGAACACCTGGCCGCCATCGGCCTTCAGGTAGCCGGTGCAGATGTTGATGAAGGTGGTCTTGCCGGCGCCGTTCTGGCCCACCACGGCCAGGCGCTCGCCGGGCATCAGGTCGAAGTCGATGGCGTCGGCCGCGATCACGCCGCCGAACTTGAGCGACAGGCCACGCGTCGAAAGAAGTCCCTTCGGCGCGTTCATGCCTTCGCCCCCGCCGCCGGCAGCAGCCGCTTGGAGACCAGCCCGAAGATGCCCGTCGGCGCCACGAACACCATCACGATCAGCACCAGGCCCAGCGCCATCTGCCACGCACCGGTGAGCAGCGAAGCGGCATACAGCTTGACGAACTCGAACACGAAGGCGCCGATGAAGGCGCCCAGCGGATGCGCGCTGCCGCCCAGGATGGCGATGAACACCACCTCGCCCGAGCGCACCCAGTAGCCCATCTCCGGCGTGACCAGGCCTTGGGTCAGCGCAAACAGGCTGCCACCCAGGCCGCACAGCGCGGCCGACAGCAGGTAGCCGCCCCAGAACACGCGCTTGGCCGAGATGCCCAGATACTCCAGCCGCGTCTCGTTGGTCTTGATGGCCGCCAGCGCCTGGCCGTTGGCGCTGGCGAAGTAGCGCTGCACGGCCCAGCCGGCCGCAAGCGCCAGCAGCAGCGCCAGGCCCAGCAGCGCGGTCTCGAAGCCCTCGCGCTCCATGGCCACGAAGCCGAAGGTGGGCCGGTCGAAGCGCAGGCCATCGGTGCCGCCGGTGACGCCGCCGAACTTGCCCAGCACCGAGAACAGCACCATCGAGAACGCCAGGTTCAGCATGCCGAAGAAGATGCCGCGGTAGCGCACCATGAACACGCCGATCAGCGCGCCAGCCACCGTGGCCAGCAGCGTGCCGAGCGCGATCAGCAGCAGCGCATCCAGGTGCCAGGCGCGCGCCGTGAAGGCCACGGTGTAGCCGGCCAGGCACGCGAACATGGCATGGCCGAACGACACCTGGCCGGCGCGGATCAGCACGATGACACCGGCCACGCTCAGGCCGTTGGCCAGCGCCAGCAGCACCGGCGTCTTGAGCCAGGGGGCGGCGGCGGTGGCACCGGCCACGGCCAGCACCAGGGCCAGCACGACGAAGGAGAGACGACTCATTGCAGCCCCGCCGTCAGATACGGCGTGCAGCCGTGGTGGAGAACAGGCCTTCGGGCCGCAGCAGCAGCACGCCGACCATGATCAGGTAGGGCATCAGCACTTCCGCTTCAGGCAGCAGGTAGACGGCGAACGAGCGCGCCAGGCCGATCATCAGCGCCGCCAGCGCGGCGCCGCCGATCTGGCCCAGGCCGGCCGTGGCCACCACGGCAAAACTCAGCACCATCATGTCGGCGCCGATGCCGGGCGTGAAGCTGGTGGTGGGCGAGGCCAGCGCGCCGCCCAGCGCACCCAGCGCCCCGCCGATGGCAATCGTCAGCCAGGTGACGCGGTTCGTGTTGACGCCCATGGCCGTGGCCACCTCGCGGTGGTGCGTGACGGCCGTGACCTGGCGGCCCAGCGCCGTGCCACCGAGAAACCAGCGCAGCCCCAGGAAGGCCGCCACCGCCACCACCGGCAGCACCAGCAGCTGGTAGCGGGTGTAGGTGACACCCACCACCTCCAGCGTGCCCAGCTGCTCGACCACGGTGGACACGAACACCGGCTGCACGCCCCAGATCAGGCGCTGCAGGTCCTCCAGCACCATGAAGGCGGCGAAGGTGACCAGCAGCTGCAGGATCGGGTCCTTGTCGAGGATGCGGCGCAGCAGCGCGAACTCGAGCACCGTGCCCAGCAGTCCGCCGATGACCAGCGCCGCGGCGAACAGCGCCGGCAGCGCCAGCCAGGCCGGCAGCGCGAACTGCGCGATGCCCAGGCCCAGCGTGGCGGCGAAGTAGCCGCCCCAGGCATACAGGCTGCCGTGCGCGATGTTGAGGATGCGCATGACGCCGAAGATCAGCGTCAGCCCCAGCGCCACCAGGAACAGCAGTGCCGCATACGACACGCCGTCCATCAGCGCCAGCACGATCAGGTTGGCGTCCATCCGGGCGGCAACTCCTTCAAGCCTTGGGAACGCGCGACGTCACTTGAAATCGTGGGTCTTGAGCTGGTCGGACGTGAGCACCTTCAGCACCGCCGGGTTGATCGACTTCACCCAGTTCGGCGACTGCTGGCCCACCGGTGTGGTCACCAGCTCGGCCGGCACGATGACCATCTTGTCCATCACCGCGAACGGGTACTTGGGCGTGCGCTTGGTCACGCCCAGCAGCTGGGCTTCCAGGCCCTGGCCGTCCTCGCGCATCGTCACCTCGCGGCCGTAGGCCTTGAACTTCATCTTGCGCATGGCCTCGGCCACCTGCTCGGGGCTGGGCCACTTGCCGCCGTTGGCCTTGATCGCCGCCTCGTAGCCGGTCTTCAGGCCCACCAGGGCCTGGGCCATGTGGTAGGTGGGATAGATCGGGTAGGCGCCGGTCTTGGCCTTGAACTTGGCGATGAAGTCCTTGTGTGCCGGGTCGTTCTGGGTTTCGGGGTGCAGCCAGTAGTGGTCGCCGCGGGCGCCGACGATCACGCCCTCGGGCAGCGCATCGCCCAGGCGCTCGAAGCTGCTCTCGGCCAGCGGCAGCACGAACTGCGTGCCGCTCTTGAGCAGGCCGCGCTGCGCGGCCTGGCGCACGAAGGTGTCCAGATCACCGCCCCAGCTGGTGTTGAGCACCACGTCGGGCTTGAGCGCCTGCAGGCGCGAGATCTCGGTGGAGAAATCGGACGCGCCCAGCTTCGGGAACATCTCGGCCACCACCTTCACGTCGGGCTTCAGGGCCTTGAGCGTGTTGATGAAGATCTCCCAGCTGTCACGGCCCCAGGCGTAATCCTGGTTGACCACGGCCACGGTCTTGAACTCGGGCTTCATCTTCAGCAGGTACAGCACCGTGGCCACCATCTCGGTGGTGGCGTTGGCCTGGGTGCGCACCACGTACTTGAAGCGCTTGTTCTCGAGGATCTTCTCGGTGCCGCAGTCCCACATCACGTTCAGGACCTTCAGGTCCTCGGCCACCGGCGCCACGATGTTGCAGTTGCCGCTGCTGATGGCCGACAGCATCACCTTCACGCCCTGCTCCTGCACCAGGCGGCGGTACTCGCTGAGCATCTTGTCGCCGCCGATGCCTTCGTCGATGAAGGTGGGCACCACCTTGACGCCACCGATGCCGCCCTTGGCATTGATCTCGTCGATCAGCAGCTCGGCCGCGGCCTTGCCCGGCACGCCGAACACGCTGGCCGCGCCCGAGGTGAAGGTGGTGATGCCCACCTTCAGTTCAGCCGGCTTGTCCTGCGCGGCGGCGGGGGCCAGAACGGCGGCCGACAAGGCCAGCGCGGCCAGGGCCTGGGACAGGTGGGAAAGGCGCATCGGTGTCTCCTGCTTGTACGGGGAGCCGGGCGGCATCGGGGCCACGCACGGCGTTGCCTAGGCCCCTTGCCGGGGCTGGCCGGCGCAGTATGCAACCGGCCCCTGGCCGCACCCGTTCGCCTTTGTGGAAGCGCGCCTTTGCCCGGCCGGAAGGTGCCCGGCGGGCTGTCGCAGGCTGCGACAGCAGGCCCGGGGCCTCAGCCGGGCGCGCGCTGCGCCAGGAACTCCAGCACCATGGCCGCCTGGGCCTGGGTGCGGCGCGCGAAATCGGCCCGGCCCGGCGTCTCGATGCAGGCCGCCACGGCCGCGCCGCATTCGGTCATCCAGCATTCGAACGAGCCGTCGAAGTGGTTGTGGATCAGGCCACCGCGCACGGTGCAGCCATCCACGTCGCCATCGGGGGCCAGGGTAAACCAGCGGGCGCCGGCGGCCACCAGGCACTGGCTGAACGGGCCTGGCGTGGCCTGCGGCTCGAAGCTGTAGACATAGGCCCAGGGCCGCGTGAGGTCTTCGTGGCAGGCCAGCACGCCGTCGCGCGCAGCGGCGGCCAGGCGCTCGCCATGGCGCAGCAGCACCTCGCCCTCGGCCGAGGGCGCATGGGCACCGCCGTGGCCACCCATGCCGCGGTTGGGGTTCTGGCCCAGCGCGTTGAGCCGCCGGCCGGCGGTGAAGCCCGAACCGCTCACCAGGGGCAACAGGCTCAGGTGCACGCGCGCCAGCAGCGCCTGGGGCAGCAGGCGCAGCGCCAGCACCAGGCCCCAGGGGCCGGCCGACTCGTTGCCATGGAAGCCGCTGGCGATCAGCAGCCGGGGCGCGCCATCCGGCGCCGCATCGGCCGGGCGCTGCCACCGGGTGATGGCATGGCCCAGCGCGTCGCCCAGCCGCTCGGGTGCGAAGCCGCGCGCGGTAGCGATGGCGGCGAACTCGGCCTCGAAGGCCGCCAGGTCGTTGCTGGCGCCGCCCTCGGGCCGCGGCCACACATCGGGTGGCGGCAGCGTGCCGCCGTCGGGCGGCGCGCTCACCGGGCCACTCCGGGCGCCGAGGCCGCGGGCGCCGACGGCGGCGCCGGCACCGGGCAACCGCGCGCCTGCCGCAGGCCCTTCAGAAAGCCGCGCCGCACGCCGCCGGCGGCTATGGCCGCCGCCACCTGGCGCGAGCGGCGCTCGGCGCCGCTGAGCTTGCGCACCCAGCCCCGGAAGGGCACCACGCCCTCCACGGTGCGCTGCAGTGCGCCGAAGGCGGCGTCGGTGGCCAGCGTGGTGCCGCGCTCGATCAGGCCGGGGTTGTCGGGGTTGGGCGGCGCGTCCAGGTCGGGGCCCAGGGCCTCGTCCAGCGCGTCGATCTCGGCCTGCAGCGGCAGGCAGCCGCGCGCGTCGGCGCTGCCGGGCAGCGGGGCGTCGGGCGGGCCGTAGGGCGACTTCTGCGCCGCCTGCAGCACCTCGGGAATGATGGTCTGCATCAGGTTCAGGTCGACCAGCGGCGAGGTGGCCACGGCCTCGGCGCGCTGCGCCTCGCGCGAGGCGCAGCCGAGCAGGGCCAGGCTGCCGCCCACCAGCAAGGCGACGCGGGCGGCGCGCCTCATGCGCGCCGCGCCGCGCACAGGCGGGGTGGCGGCGGGGTCAGGGTGGGCAGAACAGGTACGGGCATCGGGCGGTCTCCAGGCCGGGCGGCGTGCCAGCGCACGGCCCGCCAGTGTCATTGCAACACCGACAGCGTACGCCCCAGGCGCGGCAGCCAGGATCCGGTGATGTCCGCAGACACCAGCACATGGTGGGCCCGGCCGATCAGCAGATGGCGCGGCACGGTGCCGATGTAGCGCGAATCCTCGCTGTTGTCGCGGTTGTCGCCCAGCACGAACACATGGTCGGCCGGCACCGTGACCGGCGCAAAGCTGCGCCGCGCGCCCACGCTGGGCAGGAACTGCACCGTGTGCTCGTGGCCGTCCAGCTGTTCGCGCGCCCGTGTGGCGGGCACGTGCACGGCCGGCGCCAGCGGCTCGCTGTGCTGCTGGAAGCCGGCATAGCGCGCGGGCTGGTGGTTCACGAACAGCACCTCGTCGCGCATCTCCACCACATCGCCCGGCAAGGCCACCACGCGCTTGATCAGCCGCGTGCCGTTGGCGGGCGAGCTGAAGGTGACGATGTCGCCGCGCCGCGGCTCGCCCAGGCGGGCCAGTGCCCGGTCGGTCAGCGGCAGCTTCAGGTCATAGGCCAGGCGGTTGACCAGCACCACATCGCCTTCGACGATGGTGGGCCGCATCGAGCCGGTGGGCACCGGGTTCCAGTCGGCCACCGCGGTGCGGAAGAAGCCGAAGCACAGCAGGAACACCAGGAACGCGCGGTTCTCGCGCAGCCATGTCGTCATTGCACACTCCCTCGTCGGTCTGGCGTGCCCCCCTTGGCCGCCCGCACGACAGACCCGGCTGGTGCGCGGAGGTTCCGCGGTCGGCAGCGGCTTCAGACGTTCAGCCCCAGCGCGCCCGCTGCGGCGGGCCGCTGAAGTCCAGCTGCGCCACCGGCACCGCCGCATTGGCGCGGCCGGGGTAGCGCAGCCAGGTGATCGCGGTGTTGAGGTCGCGCACCACGCCCTCGGCCTCGATGCGCTGGCCGTCGGGCAGGGCCAGGGTGTCGGTGCTGTGGGCGTCGCTCACCAGCGTGAGGTCATAGCCCCGGTCGAGCGCGCCATAGGCGGTGGCGCGGATGCACCAGCCCGTGGCGGCGCCGGCCAGCACCAGGTGCGTGGCGCCCAGCTCGGCCAGGCGCGCTTCCAGCGGCGTGTCCTCGAAGGCCGAGTTGTACTGTTTGGGGATCAGCGTCTCGCCGGCCGCCGGCACCAGCTCGGGCACCCACTGCCAGGCCGGCGTGCCCGGCTGCAGCTCGTCGTTGGCGTGCTGCACCCAGATCACCGGCACGCCCTGCGCACGCGCGCGGTCCACCGCGCGCGCCATGTTGGCGATCACCCGCGTCGCCTCCCAGGCCTGGGCCATCACGCCCACTTGCGCATCCACCACCAGCAGCACTGCCCGGTGCCCGTCACGCACGCTCGCCATGGTCACTCCCTGCAGCGGCGATGGCCCATGCCACCGGCCGTGCGCGCAGTGTGCCCGAGCTCAGCCTGCGCGGCCGTTCAGGCGGGGATACAGCGCCCTGAAGCGCGCGTACCGCGCCATCAGCCCGTCGCGCCAGGCCGGCACCGGCTCGAAGGCCTGCTTCACTGGCGCCGCAGCGCAGATGGCCGCCTCGTCGGCCTGCAGGCCCTGCTCGGCCAGCCAGCCCAGGCGTGCGGCGCCCAGCGCTGCGCCAGTCTCGCCCCCCTCGCGCAGCACCAGCGGGCGTTCGATCAGCGTGGCCAGCAGCCGCGCCCAGTGCGCGCTGCGTGCGCCGCCGCCCACCAGCGACAGCTGCTTCGCCAGCGCGCGCTCGTCGGCGTCCAGGGCCTGCCAGCCGTCCAGCAGACCGAAGCCCACGCCCTCCAGCACCGCCTGCGCCAGGTGGCCGCGGCCGTGGGCGTGGGTCAGGCCGATGAAGGCGGCCTGGGCCTCGGGGTTGTTGTACGGGGTGCGCTCACCGCCCAGGTAAGGCAGGAAGATCGGCGCGCGCTCGCGCTCGGCGGGGCTCAGGGCTTCGGCCTCGGCCACCAACTCGGCCTCGCTGGCCGCGCCGGTGGCCTCCTTGGCCCAGCGCAGCGCGCTGGCGGCCGAGAGCATCACGCTCATCTGGTGCCAGCGGCCCGGCAGCGCATGGCAGAAGGCATGCACCGCCGCCGGCGGGTTGGGCCGGTAGCGGCTGCCGGCCAGGAAGATGACGCCGCTGGTGCCCAGCGACACGAAGCCCTGGCCCGGCGCGGTGGCGCCGATGCCCACCGCGCTGGCGGCGTTGTCGCCCGCGCCACCGGCGATCGGGATGCCCGCCGGCAGGCCCCAGCGCGCGGCCAGCGCATCGCTCAGGTGGCCGGCCACGTCGCTGCCTTCCACCACGCGCGGCATCTGCGCCTCGCTCAGCCCGCAGGCGGCCAGCACGGTGGGGCTCCAGCGGCGCGCGGCCACATCGAGCCACAGCGTGCCGGAGGCGTCGCTGGCGTCCATGGCCTTCTCGCCCACCTGGCCGCCCCCGCTCAGCTCGAAGCGCAGCCAGTCCTTGGGCAGCAGCACGGTGGCCACGCGATCGAACAGCGCCGGCTCGTGCTTGCGCACCCACAGCAGCTTGGGCGCGGTGAAGCCGGGCATGGCCAAGTTGCCGGCGATCTGGTGCAGCGCCGGCACGGCCGCTTCCAGCTCGGCGCATTCGGCGCCGCAGCGGCCGTCGTTCCACAGGATGGCCGGGCGCAGCACCTGGCCCTGGGCATCCAGCAGCACGGCGCCATGCATCTGGCCCGACAGGCCGATGGCGCGCACCTGGGCCAGGGCCTGCGGCGCCTGGTGCTTCAACTGGGCCATCGCCGCATCCAGCGCCGCCCACCAGTCGGCCGGGTGCTGCTCGCTCCACAGCGGCTGCGGGCGCTGCAGCGTCAGCGGCGCACCGGTGGTGGCGACGATGCGGTGATCGTCGGCCAGCAGCAGCAGCTTGATCTCCGAGGTGCCGAGGTCGATGCCGAGGTACATGGATTAATTCGATCCCGCGAAGCGGTTGGCCGACTGCTTGCGGAAATCGCTGGGCGTCATGCCCTTGACTTCCAGGAAGCGGCGGTTGAAGTTGGCCACGTTGTTGAAACCCACCTCGTAGCAGATGTGGGTGATGAGGCGGTCGCTCTCCATCAGCAGCTGGCAGGCGCGGTGCACGCGCACGCGGTTGACGAAGTCGACAAAGGTGTTGCCGGTGGCGCGGCGGAAGAAACGCGAGAAGCGGCTTTCGCTCATGCCCAGCTCGGCCGCCACGTCGGCCAGCGTGATGGGGTCGGCGATGTGGTCGGTGATGCGGCTGACCACGGCGTGGATCTGCGCGATCGCCGCATCGTCGCCATCGCTTTGCAGCTGCACGCTGGACAGCAGGCGGTAGTCGGTGCAGGCAGCCAGGTCGGCCAGGTAGTCGCAGAAGGCGGTGATGCGGCGCAGGCCACGCGAGGCCTTGACGCGGCGCCAGTGCGCTTCAGCGCGATCGGACAGGCCGAAGAATTCGATGCCGTTCTTGGCCCGCTCCAGCAGCGGCAGCACCTCGCGCAGCTCGGGGATGGTGTCGGCCGCGCGGGCCAGCGGCTCATGCGAGAACTGGATCACCAGGTCGCGCTCTTCCACGCCGCCGGCGGGCATGTCCAGGCTCACCCAGTTGTGCGGCAGGCGCGGGCCGGTGAGCACCAGCTGCCCCGGCTGGAACGGCCCGATCCAGTCGCCCACGAACACCTTGCCGCTGGTGCTGGTGATCAGGTGCAGCTCGTACTCGTCGTGGTAGTGCCAGCGCGCCAGCGGCGTGGGAAAGCCGTGCGACAGGCAGCGCACGAAACCCACCTCGCTGGACGACTCGTAGCCCAGGTCGGGCGAGCGCGCGAGCTCATGCTCCAGCTCAGGCCGGATGTCGCGGGGCAGGCTGGGCTTGACCGACATGAAGGAACCGTTCTTCAGCCAGCCGTGCGGCGTGCAACGAAGTCCTGCACGCGGCCATCGGCCACGCGCAGCGCGTCCACCAGGCGCGCATCGCCGGCCAGTTCGCCCCACAGCGGGCGGTCGGCGGCGAAGGCCACCACCGGGTCGGCGGCCTCGCAGATGGCGTGGGCCACGGCCGGGTCCATGGCCTGGTCCTGGTAGGTGTACGGGATCTGGCCGCGGTGCCAGCGCTGCAGGTAGGCCAGGAACAGCGCCGGCAGCATGCTGACGCTGGCGATGCCCTCGCCGCGCGCCAGGCGCTCGCGGATCGTCGGCGCGATGAAGCCGGGGATCTTGCTGAAGCCGTCCATGGCCACGCGCTGGTTGGTGTCCTGGATGGCCGGGTTGCCGAAGCGGTCGAGCACCGTGTCGCGGTAAAGGGCCAAGTTCAGCGGGCACGGGTGCTCGGGCGTGTCGAGCACGGGAATCGTGTCGTCGGTGACGTAGTCGAACGCGAGCTGGCGGATCTCGGCGTCGTGCGTGCCTTCGTGGATGTAGAGCATGCCCGCCAGCGTGCCAGCCCAGGCGATGCAGCTGTGCGTGGCGTTGAGCAGGCGGATCTTGGCTTCTTCGTAGGCCTGCACCGAGGCCACCATCTCCACGCCCACGGTCTCCCATGCGGGCCGGCCGGCGATGAAGCGGTCTTCGATCACCCACTGGATGAAGCTCTCGCCCATCAGCGCGGCCGGGTCGTCCACGCCGGTGGCGGCCTTCACACGCGCCGCCACCTCGGGCGTGGGCCGCGGCGTGATGCGGTCGACCATGGCGTTGGGGCTGCTGGTGTGGGCCTCCACCCAGGCCTTCAGCGCGGCATCACCCAGCGCATCGATGAACTGCAGCAGGCCGCTGCGCGAGCGGTCGCCGTTGTGGCGCAGGTTGTCGCAGTTCAGCAGCGTGACGGCACCGGCGCCGTTGGCCATGCGCGCGCGCAGCAGGCGCACCAGGGCGCCGTAGATGGTGTGGCCACTGGCACTCACCGTACCGGCGCGCACGGCCTCCAGGTCGGCTTTCAGCTCAGGGAAGCCGGCCCAGTCGAGCTGGTTCTTCGCATCGAGGTAGTAGCCGGCCTCGGTGACGGTGAAGGACACGATGCGCGTGGCGGCATCGGCGCCCACGGCGATCAGCGGCGCCAGGTCGGGCTGGTAGCCGATGACGTGCTTGATCGAGGTGATGCGCGTGTAGCTGCGCTCGCCCTGCGGCGTCACCGTCTCCAGCGTGTAGGCGCCGCCTTGCGCCTGCAGCGCGGCGATGGTGTCGGCCATGTCGGGGCGCAGGTTGCCGCCGGCCAGTTGCCAGCGCGTATCACCCGCCTCGCGCAGCTGGTGGATGTAGAGGGCCTGGTGGGCGCGGTGGAACGAACCCAGGCCGAGGTGGAGCATCGTGAACATGGTCGGGCCTTGATGGTCAGGCAGGAAAGGGGAACAGCAATCAGAGGTCGAAGTTGGTCGGCATCATCACCACGTCGCGGATGGTCATGCCGCGTGGCCGGGTCAGCATGAACAGCACCACCTCGGCCACTTCAGCGGCCTCGACCAGGCTGCCATTGGCCTTGGCCTCGGCCAGCTTCTCGGCCGGCCAGTCGGCCAGCAGCGAGGTGATCACCGGGCCGGGCGAGATGGCGCCCACGCGGATGCCGTGCTTGAACACCTGGCGCCGCACGGTCTGCACGAAGCAGTCCACCGCCCATTTGGACGCGGCGTACACCGGCTCCCACGGCGTGGGGAAATGCGCCGCCAGCGAGCTGGTGACGATGATGTCGCCCCGGCCCTGGGCGATGAAGTGCGGCAGCACGTTGTGCACGTTCTTCATCACCACGTTGACGTTGAGCGTCAGCATGCGGTCGATGGCGTCGGGTTCGGCATCGACCAGGTCGCCGCCGATGTACAGGCCCGCATTGGCGTGCAGGATGTCCAGCCCGCCGGCCAGCGCCAGCACGCGCTGCAGCAGGGTCTTGCACTGGGCGGCGTCCAGCAGATCGAGCACCAGCGGCAGCGCGGCCTCGCCGATGCTGGCGCAGGCGCGGGCCAGCGCGGCCTCGTCGCGGTCGATCAGCACCACGCGGGCGCCGGCCGCGGCCAGGGCCGTGGCGCTGGCCAGGCCGATGCCCGAGGCTGCGCCGGTGACGGCGGCCACCTGGCCCTGCAGCTTGCCGAAGAAGGTCATCGCCGGCCCCCGCTCAGGCTGCGGCGCGGCCGGGCACCACGCGACCGGCGGTGTCGAACCAGTGCGCCTGGCGCGTGTCCAGCGTCAGGCTCACGCGCTCGCCGGGGCGCAGCGTGCTGCGGCTGTTCTGGCGCGCGGCGAACTGCGCGCCAGCCGAGGTGCGCACGTACACCAGGGTCTCGGCGCCCAGCGCCTCGATCAGCTCCACGCTGGCTTCCACCGGCGTGCTGCCGGCCGGCTGCACCACGATGCTCTCGGGCCGCAGGCCCACCGAGCCACCGGCCGCGCCGGCGGGTGCCTCGCTGCGCACCAGCGTGGGCGTCTGCTCCAGCGGCACCACGTTCATCTGCGGCGTGCCGATGAACTGGGCCACGAACCGGTTGGCCGGGCGGTCATAGAGCTCCAGCGGCGAGCCCACCTGCTCGATCAGGCCGTCCTTCAGCACCACCACGCGGTCGGCCAGGGTCATGGCCTCCACCTGGTCGTGCGTGACGTAGATGGTGGTGGCGCCCAGCTCGCGGTGCAGCTTGGCGATCTCCACGCGCGTCTGGCCGCGCAGCGCGGCGTCCAGGTTGGACAGCGGCTCGTCGAACAGGAACACCTTGGGCGAGCGCACGATGGCGCGGCCGATGGCCACGCGCTGGCGCTGGCCGCCCGACAGTTCCTTGGGCAGGCGCTTGAGGTAGGCGCCCAGGTTCAGGATCTCGGCGGCGCGGCCCACCTTCTGGCGGATCTCGGCCGGGTCGGCCTTGGCCAGGCGCAGCGCGAAGCTCATGTTGTCTTCCACCGTCATGTGCGGGTAGAGCGCATAGCTCTGGAAGACCATGGCCAGGTCGCGCTGGCTGCTGGGCACGTCGGTGATGTCGCGGCCGTCGAGCACCAGGCGGCCCTCGTCGATGCGCTCCAGCCCGGCAATCAGCCGCAGCAGCGTGCTCTTGCCGCAGCCCGAGGGGCCGACGAAGACCACGAACTCGCCGCGCTCGATCGTGAGGTCGACGCCCTTGATGGTGTGCACCGGGCCGAAGCGCTTGTGGATGCCCTGGAGTTGGAGGAATGCCATGGGTGTCTCCGGAATTACTTGACGGCGCCGAAGGTCAGACCTTGGACCAGTTGTTTCTGGCTGAACCAGCCGAACACGACGATGGGGGCGATGGCCATCAGCGAGGCCGCCGACAGCTTGGCCCAGAAGAGGCCCTCGGGGCTGGAGTAGCTGGCGATCAGCGCCGCCAGCGTGCCGGCGTTGGCCGCCGAGAGGTTCAGGCTCCAGAAGGCCTCGTTCCAGCTGAGCACCAGGCACAGCAGGCCGGTGGAGGCCAGACCGCCCATGCCCAGCGGCACCAGCACATGCCGGAACTCACCCCACAGGCCGGCACCGTCCATGCGCGCGGCTTCCAGGATCTCGTGCGGGATCTCCTTGAAGTGCGAGTACAGCATCCACACCATGATCGGCAGGTTGCTCAGTGCGAACACGATGGTCAGGCCCAGCGTGCTGTCGAGCAGGTGGGTCTTCTGCGCCATCACGTACACCGGCACCAGCGCGCCCACGGCGGGCATGAACTTGGTGGACAGCATCCACATCAGCACGTCCTTGGTGCGCTGGGTGGGGAAGAAGGCCATGGCATAGGCCGCCGGCGCGGCCAGCAGCAGGCCCAGCAGCGTGGAGCCGACGCTGGTGATGATGGAGTTCTTGGCGAACAGCAGGTAGTCGCTGCGCTCCTGCACTTCGTGGAAGGCCTCCAGCGTGGGCGTGAAGAACCACAGCGTGGGCACCTCGATGGCCTGCAGCTCGGTCTTGAAGGCCGTGACGAACAGGAAGATCAAGGGGAACACGTACAGCAGCGACACCAGCCAGGCGGCCACGGTGCGCAGCGCCTGCAGCCAGTCGAACGGGACGGGACGGGTGGACATGGTGGGGCTCACTGCTTACTTGTCGAGGCTCTTGCCGATCAGGCGCACCAGGAAGATGGCCACGATGTTGGCCAGCAGCACCGCGAACAGCGCCCCGGCGCTGGCCACGCCGGCGTCGAAGTTCAACAGCGCCTGCTTGAAGATCAGGAAGGCCACGTTGGTGCTGGCATCGCCCGGGCCGCCACCGGTGGTGGTGAAGATCTCGGCGAACACGCTCAGCAGGAAGATCATCTCGATCATCACCACCACCGCCACCGGCCGCGCCAGGTGCGGCAGCACCAGGTAGCGCAGCTGGGCGAACCAGGTGGCGCCGTCCATGCGTGCGGCCTCCATCTGCTCGCGGTCCAGGCTTTGCAGCGCGGTGATGAAGATCAGGCAGGCAAAGGGCAGCCACTGCCACGAGACCATGATGACCACCGCGGTCATCGGCCAGTCGGCCATGAAGTCGACGGGCGTGGCACCGAAGAACTGCGCGATCTGGGCGAACACGCCATAGATCGGGTTCATCATCATGTGCTTCCACATCAGCGCGTTGACCGTGGGCATCACGAAGAACGGGCTGATCAGCAGCATGCGCACGATGCCGCGGCCGGGAAACGGCTCGTTGACCAGCAGCGCCAGGGCGACGCCGCCCACCACGCTGATCGCGATCACGCTGCCGATCAGCAGCAGCGTGTTGACCACCGCCGTGCCGAAGGACGGATCGGTGATGAAGAACTCGTAGTTCGCCAGCCCGATGAAGCCGCTCTGGTCGGGCTGCATCAGGTTGTAGCGGATGGTGCTGAAGTACAGCGTCATCACCAGCGGCACGATCATCCACAGGAAGAGCGTGACCACGGCGGGCGCCTGCAGCAGACGCGGCACCAGACGGGGTGCGGCTTGGGCAGCGGTAGAAGACATCGGGCGACCCGGAAGAAGGAAAGGAGTCGGGCACAGCACCAGGCTGTGCCCGACGGCTCACAGGTGATCAGCGGGCGGCCGAGGCCGCCATCCGATCACTTGTAGTAGCCGGCTTTCTTCATTTCGCGGTCAGCGGTGGCCTGGCTGGCCTTCAGCGCGGCGTCCACCGTGCTCTTGCCCGACAGCGCGGCGCTCATCTGCTGGCCCACGGCCAGACCGATGGCCTGGAACTCGGGGATGGCGGCGAACTGCACGCCCACGTACGGGCTCTTGGGCAGGGTGCTGTCGTTCGGGTTGGCGCTGTCGATCGCGGCCTTCTCGGCGGCGGCGAACTTGGCGGCCTTCTGGAACTCAGGCGAGGCGTAGGTGCTCTTGCGCGTGCCGGTGGGCACGTTGGCCCAGCCATTGGTCTTGGCGACCAGCTGGATGTAGTCCTTGCTGGTGGCCCACTGGATGAACTTCTGCGCCTCGGCGGCCTTCTTCGAGCCGGCGGGAATCGCCAGGTTCCAGCTCCACAGCCAGTTGGCGCCCTTGGGCGTGGCCTTGGTCGGGGCGTTGGCGAAGGCCACCTTGTCGGCCACCTTGCTCTGCTTGGGGTCGGTGATGAAGCTGGCGGCGATGGTGGCGTCGATCCACATGCCGCACTTGCCGGCGTTGTAGAGCGACAGGATCTCGTTGAAGCTGTTGCCGGCCGAGCCCGGGGGGCCGTAGTTCTTCAGCAGGTCGACGTAGAAGGTGATGGCGTCCTTCCAGGGCTTGCTGTCGATCTGCGGCTTCCAGCTCATGTCGAACCACTGGCCGCCGTAGGTGTTCACCAGCGTGCTCAGGAAGGCCATGTTGTCGCCCCAGCCCGGCTTGCCGCGCAGGCAGATGCCGTACACGCCGTCCTTGGGGTTGTGGATCTTCTTGGCCAGGTCGGCGATCTGGTCCCAGGTGGGCTTGTCGCCCACGGTGACGCCGGCCTTGTCGGCCAGGTCCTTGCGGTACATCAGCATGCTGCTCTCGCCGTAGAACGGCGCGGCGAACAGCTTGCCGTCGATGGACAGGCCGTTGCGGATGGCCGGCAGCAGGTCATCCACATCGTAGGCGGCGTCGGTCTTCAGCTCTTGCAGCCAGCCCTTCTTGCCCCAGATCGGCGCCTCGTACATGCCGATGGTCATGATGTCGAACTGGCCGCCCTTGGTGGCGATGTCGGTGGTCACGCGCTGGCGCAGCACGCCTTCTTCCAGCGTCACCCACTTCAGCTTGATGTCGGGGTTGGCGGCCTCGAAGTTCTTGGCCAGCTTCTGCATCTCGATCATGTGGCCGTTGTTCACGGTGGCGATGACGAGTTCGGTGGCGGCATGCGCGCCGGTGGCGGCCAGCGAGGCCAGGCCGACGGCCAGGGCGAACGAGAGCTTGGACAGCTTCATGGTCTGTGTCTCCTCAAGGGGGGAACGAAGGTCTTGGCAGGTGGCGCGGCGCAGGGTCCAGTTGCACCGACGACAGGGCGCAACGATAGGCCCGCAAACAGCGGGAATCGGTACTTCACCCGGCTGCTTGTGTACTTTCTTGCATCGAAAACCTAGGGTTTTCCTTGAATCGATGCAAAAGCGTATCGGCCTTCAGCCCGCCGGCCACTGCACCGACACCGCCAGCCCGCCCAGCGCGGCCGAGCGCCCGGCCGTCACTGCCGCGCCATGCACGTCGGCGATGCGCCGCACAATCGACCAGCCCAGGCCACTGCCGTCCTGCCCGTGGCCCAGCACGCGGAAGAAGCGCTCGCCCAGCCGGGCCAGGTCGGCCTCGGACAGGCCGGGGCCGCTGTCGTCCACCCGCAGCTGCACCCCCTGCCCCGGCGCCGCGGACAGCACCGACACCTGCACCGCCGCACCGGGCGGGCTGTAGCGCAGTGCGTTGTCCACCAGGTTGCGCAACAGCACGGCCAGCAGCGTGGCGTCGCCCGGCACCGGGCACGCCGACGCAGGCGCATCGAGCGCGATCTGCCGGTCTTGCGCGATGGCCTCGGGGGCGGCGTCGGCCACCACCTGACGCGCCAGCGCCACCAGGTCCACCGGCTGCAGGGCCGGCGCGTCGGCAGCCGCCTCCAGCCGGCTGAGCGTGAGCAGCTGCGCCACCAGGCGCGTGGCGCGGTCGCAGCCGTCCAGCGTGGCGGCCAGGGCCTGGCGGCGCTCGGGCTCGCTGCTGGCGCCCAGGGCCACCTGGGCCTGGGCGCGGATGGCGGCGATGGGCGTGCGCAGCTCGTGCGCGGCGTCGGCGGTGAAGCGGCGCTCGCCCTCCACCAGCGCGCCGATGCGCGCCAGCAGCGCGTTGAGGGCCTGGACCATGGGCTGCATCTCGGCCGGCGCGTCGGGCAGGGCCACCGGCGCCAGCGCCTGCGGCTCGCGCTGCGCCAGCTGGGCCTGCAGCTGGCGCAGCGGCGCACTGCCGCGTCGCACCGCCCACCACACGCCCAGCGCCAGCAGCGGCACGGCCAGTGCCGCCGGCGCCAGCAGGCTGCGCAGCACGGCCCGCACGATCTCGCTGCGGGCAACCATCTGCTCGGCCACATAGACCTGGATGTCGTGCTCCGCGCCGCGGGTGGCGAACACGCGCCAGCGCAGCCCGTCGCGCTCGACGGTGTGGAAGCCCTGGTGCCGCGCCACCACCGCCTCGGCCAGCAGCGGCTCGGCCGGCGCACCGGCCGAGCGCAGCGCCAGGCGGTTCTCGTGGAACACCTGGAAGGCGACGCGCGGCGCGTAGCGGTGCAGCACCGGCGCATCGATCGCGCGCTCGTCGCGGCCCTCGTGCGCATCGTCGAGCTCGCGCGCCTGCTGCGCCACCAGCAACGCGGCGGCCTGGGCCAGGTGGCCGTCGAGCAGTTCGTCGAGCTCATGGCCGGCATCGCGAGCCACCAGCACCGCCGTGGCCAGCCACACCGCCCCCACCAGGGCCAGCACGCCCAGTGTCAGGCGCGCCTGCAACGATCGCGGCGCCATCACGGCCGGTCCGCGGGCCGCTCACGCGGCATCAGGTAGCCCACGCCGCGCACGGTGCGGATGGCGGCGCCACCCAGCTTGCGCCGCAGGTGGTGGATGTGCACCTCGATGGCGTTGCTCTCCACCTCCTGCCCCCAGGCGTAGAGCTGCTGCTCCAGTTGCTCGCGGCTGAGCACGCGGCCGGCGGCCAGCATCAGCGCATGCAACAGGTCGTGTTCACGCGGCGCCAGCGCCACTGGCTGGCCGGCCTGGGTGACGCTGCGGGCGGCCGGGTCCAACGCGATGTCCTGCACCCGCAGTTGCTCCTGCGGCGCCCCGGCCGATCGGCGCACCAGGGCGCGCAGCCGGGCGGCCAGCTCATGCAGGTCGATCGGCTTGACCACGTAGTCGTCGGCGCCGGTGTCCAGGCCGCGGATGCGGTCGGGCACCGCGTCGCGCGCGGTCAGCACCAGCACCGGCAGCGTGATGCCGGCCTGGCGGATGGCGGCCAGCACGTCCAGGCCATCGCGCCGCGGCAGGCCCAGGTCGAGCACCGCAGCGGCATAGGGTTCGGCGCGCAGTTCGCGCTCGGCGGCCAGGCCGTCGCGCACCCAGTCGACCTGGAAACCCAGCTGGCGCAGGCCGGCGCGCAGGCCGTCGCCCAGCAGTGCGTCGTCTTCGGCCAGCAGGATGCGCATGGGCTCAGTATCGGGTGTGGCGCGACGGCGGCACCCACGCTGGCTCAATCATCGTCGCCTTGCGAGTGCGCGGCGGTGATGTCCGCGGCCGGCGCGCTGTGCCACTGCCAGGCCCAGAAACCCAGCACCGCGGCCAGCACCACGGCGGCCACGCCACGCCAGGGGCGGCGGATGGCGTCGCCGGCCGCGCCGGACTGGCGGCCATCGACCATCGCGCGCACCAGGTTCTCGCGGTGCAGCCGGCTGCTGACGACCACCGCCGCCACATGCACGCCCACCAGCGCCAGCAGGCCATTGGCCAGGGCCTCATGCAGTTCTTCCAGCGCGTGGCCACCCAGTTCGTTGTACAGCGCCCAGCCCGAGGCCGTGAGCAGCGCGCTGCCGCCCAGCAGGGCCAGGATGGCCAGCGCGCCGGCCGGGTTGTGGCCGGGCGTGTGCGTGCCGTGACCACCCAGCAGGCCGCGCAGGTAGGCCAGCACCGCCGCCGGCCCGCGCACGAAGCTGGCAAAGCGCGCATGCCGCGTGCCGACCAGCCCCCAGACGATGCGAAACGCCACCAGCCCGGCCAGCGTGTAGCCGGCGCTCACGTGCAGCAGGCGCCAACGCTCGCTCTCGGCCGTCAGCCAGGCGGCGGCGAAGCTGGCCACCATCAGCCAGTGCGTGACGCGCACCGGGGCGTCCCACACCAAGACCCTGCGATGGCGGCCGGAGGCGGCCTCAGCCCCGCCGGGCCGCCCCAAGGGGCCGAGCGCCCCCTCAGGGGGCCGGAGCGCAGCGACGTGGGGGCTCGGCTCAGCGGGGGATGCGGATGTCGTGTTCATTGAAGCTTCCTTGGTCGGCGCGCGTGTGGCACGCGGCGCAGTTGGACGGGCTCTTCACGGCCGCCAGCTTCCAGGTGGCGGCGCTCACCTCGCGGTGCTCGCGCTGGAACCAGGCACTGCGGGTGATGCGGTCGTCGGGCGGCGGGGTGGGATCGCGCCGCACGCGCTTGGCGGTGCCGGCGTTGGCCGACAGCCAGCCCGACAGTTCCTTCAGCGTGGCGGCATCCACCGAGGCATCGGTGCCGAAGTGGCACGGCAGGTTCGTCATCAGCCGCTGCCACGAGGCCGCCGGCAGCAGCCCGGGCGGATAGGCCACATGGCAGGCCGAGCACTCCTGCTTGTAGGCCGGCAGCAGCGGCACGGCGGCACTGCGCGACTCGTCGGCGCGGGCCGCGCCGGGGAGTGCCAGCGCCGCAGCGGCCAGCGCCGCAGCGGCCGGCAGCAGCCATGCCGGCACGGCGGCGCGAAAGGACATTGCCTGGGTCATCGTGGGTTCTCCTGGGTCAGGGCTTGAGCGTCAGCAGCCAGGCCAGCACGTCGGCCTTCTCGCCGGCGCTGCATTCGCGGCCCATCACGTCGTTGCAATTGCGGCGGAACCACTTCTCGGTCTTGGCCGCATCGGTGAAGCGCTCGGGGTTGAAGGCCGGGGCCAGCGCACCGATGGGCTTGCCGGTGGCGGCGTGCTTGCCCGCCTGCGTGGGTGCCTCGCCGTGGCAGCTGGCACAGCGCCATTCACGCCCCTGCGGGGTGGTGAAGAGCTTCTGCCCGCGCGCCGCCGAGGCCGGCACGCCAGCGGCAGCGGTGTAGCCGGCCAGCAGATCGGCCGGCGTGGCGGCCTGCACCGGCGACAGGAGTGGCGAGGAGACGGCCAGCAGCAGGCCCGCGGTGCGGAGGAAGGTGGCGCAGTTCATGACAGGCATCGTGCGCGCCGGCGCTTAGGGCTTTCTTAACCCTGAGCCCGTCGCGGCGGCCGAACTGCGCGAGCATCCCCCCGGTTTTCAGCGCAGCGCCGCGCACTGCCCGCCCGCACACTGGCTGAGCCATGGCCCACACCCCACCACCCCACGCCACGCTGGCGCCGTATGCGCCGCCCTCCCTGCCCCGCACGCTGCTGGCGGTGGGCCTGGCACCGCTGCTGGTGCTGCTGGTGTTCGCGCTGGTGGTGCTGCGCGTGATGGACGTGGACACGGCCTTCGCCTGCTTCATGGCCAGCGCCGTGTGGGTGGCCGCCGAGATGCACGCCTGGCAGCGCGCCACCGACGGCTACAACGCCGAGTACGTGCAGCGCCACCTGGTCTGGCGCAGCAGCGACACGCTGGCCGATCTGGCCGGCCAGTCGGCCACCTGCCCCGCCACGCGCGAGTTCGTGCTGCGCTACCTGGCCGACGACCGCGTGCTGCGGCCCGACGGGCCGGTGATGCAGTAGAGCAGCCTTGCGGTCGGCCCGCCGCGCGGCCCGCCGGCAGCGCCGCCGCCCGGCACCTCAGCCTTCCACCGGCACACCCAGCATCAGGCTGCGGTGCACCGGGTTGCGGTGCAGAAAGCTGTCGCGAAACGCCTCGGGCACATGCGGCAAGGCGGCCCGGATCCAGCGGCAGCCTTCGGCTTGTGCTGCGGCGGCCAGCGCGGCGTCGCCCACCGCTGCAGCCGTCTCGTGCACCAGCCAGCAGTAGCTGCTGTGATCCAGGTCCAGCAGGGCCGGCTCGCCACCCGGGCCCCAGGCCTCAGCGGCCAGGGCGCGCGCATACTCATGCTGGCCCAGGCGCGCGCAGCAATGCGCCTGGCGCGCCAACGCATGCCGGCGCGCTGGCAAATCACTCGCGGCCAGGGCCTCCTCAGCCACCTGCGCTGACAGCGCCAGGCCGTCGTCGGCCGGCAGATGCGCCGCCAGCAGCAGATGCAGCGCACGCCGGTCCATGGCCGACAGCCGCGGCCCGAAATCAGCCAGCGCCTGCCGCAGCCGCGGCAGTACTGCATCGCCACGCTGGTGCGCGATGCGGCACGCCACCATCACCCGCATCGCGGCGCGGCCGGCATCGTCGTCATCGCCCAGCGGCGTCAGCACCTGCAGCGCGCGGGTGTGCTGGCCCAGGCGCAGATAGACCACGGCCAGGCGGTGCTCGGTGATGATGCGCCAGCCCGCCGGACCGCTTTGGCGCCAAACCGCCAGCGCCGATTGCAGCCGCTCAATGGCCTCGGCAAAGCGCCCGCGGGCCGCATACAGCGCGGCCAGCTGCACCATTCCCGACATGGCCGACACACTCTCGGGCCGGCCCAGGCGCTGCCACAGCACCAGCATGTGCTCGCCGGCCCGCAGCGCCTCATCGCGCTGGCCCAGCGAGCCCAGGCAGACCATGCGGTTGTTGGCCTGCTCCAGCGCCTCGCCCAGCTCGCCCAGAGATTCGGCCAGCCGCAGCGTCTGCTCGAAGGCCTGCAAGGCGCCCGCATAGTCGCCTGCCTGGTGCAGCGCATAGCCGTGCGCGCCGAAAAAATCCAGCCGTGCACGAGGGTCGGCCACCGCCTCGATCCGGCCGAGCATGCCGCGCAGCAGCGCCAGGCCCGGCGCCACGCGCCCATTCAATACCCTGGCCAGACCCAGCCAGCCCGCAGCCCTGAGTTCGGCCGCGGCATCGGACAGCTGCCGGGCCAGCACCAGAGCCCGCTCGGCCACCGGCAGCGCTGCATCGGCATCCGAGGCATTGATGGCGGCACGGGCCTGCGCCTGGGCGATCAGCAGATGCTGCTGGTCGTGGCGCGCCAGCGCGGCGAGGCTGGTAATGCGCTGGTGCAGGCCCTGATCGGTGTCCAGCAACAGCGCCACGGCCAGGCCGCAGTGCAGATCGGTCCACTGCGCCTCGGGCTCGCCGGCCTGTGCCGCCGCGGCGGCCGCGGCATCGTGGAAGGCCAGCGCCTGCTGCAGCCGGCCACGCAAGTGCGCAGCCTGCGCCGCGGCACGGTAGGCCTGCGCCGCCTGGGCAAAGCAGGCGGCGGCGGCCCAGTGCAGCGCCACGCGCTCGGGCGGTGCCGCCGCATCGGCCAGCGCCTGGGCCAGGCGCTGATGCAGACGCACCGCCAGCGCCGTGGGCAGATCGGTCTGCACGGCCTCGGCCACCACGTCGAAGGCACGGCCGTCGTCGTCCAGCACCTGGGCTGCCGCCAGCTGGCGCCTGGCCTCGGCCAGATCGGGCCCGTCGAGGCCGCAGGCCTGCAGCGCCACGCCATCGGGCACATCGCCACCGGCCAGCGCCAGCACCTGCAGCAGGCGCTGCGCCAGCGGCGGCAGGTGGCCGACGCGGCGCACCAGCAGCGCGCGCAGCCGGGCATCCAGGCCGGCGGCAGCATCGGCGGCCGCCGCCACGCCGGCCTCACGGGCGCCACGGGCTTGCGGCACGCGCGCGCCCGGGCCCTGGCGCAGCATCTCCAGCACGATGTACGGATGCCCGCCGGTGCGTCGCAACAGCGACTGCACCTCGGCGGCCGGCGCTTGCGCCGTGCCTTGCTGCAGGCTGGCCAGCAGATCGGCCAGGCCTGCGGCATCCAGCGGGCCCAGATGCAGATCGAGCACGCTGGCGGCCACCGCAGGCGTCGGCACCGGGGCCGTGGCTGAAGTGGGGGACGCCGTTGCGCCGGCGCGATCAGACCGGGCCGCTTGCGCATCCGCGTTCATGGCACCCTGGCGGGCCAGCAGCCAGCGGCTGAGCACCGGGGGCACAGATTGCGAGCGCACCGCCAGCACCACCGGTGGCAGGCCGGCGGTGCCGGCCAGATCCAGCCATGCCAGCAGCAGCGCCAGCGACGGGTCATCGGCCCATTGCAGGTCGTCCACCACCAGGCAGGCGTCGCTGCGCCGCGCCCAGGGCGCCAGCAGCGCGGCCAGGGCCTGGGCCAGGCGCCGCGGCTGTTCGGCGCCCGGCGCCGCCGGGCCCCAACCCCACTGCGGCGGCGCCACCAGCGCCAGCGACTGGATGGCTTCAGCGGGCTCAGGCACCGCCAGGCCCAGGGCGCGCCAGGCTTCCAGCCAGGCCAGGGCCAGCGAATAGGGTAGGTGCCGTGCCTCGGGCGCCGGACGCAGCACCAGCGCACGGGCATGGCTGCGGCCGAAGTCGCCCACCAGCCGGCTCTTGCCGATGCCCGGCTCGCCGCGCACCAGCACCGGCAGCCGGGCATGGGCGGCTGCCTGCAACCGCGCCCACACTGCGTCGCGCCCCACCAGCCGCGGCGGCCGCAGCAAGGCCACGGCCGGCGTGAGCGCGCCCGCAGGCGCACGCCCTGGCAGACGTGCTGATTCCACCAGGCGTGCCAACTGCTCGGTGTCATCGTCGGGCGCCAGCCCCAGATGGGTGCGCAGGTGCACGCGGCAGCGCTCGTATTCGGCCAGCGCCTGGCCGCGGTCGCCCAGCAGATAGAGCAGGCGCATGCAGCGGCGCACCGCGCGCTCGCTGGCCGGCTGGGCCGCGCGCAGGCGCTGTGCGATGTCCAGGGCGGCCGTCAGTTCGCCCTCGCCCTCCAGCGTGTCGGCACGCGCCTCCAGCGCCGCCACGCGGGCCTGCAGCCAGCGCTCGCGCAGCGCCAGCAGGCGCTCGGACAGCGCCTCGCCCGGTGGATGGTGATGCCCGGCCAGCAGCAGAAACTCGGACGGCGAGGCCGACGCGCCAACCAGTTCAGCCGTGGCATGCAAATCGTGCGCCACCCCATCGGCCAATTGCAGCGCACCATCTTCGCTCACCAGCGCATGGCCCACCACGCGACGCAGCCTGTAAAGCCGCTGACGCAGGCTGCTCAGGGCCTTGGCCTGCGGCACGGCCGGCCACAGCAGCGCGGCCACATCCTGACGCGCCTGCGGGCCATCCAGCACCAGCAGCGCCAGCAGCGCGGCGTCGTGCCGCTCCAGCATCACTCGCCCGCCATCTGGCAACAGCACCGCCGGCGCACCCAGCAGCACCAATGTCGGCGCTCTGTTCGCCGATCGAATCGAACCTCCCAACGTCAATCCTCCCCGTACTCACTTTCCCCAAATCTAACGCGTCAGTCACGCACGCTGTGGATAGTCAGACAAAACGTCCCGACCTCCTGGCCGAGGAGACTCACGATGATCGCTCAGGGAATGTGACGCGTCATGAAGTCGAAATGGTCTGAAAGGCTGTGCTGCGCGGGCTTTGCGGAATGCAAACGGGACCTGCCGTGCAGCGCGCAATCCAACGCGTAATCAACAGCGTTCGCCAACTCAGGATTGGCTTGGTCAAAGGCCAAGGGTGACAGACGTCGCGTCACTCGCTCCGAATGGCGGGGCCTTGGAACCGTCCTGCCATGCCCTTCCCCGCATTCGAGTGCCACGAATCTAACGCTGCAGTCACGCATCGCCGATCACCATTGCTTGCGAACCGGAGCCATTCGACTTGCGTGCGCTCTGCCTCCATTGGGCAGTCGCCCCACGTTGTTTGCCACTTCCCAGTTTCAACCCACAGGCACCTCACTGGCACGGTGCCCCACCGCCCGACCAAGAGAAAGCATCCTGACCATGGAAGTTCCGCGCACCTCGAACACTCTTGCCTCGTCGAATCTTCGTCGCCGCCCCTCACCGCCTAAAGATCGACTGACCGTCTCTTGCAGTTCGAGTCGCGGCATCGGCATCGTGCTGGCGCTGTCGATTGGGCTGAGCGGCTGCAACACCATGCCACTGGCCAGCGCAGGTGCTGGCGCAGCCAGCACGGTTGCCAGTGGCAGCGGTACCGGGGGCTGCAGGCCACTGGTTGAAGCGCAACAAGCCACGGTGGGCGGCGCAATCGCTGGCGGGATCATCGGGGCAGCACTCGGATCGCAACTGTCCAACAAGCCATCGGTTGGCGCTCGCAACGGCATGCTGCTGGGCGCATTGGCTGGCGGACTGGCCGGTTCTCAGTTTGGCAGCAGCATCAAGACCACACAGATGCCCGATGGTTCGGTGAAGCTGGACATCCCAGGCTCGGTGCTCTTTCCCAGTGGCAGCTATGCAGTCAGCGAGGGATTCAAACCCACGCTGAATCAGGTCGGCCAGGTGATTCGTGAGTATTGCGGTCTGACGGCCGAAGTGGTCGGACACACCGACAACGTCGGCGCAGCAGCGGAGAACCAGAAGCTGTCAGAGAACCGCGCGTCGTCGGTGGTCAGCTATCTGCGCAGCACCGGCATCGATGGCAGCCGATTGCGAGCCGTGGGCTATGGCCACTTGCGGCCTGTGGCCGAGAACACCACGGAGTCTGGTCGCCAGCAGAACCGCCGTGTCGAGATTCTGGTCAGGCCGCCGGCCTGAGCGTCATCTTGGAACGGCTCGCCGGGCGGATGGCAATGGCCGGCCAACAGGTTGAACTCGGATGGCGAAGCCTGGGTATCGTCCGGAGCGGCCTGCGGGTTCAAGTCATGTACCACGCCATCGGCCAACTACAGCGGCCCATTGTCAGTCACCGGCGCATTCCCCACCGCACGGCGCAACCTGAACAGCCGCTGGCGCAGGTTGGCCATGGCCTTGGTCTGCGGCATGGTCGGCCACAGCAGCGTGGGTACGTCCTGCCGTGCCTGCGGGCCATCCAGCAGCAGCGCCATCAAGGCCGCATCGTGTCGCTCCAGCGCCACGCAGTCGCCGCTGGCCGATACCACCGCTGGAGAACCCAGGAGCACCAATGTCGGCGTCTCTTGCGCCAATCCATTCGAGCCACCCAATTCAGGACTCCCCCTTGTTCTGATGCCGTGAATTTAACGCGCCAGTCACGTATCCCTCGCGATCATTGCTGGTGGGTGGGCGTGCGGGTTGCGTGCGGGGTCCGCATCGACCCGATCATGGCCTGAGGCCGCTCGTCAAAAAGCTCAGGGAGGGAGTTCAGATGTCCGTCAAGTTCACCGGCATTTTCCGGTTTCAGGTATTGTCCACAGCTTGCGCCAGACGTGCGGGCTGCCATGCTCGATCGGGTCCGGGCCTGCGCCCGGCATGGCGCTGGCATGCCATCGCGCTGGCCCTGGCCACATGGCAATCGCCGGCCATGGCCATTGACTATGTCTGGCAGGGAGGGGGTGGTCTGTGGTCCGACAGCAGCAAGTGGACGCTGCTGGGGATTCCAGGTGCCCAGGACACGGCATTGATCAGCGGCAACGGTGTCTCCGTGATCCTGGACGGCAACGTTGACGTGTCCGGGCTGACCCTGAGCGGCGGCGCCACGCTGAAGGGCACGGCCACGCTGAGTGCTCAATCACTGGTGTTCAACTCAGGCACGCTGTCGTCGGGCACGTTTCTGACCGGCGGCACGACGAACGTGCAAGGTGCGACCAACTTCAATGGCCAGGCCAACCAGGCCCTCGTGTACAGCTACACGCTCAACCTCAACGGCGACAGCACCTGGACGGCAGGCAACGGCCGCATCAGTGTTGAATCGGGCTACTCCTCGGGCAGCACCTCCTACCCCAGCAGCGTGCTGCACATTGCCAGCGGCACCACCTTCTCTGACCTGGGTGCTGCCAGCAGCGCCGG
>NZ_JBBUTH010000007.1:0-681246 GCF_038066595.1 Pseudaquabacterium inlustre
GCAGGTCAACGTGGCCCAGGGCGCCGAGGTGCTGCTGGCGGCCACCACGTTCACGGCCGGTGCCGTCAACAACGCCGGCAAGATCACCGTCATCGGCAATGACAGCTTCGTGCAGGCGGCTGCCACCATCTCGGGCAACTGGCAGGTCGACAACGGTCGTCTGTTCATCGAAGGCGCTCAACGCATCGGTGCGCTGACGCTCAATGGCGGAACCCTCGCTGGGCGAGGTACGGTCACGGCCGACCAATTGAACTTCAATGGCGGCACACTCTCGTCGGGCACCTTCCTGACCGGCGGCACGACGAACGTGCAAGGCGCGACCAGCTTCAACGGCCAGGCCAACCAGGCCCTCGTGTACAGCTACACGCTCAACCTCAACGGCGACAGCACCTGGACGGCGGGCAACGGCCGCATCAGTGTTGAATCGGGCTACTCCTCGGGCAGCACCTCCTACCCCAGCAGCGTGCTACACATTGCCAGCGGCACCACCTTCTCTGACCTTGGCGCGGCCAGTAGCACCGGCTACAAGACACTGGGCGGTGGCACTGTGCTCAACGATGGATTGCTGACGCGAAGCGGGTTTGGTGCCACCGAGGCCAGGGGGCTGGTCAACCAAGGGACCATCCATGTGTCGGGTGGCTCGCTCGGTGTGGACGACCGCTTCAGCAACGCGGGCGCGGTCACGGTCGACTCCGGCACAATGCTTTACGCGCTAAACAGCACCTTGCGCAACGCCGGTCTGCTCTCCGGCAACGGCACGGTGAGAACCTACAGCGCGGCCTACGCCCTGACCAACGCCGGCACACTGGCCCCTGGCTCGGCCGCTGCTCCAATTGGCACGCTCACCATCAACGGCGACCTAAGAAGCACCGACACGGCCACGTTCAGTGTTGATCTGGGTGCTGGCGGCGAGGCCGACCGGCTGGTGATCACCGACGACGTGTTATGGAACGGCACGTTGTCGATCAATGCTACGCCGGGTGTGTCGCTGCATGTGGGCGACAGCTACGTGATCGCTACCTTTGCCCAGCGGCTGTCCAACTCGATGTTCGATACGGTGACCTGGCACGGCGCCACTGGCACCCAGTTCGCCGTGGAATACAACGCCCATGATCTGACGCTGCGCGTGACCGCTGCCGTGCCTGAGCCCTCGCAGTGGGCCCTGCTGGTCGGTGGCCTGCTGGCCGTCGGATGGCGCGCGCGGCGCAGACTGCCGGCCGCGCACTGACGCATCAACTGCGCAGGCCCGGAGGAGGAAGAGCAAGACCGACCGGCCATCGGCACTCTGGGTACAGATGGCCGCAACTTCTCACACCTCCTCCGCCTCGATCACCACCCGCTCCCGCCGCACCCCGCGCACCGCCACCTTGGCCAGCACGCGCAGCGGCTCGCCCACGGGCACGGTGCGGGCAAAGCGGTAGTCCAGCCCGTCGCTGTGGCCGGGGTTGCTGGCGGCTATGCGGCGGCGCCATTGCTGGTTGCCGTTGGCCAGCACCTGCAGTTCCAGCCAGGCGCCGTCCAGCTCGGCCGGGCAGCGCACGGCCAGCGCGATGGCTACTTCGAAACGCCGGTCGCGCTGGGCGTCGGGCGGGATGTCGAGCAGGGCTTCGGCGCTGTCGCCGGCGTCGATGGCCCAGCGTTCGGGTTTGGCTTCGCTCACGGATGCATGAGCCCCTTCACGCCGCCCGCGCCTGCGGCAGCACGTCCAGTGTGGCCGGATCCAGATAGGCCTGGCGCCAGGGCTCGAAGGGCAGCGTGTCGGCGGCTTCGATGCGGCGCTGCTCGGCACGCGAGGTTTCGGCCGCGGCCGCCATGCGCAGGGCCAGCGGCTCGGGGTACGGCAGGGCCAGCAGCGTGGCGCGGGTGGCCTCGCTCTGCGCACGGGCAAAGGCGTTGAAGCTGCCGTCGAAGCCCGATTGCATCTGCGCCAGCACGCGGGCCGAGGGCAGCGTGTCGGGCGCGGCCAGGCCGTCCTTGGCAGCCTGCAAGGCCTGGCGGTAGGCCTCGCCGCCGTGGGCGGCGTCCAGCGCGTCGGCGATCGGGCCGCATTCGGCCAGCAGTTCAGCGGCCCAGTCGGTGAGCGTGATGACGTCGCCGTCGCGCTCCAGCAGCAGGCCGGGCTCGCGGCCGCGGGCGGCCGTGCGGTGCTGGTTGCGGCCCAGTGCGGCAATCTCGTCGGGGCTGTCGGGCGGGCTGTCGGCCAGCAGGCAGTGCAGCAAAAAGATGTCGATGAAGCGCATGGTCTGCGCCTCGATGCCCACCGGCACGAAGGGATCGAGGTCCATGCAGCGCACCTCGATGTATTCCACCCCGCGCTCGCGCAGCGCGTGCAGCGGGCGCTCGCCCGAGCGGATCACGCGCTTGGGCCGGATGACGCCGTAGAACTCGTTCTCGATCTGCAGCAGGCTGGTGTTGAGCTGGTTGTAGTCGCCACCCGGGTTGCGCACGCCCACCGCCTCGTACAGCGGGTACGGCGTGGTGAGTGCGCCGTGCAGCGAGTTGGCGTAGCTCTCCAGGCTGTTGTAGCTGACCGCCAGCGAGGCCTGCGCGTCGCTCTGGTAGCCCAGCCGGCCCATGCGCAGCGAGGTGGCGTGCGGCATGTGCATGGTGTGGCCGCCGGTGCCCGGCACCGGCAGCAGCGTGTGCTGGCGGCCGGCCACGAAGCTGGCGCAGGCGGCCGGGCTGGCGCCAAACAGCGTCAGCAGCACGAAGGCATGGCGGCGGAAGTTGCGGATCAGCGCGAAGTGCTGGTCGTTGTCCAGCCCCGGCAGCGACCAGTTGTAGTGGATGCCCGAGATGGTCTGCATGCGCCGGCCATAGCGGTGGCCCAGGCCCATGCGGTAGACGCTCTTGGCGCGGCCGATGTTGCTGCTGCCGTAGCGGCCCAGCGGAATGGTTTCATCGGTGGGCAGATCGCACGGCATGCTGCCCACCCACAGGCGCTCGGCCTCCGGGCCGGTGCCCAGCGCGTGGTACACGGCCTGGTGCAGCTGGGTCAGCTCGTCCAGACAGCCCTCGGCGCTGGCGTGCACGCCGGTGATCAGCTCCACCTGGCTTTCGCTGTAATCGGTGGTGATGTGGGGGTGCGTGAGCGCCGAGCCCAGCGCGGCCGGGTGCGGCGTGAGCGCCAGCGTGCCGTTGGGCAGCGCGCGCAGGCTTTCCTTCTCGAGCCCGCGCCGCATGCCGGCCAGCTGGGCCGGGCTGAGCGCTCGCAGGCGCCGAATCAATGCGGTCATGGCGGGTCTCCTCTCATCTAACGGGGGGCAACGGTAGCAGAGGCCGATGACGGTTGCAGGCGTCGGGCTGATGCAAATCGTGCTAAGCAGAAATTTCATGATGCGGCAAACTGCCCGCATGCCTGACGCCCCGCCCTGCCCCGCCAACGCCACGCCCACCCTCTGGCAACTGACCCTGGCCGACAGCGAGCTGGCCGGCGTGGACGCAGCGGCCGACGGCCACATCACGCTGCGCCTGGCCGCCGCGCAGCTGCGCCATCCGCACAGCGGCGCGCCGGGCCATGCGCCGGGGCTCAGCCTGATCTTCGGCGGCGCCCAGCTGGTGGGCACCCCGGCCCCCGGCCGTCTGCGCGAGGCCCGGCTGTGGCTGGACGGGCGCTGGCAAGCCGGCTGCCCGGTGCCCGGCCACTGGGCAGCGGCCCAGCCCGGCCAGCCGCTGCGCCTGGAGGTGACCGGCGCGTGGGGCGACACCTGGCAGCTGACGGCCCGCAGCCTGACCGTGGCGCTGCCGCCCGGCGGCCTGAACTGGCAGCCCTGGTTGCACTGTTGAACCGGCGCCGGGCCGCAGTGCCGGGCCACCCCTGCGCCGCACATCCGGCAACGCTGCTTTACGTTCACGCATGTCGGCGCTACACACCGCCACCAGCATCGGCGCCTTCTGCCACCGGGAGGTTCCGAAAATGACCCAGCGCGTGCCCACCACCACCGCCCAACCCACCACCCCAGACGCTGACGCCGCCCCCGCCGCCCGCCGCCGCGCGCTGGGCATGGCCATGGGCTCGCTGGCGCTGGCCGCCTGCGGTGGCGGCGGCGGCAGCGCCGGCACCAGCAGCACCGGTGGCAGCAGCAACAGCAGCACCACCACCCCATCCACCGACGCCACGCTGTCGGCCCTGGTGCTGAACAGCGGCACGCTGAGCCCGGCCTTTGCCGCCGGTACCACGGCCTATGCGGTGACGGTGTCCAACACCGTCAGCACGATCACCGTCACACCCACCACCACGGCCAGCGGCGCCACGGTGAAGGTGAACGGCCTGGCGGTGGCCAGCGGCAGCGCCTCAGCCGCCATCAGCCTGAGCGAGGGCAGCAGCAATGTGCTGAACATCGAGGTGACGGCCGCCGACGGCCTGACCACCCGCAGCTACACCGTGACGGCCACGCGCAGCGCGGCGGGCAGCTGCACGCTGACGGCCACCGAGACCCAGGGCCCCTACCCGCTGCTGGCCATCCTGAGCAACAGCGCCATGGTGCGCAGCGACATCCGCGAGGGCAAAACCGGCGTGCCGCTGACCGTGAACCTGACCATCCAGGACCTGAGCGCCGGCTGCACGCCGGTGAGCGGCGCGGCCGTCTACATCTGGCACTGCGACAAGGACGGCCTGTACTCGGGCTACAACGTCAGCAACAACACGGGCCAGACCGGGCTGACCTACCTGCGCGGCATCCAGGTGACGGATGCCAACGGCGCGGTGAGCTTCACCACCATCTACCCCGGCTGGTACGCCGGGCGCATCACGCACATCCATGTGCAGATCTACCTGAACAACAACCTGGCCGTGACCGCCACCGCCACCACGCAGATCGCGTTTCCGCAGAGCGTGACGCAGGCGGTGTATGCCACCGCGCTCTATACCAAGGGCCAGAACACCTCGGTGACCAGCTTTGCGGCGGACAACGTGTTCAGTGATGGCACGAGCACGGAGATGGCGGTGGTGACGGGGGATGCGACGAATGGGTATGTGGCGGGGTTGACGGTGGTGGTGGCGTGAACCACCGGGCGCCGCAAGACCAGCGGCAAGCCAAGGGCGAAGCTCAAAGGCGGGGTCTTGATGGGGGTGCGACGAATGGGTATGCGGCGGGATTGACGGCGGGGGTGGCTTCAGCCGGCAAGCTTTACGGTACTGGGGCAATGTCCTGCTACTTCACTTTCAAAGCCATCACCAATTTAGTCTGGCGGCTGAGTTACTGCCTTGAGGAATGCCGTTCCCAACCTTGTTCGATAGAGAATGGTTGTCCGGGCTTCCTCACTCCCCGACGGAACAAGACCGGCCACTAAGCGAAGATCATACAAAAGAGCGCACGAGATGGTCCACGGACGAGGTTCAGCCCCACTCTTGGGAACCCAGGCCTCGAAATCAAAGTCACCCATAGAAATATAGCCCCCGTTATTCTCGCCAACATCTTCTAGCGGGTGTACATCCAAAAGAATGCGAGCTTCCGAAGAACTAAAGTGCGATAGTAGCTCGACGAAATGTGGGTGGGCATCCTCTGAGGTCAATTGGCTCGCAATTAAGTTAGCCCACATTTCATGAAGCAATGGATCCGTTTCACGGGAAGCCTCTTCGATTGAACGTACCAAAGGCTTGGTAGCTGGAGGAGGCAATAATTGCCGCCCCTCTCTATGAAGACGAACCATCGCCCGGTTCACGGCTTTTTCCACGGTGAAAGTGGCAATCGCTTTCTCGGCTTCGACCATATTGTCGAATTTCTGCGCAAGGTACTTGCCGAGGCCAGCTGTAGTTGCTGTTATTGGGGCCGTCAACTGTGTAAACGCCTGAACTAGCGCGTCTGCAGTACGTTCATACACTTTCGGCGGAATAGCCTTGGCAATCTTCCCAAAACCAGCGATATCGACGCCGCCGTCTTCCTGCGAGTTAGCCATTAGTTTTGTCCAGATATGTATCAGTGTGTCGCGCCATTTTGGCAGCAACATACAAAATTTTTAAGACATAGCAGAACCATGGCGAGATCAACCGTGGACCGTTAGTTAAGCGCCATGGAACGCCAGTACTCCCTAAATAGTCCGTGGCATGTCAGGTCGTTTCTTAGTTGAACATTGCCAACATCTGTTTCGGCATATCTGGAGATTTCATGGGAAATTATTCCGACATCAGACGCCGACAGGGACAGCGCTGTTCCGTAGATGTTTCGAACGTTTAGCGGCAACAATCCACTCGGCTTTTTGTACAAGAGCTGCATATTTAGTCGATGATATGCAAAGCCTAGGAAGACCGTGCGATGGCATTGCGACATCAATTCTCGAATACGCCTGACATGACTGGCAGATTCGTCTGTACCCTCCGTAAAGGTCTTAATTTCATTTGATATTGCAAGCAGTTCAGTCGGGTGCGGAGTGGTTCCGAAAGGAGTCGAAGTTCCACTGCTTAACCCCGGCAGCCCACCCACAACACCATAGGGGTGATGAATTTCAACCCGCCTCAATAATTGGAGGGCTTCAGATTCGTCAATTGTGTAGTAGTTCTTTAGCGCCTGAAGTAAAAAGACTTCTACACAACGATCGTAGTTGAAAACAACCAAGGCGACCCGTGCCAACCTATCAGGTAGGTCTTCCCTCTTACAGTTTTCCGTGAGCAACTGAAAAAAAGAATTGTGCCAAGTGCTAGATAAGGCACTGAAGTTCGGGGCACTATTGCCATTCTGAGGATTGACAGCCAGTTTTGATGCAGCTTCTGCAGCAAGAATCGAAGTAGCGATTCCAAGCTTGCCTGCAACCGCAATAAGCGGGTCATCGCTGCGCGCGTCTATAAAATTATCTATGGATATTGCCTGCGGCAAGGCATCACGAATCTTCCAACACGCTCTAATATAGTTGTTTATGCCTTGTTGCTGTTGTTGTTTGCGAGCCAGCGCACGAAAGGCCTCGCATATTTCATAGCTGCCACTTTCCTGAGTGTGACCAAGCTTGAAGCGAATATCAACATCTCTGGCGATTGCAGATTTCAACTCATCGCCAGTTGGGAGTCCTAGCTCCTTGCTTGCACCAGCTCCAAGTACGAAGACGGTCATTTCTTTGGGTGACATACTGAAACCCCCTGATTGCGAACGATATCCTGAGCATACTCACATTTCATGGAAAGCATGCAAGCCCAAAGCATAGCGCTTTAACCGCCAGCCGGAGATAGGGCGTCCCGAACCATCCAGTGTTTGAGCGACGGCGGCCAAAGCATGTGATCCCGCCGTTGCATGCAGCCGCTACAGATCCAAAACCAACCTCTGCCCACCTGCCCGACCACACACCGCCCGCGAACAGCAACTGAGGATCTTCGTATTCGCCGAACGCTCCGCCCGCGTCAGCACCCGATCCCGGTGATCCACCTCGCCGGCCAGCACGCGCACCTCGCAGCTGCCGCACAGGCCTTCCTCGCAGTCGCTGGGGATGTCCATGTTCGCGCCGCGCAGCACGCTCAGCAGGGTGCGGTCGGCGGGCACGGTCAGGGTCAGGCCGGAGACCTTCAACTCCACCTCGAAGGGCACTTCCTTGGTCGCATCCAGCGTGGCCGGGTGGGCGGTGAAGTGTTCGATGTGCAGCGCGTCGTCGGGCCAGGGGGCGGCGGGGTCGTCGGCCAGGGCCTGCAGTGCGGCCAGCAGGCGTTCGGGGCCACAGGCCCATACCTGTGTGGCGCCTTGGGCGCCGCCTGCGCGCTCTGGCGAGGTGATGGCGGCCAGGTCGGCGCGCGTGCCTTCATCGGCCACATGCAGCACCAGGCGCTGGCCGTGCAGGGCCTGCAGTTCGGGCAGCAGAGCCAGGGCTGAACGATTGCGGCCGCTGTAGTGCAGCGTGTAGTCCAGCCCGCGCGCCTGGGCCTCACGTGCCATGGCGGCGATCGGCGTGATGCCGATGCCGCCAGCAATCAGCAGCACGCGTGCGCCCGGTTCGGGCTCGAAGTGGAAGTGGTTGCGCGGGCCGCGGATGCGCAGCGTGGCGCCGGGCTTGGCGTTGGCGTGCACCCAGGCTGATCCGCCGCGGCTGGCGGGGTCGCGCAGCACGGCCACCTGGTAGTGGCTCAGGTCGGCCGGGTCGCTGCACAGCGAGTAGGCGCGCACCGGGGCGTCGCTGTCGGTGGCGGCGTCACCGCATTCGATGTCGATGTGCGCGCCGGGGCGCCAGCGCGGCAGCGGTTGGCCGTCGGGGGCTGCCAGCGTCAGGCGCAGCACGCCATCGGCCACGGCCTCGGCAGCCTGCACCACCACCGGCCGGGCCAGGCCGTTGCGCGCGGGCTCGCCGATGCGCACGGCGTGGCGCGGGTCGCGCACGCGGGGGTCGCGGCGCTCGGGGTTTTGGGCCGGGTCCCATTCCACCCACAGGTGCTCGGGGCCTCGGAAGCTGGTGTTGGGCAGGTAGCTGAAGCGCTGCTCGGCCAGGCGCATGTGCGGCAGGCGGCGGGTGAACTCGTCCAGAAACACCTGCAGTTCCAGCCGCGCCAGGTTCTTGCCCATGCACTGGTGCGCGCCGTAGCCGAAGGTGAGGTGCTCCACCGCGTTGTCGCGGCGCAGGTCCACCGCGTCGGCATCGGGGAAGTGGGCCTCGTCGTGGTTGGCCGAGGCCATCACGATCAGCAGCTTGCTGCCGGCGGCCAGCTTGACGCCGCCCACCTCGGTGTCCTGCGTCACCAGCCGGCGCCAGGCGGCCACGCTGCCGTTGTGGCGCAGGCACTCCTCCACGGCGTTGGGGATCAGGCGCGGGTCGGCGCACAGCTCGTCCCAGGCCGGGCGGTTCTGCAGCAGCAGCTTCACGGCGTTGGCCGTGGCATTGGCCGTGGTCTCGTGCGCGGCCACGATGCCGGCCATCATCATCGAGTGCAGGTACGAGTCGGTCACCACCTCGGGGTGCTCGCGCTGCATGCGGATGCCGAACGGCATCCAGCCCGGCGCATCGGGGTTCAGGCGCATCTTGGCCAGGATCTCGCCGGCCAGCTGCCAGAAGTTGCCCACCGCATGGGCCACGGCCACCTGCTGCTCGGCACTCGGCCGGCCCCAGGTGTTCACGGTGTGGGCAATGCTGTACTGGCGCAGCTTGGGCATGTCCTCCTCGGGCACGCCCAGAAAGTGCAGCGCCATGGTCAGCGGCACTTCCCACAGCATCTGGTCGACCAGATCGGCGCGGCCGCTGTCGATGAAGCGGTCCACATACTCGCGCGTCAGCTGGCGCAGCAGCGGCTCGTGGTGGGCCAGCGCGGCGGGCGTGAACGGCTCCATCAGCAGGCGGCGGCGCGCCATGTGGGCCGGCTCGTCCTCGTTCACCAGCGTGCGGTTCATCGCGTAGCCGTACTGGGCCAGCACCGCATTGGCCGCCTCGCCGGTGGGCGTGATCTTCTCCAGCGCGATGCTGGGGCTGAAGGTGAGGTGGTCGCGGAAGACGGCCTTCACGTCGTCATACCGCGCCACCACCCAGTAGCCCAGCTTGGGCGCGTAGAAGATGGGCTCTTGCGCGCGCGCCCAGCGCAGCTCATCCGGTGGGCTTTGCTGGTAGCCGTCTTCGAAGGGATCGAAGGCCGCGGCGGCGGCGCTGACCGGGCAGCCGCGGGGGTCGAGTTGAGCGGAAGCCGCACCGGCCGCCGCATGTGGAAAGGGGCAGCCGGGGGCCTGGCTCATCGCGGTCTCCGGGGGCTCATTCCAGGGTAATTTTCTTGTCGGCGATCAGCTTGTGCCAGCGCGCCGTCTCGCTCTTCAGCAGGTCGGCATATTGCGCGGGCGTGCTGCCCACGGGTTCGACGCCGAACTCGGTCAGGCGCTTGGTGACAGCCGGGTCCTTGATCGCCGCGGCCACCGATTTGGCCAAGCCGGCGATGGTGTCGGCCGGCGTGGCGGCCGGGGCCACCATGCCCACCAGGGCCGCGGCCTCCACGCCCTTGAAGCCCAGCTCGGCAAAGGTGGGCACATCAGGCAGCTGCGGCAGGCGCGTGGCGTGGGCCACGGCCAGGGGCTTCAACTTGCCGGCCTTGATCAGCGCGTTGCCGGCGGCCAGGTCGGTCATCATGGCCGGCAGCTGGCCGCCCGCCACCTCTTGCAGCGCCGGGGCGGCACCGCGGTAGGGCACGTGCACCATGAACAGGCCCGCCTCGCTCTTCAGCAGCTCCATCGCCAGGTGGTGCGGGCTGCCAGCGCCGGCCGAGGCAAAGCTGATCTGCCCCGGCCTGGCCTTGGCCGCCGCCACGAAGGCCTTGGCATCGGCGTAGCCCGCCTGCGGATTGACCACCAGGATCATCGGAAAGCGGCCCATCAGCGTGACGGGCGCCAGGTCCTTCACCTGGTAGGTGAGGTTCTTGTACAGCGCCGGGTTGAACACCATGGTGCCGTTGTCGGCCGACATCACGGTGTGGCCGTCGGCCGCCGAGCGGATGGTTTCCACCGCGCCGATGGCGGTGTTGGCGCCGGGCTTGTTGTCCACCACCACGCTGGTGCCGGTCTGCTGGCCCAGCGTCTGGCCGATGGTGCGGGCCAGGAAGTCACTGCCGCCGCCGGCGGGGTACGGCACGATCCAGCGCAGCGACTTGCCTGCGCTGGCTTGGGCGGCGGCCGGCGCCGGGGCCGACATCAGCATCAACGGCAGCATGGCGGCGGCCAGGGCCTTCAGCATCGAGGGGGTCTTCATGCGCAGGGTCTCCTTGATCAGCGCAGCGTGTTTTCACGGATGCGTGATTCTGTTACGCCATGCGTAAATCTTGATTCTGGATAACCCGCAACGCCATGCCCCGCCGCCGAACCGATCCGCCCGCCACCCCACCGGCCCTGCCCGCCCCGCCCGACCGCCGCCAGCGCGTGCAGGCCGCCAGCACCGGGGTGGAAGTGCTCAAGGGCCTGGCCGATCTGGATGGCCGCGCCAGCCTCAGCGCGCTGGCCGTGCACCTGGGCGAGGCACCGGCCAAGCTGCACCGCTACCTGGGCAGCCTGGTGGATGCCGGCCTGGTGGCGCAGGACAGCGCCACGCAGCACTACGCGCTGGGGGCGGAGGCCATCCGCATCGGCCTGGCCGCCATGCGCCAGGTGGACGCCGTGCGCCTGGCCGAGCCGGCGCTGGCGCGCCTGCGCGCGGCGCTGGGGCTCACCGCCTTCGTCGCCGTGATGGGCAACCACGGCCCCACCGTGCTGCGCCTGGACGAGCCCGGCCTGCCGGTCACGGTGAACGTGCGGCCGGGATCGGTGCTGTCACTGCTGTGGTCGGCCACCGGGCGGGTGTTTCTGGCCACGCGGGCCGAGGGCGAGGGCCCCCTGGCCGCCGAGGCGCTGGCCGAATGGCGGGCCGCCACACCGGCCCAGCGCGCCGAACTGCCCGCGCGCGGCGACATCGACACGCTGTGCGCCACGGTGCGCCAGCAAGGCCTGGCCACCGTGCACGACAGCTACCTGCGCGGCATCAGCGCCGTGGCGGCGCCGCTGATCGACCACAGCGGCCGCACGGTGGCAGTGATCACGGTGCTGGGCGCCTCCGGCGCCTTCGATGCATCGGCCGGCGGGCCAGCGGCCGGGCTGCTGCGCGACGAGGCGCGCGCACTCAGCACCCAGATGGGCGCCACCGCCTAGCGGCACACGCTGGCGGCAGAGCCAACCCTCACTTGGCGAACAGGCTGTTGATGTCGCCAAAGGCCTTGATCTCGATGGCGTTGCCCGAGGGGTCCATGAAGAACATGGTGGCCTGCTCGCCGGGCTCGCCCTTGAAGCGGATGTAGGGCTCGATCACGAACTTCACGCCGTGGCCGCGCAGGCGTTCGGCCATGGCCTCCCAGTCGGCCATCGGCAGCACGATGCCGAAGTGACGCACCGGCACGCCATGGCCGTCCACCGCATTGCGCTGGGCCTCGCCGGTCTCGGTGGGGGCCAGGTGGGCCACGATCTGGTGGCCGTAGAAGTTGAAGTCGATCCAGTCGGGCGAGCTGCGGCCCTCGGGGCAGCCCAGCAGCGTGCCGTAGAACTGGCGGGCCTGCGCGAGATCGTTCACCGGAAAGGCCAGGTGGAACGGCGACATCGGACCGGGATTGGTGGTGATGGCGGTGTGCATCGAAAACCTTGGAAGTCAGCAGGAAAGAATGGCGCTCGGACGCTGCGATGCCAAGCCGGGACGGCCTGGCCGGCCACAAAGACTATCTGCGCTGGCCGTCGGCATCAACGGGTCAGTGGCGTCCATCAGGGCATGCCAGCGTTGAACCAGCGCCCGATCACCGCGCGTTCGGCCTCGGTGATCTGCGTGGCGTTGTTCAGCGGCATGGTCTTCTGCAGCACCGCCTGCCGAACCACCGCCGCGCCATGCTGGCGCAGCAGCTCGGGCGTGTGCAGCGCCACGCCCTTTTGCTGCAGCTCGGCGTTGTGGCACATCACGCAGCGCTGGGCCACGATGGCCTGCACCTGGGCGCCGGTGACCGGCGCGGCCGATGCGGTGGCGGCCGCGGCTGGCGCCGCGGGCATGCGCCACACCGCCAGCGCGATCAGCAGCACGCAGCCGCCGACGGCCCAGCCCCAGGGCGCCGGCAGGCCGGCCTCGCGCGCCTTGTGGCGGGCCACGAAGCTGTGGCGGATCAGCGCGCCGGCCACCATCAGGCCCACCAGCACCAGCCAGGCGTGGGCGCCCTGGTGCAGCCAGCCGTAGTGGTTGCTCAGCATCGCGATCAGCACCGGCAGCGTGAAGTAGGTGTTGTGCACGCTGCGCTGCTTGGCACGCTGGCCGTACACCGGGTCCACCGGCTGCCCGGCCTTCATCTGCGCGATCACGGTGCGCTGGCCGGGGATGATCCAGACGAAGACGTTGGCGCTCATGGCCGTGGCCATCATCGCGCCCACCAGCAGGAAGGCCGCGCGGCCGGGGAACCACTGCGTCGCCAGCCAGGCCGAGAAGGCCACCACCAGCGCCACCAGCGCGCCCACGATGGCATCGCCGTTCGCGCGCCGGCCGAAGCCGCGGCAGATCGCGTCGTACACCGCCCAGAAGGCGACGAGGAAGCCCACGGCCACCGCGCCCGCCGTCACCGGCGACCAGTCGCGCAGGCTCTTGTCGACCAGGAAGCTGCCGGCGTTGAACAGGTACAGCACCGTGAACAGGCCGAAGCCGGTGAGCCAGGTGCTGTAGCTCTCCCAGTAGAACCAGTGCAGGCGCTCGGGCAGGCGCGGCGGCGCCACCATGTACTTCTGCGGGTGGTAGAAGCCGCCGCCGTGCACGGCCCACAACTCGCCGGTCACGCCCTCGGCGCGGTCTTCGGCGCGGGCCGCCGGCACCAGGCTGTTGTCCAGAAACACGAAGTAGAAGGACGAGCCGACCCAGGCGATCGCGGTGATCACGTGCGCCCAGCGCAGCAGCAGGTTGGCCCAGTCGAGCAGGTAGGCCTCCATGGCCGCCTCCATCCGGTGAGGTGATGCGCCGCCGGGCCCCAGGGGCTAGGCGGAGGATCACCCCACCACAGCGGGCTCTGTGGGGCGCGGGGGTCGCGATCCCGGTGCACACCGGGGCGCCGCGGCGACCGTCGCCGGCAGTTTAGCCAGATGCGTGCCAGGCCACGGTGCCGCCCACGCCGCCCACCCGCCCCGGCGGCGCCCAGTGACCGAAGTCACGTCCCGCCCCGACGGCCCCCCCGGGCAGGTGGGCCCTGCGCCGGCACGCTCCAGTCAGACGTCAGTGTTCACCCCTATAGTCCAAATCAGCAAAAGTGGTCCGGCGTGCGACAGCGGACCCGTTCACCCAGGAAGGCGGCCCACAGGCCGGGCCGGTCCCGTGAAACAAGGTTGTCGTTGAACCATTCGCAGGAGTTGTTTCACATGGGAGTTCCGGAACCAGTCCGGCCGCGTCTTTCGCGGGTCATGGATCGGCCGCACGCGGCCCGCAGCGGCCTGATCGCCACCGCCTCGGTGCTGGTGCTGGCCTCGGTGCCGGCCCTGGCCACCGCCGGCGAGACCGTGGAGGTCAAGCCCGGCGACAGCTTCTCGGCACTGGCCGCTCGCCATACAGGCAACGTGCGCAGCTGGCGCCAGATGTACCGCCCGCAGCTCAGCGGCCTGGCCAACCCCGACCGCATCCAGGTGGGCATGCGCTTCGAGCTGGTGAACGACGCGCAGGGCAAGTACCTGCGCCTGGTGGGCTCGGCACCGGTCTCGGTACCCGCCCTTGCTCCCGCCCCGGCACCCCCTGTCGCGCCGCCAGCGGCGCCGGTGGCGGCCGCACCGGCTGCGCCCAACCCGGCCCCGGCCGGTGGCGAGCTGGTGCTGGGCGTGCTGCCCAACATCGCGCCGGCCACGCTGCTGGCACAGTACGAGCACCTCAAGCGCTACCTTGAGAGAAGCGGCGCTGGCACCAAGGTCAGGCTGGTGGTGCCGCCGAACTTCAAGGTGTTCTTCGAGGCCATGATGGCCGGCGAGTACGACCTGGCGGTGGCCGCGCCGCACTTCGCCCGGGTGGGCCAGGCCGACCGCAGCCTGGTGCCCGTGGGCATGTACGAGCCGCGCATCGGCGCGCTGTTCGTGGCGCCGATCGACAGCCCGCTCACCGGCCCCAGGGACGCGCGCAGCAAGGCCATCGGCTTTGCCAATCCGCAGTCGCTGGTGGCGCTGTACGGACTGCAGTGGCTCAAGGGCCTGGGCATGGAGCCCGGCAAGGACTTCGAGGTCAAGGCCGCCCGCAGCGACCTGGGCGTGGGCCGCATGATGCTGACCGGCGAGGCCGCTGCCGCGGTGATGAGCAACGGCGAGCTGCGCGCGCTGCCGCCCGACGAGTCGTCGCGTCTGCGCATCGTCGAGGTGTTCGTGCGCATCCCCAACTTCATCCTGATGGCCAATCCGGCCCGGCTGGACCGCGAGCAGATCAGCCGCCTGCGCGGCCAGTTCAAGGCCTTCATGAGCGACAAGGACGAGGGCGCCGAGTTCACCCGCGCCACCGGCTTCAGCGGCTTCGTGGACGTGGACGACGCGCAGATGCGCGAGCTCGACGCCTTCGCCCCGCAGACCCGTCGCGCGATGGGCGTGGTGAAGTGAGCGCTGCCGGCGCCCACGCGGGCACGGCGTGGCAGAACACCCGCCTGGACGACCCGCCCAGCAGCATCATGCCGCCCGATGCCGAGCCGGTGCCGGCACCGCCCGGCCCGCTGGCCGCCGACCTGTCGCGGCTGTTCCAGGCGCTGGGCATGCAGCAGTTCCGCGCCTTCGTCGTCGACACGGCCTCGATGGCCTGCGAGTCGACCTGGGCCATGGACGAGCATGGCGCGCTGGTCGACGATGGCGAGCCGCTGTCGATGGAAAGCGCGCTGCCGGGCTCCAACGCCATCGTCGCGCAGCTGGCCAACGCCAGCCTGGAGCGCGTGATCGACACGCACTCGGGCGTGCGCGGCCGCACTTTTGCCTGGCGCATGGACGCGCTGCGGGTGGTCATCGTCAAGGTGCGCTACCACGCACGCAACGACCGCCCGCGCGAGCTGGACATCGCGATGGCGCGGCTGCTGTGCAACGCCGGCCTGTTGAACCGCCACGACGGTGCGCGCCCCGGCCTGGACGGGCAGGCGCTGGCCTGGTCGCAGCCCGTGCCGGCCAGGCCGATGCCGCAGCGCACGCTGGGGCTGGTGGGCGCGGGCCTGGGCGTGGCCGCCGCCGCGCTGGCCGCCTGGCTGGCGCTGGGGGCCTTGCCGGCGATGGACGAGCAGAGCCGCCGCGTGAGCCGGCATGCCGCCGAACTGCGCAGCCTGGCCGACGAAACGCTGGCCCACGGGCTCACCACCGCGCTGGCCAGCGGCGACTACGGCGAGGTGCAGAACCAGCTCTCGGCCTTCGAGTCGCTGGGCTACTTTCGCGGCGCACTGATCACCAATGCCCGCCAGCGCGTGGTGGCCATCGCCGGCCAGGTGGACGACACGCTGCGCATCGGCATCGAACTGCCCGATGGCACCGTGCCCAGGGCGCAGACACGTGACCTCAGCCAGGGCGCCGAGCGCTACGGCCGGCTGGTGGTGGTGAAGCCCGCGCCGCAGGCCCCGGCCGCACCGCAGGGCCTGCCACTGCGCAGCGTGGCCCTGGTGACGGCCGGCGCCGCGGCCCTGGCCGCGCTGCTGGCCGCCTGGGGGCTGCGCCGGCGCTCCCCCGGCTGAATCCCCGGCTGAGTCGTCAGCCGAACACCGTGCGGCAGCGCGCCAGCACCAGACCGCCCACGCGCTTGCCCAGCGCCCGGCCCAGCAGGTCACCGCGCTCGAAGTGGATGCCGCCCACCCGGCGCGACAGGCCGGCCCAGTCGGCCGCCGAACTCAGCGAGCTGACGCTGAAGTTCACCTGCCGGCCAACCGGCTCGAACTTGGGCAGCGTGGCCAGCACATGGCCGTGCAGCGTGATGGCGTCGCTGCCGCGCAGACCGGCCATCACCGAGGCGGCCGCGGCGCTGAAAGTGCTGTGGCCCGACAGGAACTCGGGGAACGGCGGCGTGGGCGCGGTCGGCCGCTGGAACGGGCGCCAGTGCTCGCCGCGGATCCATTGCGTGCCCAGGCCCACGCCGGCCCAGGCGCGGATGGCCTGGCCCCGGAAGTAGTACGGAATGGCGCTGACCGGGCGCGCCGAGTCGTAGGCACGCTTGGCGTCCCAGGCGGCGATGCCGGCGTCCAGCAGCGCCTGCGACACGCCGAAGAACAGCTTCACGTCGTCGGCCAGCGTGTTGTTGTCGGCGTTCGATACCGCCTCGGCGATCTGCAGCCACTGCCCCGGTGGCGACACGGTGCCCGGGTTGGCCGCCCAGAACTCGACCAGGGCCTTCCAGCTGGTGTCCAGCGCGGCGCTGTAGTCGATCAACTGCTGCATCTCGGCCTGCGTCGGGCCGCCAGCCGCATTGAACTCGGGCCGCAGCGACGAGCCGCTGCCCAGCGCGAAGGGGCGCACCTGGCCCCAGTGCGGCGTCAGGAACTTCTGCACGCCCCAGACGCCCTGCGCGTCCAGCACGTACAGCGGCTGCCAGCGCGTGGGGTCGACCAGTTGCGTGGGTGTATTCACCGGCTGGTAGCCGCTGGTGTCGGCATAGGCGCCCGGCGCCAGATCCCCCAGCTGGTTGGCACCGTCGCGGGCGCGTGCGGCCAGCAGGCGGCGGCCGGTGGTTTCGCCGACGTCCTTGGCCTGCAGCACGAACAGCGACTGGACGAGGGCGGTGCTGGCCGGAACACTCTGCTTGAGCCGCAGGTCGAGCGCCTTCTTCTCGCTGGGGAACAGGGCCAGCAGCACGGTGTAGGCCGCATGGCTGATCGCCACCTCGCGCAATTCGTCGGTCCACTCCCAGACCGGGCGCTTGATGCCGTTGGCCAGCGTGAAGCGGGCGCTGCGGTCGTAGGCCGCCCAGGCGTTGTAGATCGCCTCATGCACCATCGACGCGGCGCGCGACGAGACCGTGGCCTGCGTGTAGGTGGCGGCAATGGCGTCCAGCAGGCTCTGGTTCCAGCGCAGCACCACCGTCGATCCGCGGCCGGTGGCCGCCGGCCCGTCCACCACCTGCGCCTGCGCGCCGGAACCCGCCATCCAGGTCACACCTGAGGCTGCAGCCTGACCCATCCATGCCCTGCGTGAGATCGCCATCGCCCGTCACTCCTTGCTGTGCGTGGCACGCCACGGCGCAGCGGGCACCCATGGGTACGACAGCTGGGCGAGGCGCGCCGGTTGTAACGGCGCGTACGCTAACGGCATCGGCGAGCGCGGCCACCCCCTGATGTCAATGGGACCAACCCGCGCCCCAAGCGGCCTGTGTGAATGTGCACAGCCTGTCCCCGGCGCTGGCGCCGGCGCGCGCTCAGGAGCCGCGGTAGGTGGAATACGACCAGGGGCTGACCAGCAGCGGCACGTGGTACTTGGCCGCCGCATCGGCGATGCCGAAGTCCAGCGTCACGGTGTCGACGAAGGGCGGTTCGGGCAGCTCGACGCCACGGGCGCGGAAGTACGGCGCCACCTCGAACAGCAGGCGCCAGCGGCCCACGGCCATCGCCGCGGCATCCAGCAGCGGGCCACCGGCGCGGCCGTCGGCGTCCAGCACCACCTGGCGCACCGTCTCGGCGCGGCCGTCGCCGTGCAGGCGCTGCAGCGTGACCTGCAGGCCGGCGGCCGGGCAGCCGTGCATGGTGTCGAGAACGTGGGTGCTGAGGTGGCCCATGGGGATGCTTTCTGAAAGGCGCTCGGGGTGCCGCGGTCAACGGCGGGGCTGCATGGCACGGGACTTGCCGCTGCCAGTCTATACACTGCCTTGCACCGCCCGTGCCAACCCGCCGATGACCGACGCCGCCGCCCCGCCCGCCCCCCGCTATCCCCGCGACCTGGCCGGCTACGGCCGCCGCCCGCCACACCCGCGCTGGCCCGGCGACGCGCGCGTGGCGGTGCAGTTCGTGCTGAACTTCGAGGAAGGCGGCGAGAACTCGGTGCTGCATGGCGACGCCGGCAGCGAGCAGTTCCTGTCCGAGATGTTCAACCCGGCGGCCTACCCGGCGCGGCACCTCAGCATGGAGGGCATCTACGAGTACGGCTCGCGCAGCGGCGTGTGGCGCATCCTGCGCGAGTTCGAGCAGCGCGGCCTGCCGTTCACCGTGTTCGGCGTGGGCATGGCGCTGCAGCGCTGCCCCGAGATCACCGCCGCCTTCGCCGAGGGCGGGCACGAGATCGCCTGCCACGGCTGGCGCTGGATCCACTACCAGAACCTCGACGAGGCCACCGAGCGCGAGCACATGGCGCTGGGCATCGCCGCCATCGAGCAACTCACCGGTCAACGCCCGCTGGGCTGGTACACCGGCCGCGACAGCCCCAACACCCGCCGCCTGGTGGCCGATGCCGGCGGCTTTGCCTACGACAGCGACTACTACGGCGACGACCTGCCCTTCTGGCTGCAGGTGAAGAAAAGCGACGGCCAGCTGGCGCCGCACCTGGTGGTGCCCTACACGCTGGACTGCAACGACATGCGCTTTGCGCTGCCGCAGGGCTACAGCCACGGCGAGCCGTTCTTCCAGTACCTGAAGGACGCCTTCGACGTGCATTACGCCGAGGGCGCGCGCGACCCCGCCGACGGCCAGGGCGGGCCGAGCATGATGAGCATCGGCATGCACTGCCGGCTGCTGGGCCGCCCAGGGCGCATGCGCGCGCTGCAGCGCTTTCTGGATTACGTGCAACAGCACGAGCGGGTGTGGGTGGCGCGGCGCATCGACATTGCGCAGCACTGGCGCACCGTGCACCCCTTCGATGCGCAGACGGCCTTCGTCTGGGCCTGAGCGCCCTGAATCCCCCCACCCCATGAGCACCCCGCTGACCCTGGCCGCGCTGAACGCGGCATCGGCCGACGACTTCACCGCGCTGCTGGCCGGCATCTACGAGCATTCGCCTTGGATCGCCGCGCGCGCTGCCTCGGCCCGCCCCTTCACCACGCTGGCGCAGCTGCGCCAGGCCCTGGTGCAGGCGGTGCGCACCGCGTCCCGCGACGACCAGCTGGGCCTGATCCGCGCCCACCCCGAGCTGGCCGGCAAGGCGGCCATCGCCCGCACCCTCACCGACGAGAGCAACGGCGAGCAAAGCCGCGCCGGGCTGACGGCCTGCACGCCCGACGAGTTCGCCCGCCTGCAGCAGCTGAACGCCGACTACAACGCCCGCTTCGGCTTCCCGTTCATCCTGGCGGTGCGCGGGCCGCGCGGCCTGGGCCTGAGCCGCGCCGAGATCATCGACACCTTCGCGCGCCGGCTGCTGAACCACCCCGAGGCCGAGTTCGCCGAGGCGCTGCGCCAGATCCACCGCATCGCCGAGATCCGGCTGGATGACCGCTTCGGCACCGCGCCCACGCTGGGCGAAGCGGTGTGGGACCGCGCCGAGGCCCTGGCCCGCCACTGCGACGAGGGCTTTACCGCGCCGCAGGAGCTCACCGTCACCTACCTCACCCCGGCCCACCAGGCCGTGGCGGCCGACCTGGCGCAGTGGATGCGCGACGACGGCTTCGACGAGGTGACGATCGACGCGCTGGGCAATGTGGTGGGCGTGTACCACGGCGCCGATCCCCAGGCCCAACGCCTGCTCACCGGCAGCCACTACGACACCGTGCGCCGCGCCGGCAAGTACGACGGCCGGCTGGGCATCCTGGTGCCGATGGCCGCGGTGCAGCAGCTGGCCCGCGCGGGCCGGCGCCTGCCCTTCGGCATCGAGGTGGTGGGCTTCTCGGAAGAGGAAGGCCAGCGCTACGCGGCCACCTTCCTGGCCTCCAGCGCGCTGGTGGGCCGCTTCGACGCGGCCTGGCTCGATCAGCCCGACGCCGCCGGCGTGACGCTGCGCGCGGCGCTGCAGGCGGCCGGCCATCCCGGCACGCTGGCGTCCATCCAGGCGCTGCGGCGCGATGCGGCGCGCTACCTGGGCTTCGTGGAAGTGCACATCGAGCAGGGCCCGGTGCTCACCGCGTTGGATCTTCCGCTGGGCGTGGTGAGTGCCATCAACGGCAGTCGCCGCTTCCTGGGCACACTGACCGGCCAGGCCAGCCATGCCGGCACCACGCCGATGGGCCAGCGCCGCGACGCCGCCGCCGGCGTGGCCGAGCTGGTGCTGCTGACCGAGCGCGCCGCCAGCGCCCGGCCCGAGGTGGTGGGCACGGTGGGCCAGCTGGAGGTGCCGGCCGGCTCGATCAACGTGGTGCCGGGGCGCTGCCGCTTCAGCCTGGACATCCGCGCCACCACCGACGCTGCGCGCGACGACTGCGTGGCCGAGGTGCTGGCCGGGCTGGACGCCATCTGCCAGCGCCGCGGCCTGCAACTGCAGCTCACCGAGACGCTGCAGGCCGCCGCCGCGCCCTGCGATGCCGCCTGGCGCCAGCGCTGGGCCGACGCGGTGGCGGCCCTCGGCCTGCCCATCCACACCCTGCCCAGCGGCGCCGGGCACGACGCGATGATGCTGCACCATGCCCTGCCGCAGGCCATGCTGTTCGTGCGCGGCCAGAACGGCGGCATCAGCCACAACCCGCTGGAAGCCGTGACCACCCACGATGCCGAGCTGGCCGTGCAGGCCTTCCAGCACCTGCTGGCCGGCCTGGCCTGAAAACCTGCCCTAGTTCCCCGACCTGCCCATGTCCCTGCCCCTGACCGACCCGCTGTTCGCCGACCTGGACGCGTGGATCGCCGCCCACTTCGACGAGCAGGTGGCCTTCCTGCAAGCCCTGGTGCGCGTGCCCACCGACACGCCGCCCGGCAACAACGCCCCGCACGCCGAACGCACGGCCGAGCTGCTGCAGGCCTTCGGCTACGCGGCCGAGCGCCATGCCGTGCCCGCCGACACGGTGCGCGCCGCCGGCCTGCAAAGCATCACCAACCTGATCGTGCGCCGGCCGCAAGGCCCGACCGCCAGCGGCCCGACCATCGCGCTGAACGCCCATGGCGACGTGGTGCCGCCCGGCGACGGCTGGACGCACGACCCCTATGGCGCCGAGATCGCCGACGGCGCGCTCTACGGCCGCGCCGCCGCGGTGAGCAAGAGCGACTTCGCCACCTACACCTTCGCCACCCGCGCGCTCGAGGCCGTGGCCGCCGCCCGCGGCACGCCGCTGCGCGGCACGGTGGAGCTGCACTTCACCTACGACGAGGAATTCGGCGGCGAGCTGGGCCCCGGCTGGCTGCTGGCGCAAGGGCTCACCCAGCCCGACCTGCTGCTGGCCGCTGGCTTCGGCCACGAGGTGATCACCGCGCACAACGGCTGCCTGCAGCTGGCCGTCACGGTGCACGGCGTGATGGCCCATGCCGCCATCCCGCACACCGGCGTCGATGCGCTGCAGGGCGCGGTGGCCATCCTGAACGCGCTGTATGCGCAGAACACGGTGCTGCGCGGCCTGCGCTCGAACGTGGCCGGCATCACCCACCCCTACCTGAACGTGGGCCGCATCGAAGGCGGCACCAACACCAACGTGGTGCCCGGCCAGGTGCTGCTGAAGCTCGACCGCCGCATGATCCCCGAGGAAGACCCGGTGGCGGTGGAAGCCGCGCTGCGCCGGCTGATCGAGGACGCCGCGGCCACGGTGCCGGGCGTGACGGTGGGCATCGAGCGCCTGCTGCTGGCGCACGCCATGCAGCCGCTGCCGGGCAACCGGCCGCTGGTACAGGCCATCCAGCGCCATGGCGAGGCGGTGTTCGGCGAGCCCATCGCCGAGCGCGGCACGCCGCTCTACACCGACGCGCGGCTGTACGCCGAGCGCGGCATCCCGGCCGTGATCTACGGCGCCGGCCCGCGCACCGTGCGCGAGAGCAATGCCAAGCGCGCCGACGAGCACCTGCAGCTGGCCGACCTGCAGGCCGCCACGCGCGTGGTGGCGCGCATGCTGGCGGATCTGCTGGCCGGCTGACCCCTTGGCGCGCTGATGCCGGTGCGCGGCCGGCGCGCAGCCGACCGCCGCGACCGTCAGCACGCCTGCCGCTTCAGTGACGCGGCTTCGCGGCCGATAACCGGGCAGCGAGTCCACCCCTGCCGCCGCCATGTCCGCCATCCTGCCCCGTGAATCCCAGGCCGTCGCGCACACCGCGGCGCTGGCCGATGCGCGTGCGGCAGACGCCGGCGGGCCGGCCGCCACCCGCCCACCGGCAGCCGAGCGCGCCCCGCGCCGGGCCACGCTGAGCCGCTGGGTGGCCCCGGCCGTGCTGCTGACCCTGGTGGTGGCCTGGTCGGCCGTGGCGGCCGTGCTGACGATGAAGTGGCGCGACGCCATCGCCGCCGAGGAGCTGCAGAGCGCCAACCTCGCGCGCATCCTGCAGGAGCAGACGGTGCGCGTGCTGGCCACCGCCGACCAGGCCACGCTGCGCCTGCACGACGCGGTGCGCGGCGGCGAACTGGCGCCGGGCGACCTGGCGCGCTTCGCCAACGAGACCGGCCTGGCGCCCAAGATCCTGCTGCAGTTGTCGCTGGTGGGGCCCAACGGCCGCTTCATCGGCAGCAACCTCGACCCCGACGGCAGCAAGGCGGGGCATGTGGACCTGTCCGAGCGCGAGCACATCCGCGTGCACCTGGCGCCGCAGCGCGCGCCGGGCGCGCCGGTGGTGTCGGCCGGGGGGCTGTTCATCGGCAAGCCGGTGCTGGGCAAAGTGTCGGGGCGCTGGACGATCCAGCTCTCGCGCCGCATCGCCGGCCCCGGCGGCCAGCCGCTGGGCGTGGTGGTGGCCTCGCTGGACCCCAGCTACTTCGAGGACGTGTACCGCGGCGTGAACCTGGGCGCCCGCGGCGGCGTGGCCCTGGTGGGCAGCGACGCCACGGTGCGCGCCCGCGTGATCGGCGGCGCCAGCAACGGCATCGGCACCCAGCTGGCCAGCTTCGGCCCGCAGGGCCAGGGCTACCCCGACGCCGCGGGCCGCCACACCACGGTGAGCGCCATCGACGGCGTGGAGCGCCTGGTGAGCTACCGCCGCGTGGCCGACTACCCGCTGTACGTGACCGTGGTCCGCGCCACCGACGAGGCCCTGGCCAGCTGGCGCGACACGCGCACGCTGGCCCTGCTGCTGACCGGCCTGCTGACGCTGGCCATGGCCGCCGCGGCCACCATCTTCCACCTGGGCCTGCGCCGGCTGGAGGACAGCAACGCCGCGCTGCAGATCAGCGAGGCCGCGGCGCAGTCGGCCAACCAGGCCAAGACCGAGTTCCTGGCCGCCATCTCGCACGAGCTGCGCACGCCGCTGACCAGCATCCGCGGCTTCGCCGAGCTGATGGAGCGTCGCCTGCCCGAGCCGCGCTTTCGCCAGCAGGCCGGCCTGATCCGCAAGGCGGCCGAGTACCTGAACACCCTGCTCACCGAGATCCTCGACCTGGCCAAGGTGGAGGCCGGCGCCATGCAGGTGGCCCGCGCGCCGGTGGACCTGCGCGGGGTGCTGGAGGGCGCGGCCTCGTTCTACGCCATCACCGCGGCCGAGAAGGGCCTGGGCCTGCACGTGGCCGTGGCCGACACCGTGCCCGCCACGGTGCCGGGCGACGAGCTGCGGCTCAAGCAAATCCTGAACAACCTGCTGTCCAACGCCTTCAAGTTCACCGAGCAGGGCGAGGTGCGCATCGAGGCCGAAGTGACCCAGGGCCCCGCCGGCCCACGCCTGCTGGTGCATGTGGTGGACACTGGCCCCGGCATCGCCCCGGCGCTGCACGAGCGCGTGTTCGAGCGCTTCCGCCAGGGCGACGACCGCGTGGCGCACGAGCACGGCGGCACCGGCCTGGGCCTGGCGCTGTCGCGCGCGCTGGCCGAGCTGATGGGCGGCACGCTGACGCTGCTGTCGGCGCCCGGCGAGGGCGCGCGCTTCACGCTGGGCCTACCGCTGGCCTGACGGCGCCGGCCGCGCCAGCGCCAGCCACAGCCCGGCGCCGCTGCAGGCCATGGCCGCCAGCTGCACCGCGCCCAGCGGCTCGCCGTGCATCAGCGCGCCCGACACCATGGCCAGCACCGGCACCATGATCGACGACATGCCCGCCACCGAGGCCGGCAGCTCGCCGACGATGACGAACCAGCACCAGTTGCCCACGGCCATCGGCACGAGCGCGATGTAGACGATCACCGCCACCGACGGCCACGACGGCAGCGCCGGTGGCCCCTGCAGTTGCGCCAGCGCCACCGCGCCCAGCGGCACGGCGGTGCCCAGCAGCTGCCAGCCGGTGAGCACCAGGGCCGGCACGGTGACACGCCCGCGCTTGAGGATCAGCGTGCCCACCGCCCAGCCCAGCGCCGCCAGCAGCGCCAGCGCCACGCCCAGCGGCGCCTGCGCATAGGCCGACATGCCACGCCAGGCCAGCAGCGCCACGGCTGCGGCGCCCAGCGCCAGCGCCGCCACCATGCGCCGCCCCAGGCGCTCGCCCAGCAGCAGCCAGCCGATCAGCGCCGCCCACAGCGGCATCGTGAAGCCCAACACTGCCGCCTGGCCCGAGGGGATGAGCACCGCCGCCAGCGCGCTGGCCACGTTCCACAGCACCAGGTAGAAGCAGGTGGCCACCGCGATGGTGGGCCATTGCGCCCGCGGCACATGCAGCGGCAGGCCGCGCCAGCGGGCCACCGCCAGCAGCACCAGCCCGGCCAGCAGGCACGAGCTGGCGCGAAAGCTCCACACCGACACCTCGCGCATCGCCAGCGGGATCAGGCCCCAGTTGGTGCCCCACACCAGCCACAGCACGACCAGCAGCGTGAGCAGGAAGCGGCGTGACGGTGCAGTGGTGGCGGACATGCGCGGCGGACCCAGGGGACGGAAGACCCCGCGATGGTGCGTGCAAGGCCGCGCACGGCGTGTCGCCTGCGGGTCGTTGCGCGCCCGCCGGCCCTCCCTGCGCGCGCCAACGCCCTGCGGCCACCGGCGGGCGCGGATGCGGGCATCATGCGGCCCCCGCCATACCGGTGCCCTCCACAGCGCCGCAGTCTGCTGCCAGCCACCATGCCCTGTTTCGCCCTGCTCGACGACGCCGAAGCCCGCCCCGGCCACGCCCTCAGCCGCCTCTACACCCGCCTGGTGCGCGAGCACCGCTGCACCGACCCGCAGACGCTGGACGCCACCTGCCAGGCCGTGGCCGCCGACCAGGCGCGCGGCCTGCACGCGCTGCTGCTGATCGACTACGAGTGGGGCCTGCCGCTGCAGCGCCTGCCCGCGCGGCTGCTGGCCGAGGGTTCCGCCGCCCCGGCCTTGCGCGTGCTGATGTTCGGCCAGTGCCAGCATCTGGACGCCGAGGGCGTGGGCGCCTGGCTGGCCACGCAGGCCGCGGCCGAGGCGGCCGCCGAACCCACCGACACCGATGCCCAGGGCCGCGCCGCCTGCGGCGTGACCGGGCTGACGCCCAGCGTCAGCCGCGCGGCCTTCGACGCGGCCATCGCGCAGATCCATGCCGCCATCGCCCGCGGCGAGACCTATCAGGTCAACTACACCTTCCGGCTGCAGGGCCAGGCCTACGGCACGCCCACCGCGCTGTACCAGGCGCTGCGCGCGCGCCAGCCGGTGCCCTTCGGCGCGCTGCTGGCCCTGCCGGAGGCGGCGGCGGCGCCCTTTGACGCCGATGCAGAGGCCGGTGCAGATGCCGAGGGCGACGCCAGCGCGGGAGCCGCGGTGGCCACGCATGTGCTGTCGTGCTCGCCCGAGCTGTTCCTGCGCCACACGGGCGGTGAGCTGACGGCGCGGCCGATGAAGGGCACGGCCGCACGCCAGCCCGACGCGCAGGCCGATGCCCAGGCCGCCCGCGCGCTGGCCGCCGACGTGAAGAACCGCGCCGAGAACCTGATGATCGTGGACCTGCTGCGCAACGACCTGGGCCGCGTGGCGCAGACCGGCACGGTGCGCGTGCCGGCGCTGTTTGCGGTGGAGCCCTATGCCACCGTGTGGCAGATGACGTCCACCGTGCAGGCGCGGCTGCGCCCCGGCACCGGCCTGGCCGAGGTGCTGCGCGCCAGCTTTCCCTGCGGCTCGATCACCGGCGCGCCCAAGCGCCACACCATGGGCCTGATCGGCCAGTTGGAGGACACGGCGCGCGGCCTGTACTGCGGCGCCATCGGCTGGCTGGATGCACCGGCCGGCGGCCAGGCCTGCGGCGACTTCTGCCTCAGCGTGGCCATCCGCACCCTCACGCTGGGCCCACCCGCGCCGCAGGGCCTGCGTCCGCTGACCTTGGGCGTGGGCGCCGGCATCGTGCAGGACAGCGTGGCCGCCGCCGAGTGGGACGAGTGCCGGCTGAAGGCCCGCTTCCTGACCGACCTGGACCCCGGCTTCGAGCTGTTCGAAACCGTGCTGTGCACGGCCGAGGGCCAGCTGCCGCTGCTGCCGCGCCATCTGGCCCGCTTGCAGCGCAGCGCCACGGCCCTGGGCTTTGCACTGGATATCTCCGCGGCCGAGCAGCGCCTGCGCGCCACTGCCGCCGCGCTGCCGCGCGGTGTGCCGCACCGCCTGCGCCTGGCGCTGCGCCATGGCGGCGGCATGGCGATCACGCATGCGGTGCTGGCGCTGCTGCCCGCAGGCGCCGCGGGAACGCCCGACGCGCCGGTGCGCCTGCGGCTGGCCGATGCACCGCTGCCCGCGCAACGCCCCTTGTCGGCCCACAAGACCACGCTGCGCGCCGCCTACGACGCCGGCGTGCGCCTGGCCGAGCAGCAGGGGGCCTTCGACACGGTGTTCTGCACGCCCGACGGGCGGCTGGTGGAAGGCGGACGCAGCGCGGTGTTCGTGCGGCTGGGCGGGCGCTGGTTCACGCCACCGCTGAGCGACGGCGCCCTGCCCGGCGTGATGCGCAGCGTGCTGCTGGACGACCCCGCCTGGAACGCGACCGAGCGCAGCGTGGCGCTTCACCAGCTGCGCGAGGCCGAGGACATCGTGGTCTGCAACGCGCTGCGCGGCGTGCTGCACGCGCGGCTGGACATCGATGACGACCTCGCCTGGGCTGCCACGCGGCGATACTGTCCGGATGAACCCTGACTGGAACGCCCGTTGCCGCCCCCTGCGCACGGGCCCACGATGATCCGCATCGAACTGCAGATCGACCTCCACTACGAGATCGACGCGCACGGCGCCGATTTCATTTTCAACATCCACGCCGCCCACACCCAGGCCCAGGTGGTGTGTGCCGAGCAGCTGACGCTGAACCAGCCCATCGCCACCCGGCTGGACACCGACCCCACCACCCGCAACCGCTACCTGCGGCTGCGCGCCCAGCCCGGCACGCTGGCACTGCGCTACCTGGCCACCGTGCAGCTGAGCCACCAGTTCCTGGCACCGGCCCAGCTGCCCGAGGTGCCGGTGGGCCAGCTGCCGCCCGAGGTCATCGGCTACATCTACCCCAGCCGCTACTGCCAGTCGGACCGGCTGATCCGCCTGGCCATGCACCAGTTCGGCGGGCTGCCCACCGGTCATGGCCGCGTGATGGCCATCCAGGACTGGGTGCGGCGCCAGGTGCGCTTCACCTCGAACACCACCAACTCCAGCACCTCGGCGGTGGACACGGTGATCGAGCAGCAGGGCGTGTGCCGCGACTTCGCGCACCTGATGATCGCGCTGTGCCGCGCGGTGAACATCCCGGCCCGCTTCGCCACCGGCACCGACTACGGCGCCGACCCGGCGCTGGGGCCGCCCGACTTCCATGCCTATGTGGAGGTGTACCTGGGCGGCCGCTGGGTCATCTTCGACCCCTCGGGCACGGCCATCCCGATGGGCTTCGTGCGCCTGGGCACCGGGCGCGACGCCGCCGACGTGGCGGTGGCCACCATCTTCGGCAATGTGCGCTCGGCGGCCCCCGTGATCCGCACCACCATCCTGCAGGACCAGACCGGCTGCCAGCTGCCCTGGCACTGCCCCCAGGCACTGAGCACGGACGCCGGGCCGCCGCCGCTGGCGCCCTGACGCCCTGACGCCGTCGAGCAGTTGGGCGGCTGGGCCGCTGGGTGGATGCCCGGCCCCTATCATCGGCGCCATGGCCCCGCCCGCCGCCCTGCCCCGCTTCCAGCCGCTGCACGCGGCGCGGCGCTGGCTGGCCACCTGGTGGCAGATCGTGCACCTGGGCGCGCTGGTGGGCGCGCTGCTGCTCACGCCGTCCACCTACGCCCCGGCCCGCCGGCCGCTGCTGGCGCGGCACCTGGTGGGGGCGGCACTGCCGCTGCTGGGCTGGTTCGGCGTGGTGTCCACGCTGCTCAGCCTGGTGATCGCGCGCATCGTGCTGGTCACGGCCGCCAGCTACGGCCTGAGCCAGTACGCGCTGGGCATGGTGGTGCGGGTGCTGGTGCTGGAGCTCATTCCGCTGGCGGCGGCGCTGTTCGTGGCGGTGCGGGTCAGCGTGCCGGCGGCCGCGCAGCTGGCCGCGCTGCGCGAGGGCGGCGCGCTGGAGGCGCTGCGCCGGCGCGGCGGCAGCGTGCTGCACGACGAGGTGCTGCCGCGCGCCGCCGCGGCGCTGTTCTGCATGGTGTTGCTGGCGGCCTTCAGCAGCCTGGTGTCGCTGCTGCTGGCCTACCTGCTGGCGCATGGCTTCACGCCCTGGGGCCTGGCGCGCTTCACGCGGCAGGTGGGCCAGGTGTTCACGCCCGCGGTGTCGCTGATCTTCCTGCTCAAGACCCTGGGCTTCGGCGCCGCGGTGGCCGTCATCCCGCTGGGCTCGGGCCTGCACGACCGGGCGGGCCGCAGCAGCCCGCTGCCGCTGGAGCTGCAGGGCCTGGTGCGCCTGTTCGCCGCCATCCTGCTGATCGAGGTGCTCTCGCTGATGGGCAACTACGCCTGAGCCGCCCCGCCCCGCCATGACCGACCCCGACGCCACGCCCACCACCACCCCGCCCCCCGACACCACCGGCCTGGAGCGCCGCGCCACCGGCCTGCTGGTGCTGCTGGTGGCGCTGCTGGCCGCATCCGCCCTGTACCTGATGTACGCCCGCGGCGCCTTCGAGCCCACGCAGCGCCTGGTGCTGCTGGCCGATGACTCGGAAGGCGTGACCGTGGGCATGGACCTCACCTTCTCGGGCTTTCCGATCGGCCGCGTGCGCCGCATCGAGCTGGCCCCCGACGGCGCCGTGCGCATCCTGGTGGACGTGCCCAAGAACGACGCGCACTGGCTGCGCAGCAGCAGCGTGTTCACGCTGTCGCGTGGCCTGGTGGGCGGCACGGCGCTGCGCGCGTTCAGCGGCATCCTCACCGATCCGCCGCTGCCCGATGGCGCCGAGCGCCGCGTGCTGGCCGGCGACGCCAGTGCCGAGATCCCCAAGCTGGTGGCCGCCGTGCGCGACCTGGTGGCCAACGTCACGGCCCTCACCGCCAAGGACGCGGCCCTGGCCGGCACGCTGGCCAACGTGGCCACGCTCACCGGCCGGCTGAACGAGCCGCGCGGCGCGCTGGGCGTGCTGATGGGCAACCCGGCCGACGCCGACAAGCTGATCACCGCGCTGAACCGCACCAACGCGCTGCTGGCCAAGCTGGACGGCCTGACCGCCAAGGCCGACACGCTGGTGGGCCATGCCGACGCCCAGGTGTTCGGCCCGCAAGGCATCGCGCAGGAAACGCAGGCCACCGTGGCCCAGCTGCGCGCCCTGCTCACCGACGCCCGCGGCACGCTGCAGGGCGTGGACAAGCTGCTGGCCGAGGCCCAGGGCGTGGCCGCCAATGCCCGCACGGCCACCGCCGACCTGGGCCCGCTGCGCGCCGAGGTGGAAGCCAGCCTGCGCAAGGTGCAGAGCCTGGTCAACGAGCTGAACCGCCGCTGGCCGCTGGCGCGCGACACGGAGTTGAAGTTGCCATGAGCCGCGCCCTCCTCTGCACATGGGCGCTGGGCCTGCTGGCCCTTCTCACCGCCTGCGCCGGCACACCGCCGCCCGACTGGCAGATGAACGCGCATGCCAGCCTGCAGCGCGCCATCGACGCGCAGCTCGCTGGCAACGCGCGCGTGGCCGAGGCGGAGATGCGCGTGGTGCGCACCGAGATCGCCCGCACCGGCCGGCCCGATCTGCTGGCGCGGGCCGAACTGACCCGCTGTGCCGCCGAGGCGGCGGCGCTGAACTTCGGCCCCTGCGCGGCCTTCGAGCCATTGCGCGCCGATGCTGCCGCACCCGAGGTGGCCTACGCCGCCTACCTGGCTGGCGCCACCGATGCGGCCCAGCGCGCGCTGCTGCCCGCGGCGCAGCAGGCGCTGGCCGGCGCCAGCACCGTGGATGCCGCGCGCCTGAATGCGGTGCCCGATCCACTGGCCCGCCTGCTGGGCGCGGCGGTGGCGCTGCGTGAGCAACGGCTGGCACCCGAGGCCATCCACACGGCCATCGACACGGCGTCGGCCCAGGGCTGGCGCCGGCCGCTGCTGGCCTGGCTGCAGCTGGCGCAGCAGCGCGCCCAGCAGGGCGGTGACGCGGCCAGCGCCGCACGGCTGCAGCGGCGCATCGCGCTGGTGCTGGCCGACCCCGCCGCGCGCTGATCAGGCCAGCGCGCGCATGTCGCGGTTTACTTGCCGCCGCGCAGCTTGGCCAGCTGGGCTTGCGTCTCGTTCCACAGGTCCATGCCCACGTTGGCGGCGATGCTGGCGTTCACGCGGGTCAGCTTGTCGCGCATGCGGGCGGTCTCGGCCGGGCTCAGCTCGTTGATCTGCATGCCCTTGGCCTTCAGGTCGGCCACGGCCTTGGCGGCCTCTTCGCGGGTGTCCTTGCGCTCGAAGTCGCGGCTCTTCACGGCGGCGTCCAGCAGCACCTTCTGCTCGTCCTTGCTCAGGCCATCCCACCACTTCTTGCTGACCGTGATGATCCACGGGCTGTAGACGTGGTTGGTCACGCTCAGGTACTTCTGCACCTCGTAGAACTTGCTGCTCAGGATGGTGTTGAACGGGTTCTCCTGGCCGTCCACCGTCTTGGTCTCCAGCGCGCTGAACAGCTCGCTGAAGGGCAGCGGCACGGCGTTGGCGCCCAGGCTCTTGAAGCTGTTGAGGAACACCTCGTTCTGCATCACGCGCAGCTTCACGCCGTCCAGGTCTTCCAGCTTCGTCACCGGGCGCTTGCTGTTGGTGAGGTTGCGAAAGCCGTTCTCCCAGTACACCAGGCCCACCAGGCCCTTTTCCTGCAGCTTGGCCATCACCTTCTGGCCCACCGGGCCATCGAGCACGGCGTCGGCTTCCTTGGCGCTGTTGAACAGGAAGGGCGTGTCGAACAGCGCCATCTCCTTGGTGATGCCCACCAGCGTGGCGGTGGAGCCCACCATCATCTCCTGCGCGCCGCCGATCAGAGCCTGCTGCATCTGCGTGTCGGGGCCCAGCGCGGCGGCGCCGATGGCGCGCACCTTCATCTTGCCGCCCGAGGCCTTCTCGACTTCCGAGGCGAACAGCTTGACCGCGCGGCCCTGGTTGCTCTGCTCGTTCAGGCCGTACCCGAAACGGATCAGGCGCGGCTTGATGTCCTGCGCGAAGGCGGTGGTGGTGCTGGCCAGCGCAGCGACGGCAGCGGTGGCGACGAGGGCACGGCGGATCAGTTGCATGAGAGTCTCCGGAGGGATCAGAAGGAACAGCAGGCTCAGCGCATCCAGGCCACCGGGGCCGTGACGAGCTGCGGGAACAGGACGAACAGCGCCAGGATCAGCGTGTAGGTCAGCAGGAAGGGGTTCACGCCCTTGACCACCTGGTGCATCGACAGCCGGCCCACGCCGGCCACCACGTTGAGCACCGTGCCCACCGGCGGCGTGATCAGGCCGATGGCGCCGTTCAGCACGAACATCAGGCCGAAGTACACCGGGTCGATGCCGGCCTTCACGGCGATGGGCAGCATCACCGGGGCGAAGATCAGGATCGTGGGCGTCAGGTCGAGCGCGGTGCCGATCAGCACCAGCACCACCATCATCACGGCCATCAGCACGCGCGGGCTTTCCACCAGCGGGCCCAGCCAGCCGGTCAGCACGCCCGGCAGGTCGGCCAGCGTGATCATGTAGCTGGCCACCTGGGCGCCGGCGCACAGGAACATCACGATGGCGGTGGTCTTGGCCGCACGCACCAGCACGCCGCGCAACTCGGCCAGCTTCATCTCGCGGTGGATCAGCGTGGCCACCAGCAGCGCGTAGAAGGCGGCCACCACGGCGGCCTCGGTGGGCGTGAACACGCCGGTCTTCATGCCGCCGATGATGATCACCGGCATCAGCAGCGCCCAGAAGGCCTTGGCCGTGGCCAGCAGGCGATCGCGCAGCGGCAGCGGCGTGCCGGGCTTCAGGTCGATGCGGCGCAGCACCCACTTCCAGGCCACGATCAGGCCCACGCCCATGATCAGGCCGGGCACGATGCCGGCCGTGAACAGCGCCGAGATCGAGGTGTTGGTGGTGACACCGTAGATCACGAAGGGCATCGACGGCGGGATGATCGGCGCGATGATGCCGCCCGAGGCCAGCAGGCCGGCCGAGGTGGCCATCGGGTAGCCGTGCTGGCGCATCATCGGCAGCAGGATGGTGGCCAGCGCCGCGGTGTCGGCCAGGGCCGAGCCGCTCATGCTGGCCATCAGCACCGCGGCGCCGATGGCCACGTAGCCCAGGCCGCCGCGGATGTGGCCCACCCAGGCCTGGGCCATGGTGATGATGCGCTGGCTGATGCCGCCCGAGTTCATCAGCTCGCCAGCCAGGATGAAGAAGGGCACGGCCAGCAGCGGGAAGCTGTCGACGCCGGCCACCAGGTTCTGCGCCAGCAACTGGGTGTCCCAGAAGCCCAGCACCCAGGCCATGGCGGCGCCGGTGAGCACCAGCGCCAGCGCCATGTTCAGGCCGATGCCCATCAGCACCAGCATGCCCAGCGAGAAGGTGATGAATGCAAGTCCTTCGGGTGTCATGTCAGCCCCTCGTCCGACGGGTACGTCGGCCGATCCCCCGAGGGGATGCGGGCCGGCTTGGGAGCGGCCCGGCGCTCGGCCCGCCAACTTGATCTGGGCCTGCGGCCTTCTTGAACATCACTCCACCTCCACACCGTGGCCCAGGTCCAGCGGCTTGCGCGCCACCAGCTCCCACAGCGCCATCACGCCGATGGCCACCGAGCACAGCAGCGCCGGCAGCGGCAGCAGCGCGGTGGGATAGCCCATCACCACCGATCGGCTGTCCAGCCCCACCACCACCTGCTGCCAGGCGCCCCAGCCCAGGCAGGCGCAGGCCAGGATCACCAGCACGCGGATCAGCGCGGTGGCGGCCGCCATGGCGGCGGGCCGGTTCTTCAGCAACTGCAGCAGGCTGGTGAAGGCCATGTGCTCGCCCAGCGGGTAGGCCGCGGCCGCGCCGATGAACACCAGCCACACGAACAGCAGGCGCGACAGTTCCTCGCTGGCCGCGATGCCGCTGCCAAAGCCGTAGCGCAGCACCACGTTGACGAACACCGCCAGCGCCATGACGCCCAGCGCGATGGCCATGGCGTTTTCGGCAAGGCGCTGCCAGCCCGGCGCCGCGGGGGCGGCGCCAGTCGAATCGGTGGTCATGGGTCAGGTCTCCTGTGGATCGGCGGCGGGCAGGCCCGCTTGCAGCCAGGCCTGGACGGCCTGGCTCAGCTCAGCCAGCGGCCGGGTGGCATCGAGCGACAGCACGCGCGGCTCGCCCTCGGGCGGCTGCAGGGTGTCGAACTGGCTGTCCACCAGCGCCGGGTTGAAGTAGTGGCTGCCGCGTGCGGCCACGCGCGCACGCGCCTGCTCGCGGGTGAGCGTGAGGTGCACGAAGGCCAGGCCCGGCGCGGCGGCACGCAGGCGCTCGCGGTAGGCGGCCTTCAGCGCCGAGCAGGTCAGCACGGCGCGCTGGCCGGCATCGGCGCCGTGGCCTGCCGGCGCCGGCTCGCGCTGCTGCAGCGCGGCGCCCAGGGCATCCAGCCAGCCGGCGCGGTCGGCGTCGGTCAGCGGCGTGCCGGCGCGCATCTTGGCCACGTTGGCCGGCGGGTGGTAGTCGTCGCCTTCCACCAGCGCGCGGCCCAGCGCCTGCGCCAGCGCGGCGCCCAGGCTGCTCTTGCCGCAACCGGCCACGCCCATCACCACGATGGACGGCCAGTGACGTGATTCGGCGGCATTCATGTTTGGACAGCGCTATCCCAAAAATCCGAAAAAGTGCAGGCGCCTGGCCTGCGGCAACACCGCCGGCACCGCGCTTCCCTGGTGAGGGATACTGCGGTGGCACAGCGGTTTGGACAGCGCTATCCTAATCAAACCCACCGCCACCAACATCAGGGTTTCCACGAAGATGCGCCACGACGAGGACGCACCGCCCGCCCACACCCCCGCCCCCGCCGAGGCCGCGCCACCCAGCCCCCCGGTGCGCCGCACCGCCCGCCGCGCCACCGGCCGCGTGACGCTGGACGACGTGGCGCGCGAGGCCGGCGTCAGCGCCATCACCGCCTCGCGCGCGCTGCGCGGCACCCGCGGCGTGGATGCCGCACTGGCCGAGCGCGTGCATGCTGCCGCCGCCCGGCTGGGCTATGTGCCCGACCCCGCCGCCCGCGCGCTGGCCTCGGCCCACAGCCAGCATGTGGCGGTGCTGATCCCGATGCTGAGCAACACGCTGTTCGTGGAACTGCTCGAATCGGTGCAGCGCACCCTCACCCCGGCCGGCTACCAGACGCTGATCGGCGTCACCCACTACCGGCCCGACGAAGAAGAGGCGCTGCTGCGCAGCTACCTGGCGCACCGCCCGGCCGGCCTGCTGGTGACCGGCTTCGACCGCACGCCCGCGGCGCAGGCATTGATCGACGGCAGCGGCCTGCCCTGCGTGCACATGATGGAGACGCGCCAGGCGCCCGGCGTGCACAGCGTGGGCTTCTCGCAGCAGGCCGCCGGCCGCGCCATCACCGAGCACCTGCTGGCCCGCGGCCGGCGCCGCATCGCCTACGTGGCCGGCCAGATGGACCCGCGCGTGATGCAGCGCGCCGAGGGCTGGCGCGCCGCGCTGCGCGCCGCCGGCTGCCACGATCCCGCGCTGGAGCTGATGGACCCCACGCCCACCAGCATGGCGCTGGGCGGCCGCCTGTTCCGCGAACTGATGGCCCGCCACCCCGACGTGGACGGCATCTTCTTCTGCAACGACGACCTGGCCCAGGGCGCGTTGCTGGCCGCGCTGCGCATGGGCATCGCGGTGCCACAGCAGGTGGCGATGGCCGGCTTCAATGACCTGGCCGGCAGCGACCAGATGATCCCGCCGCTGACCAGCGTGCGCACCCCGCGCGCCGAGGTGGGCGCCCAGGCCGCCACGCTGCTGCTGGGCCTGATGCGCGGCCAGCAGCCGGCCCAGCCGACGGTGGACGTGGGCTTCGAGCTGGTGGTGCGGCAGAGCAGCTGAGCGCGGTGGCGGGGCGGGCCGTGTCGACCCAACACGCGGCCGTTCGTCGTGCCAGCATGTGCCACCTGGCGCGCATCGCCTCAACCACCGGAGTCCCCCATGGCCTTGCAGCTGTATTTCCACCCGCTGTCGTCCTACAGCCAGAAGGCGCTGATCGCGCTGTACGAGTACGGCACGGCCTTCGAACCGCGCGGGCTGAGCACGCCCGACAGTGCCGAGAACCAGGCGCTGACGCGGCTGTGGCCGCTGCAGAAGTTTCCGGTGCTGGTGGATGGCGAGCACACCGTCCTGGAGGCCAGCTGCATCGTCGAGTACCTGGGCCTCGCCCAGCCCGAGGCCCAGCGCCTGATCCCCGCTGACCCGGCTGCCGCGCTGCCGGTGCGCATGCTCGACCGCGTGTTCGACAACTACATCTCCACGCCGCAGCAGAAGATCGTGGCCGATGCGCTGCGGCCCGAGGGCGCGCGCGATGCCCATGGCGTGGCCGAGGCGCGGCAGATGCTGCGCAGCACCTACGCCTGGCTGGATGGCCAGCTGGCCGGCCGCACCTGGGCCGCCGGCGAGCGCTTCAGCCTGGCCGATTGCGGCGCAGGCACCTTCCTGTTCTATGCCCACTGGGCCGAGCCGATCCCGGCCGAGCTGGACGCGCTGCGCGGCTACCTGCGGCGCCTGCGGCAACGACCCTCGGTACGGCGCGCGGCCGACGAGGCGGCGCCGTTCCTGTCGTGGGTGCCGCTGCCGCAGCCCGCGCCAGCGGACTTCTGAAGCCGGCCAGGCCGCCGACGTTCAGGCAGACGCGCCGTCGGCACGCCGACGCCTCGCCCACCCCAGCACCAGCACGCCCAGACCCAGCATCGCGGCCGAGGTGGGCTCGGGCACTGCCGCGGTGAAGTTCAGCATCAGGTGGTTGCCCGACTGCGCCACCGAGAAATGGCCGCCGTCCAGCGGGTTCAAAAAGCCGCTGCTGTCCACGCTGAACAGGCCCGGCGCATAGCCGCTGATGCCGCCGCTGGCGCTGGCGATCAGCCAGCTGTAGTCGTGGTGCGCGTTGAAGTCGGCCAGCGTGATGGCCTGGTCGGCCTGGTTCAGCGTGGCCACGCGAATAGTGAAGTGGCCACCGTCGGCGGCAGCGGTGATGGCCAGCGTGCCGTCGATGTTCCACAGCCCGCTGTTCACGCCAGCCAAGCCGCCGGCCTGGTCCATGGCCACCAGGTAGCTGCCGCCGGCATTCCAGGTGGTCGCGCCGGTGCGCACGGTGCCGGGGCTGTTGCCGGCCTCGAACACGCCGCCCTCGAACACGTTCACCGCGCCGTACACGCCGGCGCCCTTGGCCAGGCTGCCGTAGTGCACGTTGGTGGTGGCGTCGATGTTGCCGTTGTTCACCAGCAGCGCGCCGTTCAGCTCCACGGTGTGGCCGGTGCCCAGGCTGATGCGACCGCCGGGTGCGGCCTTGCTGCCCACGGCCGTGCGGCTGCCGCCCAGCAGCACCAGGTCGCTGCTGGCCACGTTCAACACCCCGGCCGTGCCCACCTGCAGCACACCCGATGAGGTCCAGCCCGCCACGCTGGCCGTGCCGTCCACATTGAAGCGCCCGCCCGCGTTGCTGCCGCCGCTCCAGCTCAGGCTGCGGCCCGCGGCCACGTTCAGCGTGCCGGCGCTGACCACGCCGATCAGCCGCGTGTTGTTGGCCAGCGCCAGCGTGGCGCCGCTGCCCACGCTGGTGCCCACGTAGCGCGTGACGCGCGACACATCGTGCGTGCCATCGCCCAGCAGCGTGCCGCCGGTCAGCGTGGGGGTGTTGTAGACCACAGTGCCTCCGGCATCGGCCTGCACGGCTGACCAGCCCAGCGTGCCGTAGTCCAGTTGCAGCGTGCCGCTGCCGCTGGCCTGGTAGAGGCTGGCCGCGCCGCTGGCCATCTGCAGCAACCCGCCGGTGACGGTCACCCCGCCGGTGAAACTGTTGGTGCCGGACAGGACCTGGGTGGCGCCGCCGGTCTTCACAACGCTGCCCCCGCCCGCGATGCTGCCCCCGAAGCTGCTGCTACCGCTGGTGCCGTTGAGGGTCAGCGCCGCCAGGGCCAGCCCGGGGTCACCATCGTCGAGCACGATGGTGCCGGTCCGTCCGCTGAGCAGCCCCGTCACCAGGGTGCCGCCGTTGACCGTGATGTTGCTGCCCGCCGAGCCCAGGACGGTGGAACTGGTGCTCACCAGGCCGCCGTTGCTGACCAGCAGGCTGGCCGCCTGGCCGCCGCCAGTACCCAGGGTCATGCCGCCGCGCGTGTTGATGAGGCGGGAGCCCGTCCCGTCGACCGTGACGGCACCCACCGAGCCAGAGTAGTAGCCGATGGAGACGCCCTGGGCCTGCACCGTGCCCCCGCCGGTGACCGTCAGGCTGCCGTTGGCCGCTGTGCCGTCGCCGCCGCCCACCATCAGGCTGCCCGCGAGTTGCAGGCTGCCGGCGTCCGACACCTGGACACGCCCGCCTTGGACGTAGCCGATCATGAGTCCCCCTGCACTGTTGACCATCCCGGCGGCGCCGGAAATCGCCATCAGCGGGTTGGTGTTGCCGAACAGGTAGGTCTGCTCGGACGTCGTCAGGTCGAGGCGGGCGTTCTCGACCGACAGCGTGCCGCCCGTCATCTGGCCGAGGAAGCCCAACTTCAGTGAACCGCCGCGCAGGCGCAAGGTGCCCGCCGACATTTGCAGGTAGCTCAGCTCGCCGCCCTTGCCCGTGAGCGTGTGGGTGCTGCCCGCCACGTCGATGTACAGCGGGGTCTCGGCTGCCGCGATCACGCCCGAATAGGTGGTGTCGGTACTGACGGCGCCGGAGCCCAGCCTCAGGATCGCCTTGCCGCCGACGATGGTCAGGTTGCCCGAGCCGCCGAGGCCGGCCACACGCAGCCCGCCGCCCAGGGTCCAGGTCTGGTCCTGGGTCAGGTTCACGACGCCGTTCAGCGTCTGCAGCTGGGAGGTGTTGCGGTTGACGATCTGGCCGGCGCTGTAAACGTTGTCGGCCTTCAGGGTATAGGCGGCCGCGCTGTCGAAGATCAGGCCATTGACCGACAGCCCGGCGACGCCGCCGTTCCAGGTCTGGTTCGCCGCCACCGTCAGCGCCGAGGCGAACGATTGTCGGAAATTGCTGTTGTTGTTGATGCCACCCACAACGGTCAGCGTGCCCAGGCCACTGACGGTGTAGGCGGCGGCCGCGATGCTGGCGAAGTCGATCTCGCCGAACTGCAGCCCGGACAAGCCCGCCACCCAGGACTGGCTGCTGCCCACGGTCAGCGCCATCGCCAGCGTCTGGCGGTTGCTGCTGTAGTTGGTGATGTTGCCCAGGCTGGTGAAGGCGTTGCCGTTCAGCGTGAAGGCGCCGGCCCCCGACGCGAAGCTCAGGCCGTTGAAGCTGGCGTTGAGCAGGTCGTTGCTGTTGTCCTGCCGATGGCCCGTGCCGGCGAACACCAGTTCATCGCCGTCGCTCAGCGTGCTGCCGCCCCAGTTGAGGCGGTTGGACCACTTGCCGCTGGTGGGGGCACCGCCGGTCCAGGTCGCGGTCTTGGCCAGGGCCACGCCGGCCGGTGCGCTGCCCAGCAGGGCCGCCACCGCCAGCGCCAGCAGCGTGGGGCGGCCGGCGCGTGCGCGGGGACGCCGCGGCGCAAGGCAAGGGGCGGACAGGCGTGAGACGGTGTACGGCATGGCAGACCTTCGGATCGACAACAGGGCGCCGGCACGCGAACGCGGCGGCGGCAACACCGGTCAGTCTTTCAGCGCAGGGGGCATCGCACCATCCGACCTTGGTCCCGGGACCGGGTCTCGAGACCCCGGAATGGGTGCCCGGATGGCGCCAAACGGCCAGCGCCCGCCGCATCCCAAGCCACGCGTTCGGTCAAGCACGCGCAACTTGTTACCCTGTGGCGATGAAGATCCTGGTAGTGGACGACCATCCGATGTTCCGCGAGGGCCTGGCCAGCGTGCTGCGCCAGTGGCCCGCGATCACCGGCGTGCTGCAGGCCAGTGATGGCGAGGTGGCCCTGACGCTGGTGGAAGCCCAGCCCGACCTGGCCGCGGTGATCGCCGACCTGCGCATGGCCGGCACCGGCGGCCTGGCCGTGGTGACCCATCTGCGGCGCCAGCGCCCGGACCTGCCGGTGCTGGTGCTGTCCTCGTCCGAAGAGCCCGACGACGTGCGCCGCGCGCTGGCCGCCGGCGCGGCCGGTTATTGCCCCAAGTCAGCCGCGCCAGCCACGCTGCTGGCCGCCCTGCAGCTGGTGCTGGCCGGCCAGGTGTACGTGCCGCCGCTGATGGCGCTGGCGCCGGCTGCACCGGCGCCCACCGGGGATGGCAGCGGCCTCACGCCGCGCCAGCGCGAGGTGCTGCAGCAGCTGTGCCAGGGCCAGACCAACAAGCAGATCGCGCGCAATCTGGCGATGCAGGAAAAGACCGTGAAGGGCCATGTCTCGGCCATCTTCAAGGCGCTGAACGTGGTGCACCGGCTGCAGGCCGTCGAGGCCGCGCGCAATGCGGGTTTGGTGAGCTGAGCGGCCGTTTCAGTCGTCGGCCGGGGTGGCGGCCAGCGCGCGGCCGATGGCCAGGCGCAGCGCCGCCTCGCTCACCGGCTTGTGCAGCAGGCCCAGGCCGCTGGCCGCGGCGTGCTGCAGGCGCTCGGGGCCGGTGTCGCCGGTCACCAGGATGGCCGGCACCTCGTCATTGAAGCCGCTGCGCAGCTGCTCGATCACGGCCAGGCCGTCGTCGGGCCCTTCGAGCCGCAGATCGCACAGGATCAGCCGCGGCACGGTGGTCAGCGCCATCAGCTGCGGCTGCAGCGCGGGCAGATCGGGCGCAGTGAGCACCTGGCAACCCCAGCCCCGCAGCAGCGCGGCCATGGCCACGCGGATGTCGGCCGCGTCGTCGATCACCAGCACCAGATCGCCCGGGGCCAGTGCCGGAAGTCCACCCACTTGATCCGCACGGTCGGCGGTTGCGGCGGTGCCCTGCCCCGCCAGGCCCTGGGCCAGCGGCAGCATCAGCGTGAACACCGTGCCGCGGCCCGGCCGCGAGCGCAGCCGCAGCGGCACCGCCAGCAGCGCACACAGGCGCTGCACGATGGCCAGGCCCAGGCCCAGTCCCTGGTCGCGGTCGCGCTCGGGGTTGTGCAGTTGCACGAACTCCTGGAACACCTCGGCGCGGTGCGCCAGCGGGATGCCGATGCCGCTGTCGGCCACGCGCAGGCGCAAGGCGCCGCCGCGCACATCGGCCCGCAGCCGCACGCCGCCACTGGCGGTGTAGCGCACGGCATTGCTCACCAGGTTGCGCAGCACGCGCTCCAGCAGCTGTGCATCGCTGTGCACGGCCAGGTCGGCCGGCCCGTGCACCGCGCAGCGCAGCGTCAGGCCCTTGGCGGCGGCGATGGCACCCTCGTCGGCGGCGATGCGCGCCAGCAGCGGCGCCAGCGGCACGGGGCCGAGGGCCGGGCGCACCATCTCGGCGTCGAGCCGAGAGACATCGAGCAGCGCGTTGAACATCGCGCCCATGCCGTCCACCGTGTTGCGCACATGGCCCAGCAGGCGCTCGGCCTCGTCCATCGGCGGGCGCTGCTGCAGCGCGCTGACGAACAGCGACAGCGCATGCACCGGCTGGCGCAGGTCATGGCTGGCGGCGGCCAGAAAACGGCTGCGCGACTGGCCCAGCGCCACCGCCACATCCTTCTGCGCCTGCAGGTCGGCCGCCAGCAGACTGGCGGTGTGGCGGTTGCGGAACGATTCGATCATCGCCGCATGCATCTGCCGCGCGCGCGCCACTGCCCCGGCCAGCCACAGCGGCGTGAGGATCAGCACCACCCAGCGCGCCGGCCCGGCGCTGCCCAGCGCGGCCAGCATCAGCCCGGCCACCATCGGAACGTACAGCGCATACAGCGCCGGCAGGTGCACCGCCAGCGAGAACTTCGCGCTGGTGGCCATGCCGCCCAGCAGCACGACCAGCAGCGCGCGGTGGATGTCGTCGGCCCCCGGATAGACCAGCAGCACGCCCACCGCCCAAAGCAGGCCGCTCACCGCCGACAACCACGTCACCTGGCGCAGATGCCGGTCGACCTGATCGCTGCGGCCGCGTTGGCGCCAGGTCATCCAGCCATGCCAGGCCGTCGTCAGCCAGATGGCTGCCAGCCAGGCCAGCAGCGCCGGCAGCGGTGCCGAGTCGCGCAAGGCCACCGCAACCATCACCGCCAGCCCGGCATTGGCCAGCAGGTACAGCGGATCGCCGCGCCGCAGGTGTTGAACCTGGTCTTCGCGCACCATGGGATCAATCCGCAGGGCCAGGTCGGCGGCGGTGTCGGGGTGCGCAACAGGCATCGGGCCCATTGTGCGGTGGTGGGCCACGGCCGCCCGCCCGCCACCGCCCATTCGAAGGGCGCCCGCAGTGAGCCCCGAGGTGGCGGCGGGCGCTCCCGCTGCCCACGGTGGCCAAGGCGTTCAGGCGCCGGCGCGGCCCGCGCGTTGCCGGCGCGTCCACCCCGCCAGCCCGGCCAGGCCGGCCAGCATCAGGGCCCAGTGGGCGGGCTCGGGCACGGCGGTGGTGAAGGCACGGTCCAGCTGCGCCACCTGGCTGGCCCCCAGCATCACCGCATCCACGCCGGCCAGCGTGGAATCCAGGCGGATGCTGCTGAAGCTGGCCATCACGCTGGGGCTGACCAGCGGCTGCAGCAGGTTCGCCAGCAGATCGGTCTGCAGGCGCTGCAGATCGGCCGCGCTGGCGCCGCTGAGGGTGAACTCCAGCGTGCCGCCCAGCGCCAGGGTGCTGGCGGTCAGGCGGCCGTAGTGGTACTGGCCGCCGCTGTAGCTGAGGCCGAAGTCCAGCGTGCCGCCGGTCTGCGCATAGGCACCGGTGACCAGCAGGCCATCCGCCCCCACTTCCACGCGCCCGCCGCTGACCTGCACATCGCCTTCCAGCGTGCCGCTGCCCGCCAGCGTGCCGCCGCTGATGGTGATGGTGGTGGGCGGATCGATCAGGCCGCCGGCCAGCGTGGTGCTGCCGGCCGTCTGCACAAAGCTGCCGGCATTCACGCGGCCACCGGCCAGCACCGTGAGCGTGCCGGTGTTGACCAGGCTGCCGGCCACCGCCAGCAGGCCGTTGTCGACGCGCAGGTCACCGGCGTTGTCCAGGTTGCCCCGCACCTGCAGCGTGCTGGCCTGGGCGTTGCCCGCCTCGCCGATGCGCAGTGAGCCGACCCAGGCGCGGTCATGGCTGATGCTGACGCTGCCCACCGCGGTGCTGGCCCCGGCGGCCAGGGCCAGCTGCCCGCCCTGCAGGCGCAGCGCATGGCTGTCATTGCCCAGGCCCGAACCCGCAGCCACGCGCAGCGTGCCGCCCTCGATCACCGTGGTGTCGCCGCCGTAGTTGTTGAGCTTGCTGTTGAGGATCAGCACCGCGTTGCCGCCGCCCGTCGTCAGGCTTCCGCTGCCCGTCACCGCGCCATCCAGCTGCAGCGTGCTGACGAACGGGACGATCCGGCCGCCCGCCGCACCCAGTGTCACGGTGCGGCTGGTGGCAAAGCTGCCGGTCATCAAGGCGCCGCCATCCAGCGTCAGGCCGCCGGACACCTGGCCCAGCGCGCTGTCCTGGCTGACAACCACGGCGCCCTGCTTGACGACCAGGCCGCCCAACTGGCCCACGCCGCTGTTGTCGCCCTGCAGCATCAGGAAGCCGTCCCCGCTCTTGACCAGGGTGCCGCGGCCCAGGATCGAGGCCGACAGCGACAGCGTCGCGCCGGCATCGATGTCCACATAGTTCGGCAGCACGTTCATCAGGCTGAGGGTGCGTGCCGATACCACGTTGCCGGTGATGTGGAGCCGGCCCCCTTGGAGCTCGAGTACGCCGTTGCCGGTGCCCAGGTTGGCGTCGCTGCTGATGCTCAAGGTGCCGGCGGCGACGCGCATGCCGGCAAAGCTGTTGGCGCCGCTGAGCACCAGCGTGCCGCCGCCTTGCTGGGTCAAGATGCCGCTGCCGCTGATCACGCCACTCAGCGTCAATGTGCTGCCGGTGTCGGGATTGACGGTGCCGCCGTAGTTGCCCAGCGCGATCTGGCGCGCGCTGCTGAAGCTGGCCGTGGTCTGCAGCGTGGCGCCGTTCAGGCTCAGGCCGCCACTGGCCGCGCCCAGCGCGGCATCGGCGCCGATGATCAGCAGGCCGCCCTGCAGTTGGGTGCCGCCGCTGTAGGTGTTGGCTGCCGCCAGCGTGAGCACGCCGCTGCCGGCCTTGGTGAGGCTGCCGGCACCGGTGATCGTGCCCGCGAAGCTGGTGACGGCCGAGCCGTCCACGCGCAGGTTCTTGCCGCCCAGCGCCAGCGTGCCCCGGCCCTGCAGCGCGGCCACCGTGGTGCTGGCGGCGCTGATGGCGCTGATGTCGGCCGAGGCGCCCGCATTCACCTGCAACACGCCCGACCCGAAACTGCCCGCGCCGCTGAGCGCCAACTGCCCGGCCGACACCACCGTGATGCCGGTGTAGCTGTTGGCACCGGTGAACGTGACCTGGCCGCCCCCGCTGATGGTGACGCGGCCGTCGCCGGTGATGTGGCCGCCGTAGCTGCCCTGGCTGGCCTGGTCGAAAACGACCAGCGGCGTGGGCGACGACCCGGTGCCGAAGCTCAGGTTGCCGGCCATCGAGCTGGTGGTGCCGGTCAGCGTGCCGGCCTGCACCAGCCAGTTCGTCGCACCGCTGCCGGTCAGCGTCCAGTTGGCGCTGCCGCTCTTGGTGAACTGGCTGAAGCCCTGGTACTGGCTGCCGATCAGGCTGGCATTGAAGCTGCCGGCGGCGCTGCCACCCAAATCCAGCGTGTCGCCCCCGGCGCTGACCACCAGGCCCTGGATGTCGCTGCCCGAGCGCAGCGACAGGCTGTTGCCGCCACCCGCCAGGTCGATGGCATGGGCCTGCACGCTGCCGCCACTGCCGCCCATGCCGCCCGCCACGGTGCCGGCGTTCACGATCGTGGTCTTGCCGGTCACGCTGATGGCCACGCCGCCCTCGGCATAGGTCGGGAACAGGTTGCTGCCACCGTTCGCCCCCCCATCGCCGCCCACGATCTGGCCACCCGCGTTGTTGGTCAGTAGGAAGTCTGCGCCGGTCACGGCACCGGCGCCCTGGCCTCCCGCACCGGACGAGGTCAGGCCCCGACCGCCGGCACCGCCATCGCCGCCCTTCAGCAGCCCGGTGTTGGTCAGCGTGGACTGGCTGGCATTGGGCGTGTAGACCAGGCCGCCCAAGACGATTTCTGTCTTGCCGCTGGACACCGTCACCGCCACCGTTCCCGCGCCACCCGCGTCGCCACGAAGCGGGGTCGGGAAGCTGTTGCTGCCGTTGCTGCCGTTGTCGCCATACAGGCTGACCGCCGCGTTCACCACCAGCCCGCCCTCGGTGAGCAAGGTGCGCCCGGCAAAACTGTCCACACTGTTCGGAGAGTGCTGCGCAGTCAGCGACAGCACCGACGCGCCGGACTTGGCGAGCGTGGCAAAGCCGATGAAGCCGGTGCGCAGGCGGTTCAACGAGAAGTTGGTGTCGTCGGCCATGCCCAGTTCCAGCGTGTCACCGCCGTTGAGCCGGCCACTGGTGCTGACCACCTGGCCCACGATGCTGGCCGCGTAATTGGTGTTCACCAGCACCAGGCGGTTGGCGCCACCCGAGAAGTCGATGGCGTGGCCATCGGCGCTGACGATGCCGTTGCCGTTGTCGCTGCCCAGGTGGCCGGCGATCACGCCGCTGTTGATGATGGTGGTGTATCCGGTGGCCACCACGCCCACGCCGCCCGCGCCCGCCAACCCATCGGCGCCAGCCAGGCCAGGGCTGTCGCCGTAGTTCGGCCACGCGCCCTGCCTGCCACCGCTGCCACCCGCACCCGACGCACCCCCCAACCCGCCCTGGATGCGGCCGCTGTTGTACAGCGTGAAGTGCGAGCCGCTGAGCCCGGTGCCACCGGTGCCGCCATTGCCGCCCGTGCCGCCACGGCCACCCCCGCCCGCTGCGCCGTTGCTGCAGTTCGGGTACTTCGACGGGCAGGGCGACTTGGCCACCCCGCCATCGCCGCCATCGCCGCCGCTGCCACCGTCCCCCCCGCTGCCACCCTTGCCGCCCACCAGCAAACCGCTGTTGATCAGCGCGAAATTGCTGCCGCTGGCGGCGGTGGTGCCGGTGCTGCCGTTGCCGGCGGCGCTTCCGTCCGAGCCTTTGCCGCCAGCGTTGCCGTTGCCGGTGGTGTTGTCGTAGCCGTTGCCGTCCGCGCCGGCTTTGCCGGCGTCGCACGCTGTGCCCGTCGCAGCGGTCGCCGGCCGGATGGTGATCGTGTTGCTGACCGTGTTGCCCGAGCCCAGCACCAGCGGCGTGGCCGACGTCTGCGCACCCACTGGGGCCATGCCTCCGCAGGCCAGCAGCAGCGCCACGGCGCGCGCCGTGGCGTGGTGGCGCCAGGGCATGGGGCGGTTCAGGCTGGGCTGGCGGCGCAGCGCGCGGGGTCGGTCGTTCATGGGGCTCCCTCGATGTCGGCCGGCGGCCAGAGTGGGGTGGATTCTGGGAAGCCTGCCCGCCGCCAACCATCCGGCTTCGGACCCGGGACCGGGTCCCGAGACCTGCATGCAAGGGGTGCCGCCGCGCACCCCGCACACGCACCACCACCCGCACCACCGCCGGGCCGGATGCACCAGCAACAGGCGCCACGGCCGCCATCGCCGGTGCCACAGGCCGTTTCCACCCGGTTTGACCCCGCGCAAACCCTGGCACGGTTCTGGCAATGCTTCCTGCACACTGTCGACAGCCGACAGTTGACCAGTTTCAAGCGTTTGGAGGGCTCCGGGCCATGTCCGTTTCCGCTGCAGAACAAAAGGTGCGAGAAGACCTCGCCGCTGCCTACCGCCTCGTCGCCCATTTCGGGATGGACGACAGCATCTACACCCACATTTCGGCGCGCGTGCCGGGCACGCAGGACCAGTTCCTGATCAACCCCTACGGCATGCTGTTCCGCGACATCACCGCCTCGTCGCTGGTGAAGATCGATCTGGAGGGCCGCATCCTCGAGCCCACCGATCACGACGTGAACCCGGCCGGCTTCACCATCCACAGCGCCGTGCACGCAGCCCGGCACGACGCCACCTGCGTGCTGCATACCCACACGGTGCCGGGCGTGGCGGTGTCGTCGCTGGCCTGCGGGCTGCAGCCCTGCAACCAGTGGTCGCTGCAGTTCCACGACCGGGTGGTCTACCACGCCTTCGAGGGCATCGCGCTCAACCATGCCGAGCGCGAGCGCCTGGTGGCCGACCTGGGCCCCACCGCCCAGGTGCTGATCCTGCGCAACCACGGCCTGGTGACGCTCGGCCACAGCGTGGCCGAGGCCTTCATCCTGATGCACAACCTCGACCGCGCCTGCAAGGTGCAGCTGGCCATCCAGGCCACCGGCCAGCCCATCCATCCGGTGGCACCGGAAGTGGCCGAGCTCACCGCCCGCCAGTACGAGGGCGGCGACAGCAACCGCGTGGCCGGCAACCCCGACCTGTATGCGCGTGAGTGGCGCGCCATGCTGCAACGCCTGCAGCCGGCTGCGCCCAGCCACTGGCGCGACTGACCCGCGCCGTCCTCCCCGTTCCCTGAAGCGTCAGACCGCCACGCAAGCCACTGCGAGGCCGGTCGAGCCGCCGCATCGTCAACCCCTGCAAGAGAGCTCACCACCATGCAACGACGCCAATTGATTCAACTGGGTGCCACCGGGCTGGGCGTGTCCATCGCCGGCGTGCCGCTGGAACTGCTGGCCCAAGACAAGGACGCCAAGAAGGGCGGCACGCTCAATGTGCTGGTGCAGCCCGAGCCGCCCGGCCTGATGATGGGCCTGGTGCAGAACGGCCCCACGCAGCTGATTGCCGGCAACATCTACGAAGGCCTGCTGCGCTACGACGAGAAGCTCAACCCGCAGCCGCAGCTAGCCACCAGCTGGACGGTGAGCCCCGACGGCAAGACCTACACCTTCAAGTTGAAGCCCAACGTGAAGTGGCATGACGGCAAGCCCTTCACCAGCGCCGACGCGGTGTTCTCGGTGGATGTGTTCCTGAAGAAGACCCACGCCCGCCTGCGCGGCAACCTGGAGGCGCTGGAATCGGTGAAGGCGCTCGACCCGCTGACGCTGGAGTTCAAGCTGAAGTACCCGTTCGGGCCCTTCCTGGGCCTGTTCGAGAACGGCACCATGCCCATGGTGCCCAAGCACATCTACGAAGGCACCGACTTCGCCACCAACCCGGCCAACGCCACGCCCATCGGCACCGGGCCGTACAAGTTCAAGGAATGGGTCAAGGGCAGCTACATCCTGCTGGAGGCCAATGCGGCCTACCACGTGCCCAACCTGCCGCTGATCGAGAAGGTGTACTACCACGTCATCCCCGACGCGGCGGCGCGCGCAGCGGCCTTCGAGAGCGGCAAGATCGACATCGCGCCGGGCGGCTCGGTGGAGTACTTCGACGTGCAGCGCCTGGCCAAGCTGCCGGGCGTCGCCGTCACCACCAAGGGCTGGGAGTTCTTCTCGCCGCACTCGTGGCTGTGGATCAACCACCGCAAGGCGCCGCTGAGCAACGTCAAGTTCCGCCAGGCGCTGATGCACGCCATCGACCGCGAGGCCATGGCCAAGATCGCCTGGTACGGCTATGCCAAGCCGGCCACCGGCCCGTTCAACAGCGCCATCAAGTACGCCAGCAACGACGTGCCCAAGTACCCCAAGGACCTGGCCAAGGCCAAGGCCCTGCTGGCCGAATCGGGCTACAAGGGCGAGACCATCCGCCTGCTGCCCCTGCCCTATGGCGAGAGCTGGCAGCGCCAGGCCGAGATGGTGAAGCAGGCGCTGACCTCGATCGGCATCAAGCTGGAACTGGTGGCCACCGACGTGGCCGGCTGGAACCAGCGCCTGAACGAGTGGGACTACGACCTGGCCTTCACCTACCTGTACCAGTACGGTGATCCGGCCCTGGGCGTGGCGCGCAACTACACCAGCACCAACATCGCCAAGGGCTCGCCCTTCAACAACGTGGAAGGCTATGTGAACTCGCGCGTCGACGCGCTGTTCGCCGCCGGCGCCCGCGCCACCGATCCGGCCTCGCGCCAGAAGGCGTACCTGGAGGTGCAGAAGCTGCTGGTCGAAGAGGTGCCGGTGGCCTGGCTGCACGAGATCACCTTCCCCACGCTGTACCGCGTGAAGGTGAAGAACCCGATCAGCTCGGGCATCGGGCTGAACGACAGCATCGGCCGCGCCAGCCTGGCCTGAACACGCCATGAAACGCCTGCAGTACATGCTCACGCGCGTGGCGCAGGGCCTGCTGGCCCTGCTGCTGATCGCCACCGTCAACTTCATGCTGGTGCGCGCGGCGCCGGGTGATCCGGTGGCCGTGATCGCCGGCGAGGCCGGCGCCTCCGACGCACAGTTCGTGGCCCAGCTGCGCACGCAGTTCGGGCTCGACCAGCCGGTGTCCACGCAGCTGGGCCGCTACCTGGGCCATGTGCTGCAGGGCGATCTGGGCTTCTCGTACCGGCAGCAGCAGCCGGTGCTCACGCTGATCCTCGACCGACTGCCGGCCACGCTGCTGCTCACCGGCACGGCCTTCGCGCTGTCGCTGCTGTTCGGCGTGACGCTGGGGGCCCTGGCCAGCCGGCGCGCCGGCCAGTGGCTGGACAGTCTGATCACCGTGGTGGCCCTGGTGTTCTATGCCACGCCGCTGTACTGGCTGGCGATGATGGCGGTGCTGCTGTTCTCGGTGCAGCTGGCCTGGCTGCCGGCCTTCGGCCACATGACCGTGGGCGCCGGCCACACCGGCTGGGCCGCCTTCATCGACACCGGCCGCCACCTGCTGCTGCCGGCGCTGACGCTGGCGCTGTTCTACATGGCCGTCTACGCCCGCATGACCCGCGCCGCGATGCTGGACGTGGCGCAGATGGACTTCGTCAAGACCGCCCGCGCCAAGGGCTTGGCCGCCGGCCGCATCCTGCGCGCCCATGTGCTGCGCAATGCGCTGCTGCCGGTGGTCACGCTGGCCGGCATCCAGGCGGGCGGCATGATCGGCGGCGCGGTGCTCACCGAGACGGTCTTCGCCTGGCCCGGCATCGGCCGGCTGATGTTCGATGCCCTGCTGCAGCGTGACTACAACCTGCTGCTCGGCTGCTTTCTCGTCACCGCAGCGATGGCGGTGCTGTTCAACCTGCTGACCGACCTCGTCTACACCCTGGTCGATCCGCGCATCGAACTGCAGTGATCATGGCCTCGTCATCCAACTCGGGTTTTTGGAAGCGCTTCGCGCGCAACAAGGGCGCAGTGGCCGGCCTGGCAGTGCTGGCCCTGGTGGCGCTGCTGGTGGCCTTCGGGCCGCTGCTGGCCGCCAACGACCCCTGGGACATGGTCGACCAGCCCTTCCTGCAGCCGGGCCAGACCGCCGGCCTGCCGATGGGCACCGACACCATGGGCCGCGACATCTTCTCGGGCGTGGTGCGCGGTGCGCGCATCTCGCTGCTGATCGGCGTGGTGTCCACGGTGGTGTCGCTGATCATCGGTGTGGGCATCGGTGCGGTGGCCGGCTACTTCGGACGTTGGGTGGATGCCACGTTGATGCGCTTCACCGAGCTGTTCCAGGCCGTGCCCAGCTTCGCGCTGGCCATCGTGCTGGTGGCCATCTTCCAGCCGTCCATCGGCTCCATCGTCGCGGCCATCGCGCTGGTGAGCTGGCCGCCGGTGGCGCGCCTGGTGCGCGGCGAGTTCCTCACGCTGCGGCAGCGTGATTTCGTCTCCGCCGCGCAGCTGGCGGGCTTGAGTACGCCGCGCATCATCCTGGGCGAGATCCTGCCCAACGCCGCCTCGCCCATCATCGTGATGGCCTCGCTGATGGTGGCCACGGCCATCCTGCTGGAATCCTCCTTGAGCTTCCTGGGCCTGGGCGACCCCAACCAGATGAGCTGGGGCTACATGGTGGGCGCAGCGCGCACCGTGCTGCGCCAGGCCTGGTGGATGGCGCTGTTTCCCGGCCTGGCCATCGTGCTCACGGTGCTGGCGCTGAACCTGGTGGGCGAGGGCCTGAACGACGGCCTGAACGCCCGTGCCGCGGGGAGAACCCGATGAACGCCCGCGCCCTGGACTTTGCCGCCATGACTGCCGCCCATCCGACCCAAGCCCCTGCCCAGCCCGTGCTCAGCGTCGAAGGCCTGGACATCCGCCTGCCCCCCGGCGCCGACCGGCCGCTGGCCGTGCAGGGTGCCAGCTTCACGCTGCACGCCGGCCGCACGCTGTGCGTGGTGGGCGAATCGGGCTCGGGCAAGTCGATGATCGCCAATGCGCTGATGGGCCTGCTGCCCCAGCCGGCGGTGCAGCCGGTGGCCGGCCGCATGATGTTCGACGGGCAGGACCTGCTGCAGCTGGACGAGGACGGCTGGCGCGCCTTCCGCGCCGCACGCATCGCCATGGTCTTCCAGGAGCCGATGACCGCGCTGAACCCGGTGATGCGCATCGGCGACCAGCTGGCCGAGGTGCTGGACGCGCACGAGAAGCTGGGCACGACCGAGAAGCGCCAGCGCATCGTCGCGGCGCTGAAAGACGTGGGCCTGCCCGAGCCCGAGCTGCTGGTCGACAGCTACCCCTTCCGCCTGTCGGGCGGCCAGCGCCAGCGCGTGATGATCGCCTGCGCCATGCTGCTGGAGCCCCGGCTGCTGATCTGCGACGAGCCCACCACCGCGCTGGATGTCACCACCCAGGCGCAGATCCTCACGCTGATCCGCGAGCTGCAGCAGCGCCGCGGCACGGCGGTGCTGTTCATCACGCACGACTTCGGCGTGGTGGCCGAGATCGCCGACGACGTGGTGGTGATGCAGACCGGCCGCATCGTCGAGGCCGGCCCGGCCGCCCAGGTGCTGCGCGCGCCGCAGCATGCCTACACGCGCCAGCTGCTGGCGGCCATTCCGCAGGGCACGCTGCGCGAGGCCCTGCCGCCGGCGGCCGACGAGGCCAGCTACGTGCTGCAGGTGCAGGACCTGTGCAAGACCCATGTCACCGGCCGCGGCCTGTTCAACCGTGGCCGCACGGTGCAGGCGGCCAAAGACGTGAGCTTTGCGCTGCGCGCCGGTGAAACGCTGGGCCTGGTGGGCGAATCGGGCTCGGGCAAGAGCAGCGTGGGCCGCTGCCTGGTCGGCCTGTCGCCGTTCGACTCGGGCCGCATCCTGTTCAAGGGCCGCAGCCTGCTGGCCGGCGAAGGCCTGCGCCGCGCCACCGGCGGCCACATCCAGATGGTGTTCCAGGACCCGAACGCCTCGCTGAACCCGCGCCACCGCATCGGCCCGGCGCTGATGGCCGGCCCGATCGCGCAAGGCGTGCCGCGCGCTGAAGCCGAAGCCCGCGTGCGCGAGCTGCTGCAACTGGTGGGCCTGGGGCCCGAGGCGGCCGAGCGCTTCCCGCACGAGTTCTCGGGTGGCCAGCGCCAGCGCATCTGCATCGCCCGCGCGCTGGCCATGCAGCCCCAGCTGCTGGTGGCCGACGAGCCGGTCAGCGCGCTGGACGTCAGCGTGCAGGCCCAGGTGCTGAAGCTGTTTGCCGAGGTGCGCGAGCGATTCCAGCTGGCCATGGTGTTCATCACCCACGACCTGCGCGTGGCCGGCGAGATGTGCGACCAGATCGCCGTGATGCAGCGCGGCCGCATCGTCGAGCACGGGCCCACGGCCGAGGTGCTGGCGCGGCCGCAGCACCCGTACACGCAGGCGCTGATGGCGGCGGTGCCGAAGCTGGCGGCATGACGCAGGGTATGAGCGACACGCCCACGCTCGCCTTGGTGAGCGCCACCATCGACATGAACTACCTGCGGCCGGCCTTCGAGGCCGCCTGCCCGGGCATCGAATTGCGCATCTGGCCCGACCTGGGCGATGGAAATGACATCGACGCCGTGGTCTGCTGGGAGCCGCCGCCCGGCGTGATCGCCACGCTGCCCAAGCTGAAGCTGATCCAGTCGCTGGCCGCCGGTATCGACCACCTGGTGCGCGACCCCGCCCTGCCGGATCACATCCCGCTGTGCCGCATCGTCGACAGCCAGATGGCCAGCGGCATGGCCGCCTACGTGGCCTGGGCCGTGGTGCACGGCCAGCGCCACATGGGCGCCTACCTGGCCCAGCAGCGCGCCGGTGAATGGCGCGAACAACCGGTGCAGCACCCGCCGCAGCACCGCGTGGGCATCGCCGGCTTCGGTGCGCTGGGCCAGGCCTGCGCGCGCACGCTGTTGAGCATCGGCTACGCGGTGCGCGGCTGGAAGCGCAGCGCGTCCGAGGTGCCCGCCGACCTGGCCGCCGTCTCGCTGTTCCATGGCGACGATCAGCTGGCCGACTTTCTCTCGGGCTGCGACACACTGGTGTGCCTGCTGCCGCTGACCGAGGCCACGCGCAACCGCATCGACGCGCGCTTTCTGGCCGCGCTGCCGAAGGGCGCGCACCTCGTCAACGTGGGCCGTGGCGACCACGTGGTGGATGCCGACCTGCTGATGGCGCTGGCCAGCGGTCAGCTGGGGGCGGCCACGCTGGACGCCTTCCGCACCGAGCCGCTGCCGGCCGGCCACCCGTTCTGGCGCCATCCGCGCATCACGGTCACGCCGCACATCGCCACGCGCACACCGGCCTCGGTGATTGCCCGGCAGACGCTGGCGAACTTGTCGGCCATCCTGTCAGGCCGGGCCACCGAGGTGGCCATCGACCGCCACCGCGGCTACTGACATGCAAGCTTGCACCGACATGCCCCTCCTCCACCGATTGCCCACCCGCACCGCCCAGGCCCTCGGCCTTGGCGCACTTGCCCTGGTCAGCCTGCTGCCGGCTGCGCCGGCGCAGGCCCGCGTCACCCGCCTGGTGATCGACGCCCGCCAGCCCGCGGCGGCCCCGGCCGGCGCACCGACCGGCGTGGCCTACGAGCAGATCGTCGGCCGCGCCTTCGGCGAGCTGGACCCGGCCCTGCCCGGCAACGCCATCATCCAGGACATCCGCCTGGGCCTCGATGCCGATGGCAAGGCGCGTTACGTGGCCACCTTCCAGCTGCTCAAGCCGGTGGACAAGGCCCAGGCCAGCGGACTGATGTGGCACGACGTGCCCAACCGCGGCCGCATCTTCCCCAATGCAGCGCAGGAGTACGCCGCCGGTGACGTGATGCTGGCCAGCGCCTGGCAGGGCGACAGCGCCGGCGCCACCGCAGTCAAGCCCACCGCCACCATCGGCGCCACGCAATGGCTGCAGCTGCCGGTGGCCCGCGCCGCGGATGGCGGGCGCATCACCGGCGAGGTGTTCGCGCGCATCGTCAACCGCAGCGGCCCGGCCTCGCAGCCGCTGCTGGTGCAGACCAACCCGGTGCCCTACCGCCCGCTGAGCCTGGACACCACGAAGGCCAGGCTGGTGTCGCGCGGCGGCGAGCTGCAGAGCGGCGAGGTGATCGACGAGCGCGTGGTGCCCGCGGCCGAATGGGCCTGGGCGCGTTGCGATGCGAAGAACCCCTTCCCCGGCACGCCCGACCCGACGCAGATCTGCCTGAAGGCCGGTTTCGATCCGAAGCGCCTGTACCAGGTGGTGTTCACCGCGGCCGACCCGCAGGTGCTGGGCATGGGCTTCGCCGCCTGGCGCGACGTGGGCCAGTTCTTCAAGACCGCCAAGGCCGACGACGCCGGCACGCCCAACCCGGTGGCGGGCTGGGTGAGCCACAGCATCGGGCGCGGCGTGTCGCAGTCGGGCAACTTCCTGCGCGGCTGGCTGCACCTGGGCTTCAACCGGGGCGAGGATGGCCAGGCCGTGCACGACGGCCTGTGGCCCATCATCGCCGGGCGCCGCATCGCGCTGAACTACCGCTGGGCCCAGCCCGACGGCGTGCTGGAGCTCTACCAGGCCGGCAGCGAAGGCCCGCAGTGGTGGCTGCCCGCACCCGACGCGCTGCGCGGCGGTCGCGAGTCCGGCATCCTGCAGCGCTGCCAGGCCACGCGCACCTGCCCCAAGGTGATCGAGCACTTCGGCTCGGCCGAGGTGTGGGCGCTCAAGCTCACGCCCGAGTGGGTGGGCACCGATGGCAAGGCCGACCTGCCGCTGCCGCCCAATGTGCGCCGCTACTACCTGGCCAGCAGCCACCACGGCGGCGGCGCCGGCGGCTTCGACACCAGCCTGCCCGGCGTGGGCCTGCCGGCCACCGGCGCAGCCTGCCCCGGCAACAACTTCGGCACCGGCGTGCTGCCCGCCAACCCCATGCCGCACACCGAGACGGTGAATGCGCTGCGCCAGCACTTCCGCCGCTGGGTGATGCAGGACGTGCCGCCCCCGCCCAGCCGCTACCCCACGCTGGCCGCCGGCCAGCTGGCGCGCGCCGACAAGGCCAGCCTGGGCATGCCCACGCTGCCCGGCCTGCGCGCCACGGTGCCCGAGCCCGACTTCATCATGCCGGTGCATGTGCTCGACCACGGCCCCGACTTCGACCCCGTGGACGGCAGCGGCATCGCCAGCCTGGCCCCGCCGCGCGTGCGCCAGGTGCTGCCGATGTGGGCGCCCAAGGTCGACGCCGACGGCAACGAACTGGGCGGCGTGCCCGTGGTGCTGGCCCTGGCGCCGCTGGGCACCTACCTGGGCTGGAACATCACCGCCGCGGGCGACAAGCCCTTCCACGCCGGCCAGATCTGCAACTACGTGGGCGGCATGCTGCCCTTCGCCCGCACCCAGGCCCAGCGCGAGGCCGCCCAGGACCCGCGCCCCTCGCTGGAAGAACGCTACGGCAGCCATGCCGGCTATGTGGCGGCCGTGCGCCAGGCCGCCGCCGCCGCGCAGCAGCAGGGCTTCCTGCTGCCCGAGGACGCCCAGGCCCTGATCCGCGCGGCCGAGGCCAGCCAGGTGCTGCGCTGACGCCCTGTTCCGACGATCCCCCGTTTCAACCGCCCCCTTCGCGATGACCACCACCTCCGACAGCATCCAGGCCCTGCGCCAGCTCGACACGCAATCGCACCTGCACGCCTACACCAACGCCCAGGCCCATGCCGAGCAGGGCCCGCTGGTGGTGGTGCGCGGCCATGGCGTGGAGGTGGAGGACGACCAGGGCCGGCGCTACATCGAGGGCATGTCGGGGCTGTGGTGCGCGTCGCTGGGCTTCAGCCACCCGCGCCTGGCCGAGGCCGGCGCCCAGGCGCTGCGCACGCTGCCGTACTACCACACGTTCAACCACCGCTCGAACCCGGCCGTGGCCCAGCTGGCGGCCAAGCTGCTGGCGCTGGCGCCGGTACCGATGGCGCGCGTGTTCTTCGCCAATTCGGGCTCCGAGGCCAACGACAGCGCGGTGAAGATGGTCTGGTACCACTTCAACGCCCTGGGCCAGCCGGGCAAGAAGAAGATCATCGCCCGCCAGCGCGGCTATCACGGCGTGACCGTGGCCAGCGCCTCGCTGACCGGCCTGCCCGGCAACCATGCCGACTTCGACCTGCCGCTGCCGCGCATGCTGCATGTGGACTGCCCGCACCACTGGCGCAACGCGCTGCCCGGTGAAAGCGAAGAGGCCTTCGCCACCCGCCTGGCCGATGCGCTGGATGCGCGCATCCAGGCCGAGGGCCCCGACACCGTGGCCGCCTTCATCGCCGAGCCGGTGATGGGCGCCGGCGGCGTCATCGTGCCGCCGGCCACCTACTTCGAGAAGATCCAGGCCGTGCTGAAGAAGCACGACGTGCTGCTGATCGCCGACGAGGTGATCTGCGGCTTCGGCCGCACCGGCGCCATGTGGGGCAGCCAGACCTTCGGCCTGAAGCCCGACATCCTGACCTGCGCCAAGGCGCTGTCATCGGGCTATGTGCCGATCTCGGCGGTGATGGTCAATGAGCGCATCCACGCCAGTCTGATGGCCAACAGCGGCCGGCTGGGCACCTTCGGCCACGGCTACACCTACTCGGGCCACCCGGTGGCCTGCGCCGTGGCGCTGGAGACCCTGCAGGTCTACGAGGACGACCACATCCTCGACCGCGTGCAGGCCCTGAGCCCGCGCTTCCTGGCCGCGCTGCGCCACTTCGGCGAGCGCGCCGTGGTGGGCGAGGCGCGCGGCGTGGGCTTGATCGGCGCGCTGGAGCTGGCGCCTGACAAGAGCGGCAAGACGGCCTTCCCGCCCGCCGCCAAGGCCGGTCCGCGCCTGGCCCAGCTGGCGCTGGAAGAAGGCCTGGTGGTGCGCGCGATGGGCGACACCATCGCGCTGTGCCCGCCGCTGATCATCACCGAGGCCGAGCTGGACGAACTCTTCGCCCGCCTGGGCCGTGCCTTCGACCGCTTCGAGGCCGAGGTGGCCACGCTCACGGCCTGAACACCCTCCTTCCACCGGAGCCGCCCGATGCAAGCCTTCTTCTGCCCCGACCAGCTGCTGCACCAGCCGCAGCAGTTCATGCGCCTGGGCCGCATCCACCAACCCGCCGACGTGCCGGCGCGGGCCGAGGCGCTGCGCGACACGCTCACCACGCTGGGCCTGCCGCCGCAGCTGCCGCGCGACGCCGGCCGCGCGCCGCTGGAGGCCGTGCACGCACCCGACTACCTCGACTACCTGGCCACCGCTTTTGAGCGTTGGCAGGCCCTGTCGGTGCCCGGCGTCGAGCAAGGCCCCGAGGTGCTGCCCAACCTGTCGCCCTACCCGCACCCGACGGGGCACCCGAACGCCACGGGGCCCGGCGGCGTGCGCCCGACCTGCCCCAGCAACGCGCTGGTGCCGCAGACCGGCTGGTACATCAGCGACCTGGCCTGCCCGATCGGACCGCACACCTGGCGCTCCATCCTGCGCGCCGCGCACACGGCCTTTGCCGCGGCCGAGGCGGTGGTGGCTGGCGAGCGCCTGGCCTATGCACTGTGCCGCCCCTCGGGCCACCATGCCCACCGCGACCGCGCCGGCGGCTTCTGCTACGTCAACAACACCGCCGTGGCCGCGCAGCACCTGGCGCAGCACTTCGGCCGCGTGGCGGTGCTGGACGTGGACGCCCACCATGGCGACGGCACGCAGAACATCTTCTACGAGCGCGGCGACGTGCTCACGGTCAGCACCCATGCCGACCCGGCGGCCTACTACCCGTTCTTCACCGGCCATGCGCATGAGCGCGGCCACGGCGCCGGCGAGGGCTGCAACCTGAACCTGCCGCTGGCGCACGGCAGCGGCAACGCCGAGTTCGCCGCCGCGCTGGCGCAGGCCGAGGCCGCCATCACCCGCTTCGCGCCGCAGGCCCTGGTGCTGGCGATGGGCTTCGACACCTTCAAGGACGACCCCATGAGCGTGCTGCGCCTGGACCATGACGCCTACCGCCTGGTGGGCGAGCGTGTGCGCGCGCTGAACCTGCCGGTGGTGGTGGTGCAGGAAGGCGGCTACATGGTCGAGGCCCTGGGCCCGGGGCTGCAGGCCCTGCTGGCCGGCCTGGGCCAGGCCGGCGCCGCGCGATGAGTGACAGCAGCACCGCGCGCGGCATCGGCCTGTTCCTGCTGGCCCTGCTGTGCTTTGCCTGCTACGACGCCTTTGCCAAGGCCATGGTGGCGCTGTATGCGCCCACCATCGTCAACCTGGGCCGCTACATCGCCGTGGGCGCCATCGCGCTGGTGTGGCTGGCGCAGGCCGGTGACTGGCGGCCGTGGCGCCAGCCGCACCAGGGCCTGCTGTGGCTGCGCGCGCTGATGCTGTCCATCACCGCCACCAGCTTCATGACCGCGCTGGTCACCATGCCGCTGGCCGAGGCCACGGCCATCTACTTCACCGCACCGCTGGTGATGGTGGCGCTGTCGCCCTGGCTGCTGGGCGAGCGGCCCACGCCGGTGCAGTGGGGCGCGGTGCTGGCCGGCTTTGCCGGCATGCTGCTGATCGTGCGGCCGGGCAGCGCGCTGCCGCTGGCCGGCACGCTGCTGATGGTGATCTCGGCGCTGTGCTACGCCCTGTTCCAGGTGCTCACGCGCAAGCTGTCGGGCCGTGTGCCGCCTTCAGCGCAGTTCGCCAGCATGGCCGCGGCCTGCCTGGTGGTCACGCACCTGCCGGCGCTGTTCGGCCCTCCGCCGGTGTGGCCGGGCTGGGGCGCGCTGGCGCTGCTGGTGGCCGGGGGCGCGCTCAGCGGCCTGGCCCAGCTGCTGCTGCTGGCGGCCTTCCGCCGTGCGCCGCTGGCCACGCTGGCGCCGCTGAACTACCTGCAGCTGCTGCTGGCGGTGCTGATCAGCAGCTTCTGGTTCCAGCGCCCGCCCGATGGCCTGGCGCTGGCCGGCATGGCGGTGATCGCCGCCGCCGGCGTGACGCTGGCACGCGCCGCGCGGCGCGCCGCCCCAGGGTATCCACGGCCCGCCGTCGCCCAGCCACGCTGACACCATCCGCGCTCGTCGATTTCACCCCCGCCACCGCCCCATGTCCGCCCGCCCCCCGCTGCCCCGAGACCCCGCCCCCGATGCCGAGCCGCCCGCCCCGGCGCCGGGCTTCCAGGCCATCGAGGTGCCCGACCTGGTGGCCCGCGTGGAGGCGCAGCTGCGCGACGCCATCCTCGACGGCCGCATCGGCCCCGGCGAGCGCATCGTCGAGGCCGAGCTGGCGCGCCAGATGGGCATCAGCCGCGCCCCGGTGCGCGAGGCCGCGCGCCGGCTGGAAAGCGCCGGCCTGCTGCTGGCGCGGCCGCGCCACGGCTTCGCGGTGCGCGAGTTCACCGCGCGCCAGGTGGAAGACCTGTACCGCGTGCGCATCACCCTGGAGCTGATGGCCTGCGAGCTGGTGTGCGCCCAGGCCAGCGATGCCGACCTGGCCGCGCTGGAGCCGCGGGTGGACGGCATGGTGGCGCGCGCCGCCACCCTCACCCGCGCGCAGCGCGTGGCCATGGACATCGGCTTCCACCAGCACCTGGTGGCGCTGTCGGGCAACGCCTGCCTGCAGCGCCTGTACCTGCAGCTCAGCCACGAGGTGCAGCTGTTCCTGGCGCTCACCGAAGACACGTACGGCGACATCGCCGCACTGGCCGACACCCACCGCCCGATCGCCCAGGCCTTGATGCGCCGCGACGCCGCAGCCGCCTGCGCCGCGCTGCGCTACCACCTCGATGTGGCGCTCGACCATGTGCGCGCACTGGCCGAACAAGGCAGCGCACGCAAGCCCTGAGCCTCGAACCGCAGCCGTTCAGCGCCCGCCCATGCACGTCATCCACACCCCCCACCACCGCGGGCACGATCCGCAGCAGTTCATCGTGCGCGGCCGCTTCCAGCGCAGCAACGAGCAGCCCGAGCGTGCCGACCGCCTGCTGGCCGCGGCCCAGGCCGAGGGCCTGGTGGCCATCGAGCCGACGGACTTCGGCCCCGGCCCGCGCGCGGCCATCCACACGCCGAACTACCTGCGCTTTCTGGAGACCGCCTGGGCGCGCTGGCAGGAACTGCCCAATGCCAGCGACGAGGTGCTGCCCAATGTGCACCCCTTTCCCGGCCAGCCCGCCAGCTACCCCGACAGCCTGGTGGGCCAGGCCGGCTGGCATCTGGGCGACATGGCGTGCTCCGTCGGACAGCACACCTGGCAGGCGGCCGTGTGGTCGGCGCACTGCGCCACGCAGGCTGCGCAGCAGGTGCTGGATGGCGAGCGCGCCGCCTACGCGCTGTGCCGCCCGCCCGGCCACCATGCCTATGCCGACCGCGCCAACGGCTTCACCTACCTGAACAACGCCGCCATCGCCGCCCAGCACCTGCGCCAGCGCCATGCCCGCGTGGCCGTGCTGGACGTGGACGTGCACCACGGCAACGGCACGCAGGGCATCTTCTGGCGCCGGCGCGATGTGCTCACCATCTCGCTGCACGGCGACCCGCATTTCTGCACCCCGTTCTTCACCGGCCATGCGCATGAGCGGGGCGAGGGCGAAGGCGAAGGCTTCAACCTGAACCTGCCGCTGGCCCGCGGCACGCGCGATGCCGAGTACCTGGCCGCGCTCGGCACCGCCATCGACCAGGTGGCCCGCTTCGCGCCCGGCGCGCTGGTGCTGGCGCTGGGCCTGGATGCGCACGAGCGCGACCCCTACCAGGCACTGGCCGTCAGCACAGCGGGCTTTGCCGCCATCGGCCGGGCCATCGCGCAGCTGAAGCTGCCCACCGTGCTGGTGCAGGAAGGCGGCTACCTCGCGGACGACCTGGGCGCCAACCTGCGCAGCTTCCTGCACGGCTTCGGCGCGGGGGCCTGAGGCATGGCACCGGCTTTCGACACCCTGCCCGAGGCGGCCGTGCTCACCGCCGAGCCGGCCCCGGTGCCCACCGACTGGGCCGCCGCCGTGCTGCAGGCGCACTGGGGCGTGGACGGCACGCTGGCGCCACTGTCGGGCGAGCGCGATGCCAACTTCCGCGTCGATGCCGACGACGGCACGCGCTGGCTGTTCAAGGCCGCGCACCCGATCGAGCCGCCCGAAGTCACCGACTACCAGACCCAGGCGCTGGACCACCTGGCCCGCCACGCCCCGGCGCTGCCGGTGCAGCGGCTGCGGCCCACGCGCGGCGGTGCGCTGTCGCTGGCGCTCACCGCGCCCGATGGCCGGCCGCGCGTGCTGCGCCTGATCAGTTGGCTGGAGGGCCTGCCCGCGCCGCAGGCCCCGCGCACCGCCGCGCTGCGCGACGACGTGGCGCGCATGCAGGCCCGGCTGCACCGCGCACTGGCCACGCTGCGTCACCCGGCCGAGGCCCGCCAGCTGCCCTGGGACCTGCAGCGCGCCGAGGCGGTCGACAGCCTGCTCGATCAATTGCCGCAAACCGCCGGCCAGCCGCAGCGCCTGGCCATGGCGCGGCGCGTGCTGCGCCACCATGTGGCCCAGGTGCACGGCGCACTGGCCGCGCTGCCGCGCCAGGCCATCCACAACGACTTCAACCTGTACAACCTGCTGGTGCAGCCCGACGCCCCGGCGCGCGTGAGCGGCGTGCTCGACTTCGGCGACATGCTGGCCGCGCCGCGCATCTGCGACGTGGCGGTGGCCGCCTCGTACCAGCTGGACGATGCCGACGGCGCCGCCAGCCTGGCCAGCGTGGCGCAGTTCGCCGCCGCCTACCATGCCGAAAGCCCGCTCACCGCGCCCGAGCTCGACCTGCTGTGGCCGCTGGTGCAGGCCCGGCTGGTGATGGTGGTGGCCACCAGCGGCTGGCGCGCGCAGCGCCAGCCGGCCCAGGCCGACTACCTGCTGCGCAACAACGCCATCTCGTGGCAGCGCCTGGCCGCCACCCAGCAGGTGGACCCGGCCGCCGCGCGCCAGGCGCTGCACGCCGCCTGCCCTGCCCCAGCGACCCCATCCGCCCAACTGTCAAACAGCGCGTCCATCGCCGCGCCCGCCACAGACGCATCCGCCATTGCCACGCCATGACGCTGTCCACACCCGAGCTGCTTGACCGCCGCGCCCGCCTGCTGGGCCCGGCCTACCGCCTGTTCTACGAGCAGCCGCTGCACCCGGTGCGGGGCGAGGGCGTGTGGCTGTTCGACGCCGATGGCCGGCGCTACCTCGACGCCTACAACAACGTGGCCTCGGTGGGCCACTGCCGGCCCGAGGTGGTGCAGGCCATCGCCGCCCAGGCGGCCGTGCTCAACACCCACACCCGCTACCTGCACGAGGGCGTGCTGGCCCTGGCCGAGCGTCTGCTGGCCACCATGCCGGCGGGCCTGCAGGCTGGCGACGGCCATGCCATGTTCACCTGCACCGGCAGCGAGGCCAATGACCTGGCGCTGCGCATCGCCCAGGCCCACACCGGCGGCACCGGGCTGATCATCACGCAGTGGGCGTACCACGGCGTCACCGCGCCGCTGGCCGGCGCCTCACCCTCGCTGGGGCCGCAGCAGCCGCTGGGCAGCAACGTGGTGACGGTGCCGCTGCCGCTGCGCGCGCCGCACAGCGAGATCGGCCCGCGCTTTGCCGAGGGCGTGCGCCAGGCCATCGCCACGCTGGCGCAACGCGGCCTGCGCCCGGCCGCGCTGCTGCTGGACACCGTGTGCTCCAGCGATGGCGTGCTCACCCACCCGGCCGGCTGGCTGAACGAGGCCGTGAACAGCGTGCGCGCGGCCGGCGGCGTGTTCATCGCCGACGAGGTGCAGCCCGGCTTCGGCCGCACCGGCGAGGCCTTCTGGGGCTTTGCCCGCCACGGCACGCCCGCCGCGCCGCTGGTGCCCGACATCGTGACCATGGGCAAGCCCATGGGCAACGGCCACCCGGTCGCCGGCCTGGTGGCGCGCGCCGAGGTGCTGGCCGCCTTCGGCCGGCAGTGCCGCTACTTCAACACCTTTGGCGGCAACCCGGTGGCGATGGCCGCGGCCAACGCCGTGCTCGATGTGATCGAGCGCGAAGGCCTGCAGGCCAATGCGCTGCACACCGGCGTCGTGCTGCGCCAGCGCCTGGCCGCGCTGGGCCGGCGCCATGCCGCCATCGGCGCGGTGCGCGGCGCGGGCCAGTTCATCGGGCTGGACCTGGTGGATGCCACGCAGGGCCGCGACGACGGCTTCGCGCCCGCCCCGGCCCTCACCCAGCGTGTGGTGAACGGCCTGCGCCAGCGCGGCGTGCTGATCAGCGCCACCGGCCCCGAGGCCAGCACGCTGAAGATCCGCCCGCCGCTGGTTTTTACCGAGGCCCATGCCGCGCTGCTGGCCGATACGCTGGACGCCGTGCTCACCGAGCTGGAGAACGCCGCATGACTTCCGCCGCCGCCGCCACCGCCGCCACTGCCGCACCCGCCATCACCACCCAGGCGCTGGCCGACGCGGTGGCCGCGCTGCAGCCCTGGATGGTCGACACGCTCAGCGCGCTGGTGGCCGCGCCCAGCCTGTCAGGCGCCGAGCAGGCGGCGGTGGACGTGTTCGAGCAGCAGCTGCGCGACCTGGGCCTGGCACCCGAGCGCATCGCGCAGGACAGCGCGGCGATTGCCGGATCGCCGCTGTTCAGCTGCCCCTGCACGCCCGACAACGGTCGCCACAACCTGCTGGCGCGCCACCTGCCGCCCGAAGGAACGGCGGGCGGCCGCTCGGTGCTGTTCAACGGCCACCTGGATGTGGTGCCCACCGGCCCCGAGGCGCTTTGGAGCCACCCGCCCTTTGCGCCGCGCGTGGCCGACGGCTGGCTGTACGGCCGCGGCGCCGGCGACATGAAGGGCGGCCTGGTGTGCGCGCTGGCGGCCTACAAGGCGCTGCAGACACTGGGCTGGCAGCCGGCCGGCATCGTCGGCTTCAACGCCGTGGTGGATGAAGAGAACACCGGCAACGGCACGCTGGCCGTGGTCAACGAACTGCAGGCCCGTGGTCCCGGACTCACCCGCGCGATGGCCCAGGCCCGCCTGACCGACTTCGACGCGGTGATCATCCCCGAGCCCTTTGCCGAGACGCTGATGAGCGCCCAGGTGGGCGTGCTGTGGCTCACCGTCACGCTCACCGGCCGGCCGGCGCATGTGGGCTACATGCGCAGCGGCCTGAACCCCATCGAGGCCGCGCACGCGGTGCTGGCCGACCTGCGCCAGCTGCAGGCCGACTGGAACGCGCCCGAGCGCCGCCACCCGGCCTTTGCCGATGTGGGCCAGCCGATCAACATCAACCTGGGCCGGCTGGAAGGCGGCGAGTGGCATTCATCGGTGCCCTGCACCGCCACCATGGGCCTGCGCGTGGGCTTCTACCCCGACGAGGATCCCGACATCGTGCGCACCGCGGTGGAGGCCCGCATCCACGCCGCCGCCGCGGCCGTCAACGCCGACCTGCGCGTGGCCATCTCGCACGAAGGCTTCAAGGCCCCCGGCTGCGTGTACGACCTCGACGCCCCGGCCATGCGCGCGCTGGCCGACGCACACCAGGCCGTCAACGGCCGCGCACCCGACCGCTTTGCCAGCACCGCCACCACCGACGGCCGCCACTTCCGCCTGCTGACCGACATCCCGGTGACCAACTACGGCCCCGAGGCCCGCCACATCCACGGCCTGGACGAGTGCGTCAGCCTGGCCAGCATGCAGCGCGTGGCCACAGTAATGGCGCGTTATCTGGTGGATTGGTGCGGGGTGGTGGCGCGCTGAGGCGGCGCCGGCACGGCCCGACCGCCCACGCTCAGCCGGGCCGCGGGATGCCGGCGCGCGCTGCGGCCTTCAGTTCGCGTGCGCTCAGCACGAACTCGCGGTTGTCGACGAGCCGCGCCAGTGCGAGATCCACGAAGGCACGCACCCGCGCCGGCTGGGCGGTGCGGCTGCCGTAATAGACGAAATAGCTGTACCGGTCCGGGATGTGCTCCACCAGCAGCGGGATCAGCAGCCCGGCGCGGATGTAGGGCGCGGCGGTGACACCCGCCAGCTGGCCCATCACCTGACCAGCCAGCACCGCATCGAGCTCCAGGATCTCATCGTTGGTGTAGAGCGCTGGCGTGACCGGCTGCGCCACCTCGGCATCGCCCACCTTGAAGCGCCACGGCACCACATGCCCGGTACCCGGGTTGCGATAGACGCTGCAACGGTGCGTGGCCAAGGCCGCCAGGCTGTCGGGCACACCGTGGCGCCGCAGGTAGTCGGGCGAGGCGCACAGCACCAGCTGCACCGGCATCAGCCGACGGGCAATGACACCCTCGTGCGGCGAGAGCCCGAGCCGGAAGCCCACGTCCACCCGGTCTTCCACCCAGTTGCCCACCCGGTCTTCGAGCTGCACGTCGGGCACGATTTCGGGGTAGTGCGCGCAGAACTCCTCCAGCAGGCGCCACAGCAGCGGCTGGAAGGTGGCGCGCGGACCCACGATGCGCAGAGGGCCGGCGATCTCGTCCTTGACCTGCCGCACCGTCTGCAAGGCCCGGCGCAGGCCCAGCAGCGAAGGCTGGGCCTCGTCGAGAAAGCGCCGGCCCTCGTCGGTGAGCGCCATCGAGCGCGTGGTGCGGTGGAACAGCCGCACATCCAGATACTGCTCCAGCTGGGCCAGGGCCTGGCTGGCGGCCTGCGGGCTGATGTTCAGCGCAGCCGCCGTCTTGCGCAGGCTGCCCAGCTCGGCCGCGGTGACGAAGACGGAGATGGCGCGGAGTTCGTTGATGGCCATGGTGATGCACGCTTGCCTGGCGCCAGATTGTCCGTCCTGGGTTGTCAATCCATCAAGGCTTGTGCAGCTATCCAGCGATCAATCGCCTTCATAGACTGCGGAGCATGGTGGTTGTGGACGCGTTTCCCGAAACGCCCATGCGCCACCTACTTCTGACCGCATTGGGAGAACCAGGACCATGGACCACATCACCCTCCACAACGGCGTGCGCATGCCGGTGGCCGGCTTCGGCGTCTTCCAGATCCCTGACGCCGCCGAGTGCGAGCGCAGCGTCGCTGACGCCATCGCCGCGGGCTACCGTCTGATCGACACCGCCGCCTCGTACCAGAACGAGGCGGCCGTGGGGCAGGGCCTGCGCCGCAGCGGCGTGCCGCGTGACGAGCTGTTCGTCACCAGCAAGCTCTGGGTGCAGGACGTGGGCTACGAGCGCACCACGAAGGCCATCGATGCCTCGCTGCGCCGCCTGCAGCTGGACCACCTCGACCTGTACCTGATCCACCAGCCCTTCGGCGATGTGCATGGCGCCTGGCGCGCCATGGAAGAGGCCTACCGGGCCGGCAAGCTGCGCGCCATCGGGGTCAGCAACTTCCAGCCGGACCGGCTGATGGACATCACGGTGTTCAACGAGGTGAAGCCGGCGGTCAACCAGATCGAGGTCAACCCCTTCCACCAGCAGGCCGAGAGCGTGGCCTTCATGCGCGAGCACGGCGTGCAGGCCCAAGCCTGGGCGCCGTTTGCCGAGGGGCGCAACAACCTGTTCCATCTTCCGGTGCTGGTGGACATCGGCCGCAAGCATGGCAAGACCGTGGGCCAGGTGGTGCTGCGCTGGGTGGTGCAGCGCGGCATCGTGGCGCTGGCCAAGTCGGTGCGCCAGGCGCGCATGGCCGAGAACCTGGCGATCTTTGACTTTGCGCTCGACGACGAAGACATGGCCCGCATCGCCACGCTGGAGACCGGCCAGAGCAGCTTCTTCTCGCACCGGGACCCGGTGTGGGTGCAACGCCTGGCCGAGCGGCGCCTGGACATCTGAACCGGCACGCCTTCCATCGAAAGGAACAAGCCATGAGCACCCATCCGACACCCGCGCGCACCGGTGACGACCACCTGCCCCCCCCACAGCGCCGCCAGCTGCTGCGCGCGGCCGCCACGCTGGGCGTGGCCCCTTGGCTGCTCTCAGCCTGCGCCACGGCCGCGGGCGATGCCGCCGCGGGCACCGCACCCCATCGCACGCAAGCCGCCGGGGCGCGGCGCCGGCTCGGACCGCTGGAGGTCTTCCCGGTCGGTCTGGGCTGCCAGTGGCGGCCCGGCGCGGCGCCGGGCGTGGTGGTCGATTCGTACAGCAGCCGCTTCGACCGCCCGGCCGCCATCCGCCTGATCCGCCAGGCCGTGGACCAGGGCGTCACGCTGATCGACACGGCCGAGGCCTATGGTCCCTTCCTGTCGGAAGAGATCGTCGGCGAAGCGCTGCAGGGCATCCGCGACCAGGTGGTGCTGGAGACCAAGTTCGGCTTCGACATCGACCCCGGCACCGGCGCCCGCCAGTCGGGCGGCCGCAACAGCCGGCCCGAGCACATCCGCCAGGTGGTGGACGCTCAGCTTCGGCGTTTGCGCACCGACCGCATCGACGTGCTGATCCAGCACCGCGTGGACCCGGATGTGCCCATCGAGGATGTGGCCGGCACGGTCAGGGAACTGATCGGCGCGGGCAAAGTGCGGCAGTTCGGCCTGTCGGAGCCTGGCCTGCAGACCGTGCGCCGCGCGCACGCCGTGCAGCCGCTGGCGGTGATCCAGAACGAGTACTCGATGCTGTGGCGCGGGCCCGAGGCCCAGGTGCTGCCGCTGTGCGAGGAACTGGGCATCGGCTTCGTGTGCTGGAGCCCGTTGGGCCAGGGCTTCCTGGCCGGCGGCGTGAAGGCCGATTCACGCTTCGCCATGGCGCCCGACATGGACTTCCGCGCCATCTCGCCGCGCTTTGCACCCGAGGTGCTGCCGGCCAACATGGCGCTGGCCGACCTGGTGCAGACCTGGGCGCGCCGCAAGAACGCCACGCCGGCGCAGCTGTCGCTGGCCTGGCTGCTGGCGCAAAGGCCCTGGATCGTGCCCATCCCCGGCACCACCAACGCCGCCCACATGACCGAGAACCTGGGCGCTGCAGCGATCTCGTTCACCGCCGAAGAGCTGCGGCAGCTCAATGCGGCGGTCGCCGCCATCCGCATCCAGGGCGATCGCCTGCCGCCGGCCGTGGCGGTGATGTCGGGCGTGGAGGCCGCGCCGAAGCGCTGAGCGGCCGGCGCGGCGGCGACGTGCCGCGCGTCAGCGCCGCCGGCTCGTGGCCGCCGCCTCGATCGGCAACGGCCCGCCCGCCTTCACTTCCTTGAGCACCACGCTCGAGCGCACATGCGTCACGCCCGGCAGCTTGAAGGCCGTGCGGTGCAGAAACTGCTCGTAGCCGGCCACGTCGGGCACCAGCACCTGCAGGATGTAGTCGGCATTGCCGGTGGTGGCCCAGCAGCCGGTGATCTGCGGGCAGTCGGCCACCGCCTGCTCGAACTGCTGCACCACGGCCTCCTCGTGCCGCGCCAGGTTCACCTCGGCGATCACGCACTGGGCCAGGCCCAGGCGGGCGCGGTCGAGTGCCACGGTGTAGGCGCGGATGGCGCCGGCCTCCTCCAGCGCCTTGATGCGCTTCCAGCAGGGCGTGGACGACAGGCCCACCTTGTCGGCCAGCTGCTGCACGGTCTGGCGCGCGTCGCGCTGCAGTTCGGCCAGCAGCTGGGCGTCGATGCGGTCGATGGCGAGGGTCATGGCGGGCGTGATGGCGGGTGTGGGCGATGCGAGCGGTGGGCCGCTCAGGCAGCCGGCGGACTGAAGCGCGGGTCCACCGCCAGCCGGCGCTGCTGCAGCAGGCGCAGGCCGGCGCGGGCCGTGGCCGGCAGGTGATCGGGCGCGAACACCAGGTTCCAGCTGGCGCGCGACACCACGCTGGGCAGCACGATCAGGCCATGCGCGGCCAGCAGCTCGCCACCCCAGCGCTGCTGCCCGGCGCTGGGCCAGCCAGCGTGCAGCCAGGCCGGGTTGGGCACCTCGTCGGGCGCCACCACGCGCACCGCGGCCGGCGGTACGGCAATGGCGCTGAGCACATGGGGCTGGGTGTCCAGCACTTCGAAGCCGCGGTGCACGGCCGCCTCCACCAGGCAGGTGGCCGGATCGAGGCTGCAGTACACGGCGCGCAGGCCCTTGGGGTTCCAGCGGCCGCCGAAGCGCTCGGCGCCGATGCCGCTGTCCCAGCTGTCGGCAAAGCGCTGCGCGTCGATGCGCCAGGCGGTGAGCGCGGCCGCATCGCCGCCCAGCGCGGCGGGCAGCGGCGCCATCCGGGCATCGGCCGGCGTGGGCAAAGCCGGGCTCAGCTGTAGACGCCGTGTTCCAGGCGGCCCAGGAACTCGGTGACCAGCTCGGCGCCCTGCAGCGTGCGCAACAGGTCGATGGGCCGCGCGCCATCGAGGCCCAGCGCCGGGTGCGCCATCCAGCGCTCGGCCGCCTCGCGGCCGCCGAACACCGCGCTGGCCTGCGCCAGGATCTCGGCCAGCTGCCAGGTGCGGCTGGCCAGATCGGGCGGCATCAGCTTGGCCGGCTGCTCCTTCTGGCGGCGCAGCGTGCGTGCGCTGATGCCCACGGCCTCGGCCACCTCGTCGGCCGACAGCGCGGTGAGGTGGTCGACCAGGTTGACCAGGATGGCATAGGGCACGCCCTTGACCAGCGCGCCATGGATCTCGGCCCGGCTTTGCGGCACGGTCTTGAACCAGCGCCGGCCGCCCATGAACTCGACCGCACCGATGCCCAGCGCGGGCGCTGCACCCGCGGCCGGCGCCACCGCCGGGCCCTCAGCCGCCGCGGCAGCCGGGGACCGTGCGCCGGCGCGCCAGGGCGCTGCCGGTTCTTGGGTGTGCAGGATGCGGGCCATGCGGTCAATTGTCCATTCCTTTCAGCCAATTGTCAAAACACGCCACGCGCCATCCCCAAGTCGACGGCCGGCGGGCGGGGCCGCGCACGGGTGCGCTGGTTACATTGATCCGGTCAAACTCTGGAGGATTGGCCATGGCCTCAGCCGCGTTCCTGCAAGCCCTGCCCTTCGTGCTGAAGTGGGAGGGCGGCTATGTCAACCACCCGGCCGATCCGGGCGGCGCCACCAATAAGGGCATCACGCAGAAGGTGTACGACGAGTGGCGCGGCCGCCAGGGCCTGCCGGCACGCAGCGTGAAGGAACTGGAAGACAGCGAGATGCACGCGCTGTACGAAAGCGGCTACTGGCTGCCCCCCAAGTGCGACAAGCTCGACGATCCACTGAACCTGGTGCAGTTCGACACCGCGGTGAACATGGGCGTGGGCCGCGCCGCGCGCTTCCTGCAGCAGGCGGTGGGCGCCGGGGTGGACGGCAGCATCGGCCCCGGCACGCTGCAGTGCGTGGCCAACTGCGACCCCGGCGACGCGCTGGAGAACTACTGCAACACCCGCGAGGCCTATTACAAGAACCTGGTGGCCGGCAACCCGAAGCTGGGCGTGTTCCTGAAGGGCTGGATGAACCGTCTGAACGCGCTGCGCCAGCAGATCGGCCTGCCGGGCCACGAGTCGCCGGTGCCGCTGGACTTCGGTGACGCCGGCTACGTGGCCAAGGTGCCCGACCTGGGCGAAGACCCGGCCTACGACCTGCCCTGAGCGCCGCCCGGCCCGCCCCCCCCTCCCGGCCATGCCCAGCCGCCGCAGCCCTGCCGCCGCCCCCGATCCCGACCAGGCCCGGGCCGCGGCCGATGCCCTGCTGGCCACGCTGCGCCAGCGCCCCACGGCCACGGCGCTGAAGCAGGCGCGCGCGCTGCTGCCCACGCTGCGCAACCTGCGCCAGTTCGACGCGCTGCTGCCGCTGGCCGAACAGCTGTCGCGCATCGACCCCGCCGATGCCCCCACGCGGCGGCTGTACGCCCAGGGCCTGATCGAGACCGGCGCGACCACCGCCGCGCTGGACATGCTGCGCCAGCTGGTGGCCCGCCTGCCCAAGGGCGATGCCGAAGCCGCCGAGGCCTGGGGCCTGATCGGCCGCGCGTGCAAGCAGCTCTTCTTCGACGCCGCCGATGCCAGCGGCCCCGGCGCCCGCGCCGCGCTGGCCGAGGCGGTGCAGGCCTACCGCCTGCCCTGGCAGGCCGACCCCGCCCGCCACACCTGGCATGGCGTGAACCTGCTGGCCCTGGTGAGCCGCGCACGCCGCGAGGGCTGGACCGAGATCGCACCGCGCATCGACCCCGCCAAGCTGGCGCGCCAGCTGGTGGATGCGCTGAACGCCGTGCCGCCCCGGGCGCGCGACGAATGGCACCTGCCCACGCTGGCCGAGGTCACGCTGGGCCTGGGCCTGGCCTCGGGCGACCTGGCGCCGGTGGAGGCGCTGCTGAAGGACTATGTCGGTGCGCCCGGCGTCCAGGCCTTCCAGGTGGCCAGCACGCTGCGCCAGTTCACCCAGGTGTGGGCGCTGGACAGCCTGCGCGCCGGCAGCCCCGGCATCGGCCTGCGTGGCGAGGCCGACCTGCGCCGCGCGCGCGGGCTGGCCGACATCCTGCGCGCCCGCCTGCTGAGCCTGCCCGGCGCCAGCCTGCAACTGCCGGTGGCCAAAGCCCAGCCCACCCAGCCCGCCCGGCCGGCCCGCGCCCGGCGTGGCACCGGCGACCGCGCGCTGCTGACGCCCGGCGTGGCGCCGGTGCCCATCGCCCAGGCCGTGCCCGCCGACGCCCCCAGCGACGTGCAGCTCGAGGCCATCCTGGGCGTCGAGGGCCCGCGCACCTTTGCCTGGTGGCAGGCCGGCGTGGCCGCCTCGCGCTCGGTGGGCGTGGTGCGCAAGCGCCTGGGCCAGCGCATGGGCACCGGCTTCCTGGTGCGGCCGGCCGATTTCGGCCTGCCCGACGACGCCGGTCCGCTGCTGCTGACCAACTACCACGTGGTCAACCCCGACCACGTGGAAGACGGCCTGATGCCCGACGAGGCCGAGGTGATCTTCGAGGCCGTGGACGCGGCCACCGCCTACCGTGTCGAGCGGCTGCTGTGGTGCTCACCGATCGCCGAGCACGACGCCAGCCTGCTGCGCCTGAGCGGCCAGCCCGCCGGCCTGCCGCCGCTGCCGATCGCCGCGCGGCTGCCCGAGATTCCGCCGCCCGAGGACAAGCAGCGCCCGCGCGTCTACGTCATCGGCTACCCAGGCGGGCGCGAGCTGTCGATCTCGTTCCAGGACAACGAGCTGATCGACCACGAAGGCCCGCCCACCGGCCAGCCCCCGGTGCCGGGGCGCTGGCGGGTGCACTACCGCGCGCCCACCGAGGGCGGCAACTCGGGCAGCCCGGTGTTCAACGACAGCGGCTGGGAGGTGATTGCGCTGCACCACAGCGGCGGGCGCTTCAAGATGCCGCGGCTGAACGGCCAGCCGGGCAGCTACGCCGCCAACGAGGGCCTGGCCATGGCCACGCTGGTGGCCGCGGTGAAGGCCGCCCGCCCCGGCTGAGCGGGCCTGCTGCGCAGCGTCAAGGCGCCGGCAGCGCCTTCTGCCGGGTGGCCAGCAACGCGCCCAGCGCCAGCACGCCGGCCGACACCGCCAGCCCGGCCTGCAAGCCACCGGCGCCATCGGCCAGCCGGCCCACCAGGCTGGGCCCGACGATCTGCCCGGCGGCGAACACGATGGTGAAGGCGCTGATGCCGGCCGGCCAGGCCGCCGGCGGCAGGTTGTGCCGCACCAGGGCCGTGGTGCTGGCCACCACCGACAGGAACACCGCGCCGAACAGCACGCCCGAGGCCAGCGCCACCAGCGCATGGGGGCTGAGCACCGGCGCCAGCGTGGCCACGGCCAGCAACGCGCTCAGGCTGGCCAGCGGGCGGCCGTCGCGGTGGCGCTGCAGCAGGCCGGCCCACAGCCAGGGCGAGGCCATCACACCGACGCCCAGCAGGCTGTAGAACAGCACCACCATGCCGGTGCCATGCTGCTGCTCGCGCAGCAGCGTGACGATGAAGGTCATGTAGCCGATGTAGCCCAGGCCGAACATGAAGTAGGCCGCCAGCCCGAAGCCGAACGGCCGCCACGCCGCGGTGGCCGCCGTGCCCGAGGTGGGCGGGGCCGAGGCCACCGCGGCGGCCGGTGCCGCTGCATCCAGATCGGCCATGTCGCGGCGGCGCGCGGCCATCGCGGCGGTGGCCGCCAGGGCCAGCGCGCCCAGCGCGATCCAGCCGCCCGGCCAGCCGGCCAGCAGCGCGCCCGCAGGCCACGCGATCAGCGGCGGCAGGCCCAGCGCGCAGGCCACGATGCCGGCGCCGGTGCCGCCGTAGTACAGGCCCAGCACCAGGCCCGGCGTGATGCCGCTGCCGGCTGGCTGCGGCCGCAGCCCCAGGCGCGCCGCCATCAACCCGCCCGAGACGAAGACCACCGCGCTGGCCGTGCCGGTGGCCAGGCGCAGCGCGTACAGCACGGCATCGGCCCAGGCCGGCCCGGTGGCCAGGCCGTGCGCGGCCAGCAGCAGCGCGGCGGCGGCGCTGCCGCCCAGCAGCGCCCGCGTGGCGCCCCAGCGCCGAAGCAGCACCGGCATGGCCAGCGCACCCAGCAGGTAGCCGGCGGCGTTGACGGTGTTCATCGCGCCGGCGGTGACATAGCGCCAGCCCAGCGCCTCGCGCATCGGCGGCAGCAGCAGCGCGTACGAGAAGCGCGCCAGCCCCAGCGACACCGCCGCCCCCAGCGCCAGGGCCAGGGCGGTGAGCAGGGTGCGGCGCAGGGGGCTGGCTTCAGGCATGCCCCATGTTAGGGCGGCCGCGGCGGGCCGCCGGGTCGCGCTGGCGTCAGCCGGCCACCAGCTGACGGAAATGCCGGTCCATGCGCTCGGCGTCGGGCGTCAGGCCGGTGAACAGCGCGAAGGCGCCCACCGCCTGGCCCACGGCCATGGTGCCGCCATCCACCACACGGCAGCCGGCAGCGCGCGCCGCCTGCAGCAGCGCGGTGTCGAGCGGGAAGTACACCACCTCCGACACCCACAGCCCCGGATGCAGCAGCGCGGCCGGCAGTGGCAGGCCGGGCAGCTTGGCCATGCCAGTGGGCGTGGCGTGGATCAGGCCGGTGGCCGCCTCGGGCGCACCGGGTGTACCGATGGCCGACGCGATGTCGGCCGCCGCCACGGCGCGGCCGGGGCCGTACAGCGCATTCAAGGCCTCGGCCAGGGCCTGGGCGCGGGCCGGATCGGCATCCACCAGGCGCAGCTGGCCGGCCCCGGCGCGCAGCACCGCATGGGCGATGGCCGAGCCCGCGCCGCCGGTGCCCAGCAGCACCACGCGCGCCAGGTCGGCACCCGGCAGCGCGCGCTGGAAGCCCCAGGCCCAGCCCGAGCCGTCGGTGTTGTGGCCGATGGCGCGGCCGCCGCGGAAGACCACGGTGTTCACCGCGCCCATCGCACGCGCCTCGTCCGACAGCTCGTCCAGCAGCGGCAGCACCAGCTGCTTGCACGGGAAGGTGATGTTCAGCCCGGCAAAGCCCATCTGGCGCGCGGCGTGCACCAAGCCCGGCAATGCCGAGGCATCGGTGCCGGCTGCATCCAGGTCGATCAGCTGGTAGTGCAGCGCCAGGCCCTGGGCGCGCGCCTCGGTCTCGTGCAGTGCCGGCGACAGCGAGCGCTGAATCCCCGCGCCGATCAAGCCAACCAGCCGTTTGCTTTGACCACTCACTTTCGGAGCTTTGCGAGTTCAGCCTGCAGCTCTGCCACAGTGGCGGCAATGGCGGCGCCATGCTTGTCCACCACCGGCTGCAGCTTGGCGCGCAGCTTGGCCTGCTCGGCGGCCGAGAACTCGGTGGTCTGCATGCCGGCCTTCTTCAGCTCCTGCAGGTCGTCGGCCGACTTGTCGCGGTTGACCTTGCGCTGGTACGCAGCGGCCTCGGTCGCGGCGTCCTTCACCACCTTGCGCTCGGCCTCGCTGAGCGTGTCCCAGACCTTCTTGCTGAAGATCAGCGACTGCGGGTTGTACTGGTGGTTGGTGACGGCCAGGTGCTTCTGCACCTCGTAGAACTTGTTGGCCAGGATCACCGACAGCGGGTTCTCCTGCCCGTCGATGGCCTTCTGCTCCAGACCGGCATAGACCTCGGGGAAGGCCATCGGCGTGGGGTTGGCGCCCAGGGCCTTGACCCAGTCGACGTTGATCGCGTTGGGGATCACGCGCAGCTTCAGGCCGGCGATGTCTTCCACCGTGGCGATGGCCTTCTTGCTGTTGGTGATGTTGCGAAAGCCCAGCTCCACATAGGCCAGGCCGACGATGTTCTTGTCCAGCAGCTTGGCGTGCAGCTTCTGGCCGAACGGGCCGTCGACCACCGCATCGGCCTCCTTGGCGCTGGCGAACATGAACGGGAAGTCATAGACCTCGAAGTCCTTGACCTGCGAGGCCAGGATGCCCGAGTTCAGCTGCACGAACTCGATGGTGCCGCCCTGCAGCGCCGAGACGTTCTGCGCGTCGCCGCCCAGCGTGCCGCCGGCGAACACGTTGACCTTGAACTTGCCGCCCGACTTGGCCGCCATCAGCTCGGCGAACTTCACCGCGCCCATCTCCAGCGGATGGCCCTTGGGGTTCTGCAGCGCGAACTTGAAGGTCCGCTCCTTGATGTCCTGGGCGGCGGCGGTGCCGAACACGGCCAGGGCGGCCACGGCGGCCAGGGTCTTGAGCATCAAGCGCTTCATGGAAGTCTCCTCGGAAGAATCAGTTCGCGAACCATTTCGCCGGCACCGTCACGATGGACGGGAACAGCACCATCAGGAACATCACCGTGAACTCGGCGATCATGAAAGGCATGACGCCACGCGTGACGTCATCCATCTTCATCTTGCCCACGCCGGCCACCACGTTCAGCACCGTGCCCACCGGCGGCGTGATCAGGCCGATGGCGTTGTTGATGATGAACAGCACGCCGAAGTAGATCGGGTCGATGCCGGCGGCCTTGATCACCGGCATCAGCACCGGGGTCATGATCAGGATGGTGGGCGTCATGTCCATGGCCGTGCCCACGGCCATCACCAGCACCATGATGGCGATCAGCAGCAGCGTCTGGTTGCCCATGAAAGGCTGCAGCAGCGCGATCATCTTGCTGGGGATGTCGGCCACCGTGATCAGCCAGGCACTCACCATCGCGGCAGCCACCAGGAACATGATGACTGCGGTGGTCTTGGCCGCGGCCATGAACACCTCGCCGATCTGGTGCAGGCTGAGCTCGCGGTAGACCACCATGGCCACGAACAGCGCGTACACCGCGGCCACCACGGCGGCCTCGGTCGGCGTGAACACGCCGAACTTCAGGCCCACCACCACGATCACCGGCAGGAACAGCGCCCAGGCCGATTCGCGCAGCGCCTTCAGCCGTGCCGCGGTGCTGGCCTTGGGCGGCGGCGTGATGGCCTCCTTCTTGGCCACCCACCACCACGCGATGGCGATCGACACGCCCATCAGGATGCCCGGCACGATGCCGGCCAGGAACAGCTTGCCGATCGACAGGTTGGCGGCCACGCCGAAGACCACGAAGCCGATCGACGGCGGGATCACCGGCGCGATGATGCCGGCGCTGGCGATCAGGCCGCCGGCCTTGGCCTTGTCATGCCCGGCGCGCACCATCATCGGCAGCAGCAGGGCGGCCAGCGCGGCGGTGTCGGCCACGGCCGAGCCCGACAGCGCGGCCATCATCACCGCCGCCAGGATGGCCACGAAGCCCAGGCCGCCGCGGCGGTGGCCCACCAGCGTGATGGCCAAATCGACGATGCGGCGGCTCAGGCCCCCCACGTTCATGATCTCGCCGGCCAGCATGAAGAAGGGCACGGCCAGCAGCGGGAAGCTGTCGGCGCCGTTGACCACGTTCTGCGCCAGGATCTGCGCATCGAACATGTCCAGGTGCCACATCAGCGCCACGCCCGAGGCCAGCAGCGCATAGGCGATGGGCAGGCCGATGGCCATGGCGGCCAGCAGCGAGCCGAGGAAGACAAAAACAGTCATGACAGCCCTTCCCGGCTCAATGCTTCTTGAAGGTGACGCTGCGGTCGAGGTGCAGGTCTTCCACCTGCGCCAGGTCTTCGCTCTCCTGCACCATCACCAGGTCTTCGTCGCGCACCTGGCCGCTCACCGTGCGCCACAGCTCGCGCAGCAGGATCAGCGTGGCCGACACCGCGAACACCACGCCCGAGGCGTAGAAGATGGCCACCGACGCGCCGGTGACCGGCGCCTCGACCTCGCGGTTGATCACCATCTGCGCCCAGCTGCCCTGCAGCAGCAGGCCGTTGATGCCCAGCATGGCCAGCTGCGCCAGCACCAGGCAGGCTCGCTTGCCGGTCGGGCCCAGGCGGCCCACCAGCATGTCGGTGCCCAGGTGGCCATGCTCCTTGAGCGCGACGATGGCGCCCAGGAAGCACATCCACACGAACAGCCAGCGCGAGACCTCCTCCGACACCGTGATGCCCGACGAGAACGCATAGCGCAGCACCACGTTGCCAAACACCAGCAACACCATCAGCGCCAGCATGGCCACCATGGCCCATTCCAGCAGCCGGCAGTAGCCGTTGATCACTCTGTTCATCGGGGGTCTCCTCGCACACGGCATGGCCAACGGACAGCCCGCTGCCCGTCGCGGAACCAATTTTGTACGAACTGGTTAGTTTTATTCTGGGTGGAAACCCGCATGTCAGCGGGCCAGCGCCGGGCCGCTCCCAAGCAGGCCCGCACCCGCCCGGCGGGTGGCTTCGCGTACCCGCGGAGCCGGGTGCCTCAGGTATCAGGCGCGCACGTGGCGCACCACCATCTCCACGATGGACTCGCGCCGTGCGGCGATGGCCGCCGGCGACTCCAGGTCGCGCTGGAAGATCAGCGAGAAGGTGTGGCGGTTGGCCACGTTGAAGATGCTCAACGCGCTGATCGACATGTGCAGGTCCACCGGGTCCACGCCGGCGCGGAACACGCCCGCGGCCACGCCGCGCTGGTACACGCGGCGCAGGCCCTCGATGGCCGGCACGTTGAGCTCGCGGATGCTCTGGCTTTGCGCCAGGTACTCGCCGCGGTGGATGTTCTCGGTCATCACCAGGCGGATGAACTCCGGGTGCGCCAGCTGGTAATCCACCGTGAAGGCCACCAGCGTGCGCAACGCCTGCTCGGGCGGCAGGTCGTCGAGCTGCAGGCCGCTCTCGATCACGCGCATCTGGCGGTAGGCCTCTTCCAGCACCGCCACGTACAGCCCTTCCTTGCTGCCGAAGTAGTAATAGATCATGCGCTTGCTGGTGCGCGTGGCCGCGGCGATCTCGTCGATGCGTGCGCCGGCCAGGCCTTTGTCGGCGAACTCGCGCATCGCCACGGCCAGGATGTCGGCCATGGTGCGCTCGGGGTCGTTGGTGCGGCCGGTGGTGTCGCTCGGCGGCCGGCCCCGGCGCGGCTTTTGTACTGGTTCGTTCATGACGGCCAGCAGCTTAACGCATGGTGCGGCGCCTCTATTTCCCGGCCTCTTGAAAGCCGCCGCAGCGGCCTGAACTGTGCGTCACGGGCCGCGCTGCCAAGCCGACGCGGCCCACCCGACCACCGAACCGCCGAGGATCGCCATGCTTTACCGCAGCCTGTTTCCGCACGACCTGATGAACGAATTCGGCCGCCTGCAGCGCGACCTGCAAGGCGCCTTCGATGGCTCACCCGCCATCCGGGGCGCCGGGCGCGGCGGCTACCCCGCGCTGAACGTGGGCGCCACGCCCGAGGCGGTGGAGATCCTGGCCTTCGCGCCCGGGCTGGACCCGGCCACCATCGAGGTCAACCTCGAGCGTGGCGTGCTCACGCTGGAAGGCCGGCGCGCCGCCACGCTGCCTGCCAACGCCAACGGTGAGCGTGCGGGCGAGACGCGCCAGACGGTGCACCTGCAGGAGCGCTTCGACGGCCACTTCCGCCGCGTGGTGAGCCTGCCCGACGACATCGACGCCGCGGCCGTGCAGGCCGCCTACCGCGATGGCGTGCTGCGCATCACTGTGCCACGCCGTGGCCAGACGCAGCCGCGCCGCATCCCGGTGCTGTAAGGCGCCGCCCTCTCCCGCTTGCCCCCATGCCCAGGAGCCCGACATGAACACCCCGACCCGCGACACCCAAGAAGCCCCCGCCCTGCTGCCCCTGGTGGACGTGGTGGAAGACGCCAGCGGCATCACCCTGTATGCCGATCTGCCCGGCGTGGCGCGCGACGCGCTGCAGCTGCGCGTGGAAGGCGACCGCCTGGCCATCGAGGCCGAGATCAGCGCCACGCTGCGCGAAGGCAGCACGCCCAGCCACACCGAGGTGGGGCTGACGCGCTACCGCCGCGCCTTCACGCTCAGCAAGGAACTGGATGCGGAGCGCGTCAGCGCCGAACTGAGCCAAGGCGTGCTGCGCGTGCGCATCCCCAAGGCCGCGCAAGCGCAGCCGCGCCGCATCCAGGTTCAGGTGGCCTGATCGTCGGGCGCCCGGCGCGCATGCTCGAGCAGCCGGTCGAACAGCTGGCCGAGCAGCACGCGTTCATCGGGCGTCAGGCAGTCGAAGATCGCGGCATTGCGCTCGTCGATCAGTTTCATGGTCTGTGACCAGCGCACCCGGCCCGCCGGGGTGAGTGACAGCACCACGCTGCGCCCATCCAGCGGGCTGGCCTCCTTGCGGGCCAGGCCCTGCGCCACCAGCGAGGCCGCCGCCCGGCTGGCCTGACCCTTGTCGAGGTTGGCCTGGAAGGCCAGGTCGTTGACCGTGAGCGACGGGAACGAACCGATGCAGGCCAGGCAGCGCGCCTCGCCCAGCGGCAGGCCGCACTCGCGCAGGTACAGGTCATGGCTGGCGCGGTCGCTCAGCTTGGCCAGCATGTGCAGCCGGTAGGTCAGGTAGCGGTCCAGCGTGGGCAGCTGGCCGCTGGCGCCACGGCGGCGGGGGGCGTTCGATCCAGGCATCGCGTCACATCGAGTGGACCAGCCACAGCGACAGCGCCGGGAAGGCCACCAGGAAGCTGATGCGGATGAAGTCCGACGTCAGGAAGGGCATCACGCCCTTGGCCGTCTCGAGGTAGGGCACGTCCTTGGCCAGCTTCTGGATGATGAACAGGTTCATGCCCACCGGCGGATGCACCAGGCCGATCTCCACCACCATCAGCGCCAGGATACCGAACCATACCGACTTGTCGGGCGCGCTCATGCCGTAGAAGTCCAGGCCCATCACCATCGGGTAGAAGATGGGAATGGTCAGCAGGATCATCGCCAGCGAGTCCATCACGCAGCCCAGCAGCACGTAGACCACCAGGATGGCCACCAGCACCGCCAGCGGCGGCAGGCCGCTGTTCTTCACCCAGGTGGCCAGCTCGTTGGGCAGCTGCGTGACGGCCAGGCCCGAGTTCAGCAGGTCGGCGCCCAGCAGCACCAGGAAGATCATGGCCGTGGCGTGCGCCGTGCCGATCAGGCTGGCCTGGATGCCGGGCCAGCGCATGCCGCCGTTGACGATGGCCAGCACGCCGCAGGCCGCCGCGCCGATCGACGCCGCCTCGGTGGGGTTGGCCCAGCCGCCGTAGATGCCCACGATCACCACCACGAACACGCCGGCCACCGGCAGCACGCCCAGCAGTGCGGCCAGGCGCTCGCTCCAGGGCGCCTTGCCGCCGGCCGGTCCGGCCTTGGGATCGAGCGTGACCACGATGCGGATCACCAGCATGTAGCCCAGCATGGCGATCAGGCCCGGGATCACCGCGGCCACGAACAGCTTGCCGATCGATTCCTGCGTGAGCACCGCATACACCACCAGCGGCACCGACGGCGGGATCATGATGCCCAGCGTGCCGGCCGCAGCCAGCGTGCCGGTGGCCAGGCGGCCCGAGTAGCCGTGCGCGCGCAGCTCGGGCAGCGCCACCTGGGCCATGGTGGCCGCGGTGGCCAGCGATGAGCCGCAGATGGCGCCGAAGCCCGCGCAGGCACCGGTGGCCGCCATCGCCAGGCCGCCGCGGAAATGGCCCAGGAAGGCCGCTGCGCAGCGGAACAGGCTCTTGGACAGGCCGCCATGCGTGGCGAACTGGCCCATCAGCATGAACAGCGGAATCACCGCCAGGTCGTAGTTCGACAACCGGGCATAGGCCAGGTGGTTCATCGTGAACAGCAGCGCGTTCGGGTCGCCCTGGTTCATCGCCAGGTACGCGGCCGCACCGCCGATGAACATGCCCACGCCCACATGCACGCGCAGCGCCAGCAGGGCCAGCAGGCCCGCGAACACCGTCAAGCCGATCGCCATGCCGCTCATGCCGCAGCCCCCTTCACCGCCACGCGCAGCGAGGCATTCACACGGCTGAGTGCCGCCAGCGCCAGCAGCACGAAGCTGGGCACCAGCAACGCCACCGGCTGCCACAGCGGCACCAGCAGCAGCGTGCTCACCTCCTGGTTCTCGTGCGCCTCCAGCATGTACAGCGCGGTGCGCCAGGTCAGCAGCAGGGCCACGCCCAGCAGCAGCGTGTGGGCCAGCGTGTCGAGCACGGCGCGGCCGCGCTCGCTCATCCAGGTGGTCAGCGCATCCACCTTGATGTGGTGGTCATACAGCTCGCACAGCGGCAGAAAGGCCGCCGAGCCGATGGCCGCGCCCATCTGCAGCAGCTCCATGTCGCCCTGGATCGGCGAGGCCAGCAGCTTGCGGCCCAGGATGGACACGATGCTCATCGCCACGATGGCGCAGAACAGCACGCCACCGGCCAGGCCCCAGCCGGTGATCAGGCGGTCCAGCCAGCGCGGCACGCCGCCCACCGGGGTGGGCGCGTGCGAGGGCTCGGCCACGGGATTGAGTTCAGCCATGAAGTCGCTTTCGCTGCGGTGCCGCCGGCCCCATCACTTGGGCATGTACTTGGCGCCGATGGCGCGCACATCGGCGGCCAGCTTGGCGCCATCCAGGCCCTTGGCCGTGGCCTGCTTGATCCAGTCGGCCTCCACGCTGGCGGCGGCCTTCTTCATCGCGGCGTAGTCCTCGGGCTTGATCACCAGCACCTTGTTGCCTTGGGCCGTCATCTTCTTGCGCGCGTCGTTGTTGCCGTCGTCCCAGACCTTGCCGGTCAGGTCGACCAGCTTCTGGCCGCTGTTCTTGTCGATGGCAGCCTTCAGCTCGGGCGCGAGGCTGTCGTACTTGGCCTTGTTCATCAGGATGGCCATCGGCGTCTGCGTGAAGCCGGGCTGGTTGGCCTGACCTTCCATGTGGTACTTGGTGACCTCGTCGATCTTGGTGGCCGGCAGCACCTCCCACGGCGCCATGGCGCCGTCGATCACACCCTTGCTGATCGACTCGGTGACCTGCGCCACCGGCATGTTCACCGGCGTGCCGCCCAGCGCGGTGAGGAACAGCGCGGCAAAGCGCGAGGGGCTGCGCAGCTTCACGCCCTTGAAGCCATCGACCGTGAGGATGGGCTTGCTGGCGGTGGACATCACCACGTTGCTGGCGCTGAAGATGGCCAGCACCTTGAAGTCCTTGAAATCCTCGACGCCGTTCTTCTGGTAGTAGTCCCACATCGCGCGGCTGCCGTCCAGGCCGCCCGGCGGCAGGCTGAAGGGCAGCTCCAGCGCCTCGGTGCGCGGGAAGCGGCCGGTGGAGTAGCTGGGCGAGGTCCACACCACGTCGGCCACGCCGTTCTTCACCTGGTCCACCAGCTGCGGCGGCGTGCCGCCGAGCTGCAGCGCGGGGTACATCTGGCACTTCAGCTTGCCACCCGAATCCTTGGCGATGGCGGCGCACCAGGGCTCGGCCACGTTCTTGTGGAAGTTGCTGTTGGGCGGCAGGAAGTGCGAGAACTTGATCGTGACCTCCTGCGCCTGAGCGGAGAAGGCGCCCAGCACCAGCGGCAGGGCGGCGGCCACGGCCGTGAGGGAGCGCAGAAGGGGCGAGCGGTGCGACATGGGCATCTCCGGGCAGCGTGTGATGGGTTGAATTTGTTCAGCAACCGAACTATCTGACCAGGGCGCGCGACGGCCACCACCCACATCCATTTGGTTGCAATCACAACGATATAAGTCAACAGTTGTGGTCACAACTATCGGAAACCCTGTTGCTACAGTGGAAAGTCGCCATCAAATCTGGTTGCAGCAACAACCAATCGAACGTGCGGACAGCGCCGCGCAGCGCCTGGCCTCCCGGCCGAACGCTTCGCAAACTGAGACAGTTCAGGCCGGTCCGGCCGTCGCTGCTCAGGTGCCGGCGGCGACCCGCAGCACCGTCTTGCCCAGACCCTGGCCGCCCATCGCGTAGTTCAGCGCCTCGGCAAATTCGCCCAGCGCGAACTCGCGCCCCACCGGCGGGGCCAGCCGGCCGTCGGCCGCCCACTGCAGCAGCTCGTCCACCTGGGCGCGGGCGCGCTCGGGTTCGTACTCGCCGAACTGGCGCACGTCCACGCCGACCAGCGAGGCGCCCTTCATCAGCGGCAGGTTGGCCTTCAGCGCGGGGATGGGCCCGCCGACGAAGCCCACCACCAGGTGCCGGCCACCCCAGGCCAGCGACCGGTAGGCCGGCTCGAACAGCGGGCCGCACAGCGGGTCGAACACCACGTCGGGCCCGAGGGGGCCCGGCCGCGCAGTGTGCGAGCTGGCCAGTTCGGCGCACACGGCCTTCAGCCGCTCGCGCCAGCCTTCCACCGCGCTGTCCAGCACGCGGTGGGCGCCATGGGCCAGCGCATAGGCGCGCTTGGCCTCGGTGGACGCCACGGCGATCACCTGGGCACCCATCGCCCGGCCCACCTGCACGGCCGCCATGCCCACGCCGCCGGCGGCGCCCAGCACCACCAGGGTCTCGCCCGGCTGCAGCCGCGCGCGGTCGCGCAGGCCATGCAGCGCGGTGAGGTGGTTGATGCGAAAGCCCGCGGCCGGTGCGTCCGCCAGGCGCTCGGGCAGGCGCCAGACGGCCTGGGCATCGGCCAGCGCGCACTCGGCAAAACCGCCGCGCACGGTGGCCATCACGCGATCGCCCAACGCCAGGCCGCTCACGCCCTCGCCGAGCGCCGCCACGCGGCCGGCCACCTCCTGCCCAGGGATGTGCGGCAGCGGCGGCTTGACCTGGTAGCGGCCCAGCGACACCAGCGCATCCACATAGCCCACGCCGCACACCGCCACGTCGATGCGCACCTGGCCCGGCCCCGGTTCAGGCACCGGCGCATCGCGCAGCGCGTAGTCGGCGATCGAGTCGAGGGCGGTGGCTTGGACGATCTTCACGGGCAGGCTCCAGCGTCGGGACAAGGGCTGTCGCGCATTGTGGAAGCGGCGCCGGGCAGCGCCTGTCACGCGGGCGGCGGCGGTTCAGGCCGGCACGCTGCGGCGGGCCAGCGGCACCAGTGCCAGCAGCGTGAGCGCCGCAAAGCCGCCACCGGCCGCGAAGGTGGCCGCCGGGCCCAGCGTGGTCCACAGCGCACCGGCGATCACGCTGGCCGCCAGCATCGCCAGGCCACTGGCCAGGTTGAACAGGCCGAAGGCCGTGCCGCGCAGCGCGGCCGGCGCGGTGTCGGCCACCATCGCGCCCAGCAGGCCCTGGGTCATGCCCATGTGCACGCCCCACAGCGCCACGCCCAGGCCCAGGCCGGCCCAGCCGGTGGCCAGCGCCAGCACGGCATCGGCCGCGATCAGCACCCCCAGGCCCCCGGCCAGCAACACCTGATGGGGCAGGCGGTCGGCCAGCCGGCCGAACGGGTAGGCGCTGGCCGCGTACACGCCGCTCATCGCCACCATCACCAGCGGCACCCAGGCGGCGGGCACGCCCAGGTCACTGGCGCGCAGCACCAGAAAGGCCTCGGAAAAGCGCGCCAGCGTGGCCAGCGCCCCCACCGCCACCACGGCCCAGTAGGCGCGCGGCAGCTGGGCCAGCGCCTCGCGGCGGATCGGGTTGACCGGCGGCGGCGCGTCGGCCGGCCGCGGCGGCTCGCGCAGGCCGAAGGCCAGCACGGCCACCGACAGCACGCCCGGGATCACCGCCACCCAGAACACTGCGCGGAAGTCGCCCGCCCACAGCAGCATCAGGCCGCTGGCCAGCAACGGGCCGGTGAAGGCGCCCACGGTGTCCAGGCTCTGGCGCAGGCCGAAGGCGGCACCGCGGATGGCCGGCGGCGTCAGGTCGGCCAGCAGCGCGTCGCGCGGCGCGCCGCGGATGCCCTTGCCCACGCGGTCGGCAAAGCGCGCGGCGATCACGATGCCCGCCGCGCTGGCGCCATGGGCCAGCGCGAACACCGGCTTGCTGGCCGCGCCCAGCGCATAGCCCAGCACTGCCAGGCCCTTGCGGCGGCCCAGCCAGTCGCTGAGCATGCCGCTGAACACCTTGGTGATCAGCGCCGTGCTCTCGGCAATGCCCTCGATCACGCCCACGGTCAGCACGCTCAGTGCCAGCGGCCCCACCAGGAACAGCGGCAGCAGGCTGTGGATCATCTCCGACGAGATGTCCATCAGCAGGCTGGTGAAGCCCAGCACCCACACGCCGGCGGGCATGACGGGCTTGCTGACGGACGAGGGCGGCGCGGCGGGTTCAGGCATCGGCCGATGATAGGCAGGCTGCCTACAGGCCCGCCATCGCCCGGTGCCGCAAGGCCGCCGCCACCGCCTGGCCCATCGCCTCGCGCACGGCCGCCAGCAGCCGGCTGTCGGCATCGGCCTTGCGCATCACCAGCGACATCTGCACCGCCGGCGCCGCACGTCCCAGCTTGACGAAGCGCACCGGGTGCGTCTGGCAGATGCCGGCGTCCACCAGGTGCACCACGGCAATGCCCAGCCCGGCGCTGACCAGCGACACGATGGCCGGGATGCTGTCCAGCTCCAGCGTGCCGCGCTTGTGCTGCACATGGGCCGCCACGAAGCGCGCCGCCAGCGCGCCCGAGATGGTCTGCCGGTCGTAGCGGATCCAGTCGTGCTGCTTGAACAGCGCCGGCACCGAGGTCTCCACCGCGCCGGGCGGGGCGATCAGCCGCATCTCGCGGCGGAACAGCGGGTGCCACAGCAGCCGCGCCGAGCCGCCGCTCTCGGGCTCGGCCACCACCGCGGCGTCCAGTTCACCGGCCTTCACGGCATCGGTCAGGCCGGTGCTGCGCCCGCGCATCGGCCGCAGCTCCAGCCGCGGGTAACGGGCCTTCAGCTCGGCCAGGGTGCCGGCCAGCAGCACCGGCATCAGCGACTCGATCACGCCCAGCTTCACCACGCCCTCCACCGCGCGCGGCGCATGGCGGCGCAGGGCCTGCAGCTGCTGCAGCGGCTCACGCAGGGTGGCTGCCACATCGTGCGCCAACTCGGTGGGCCGCACCTGGTGGCCCGAGCGGTCGAACAGCGGCTGGCCGAGAAACCGCTCCAGCTGCTTCATCTGCATGCTCACCGCGCTGGCGGTCAGGTGCATCTCCTGCGCCGCGGCGGCCAGCGAGCCGCCGCGCAGTACCGCGTCCAGCGTGGCGAAGGCGTCGATCTTCATCAAGATTCCTTAACAAGCACGCCAAATCTAATCGCTTTTTCTTGCGCTGGGTCAAACCTAGACTGGCGCCACTGCCTGGCCAGGCCGCTTCACACCCCCATCCGACCCCCGCACTGGAGACCCCCTGGCAATGACCGCATCCGCCCCCCGCGCCTGGACCGCCGAAGAAGCCCGCACCGACACCAGCTGGGTCCAGCGCCTGTCTGCCGACGAGGTGGCCGGCGTGGACGCCGCGCTGGCCCATGCCAAGGCCCTGGGCAAGCCCTGGCTGGCGATGACGCCGCAGGACTTCCCGCTCAACGACGTGGCCCGCGCCGCGCTGGACCGCGCCATGGCCACCACGCAGGGCCGCTGGGGCCTGTGCCTGCTGAAGGGCTTTCCGGTCGACCGCTGGAGCGAGGACGACGCCAAGCTCGCGTACTGGGGCATGGGCCTGCACATGGGCGTGGCGCGCACGCAGAACCCGGCCAGCCAGCACATGAACGACGTGCGCGACATCGGCGCCGTCTACAAGGGCAAGAACGGCCGCGGCTACAACACCAACGCCAGCCTCGATTTCCACATGGATTCGGCCGACGTGGTGGCCCTGCTGTGCCGGCGCACCGCCAAGAGCGGCGGCGAGAGCATCGTCACCAGCACCATCGCCGTGGCCGAGGAACTGGGACAGCGCCGCCCCGACCTGCTGGCCGTGCTGAAGCAGCCGTTCTATCACCACTACCAGGGCGCGCAGGACCCGGTGCAGCCGCCCTACTACGCCTGCCCGATCATCGGCGACGACTCGGCGCCGTTCACGATGCGCGTGAACCGCAAGAACATCGTCGCCGCGCAGCGCGACTTTCCCGAGGTGCCGCGCGTGACCGATCAACAGTGGGAAGCGCTGGACCTGCTGGAAGAGCTGATGGCCGACCCGCGCTGGTGCTACCGCATGCACCTGGATGAGGGTGACATGCAGCTGGTGAACAACTACGTCATCGTGCACTCACGCACCGCCTTCGAGGACTTCGAGGAGGCCGACCGCAAGCGCCACCTGCTGCGCCTGTGGCTGGCCGTGCCGGGCTCGCAGCCGCTGCCGGCCGACTGGGCCGAGTACTTCATCGACACGCGTGGCAACGCCGTGCGCGGCGGCCTGCGCGGCAGCCAGCAGACGCCCGAGTTCGCCACCTACGAGGCGCGCCAGGCCGCGGCCCTGGGCATGCTGCACAAGCCCTGGGCGCCGATCAAGCGCCGCGCCGAAGCCCAGCCGGCCTGAGCGCCCGCCCACCACCAGGAGACCCCGCATGCGACGTCGCGACCTGCTCACCGGCCTGGCCGGCGCAGCCACCTTCAGCGCCACCACCGGCGTGCCGCTGCCGGCCTGGGCCCAGGGCCCGGCGCCGGCCACCACCAAGCTGCTGGTGGGCGCCACGCCCGGCGGCGGCACCGACCTGGTGGCGCGCGCGCTGGCCCAGGAGCTGGCCGGCCGGCTGCGGCGCGGCGTCATCGTCGACAACCGCCCCGGCGCGGCCGGCAACATCGCCGCCGGCGCCGTGGCCAAGGCCGAGCCCGATGGCGGCACGCTGCTGCTCAGCTACACCAGCCACGCGATCAACCCGGCGCTGTTCGGCAAGCTGCCCTTCGACGCGGTGAAGGACTTCACGCCGCTGAGCCTGGTGGCCACCTCGCCGCTGATGCTGGTGGCCCGGCCCGGGCTGAAGGCCGCCAACCTGCGCGAGCTGGTGGCCCAGGCCAAGGCCGGCAACACGGCGCTCAGCATCGCGGTGGCCGGCGTGGGCAGCGCCAACCACCTGGCCGGCGAGATGCTGCGCGTGCAGACCGGGCTGAACCTGGTCAGCGTGCCGTACAAGGGCGCCAGCCCGGCGGTCAGCGACGTGATGGGCAACCAGGTCGACCTGCTGTTCAGCAACATGGCCACCGTGCAGCAGCTGGTCAGGAGCGGCAAGGTCCGGCCGCTGGCGGTCAGCACGGCGCAGCGCGTGGCCGGCTTCCCCGACGTGGCGCCGGTGGCCGAGCTGGTGCCCGGCTTCGACTACAGCTCGTGGTACGGCCTGTTCGCACCGGCCGGCCTGCCGGCCGAGGCCGCCAGCCAGCTGGCCGCTGCCACCCGCGCCAGCCTGGCCAGCGCCGAGATGCAGCAGCGCCTGCAGGGCGAGGGCCTGGCGCCGGTGGGCAACACGCCCGGCGAGTTCGCCGCCTTCCTGCGTGCCGAGATCAGCCGCTGGACCCAGGTGGTGGCCGCCACCGGCGCCAAGCCGGCATGAGCAGCGCCACACTGCGCCCGCGCCTGGCCGCCCCCACGCCGCTGCTGGCGCCTGGCGTCTACGACCCGCTGTCGGCCCTGCTGGCCGCGCAGGCCGGCTTCGAGGCGCTGTACCTGTCGGGCGGTGCCGTGGCCTACACCCAGCTGGGCCGCTCCGACATCGGCCTGACCACGGCCACCGAAACCGCCGACGTGCTGGCGCGCATCACCGACCGCGTGGCGCTGCCGGTGATCGTGGACGCCGACACCGGCTATGGCAACGCGCTCAACACCCAGCGCACCGTGCGCTGCTTCGAGCGCGCCGGCGCGGCCATGCTGCAGATCGAGGACCAGACCTTCCCCAAGCGCTGCGGCCACCTGGCCGGCAAGTCGCTGGTGTCCACGGCCGAGATGTGCGGCAAGCTCAACGCCGCGCTCGATGCCCGCCACAGCGCCGACACGCTGATCCTGGCGCGCACCGACGCCATCGCGGTCGAAGGCCTGGACGCCGCTTTCGAGCGCGCCGAGGCCTACCTGGCCTGCGGCGTGGATGCGCTGTTCATCGAGGCGCTGCGCACACCGCCCGACATGGCCGCCGCCTGCGCTCGATTCAGCCCGCGCGTGCCGCTGCTGGCCAACATGGTGGAAGGCGGGCAGACGCCGGTGCGCAGCGCCGCGGCCCTGGGCGAGATCGGCTTTCGCATCGTCATCTTTCCGGGTGGCACGGTGCGCTTTCTGGCGCAGCAGCTGCAGGGTTACTTCGCCACGCTCAAAGGTGACGGCTGCACCACCGCCATGCAGGACCGCATGCTGGACTTCGACGGCCTGAACAGCGTGATCGGCACACCGGAGTTGTTGGACCTGGGCCGGCGCTACGAAGGCTGAACCGTCGCGGACTACGGGCAGTCCCCAATCCGGCCTGCTCCCAAGGCGACAGTGCCCGCTGGCCCGGGCACCGAAGATGCCCGGCGCCTTTTCGCCGGAGATCCGACCGCCGTGAGCACCGACACCCCCGCCCCCGAGGCCGACACCCCTGAACTGGCCGCCTTCCGCCGCGAGGTGGTGGCCTGGCTGGAAGCCCACCGCCCGGCCGACCCCGGCTTTCTGCTGCCCGAATCCTTCATGGAGGTGGGCAGCGACGAGCAGCTCGCCTTCCTGCGCGCCTGGCAGAAGCAGGTGTGGCAGGCCGGCTACCTGGGCCGGGCCTGGCCCGAGGCCTATGGCGGCCGCGGCCGGCCGCAGGTGGAGCAGGACATCGCCAACGCCGAGATGGCACGGCTCAAGGTGCCGTTCTGCACCAACACCATCGGCCTGTTCTGGGCCGGCCCGCTGATCCTGGCCATCGGCACCGAGGCACAGAAGCAGCGCTACATCCGCGGCATCCTCAGCGCCGACGACATCTGGTGCCAGGGCTTCAGCGAGCCCGACAACGGCTCCGACCTGGCGGCCTGCACCACGCGCGCCCACCGCGATGGCGACCACTACGTGATCAACGGCGCCAAGATCTGGACCAGCCTGGGCAACCACGCCCGCTACATGATCCTGCTGGCCCGCACCGATCCGCAATCCAAGCGCTATGCCGGCCTGTCGTACTTCCTGGTGCCGATGGACACGCCCGGGATCGAGACCGTGCCGATCAAGAAGCTCACCGGCGAATACGGCTTCACGCAGACCTTCTTCACCGATGCGCGCATCCCCGCCAGCTGCCTGATGGGCCGCGAGGGCGAGGGCTGGAAGATCGCGATGATGACGCTGACCTTCGAGCGTGGCGCCTCGGGCGGCCAGGCCGGCGGCCTGTCGCGCATGGCGGTGACGGTGGACGACGTGATCGCGCTGGCCCAGCGCGTCAAGCGCGACGGCCGCCCGGCCATCGAGGACCCGTGGGTGCGCGACCAGCTGGCACGCTTTGTCATCGAGAGCCGCGGCGACCGGCTCAGCACCGAGCGCCAGCGCATCCCGGCGCTGGTGAGCGAGCGGCCCGATGCCATCCCGCTGTCGAACAAGCTGCGGCTGAGTGAGCACCACCGGCGGCTGATGCAGTTCGCGCTCAGCCTGCAGGGCAGCCATGCTGCGCGCTGGGTGGGCGATGCCGCCGCGCCCGATGGCGGGCTGTGGCCGCGCAGCTACTTCAACGCCTTCGCCGCCACCATCGGCGGCGGGCCCAGCCAGATCCAGAGCAACATCGTGGCCGAGCGCGTGCTGGGCCTGCCGAAAGATTGAAGGCTCATGTCATGAACAACCCCCTTCAAGACACGGCCATCCGCTTCAGCGACGAGCGGGCCATGCTGCTGGAATCGGCCGCCGCCTTCTGCCGCGAGCGCTCGCCCAGCGCTCGCGTGCGCAGCCTGATCGACAGCGACACCGGCTTCGATGCCGCCGTGTGGACCGAGATCGGCCAGCTCGGCTGGCTGGGCATTGCCGTGCCCGAGGCCTGGGGCGGCAGTGGCCTGGGCGCGGGCAGCGTGGCCACGGTGGCCGAGCCGCTGGGCCGCCACCTGCTGGCCACGCCGTTCGCCAGCACGCAACTGGCCATCCAGGGCCTGCTGGCCAGCGGCCAGCCCGCCTGGCAGGACGCCTGGCTGCCGCAGCTGGCGCAGGGCATGGCGGCCACCGTGGCGCTGTTCGAGGACGATGGCGACTGGTGCCTGACCCACCCGGCTGCCACCGCCACGCGCCACGGCGCCACCGTGCGCCTGAACGGCAGCAAGACCCTGGTGACTGATGCCGGCGTGGCCAACCTGCGGCTGGTCACCGTGCAATGCGAGGGCGCGCTGGCCCTCGCCCTGCTGCCCTGCAGCGCCCTGCCGCCGGGCGCCACGCAGCGCGAGGTGGTGAGCGACGAGTCCCGGCGCGTCTACCGCTTGAGCCTGGACGGCGTGCAACTGCCGGCCGACCACCTGATCACCGGCGCCTCCGCCCAGGCCGCCGTGGCCGCCATCCAGCGCATGGGCTGGCTGCTGGCGGCGGCCGAGGCCGCGGGCGGCATCGCCGGCGCGCTGGACGTCACGGTGGACTACCTCAACACCCGCAGCGCCTTCGGCCGCAAGATCGGCAGCTACCAGGGCCTGAAGCACCCGTGCGCCGACATCCTGGTGGGCCTGGAGCGCGCCCGCTCGCTGGTGGCCCATGCCGCGACGCTGATGAACGACGGTGCGCCCGACGCGGCCACCGAACTGGCGCTGCGCATGGCCAAGGCCGAGGCCGGCGACAGCCTGATGCTGGCCGGCGACCGCGCCGTGCAGTTCCACGGCGGCTTCGGCTTCACCTGGGACTGCGATGCCCAGCTCTACCTGCGCCGCGCACTGTGGCTGCAGCCCTGGTTCGGCGACGCGGCGCACCACCGGCGCCGCATCGCCGATCAGCTGTGGCCCGTGGCCGCCTGACTGGCCGGATCCCCTGACCCGGCTAGGCGCTGCCGCTCGGCTTCACCATGCTGATCCAGCGTGGGCGCGGCAAACGGCGCCGGCCCCGGCGTGCGGCTGAACACCCAGGGCTGCGCAAAGCCACGGTACTGGCCCAGCGTGGGGTGCGGCAGCGTGGCGACCATCTCTTCGGCCAGCACCTGCGGGTGGTCGAACATGTCGGCCACGCCGCGTGAGGCGGCGCAGGGCACGCTCTCGCCGAACACGGTTTCCCATTCCAGCGCGCTGCGCGCCTGCAGCGCCGCGCGCAGCTGCGGCACGATCTCGTCGCGGTGTTCGGCACGTTTGCGCACGCTGTCGTAGCGCGGGTTGTCGTGCAGGGCCATCAGGCCGGTGTGCTCGCACAGCGCGCGCCAGAAGTGCGGCGTGTTGGCCGACAGGTACAGGTGGCCCGCCTTGGTGGGATGCAGGCCGGTGATGCCGCCCGAGCGCATGTCGCGGCTCACATCGCGCGGCTCGCCATCGGCCCACACCAGGCGCGCCGACTGCATCGTCAGCGCCGCGCGCAGCAGCGACACACCCACTTCCTGGCCCAGGCCGCTGCGCTCGCGCTCGTACAGCGCGGAGGCCACGCCGCCCGCCACCAGCGAGGCGGCGAAGTAGTCCACCACCGAGCCGTACAGGATCTCGGGCGGGCCGCCGCGCGGCCCCTGCTCGTCGCACATGCCGCTGAAGGTCTGCAGCACCTGGTCGTAGCCGGCCTTGTCCTTCAGCGGGCCGCGGTCGCCGAAGCCGGTCACGGCGCAGTAGATCAGCCGCGGGTTCAGCGCCTGCAGCTGGTCGAAGGCGATGCCCAGGCGCCGCGGCACGCTGGGGCGGAAGTTGTGCACCAGCACGTCGGCCTCGCGCACCAGCTTCAGCAGCGCAGCCAGGTCGTCGGCGCGCTTCAGGTCCAGCACCAGGCCGCGCTTGCTGCGGTTCACACCCAGGAAGGCGCGGCTTTCCAGCGCCAGCGTGCTGGGGTAGTGGCGCAGGTTGTCGCCGCCGGGCGGCTCGATCTTCAGCACCTCGGCGCCCTGGTCGGCCAGCATGGCACAACCGTAGGGCCCGGCGATGTAGGCACTGAGGTCCAGCACCTTGACGCCGGTGAGCGGGCCGCGGATCGGATCGGATGTCATCGCGCTCGTCGCCCTGCTCATTCCGGAATGATGTTCTGCTGCTTGGCCAGCTTCTGCCAGCGCGGGATGTCGGCGGCGATGGTGGCGGCGAACTGCTGCGGGCTCATCTGCGCGGCCAGCGCGCCCTCCTTCAACAGAAAGTCCTTGAACTCGGCCGTGGCCAGGATGGCGTTGATCTCGGCGTTCAGCCGCTTCACCACCTCGGCCGGCGTGCCGGCCGGCGCCAGCACGCCCCACCAGGCCTCGAACTCGTAGCCCGGCACGGCGCTGGCCATGGCCGGCAGCTCGGGCGCGATGGGGCTGGGCTTGGCGCTGGTGACGGCCAGCGCGCGCACGCGGCCGCTGCGTACATGCGGCGCCAGCGACGGGCCGCTGGCGATCAGCAGCTGCACCTGGTTGCCGATCAGGTCGGTCACGGCCGGGCCGATGCCGCGGTAGGGCACATGCACCACGAAGCTGCCGCTCAGCGCCTTGAGGCTCTCGGTGGCGAACTGGTTGGTGCTGGCCACGCCCGAGCTGGCATACGAGTACTTGCCGGGCTTGGACTTCAGCTCGGCGATCAGCTCCTTGGGCGTGCGCGCCGGGAACTGCTGGTTCACCGCCACGATGAACGGGCCCTTGGCAATCATCGCCACCGGCGCCAGATCGGTCTGCGGGTTGAAGGGCATGTTGGGCTGGATGGCGCCATTGGTCACCAGGCTCGACGACACCAGCAGCAGCGTGTGGCCATCGGCCGGCGCCTTGGTGACGAACAACGTGCCGGTGGTGCCGCTGGCGCCGGGCTTGTTGTCCACCACCACCGGCTGCTTGAGCACCGCGCCCAGCTGCTGGCCCAGCTTGCGTGCGAACACGTCGTTGGAGCCCCCGGCCGCATAGGGCACCACCAGCGTGATGGGCTTGGCGGGAAAGCCGCCCTGCGCGCTGGCCGCGCCGGGCAGGGCCAGCGCGGCGGCCAGCGTCAGCAGGGCGCGCCGGCGACGGGTGGTGAAGGTTGCGAAGTGGGTCATGTCGGCTTGTCTCGTGGGGGGTGTGTTCTGGCTGTCTGTGTGCCTGGCTCGGTGGGCGCTGCGTCAGTCGGCCAGCAGGCCCAGCTGGCGCGCCTGGTCGACGATCAACTGCGCGCGGCGCACGAACGGCGCATCCACCATGCGGCCATCCACCAGCACGGCGCCCAGGCCCTGCGCTTGCGCCGCCTGCGCCCCGGCCAGCATGCGGCGCGCGCGCTCGATCTCGGCCGCCGTGGGCTGGAAGGCCGCGTTCGCCCGCGCCACCTGGCTGGGATGGATGCAGCTCTTGCCGATGAAGCCCAGCGCGCGCGCCATGCGCGCCTCGGCCTCGAAGCCGCTGGCGTCGGCCACATCGGGATGCGCGCCGTCCATTGCGTAGAGGCCGGCCTCGCCCGCGGCCAGGCGCACGCGCAGCATCACGTGGTGGCGCGCGGCCGCATCGTCGCGCGCGATGTCCAGCGGCTCGAACAGATCGCCCAGGCCCAGCTGCAAGCCCTGGACGCGCGGATGCGCACAGGCCAGCGCATGCGCCTCGCGCAGCGCGCGCGGCGTCTCGATGTTCAGCAGCAGGCCCACGGGCTGTTGCACGCCGTTGGCACGCTCGGCCGCCTCCAGCGCGGCCACGGCGGCCAGCACCTGGTCCACGCTCTCGGGCTTGGGCAGGTTCAGCAGGTGCAGGCCGGGGCGCACGGTGGCGCGCACATCGTCGGCAAAGTGCGCCGTGTCCTGCGCATTGACGCGCACGATCAGGGTCTTGCCTGTCGTTCCATTGGCGGCCACGCGCGGCCCGTGCTGCGCCAGCCAGGCGGCCAGCGTGTCGCGGGCCTCGGCCTTGCGGGCCTCGGGCACCGAGTCCTCCAGGTCGAAGGACAGGGCATCGGCCGGCCCGGCGGCGGCCTTGTCGAAGAGTTCCGGCCGGCTGCCGGGCACGAAGAGCTTGCTGCGCATGGCCCACAGTGTGAACACGCGCAGACACGAGAAAAAGCGATGCCGTCTTCGATCAGATGACAGATTTTCTGAGTTCTGATGCGGGTTGCCCCGCGCGCACGCGGTCCGGTCCAACCCGCCGGTGAACGGCCCCAGCAGGGCTGGCCAAGCGCCGGCGGTGGGCACCCCATGCGGACGGTCACCGGCAGCGTGCCGGTGGCGCACCTGCGCCGGAACGGGCGTGTGACGTCGGCCTCCACGTCCCAGGCCGGACGGATGCCCACACCCCAGGGCACTGCGGTACCGGTGCATGCAGACCTGCGGCGCCATCGGCGCGGGGCGCGGGGCGCGGGGCGAGGGGCCCGGGTCCGCGCCGGTCACGTCCGATGTCAGTCCAACCGCACGACGGCGCGGTCACGCACCATGCGCTTGAACGCGTGCATCGTGATCGCGACCGCCCGGTGGATGTCCGCCACCGATCACGCCGCAGCGGCCGCCGGCACCCCGGCCGTCGGACAGGGCCGCCCCGTTCCGGCTTGGTGCCGACCACCCCCCGACGGTGCGCCGGCAGCCCGGCGCGCACCGGCTTGAGCAATCGCAAGGTCCGGTCGCGCGAGCCCGCGTGCGCTCCCGTCCGCGCGCGTTCTTCTGGCGCCGGCGCAAGCCCTGGCCGGACCGGACCATGGCACGTGCGTTGCTAGACATGACTTGTCATAACAGGTTCCGCCCATCCGATGTCCGCCTCGCCCCAGCGCCGACCGCCCCGCCCCGCCGCGACGCAGACGACCGCCGCGGCCGTGGACTCTCCGGGCACCGTGGTGCCCATGTCGTCGGTGCCGATGCACGCGCAGATCCGCGAGATCATCCGCCGCCGCGTGCTCGACGGCAGCTATGCGCCGCATTCGCAGATGCCCTCGGAGACGCAGATGATCGCGGCCTTCGGCGTCAGCCGGATCACCATCCGACAGGCCCTCGGCGACCTGCAAAAGGAAGGCCTGATCTTCAAGGTGCCGGGCAAGGGCAGCTTCGTCGCCAAGCCCAAGGCCTTCCAGAGCCTGTCGCGGCTGCAGGGCTTCGGCGAGGCCATGGGCCCGGCCGGCTACGAGACCTTCTCGCAGGTACTTGCCACCCGCGAGCAGCCGGCCGACGAGCAGGTGGCGCGCCACCTCGGCCTCAGGCCCGGCGCAGCGGTGGTGCAGATCCAGCGGCTTCGCTACCTGAACCGCGAGCCGATCTCGGTGGACATGAGCTGGTTTCCGGCAGCGATCGGTCGGCGCCTGCTGACCGCCGACCTGCCGACGCGCGACATCTTCGTCATCCTCGAGAACGACCACGGGCTGCACCTCACGCACGCCGATGTGCAGATCGAGGCGATCAGCGCCGACGAGACCCTGGCCCGCCATCTGGCCACGACCGAAGGCGCGCCGCTGCTGCGCATCGAGCGCCTGACCTACGTGAACGAGCAGCCGGTCGACTACGAACACCTCTACTACCGCGGCGACGCCTTCCAGTACCGGCTGCGCATCGACCGCACCTGAAACCCCTCCCCTCACACCAACGCAACGCGAGCACCCGATGAACACCCTGAACATGGAATTCGACCTCGTCGTGATCGGCGGCGGCACCGGCGGCCCGATGGCCGCCGTGAAGGCCAAGGAGGCCAACCCCAAGCTGCGCGTGCTGCTGATCGACAAGGCGAACGTCAAGCGCAGCGGCGCGATCAGCATGGGCATGGACGGTCTGAACAACGCGGTCATCCCCGGCCACGCCACGCCCGAGCAGTACGTCAAGGAGATCACCGTCGCCAACGACGGCATCGTGGACCAGGAAGCGGTGATGGCCTACGCCGCCAACAGCTTCGCCATGATCGAGGAGCTGGACCGCTGGGGCGTGAAGTTCGAGAAGGACGAGACCGGCGACTACAGCGTGCGCAAGGTGCACCACCTGGGCGCCTATGTGCTGCCCATGCCCGAGGGTCACCACATGAAGCGCATCCTCTACCGGCAGCTCAAGCGGGCACGGGTGGAGATCACCAACCGCGTGGTGGTCACGCGCGTGCTGACCGGCCCGAACGGGCAGGTGGCGGCGGTGATGGGCTTCGACTGTCGCACGGCCGAACTGGTGGTGATCCGCACCAAGGCCGCGGTGATCAGCACCGGCGCAGCCGGCCGCCTGGGCCTGCCCTCGTCGGGTTACCTGATGGGTACCTACGAGAACCCCACCAACTGCGGCGACGGCCATGCCATGGCCTTTCATGCCGGCGCGGCGCTGGCCAACCTGGAGTGCTTCCAGATCAATCCGCTGATCAAGGACTACAACGGCCCGGCCTGCGCCTACGTCACCGGCCCGCTGGGCGGCTACACCGCCAACGCCCATGGCCAGCGCTTCATCGAGTGCGACTACTGGTCCGGCCAGATGATGCAGGAGTTCTACAACGAACTGCAGAGCGGCAACGGCCCGGTGTTCCTGAAGCTCGACCACCTGGCCGAAGAGACCATCCAGGAGATCGAGACCATCCTGCACAGCAACGAGCGGCCCAGCCGCGGCCGATTCCACGAAGGCCGCGGCACGAACTACCGCCAGAAGATGGTCGAGATGCACATCTCCGAAATCGGCTTCTGCTCCGGCCACTCGGCCTCCGGCATCCATGTCAATGCCCGCGGCGAGACCTCGGTGCCGGGCCTGTACGCCGCCGGCGACTGCGCCAGCGTGCCGCACAACTACATGCTGGGCGCCTTCGTCTACGGCAAGATCTGCGGCGAGCAGGCCGCCGCCTACTGCGCCGATACCGGCCCGGCGGCCCACGACGACGACGCCGAGGCCCGCGAGGCCACCCGCATCCTGGCACCGCTGCAGCGCGGCGATGGCCTCACACCCTTCCAGATCGAATACAAGACCCGCCGCCTGGTCAACGACTACCTGCAACCGCCCAAGGTAACCCGCAAGTTCGAGATCGGACTGCAGCGCCTGGCCGAGGTCCGGGAGGACCTGGGCTTGATGGCCGCCGCGAACCCGCACGAGCTGATGCGGGCGATGGAGGCGCACTCCATCCTCGACTGCGCCGAGATGGCCGCGCGCGCCAGCCTCTTTCGCACCGAGAGCCGCTGGGGCCTGTACCACGCCTGCGTGGACCACCCCGAGCGCGACGACGCCAACTGGTTCTGCCATGTTCTGCTCAAGCGGGGCGAAAGCGGCGCCATGGTCCTCGAGAAGCGCGCTGTGGAGCCGTACATCGTGCCGGTGGACGAGCAAGAGCGCACCGCCTACCAGCGCCTGCGCATCGCCCCGGGCGCCACCCCGGCGCCGCAGGCGGCCTGACCGCGCCCGGCGCCACGGGCCACCGCACCGGCCGGGCTGCCGCCCGCCACCCCTCCCATCCACGAATCGAGGTCACCCCGCCATGACCCTGGCCACCACTGCCACCCAAGTGCCCGTGCGCGTGGACGATGACAAGTGCATCGCCCACAAGGGCTGCACCGTCTGCGTCGACGTCTGCCCGCTCGATGTGCTGGCGATCGACATCGTCAAGGGCAAGGCCTACATGGCCTTCGACGAGTGTTGGTACTGCCTGCCCTGCGAGCAGGACTGCCCGACTGGCGCCATCACCGTCGACATCCCCTACCTACTGCGCTGAGCCACCGGCCCGCGCCCGACCCCGAGGACCCACCACGATGACTGCTGCCATCGCCGACCGCCTGCGCGACCCCGACGCCACCGTGCGTCGCCTGGCCGTGATCGACCTGCCCTACAGCGACGAGGACGAGATCGTGCCGCTGCTGCTGCCCTGTCTGGCCGACACCGACGCGCTCGTGCGCACCGAGGCGGTCAAGGCCCTGGAGGGCTACGAGGAGCCCGAGGTGCTGGCCGCCATGGTGCCCATGCTGCTGGACGAGGACCCCGGGGTGCGCCAGGCGGCCGGCGACGTGCTCAGCGAGCTGAAGCTGCCGGAATCGGCCGCTGCCCTGCTGCCGCTGATCGCCCCGCACCAGCCGGCCGAAGCCCGCGCGCAGGGCTTCCGGGCGCTGCGCGCCCTGCGCTACCCGGCGGCTTTCGCGCCGGCGCTGGCCTCGCTGCGCGACCCGAGCGCCGCCGTGCGCGCCGAGGCCGTGGGCGTGCTGGGCTACCTGAAGGACCCGGCGGCCATCGGCGAGCTTGCCGAGGTGGCCGCCAACGACCCGACGGCCGAGGTGCGCCGCATCGCCGTGGGCGCACTGGGCTATGCCAGCAGCGTCAGCGTGCTGCCGGCCCTGACCCGCGCCCTGGGCGACGCCCACTGGCCTGTGCGCGACGAGGCGGCGCAGACCATCGGCAAGCTGCGCCTGGCGCCGGCGATACCCGACCTGGTCCGCGCCATGGACGACGAGATGTGGCAGGTGCGGCTGAAGGCGGCGCGTGCCCTGGGCCAGCTCAAGGCCGAGGCCGGCCTGCCGCCGCTCGTGGCCGCGCTTCAGCACCCGATCAGCAACCTGCGCAAGGAGGCCGCCATCGCCCTGGGCGAGATCAGCGACACCCGGGCCATCGCGCCGCTGGAGGCCGCCCTGAACGATGCCGACCCCGACGTGCGCAAGCTGGCGCGCCTTGCGCTCACCGCCATCGGCTTGGCGCAGGGCGCACGCACCGGGGGGGCGGCATGACCTTCGTCGTCACCGAAGCCTGCATCCGCTGCAAGTACACCGACTGCGTGTCGGTCTGCCCGGTGGACTGCTTCCGCGAGGGGCCGAATTTCCTGGTGATCGACCCCGATGAGTGCATCGACTGCGCGGTCTGCGTGCCCGAGTGCCCCGTCTCGGCCATCGTGGCCGACACCGAACTGCAGGCCGACCAGGCCGAGTACCTGGCGCTCAACGCCGAACTGGCCCCGCTGTGGCCGACGATCACCGACGCGCGCGAGCCGCTGCCCGACGCCGCGCAGTGGGCCGCCGTGCGCGGCAAGCGCAGCGAACTGCAGCGCGGGGCACCGTGAGATGGCCCGCTGCCAGTTGCCTCCGTGCCACGCCCCGCGCAGGCCCCCCGCCTGCGGGCCGAGCCACCCGGACCGTGGCACCGGTCGTGCTACGAGCCACGGAGACCGCCCCTTCACGCCCAGTTCCCCCCATCCTGGAGCATCGACGATGACGCGACTTTCCCTGCGCGGCCTGCTGGCCGTAGCCATGACCAGCTCCCTGACCGGCTTCGCCGCGATGGGTGCGCAAGCCGCCGAAGAGGTGGTGATCGGCATCGGCACCCAGAACACCACGACCAACACCGTCACGGGCGGCGTCGTGGTCAAGGAGCTGAAGCTGCTGGAAAAGCACCTGCCCAAGACCGGCAAGTACAAGGACATCCGCTTCAAGCTCGATTGGCAGAACTTCACCAGCGGCCCGCCGATCACCAACGGGATGATGGCCAAGAAGCTGCACATCGGCATGATGGGCGACTATCCGCTGCTGGTGAACGGCGCCACCGGCCAGAGCCAGGCCGGCAACGAGACCCAGCTGGTGGCCGTCATCGCCTACAACGCCTTCGGCTCGGGCAACGGCGTGGTGGTGCACAAGGACTCGCCGTACTACGAGCTGGCCGACCTCAAGGGCAAGACCCTCTCGGTGCCGTTCGGCTCGGCCGCGCACGGCATGGTGCTGCAGGCCATGCAAAGCCGTGGCTGGGCGGAGTCGTACTGGAACCTGCTCAGCCAGAGCCCCGAGGTGGGCACCACCAACCTGCAGGAAAAGAAGATCGACGCGCACGCCGACTTCGTGCCCTTCGCCGACCTGCTGCCCTACCGGGGCTTCGCACGCAAGATCTTTGATGGGGCCGAGACCAAGGTGCCCACCTTCCATGGCGTGGTGGTCCGCAAGGACTTCGCCAGCCAGTACCCCGAGGTGGTGGTGGCCTATGTGAAGGCGCTGATGGAAGCCAACGCCTGGGTGCGAGCCAACCCGGCCGCGGCGGCCGCCAAGGTCGAGGAGTGGACCAAGATCGAGAAGGAGGTGGCCTACCTCTACCTGGGGCCGGGCGGCATCCACACGCTGGATCCGACCATCAAGCCGCGCTGGCTGGACACGATCAAGACCGGCCACGAGGTGCTGACCAAGCTCAACCGGGTCAAGCCGCTGGACATCGGTGCCTGGGTGAACGAACGCTATGTGAGGCAGGCCTTCACCGAACTGAAGCTCGACTACGAGGCCCAGAAGCAGACGCTGGCCAACTACGACATCGGGGGCACCGATCCGGTGTGCAAGGCGCCGATCACCCGCCCCCGGGAGGCCGGCGAGGTCTGGGTGGACGGCGCGGCCGCACCCACCGCCCATGCCAGCGCGCTGTGCACGCTGGCCGCGGTGGCGAAGGCGCAGGCCGCAGGCCAGAAGATCAAGGTGGCCTACGTCTATGACAAGGCGCTGGGCATCAAGGTGTTCGCAGACAAGGCCTTCTACGCGGTGAACCTCGGCAACCCGAAGAAGCCGGAGATCGTCCCCTTCCTGCTGAAGAAGGACGCCGAGGCCCATGCCGCGACCGGCGGCGGCAAGCTGGGCGCCTACGCCGACGTGCTCGCCGTGGCCCAGGGCACCGCACTCTGACCCAGCCCGGCGCCCTGCCCACCGACCGCCCCCACCGCTGAACCGGAGCGTTGCCGCCATGTCCTCTCTCCCCCTGCACCTGATACCGGCCGACGGGCGCGTCGACGCGCCGGCAGCGCCGAGGTCCGCCACGGGCGGCTTGCCCTCGGCCGCCAGCGCACCAGCCCCGGCGGTGGCGACCGCCCCGACCCTGGTCAGGCCGCCGGCCGCGCCGGGCCCCGCAGCCGGCCCGGCAACCACCCCGCGGGTGCTGGCGCGTGGCGTCCAGGTCCTTCGGCAGCAGGGCCTCGCGCTGCTCCTGGGCGCCTGTTCGCTGGGGGCGATGGTGCTCTTCTGGTACCTGGCGACGACGTACCGCTGGGAGTTCTACATCCGCTTCACCAACCTGCCCACGCCGCTGGAAGTGGCGCAGCAGTTGGGCAAGGCGATGGACAACACCAAGTTCATCCACAACGTGGGCATGAGCCTGCGGCGCATCGGCATCGGCTTCGCCGTGGCCACGGTGCTGGGCGTGGGCCTGGGCCTGGCCATCGGCCGTTACCGGCTGCTGCGCCAGTTGATGTTCCCCGCCATCGAGGCGCTGCGGCCGATTCCGGCCATCGCCTGGGTGCCGATCTCGATCATGCTGTGGCCCGACAACGAGGTGAGCATCGTCTTCATCACCTTCATCGGCGCGTTCTTCCCGATCCTGCTCAACACCGTTGCCGGCGTCCAGGCGGTGGACGCGGTGCTGCTGCGCGCCGGCCAGTGCCTGGGAGCGCGCGAGCCGCAGCTGATGTGGCATGTGGTGCTGCCAGGCGCAGCCCCGCAGGTGTTCACCGGATTGGCGGTCGGCATGGGCGTGGCCTGGGTGTCGCTGATCGCGGCCGAAATGATCTCGGGACAGTTCGGCGTGGGCTACTTCACCTGGGAGGCCTACGCGCTGATTTCGTACGCCGACATCGTGCTGGGCATGATCACGATTGGCGTGCTGGGCCTGGGCTGCAGCTGGCTGATCCGCGCTGCCAGCCGCTGGTGCCTGCCCTGGCTGGTCTACAGCAAGCCCGGGAGCCAGGCATGAGCGCCGCCCTGAACGCCATGCCGGACGGTGGACCCGCCCTGGCGGCACAGGCCCGTGGCCGGATCGAGATCCAGCGCCTGTCCATGTCCTTCGGCCAGGGCGCCAGCCGCGTCGATGCGGTGCAGGCGGTCGACCTCACGGTGGCGCCGGGCGAGTTCGTCTCCATCATCGGACCCTCGGGCTGCGGCAAGAGCACCCTGCTCAACGTGGTGGCCGGATTCGCCAGGCCCTCCGACGGGCAGGCCTTGCTGGATGGCGTGCCGATCACCGGCCCCGGCCCCGAGCGCGGCGTCGTGTTCCAGCAGTACTCCCTGTTCCCGTGGATGAGCGTGCGCAAGAACGTGGAGTTCGGCCTGAGGATGCAAGGTGTGGCCACCCACAAGCGTGAGCAGACCGCGCGCACGCTGCTGGGCCTGGCCGGGCTGCTGGCCTTTGAGAACCATTACCCCGACCAACTGAGCGGCGGCATGAAGCAGCGCGTGGGCATCGTGCGTGCGCTGGCCACCAGCCCGCAGGTGCTGCTGATGGACGAACCCTTCGGTGCCTTGGATGCACAGACGCGGGTGGTGATGCAGCAGATCCTCACCAACATGTGGCAGAAGTTCCGCCTGTCGGTGCTGTTCATCACCCATGACATCGAGGAAGCCATCTTCCTGTCCGACCGCGTCTACGTGATGACCGCGCGCCCCGGCCGCATCAAGGCCGAGCTGGCCATCCCGCTGCCCCGGCCGCGCACCGCCGAGATGATGTCCTCGCCCGCGTTCACCCAGGTCCTGCACCAGCTGCGCCACCTGATTCGTGAGGAGAGCCTGGCCGCCATGGGGCACGAGCTGGACGCCGGCGGCATCGAGGGCTTTGCCACCGAGGTGGGTCCGGCCGGCGTGCAACACATCGTCTAGGCCGACGACGGGACACCGCCATGCACCACGACGCTCCCCAGGCCATCGTCGACCACCGCCGCGGAGGCGTGCTGGAAATCACCTGGCCGGATGGCCGGGTCCAACGACTGCGCCACGGGCTGCTGCGCGCCCGATGCCGATGTGCCGCCTGCGAACGACAGCGCCGGCAGGGCCTCGGCGACGCGCCCGCCGACGCGTCGGTGCGGCTGACACACCTCGCACCTGTCGGTGCGCAGGGCCTGAACCTGCAGTTCAGCGACGGGCACGACCGCGGGATCTACCCCTGGGCCTACTTGCGCCAGCTGGGCGGGCTCTGACGCGCACCGCGGGGCGCTCTGATGAAACCCGCCTTCGTCGGCCCCGCAGCACCACGGGCCTGGCTGAGCGCCGCGCTGGCTGCGCGCTGGCGGGGGCTGATGCTGTGCGCGGTCATCGCCATGGCGGCCAGCCTGATCGCGCGGCTGCACGGCGGTCCACAGCTGCTCTATGCGCTGCTGTTCGGGGTGTCCTTCCACTTTCTGCACGAGGACGAGCGCATCCGGCCCGGCGTGGAGCTGTGCACCAGCCTCGTCCTGCGACTGGGCGTGGCCCTGCTGGGAGCGCGCATCACGCTGGAGCAGATCGCCGCGCTCGGCTGGGCCAGCGCGCTGGCGGTGGTGGCCTGCGTGCTCAGCACCGTGCTGCTGGGCATCGGGCTGGCCCGCCGCCTGGGGCTGGACACCGCGCAGGGCCTGCTGTCGGGCTGCGCCACGGCCATCTGCGGCGCCTCGGCGGCCCTGGCCCTGTCGGCCGTGCTGCCGCGCAGCCGCGAGCAGGACCGGTTCACGCTGCTGGTGGTCGTGACGGTGACCGCCTTCTCCACGCTGGCCATGCTGATCTACCCGTTGCTGGCGCATGCGCTGCACCTGACGCCCGGTCAGGCCGGGCTGTTCATCGGCGGGTCGATCCACGATGTCGCGCAGGTCGTCGCCGCTGGCTACTTGCTCGGCACGGTGGCCGGTGACACCGCGACCGTGGTCAAGCTGTTCCGCGTCTCGTTGCTGGCGCTGGTGGTGCTCGCCGCCGCCGCGGCCTACCGCTCGCGCACGGCCGACAGCGGCACCGGCGCACGCCTGCGCCTCACGGCCCTGGTGCCCTGGTTCCTGTGGCTGTTCCTGGCGCTGGTGCTGCTGCAGTCCGCCCACGCCATCCCGCCGGCCATGCTGCCGATGCTTGCCGAGGTCTCGAGGGATTGCCTGGTGCTCGCCATCGCCGCGCTCGGCGTCAAGACCTCGTTCCAGGCGCTGCTGCGCACCGGCTGGCGACCGTTCGTGCTGCTGCTGACCGAGACCGTCTGGCTGGGCGCCGCCTGGCTGCTGGTCCTGCTGGCCGGCTGGACGCACTGACCGGCGCGGCCGGGTCAGCCGCAGCAGCCGGCGCCGGCAAGTCGCCAGCCTGTCGCGCCAGCGGCAACCAGTCCGGCGCCCGGCGACAGCCCCTGCACGCCGGGCTGCGGCCACAATCTGCGCGCATGGAGACCAACTACCTGCGCAGCTTCCTGTCGGTGGTGGAGGCCGGCTCGATGTCGGAGGCAGCGCGCCGGCTCGACATCACGCCCGCCGCCGTGGCCCAGCAGCTCAAGGTGCTGGAGCAGGAACTGGGCGCCCCGCTGCTGCGCCGCGCCGGCCGCACCGTGCGCCCCACCGAGGCCGGCCACCGCCTGGTGGAGCATGCGCGCCTGCTGCTGCGCGACGTGGGCCAGCTGCGCGCCGTGGTGGCCGATCCCGACGAGCACATCGACCTGGTGGTGGGCGCCATCAACACCATGCTGCACGGCCTGATGCCCGCCGTGTTGGCGCGCCTGGTGCACCAGCGCCCGCAGGCGCATGTGGTGGTGCGCTCGGGCCTCACCAACGAGCTGTACGACGGCGTGCTGCGCGAGGAGCTCGACGCCGCCATCTGCCTGCACCCGCCCTTCACGCTGCCCAAGACCGTGCGCTGGACCTCGCTGCGCGAGGAGCGCCTGGTGGTGCTGGCCCCGGCCGCGCTGGCCGGGCAGGATCCGCACACGCTGCTGCGCGAGCAGCCGCTGATCCGATACGACCGCCGCCTGGGCGGCGGCCAGGCGGCCGAACGCTACCTGCAGCGCGCCGGCATCACGCCCGCTGAGCGCTTCGAGGTCAGCTCGCTGGCCGCCATTGCCATGCTGGTGGCGCAGGGCCTGGGCGTGTCGATCGCGCCCGATGCCACCACGCACTGGTGGTCGCACTGGCCGGTGGTGCGCCTGCCGCTGCCGCAGGCCACCGAGGCGCGCCGCTTCGGCATGGTGTGGCTGCGCCACGCGGTGCGCGAGCGCGCCATCGAGACGCTGGCCGAGCACGCCCGCCAGGCGGTGCAGGAGCACGAGGCGGACCGGCTGCTGTTGCCGGCCACCAAGGCTGCCAAGGCCATCAAGGCCGCCGCACCCAAGCGCCGTTAGGCGCGGTCAGCCGGCCAGGTTGCGCTTGAACAGCGCCAGCGTGCGCTCCCAGGCCTGCTGCGCGGCGGCGGCATCGAAGCGCGGCGTGGTGTCGTTGTGGAAGCCGTGCTGCGTGCCGGGGTACTTGAAGGCGCTGTAGCGCACGCCGGCCTCGCGCAGCGCGGCCTCGTAGGCCGGCCAGGCGGCGTTGATGCGCTCGTCGTTCTCGGCGAAGACCAGCATCACCTCGGCCTTGATCTTGGCGGCCTCGCCGGCCGGGGCCGGGGCGCCGTAGAAGGGCGCGGCGGCCAGCACCTCGGGCACGCGCGCGGCCAACAGGTTGGCCATGCCGCCGCCGTAGCAGAAGCCCACCACGCCCAGCTTGCCGTTGCCGCCCTCCACCGTGCGCGCCCACTGCGTGGCGGCGAGGAAGTCCTCGCGCGTCTTGACCTGGTCGAGCTTGGCGAACAGCTCGCGCGCCTTGTCCTCGTCACCGGGGTAGCCGCCCAGCGGGGTGAGGGCATCGGGCGCCACGGCCATGTAGCCCTCCAGCGCCAGGCGGCGCGCCACGTCCTCGATGTGCGGGTTCAGGCCGCGGTTCTCGTGCACCACCAGCACCACCGGCAGCGTGCCGCTGGCGGCCGCCGGGCGCACGACGTAGGTCTTGATGCTGCCGTGGCCGGCGGGCGAGGCCACGTCCACGCGGCTGACCTTCAGCCGGGCATCACCGGGCTGGATGCGCTGGGCGCGGGCGAAGTCGGGGCTCAGCGCTGCCAGCAGGCCGGCGCTGCTGAGGCCCAGCACCGAGGCGAAGCGGCCGGCGCGGTCGAGGAAGCCGCGGCGGTCGATGTCGCCATGCACGTACTGGTCGAACAGCTTCCACAGCTCGGGGTCGAGGTCGGCGGGCAGCGCGGGTGGGGCGGCATGGGGGGCCTGGCTGATCGGCATCGGAGGGTTCCTGCAGTGGATGACGGTGCTGGCTTGTACCTTCGGCGGCGCGGCCCTGGCTGCCGCAGGGGTTTGCGCCGCGGCGCGGCCGCGACGGCAGCACAGCCGTCATCCGGGCGTCAACGCGGCATCACCAGGCCGAAGCCGGCCGCCATCTCGCGCAAGGCCTCGAGCTGGCCGGCCACCTCGCGCGCCAGCGGCTCGCCGGTCAGGGCCAGCGGCGTCATGCCGCTGGCGCGCACGCGCGCGGCGTGCTCCGGTGTGCGCAGGGCCAGCGCCAGACGTTCCACCAGCGCCAGCCGTTCGGCGTCGGGGTGGTCGGCCGATGTGTAGACGCCGCGCAGGATGGGCCAGCGCACATCCACGCCCTGCTCGGCGGCCGTGGGCACCGCGGCCAGGGCGCCGGCCAATCGGCTGGCCGACAGCGTGGCCAGCAGGCGCACGCCGCCGCGCTGCGGCCCCAGCCGCGGCAACAGCTCGGCCGCGTCACCGCACAGCACATGGACATGCCCGCCTTCCAGCGCCCGCAGCGCGTCGCCACCGCCCTCGAAGGCCACGATGCGCAAGGCCCGGTGGCTCACGCCGACGGCACGCGCCAGCAGCGCCGCCTTCATCCAGTCCTGGCTGCCGATGGTGCCGCCAGCGGCAAAGGCCACGGCCGTGGGTTGCTGCCGCAGCGCGTCGAGCAGGTCCCCCAGCGTGCGCCACGGCGCCGTGGCGGCCACGGCCACCACGCCATGGTCCATCGCCACGCCGGCCACCCAGTGCAGCCGGTCGGGCCGCCAGGCGCCGAAGCGGCCCTGGGCGATGTTCAGCAGCGTGCCGGTGGAAAAGGCGATCAGCTCGCGCGGGTCCTGCCGCTGGCCGCGCACCAGTTCGCGGTAGGCCAGCGCGCCGATGCCGCCGGGCTGGTAGACGATGCGCGGCGGCCCCGCCGGGCCGGCCAGCAGGGCCTGCAGCAGCTGGCAGGTCATGTCGAAGCCGCCGCCCGGCTTGGCCGGCGCCACGCACTGCGACACGTGCGCCCGCACCATCGCCGGCGCGGCCGCCAGGCCCAGCGCCAGTGCGCTGCGCCGCGTGATCCCGCTCATCGGGCCGCCCGTCATGCCGGGCCCCAGTGCAGCGCCACGCGCAGGCCCCGCCCGCCCTCGCCGGGGCCGGCCTGCAGCCTGCCGCCGTGCCGCTCGGCCACGGCCCGCGCCATCGACAGGCCCAGCCCGGCCCCCCGGCTGCCGCGGCCCTTGACGAAGCGCTCGCCCAGCCGCGCCAGCACCTCGGGCGGCAGGCCCGGGCCGGCATCCACCACGCCCAGGCGCCAGCCGCCGCCGGGCTCGGCCGCCGCCTCCAGCGTGACCGGGCCCATGCCATGCACCAGCGCGTTGTGGGCCAGGTTGCTCAGCGCCTCGCGCAGTTGCAGCCGGTCGCCCACGGCGTCCACCGCCTGCTCGTCGGCCTCGACGCCGAAGTCCACGCCCAGGGCGCGCGCCTGCGGCAGCAGCGCCAGCGCCACCTCGCGCGCCAGTGCACGCAACTCCACCCGCTCGGGCTGCAGCACGCCGGCATCGGCACGGGCCAGGGCCAGCAGCTGGTTGGTGGCGCGGGTGGCATGTGCCAGCTCGCGCGACAGGGCATCGATGGCCTCGCGCGAACGGGCCGGGTCGGTCTCGCGCAGCGCGTAGTCCAGTTGCGCGCGCAGCGTGGTCAGCGGCGTGCGCAGCTGGTGCGAGGCATCGTCGAGGAACTGGCGCCGCTGCGCCAGCAGCGCCGAGGTGCGCGCCACCTGCTGGTTGATGGCGTCCACCAGCGGCACCAGGTCGGATGGCAGGCCGGTGGCCGGCAGCGCACGCAGGTCGTCGGCGGCGCGGCGGCGCGTGGCCTCGGCCAGCCGGCGCACCGGGCGCAGCGCCCAGGCCGAGGCCCAGGCCACGGCCAGCACCAGCACGCCCAGCACGCCGGCGTCGCGCAGCAGCGCGCGCTGCACGAAGGTGGCGGTGAAGCGCTCGCGCGAACCGGTGGTCTCGGCCACCTGGATCAGCACATGGCGCGCATCGCCCACCGGCGGATCCAGCGGCCGGCGCAGCGCGCCGATGCGCACCGGCTGGTCGAGATACTGGGCGTCGTAGAACTGCGGCTGGCCATCGGCCAGCGGCTGCGGCGGCGGCGGCAGATCGGGCGAGCCGATCTCCACCAGCCCGTCGTCGGTGGCCACACGAAAGTGCACCGGGCCGCTGGCGGTCAACTCGAAGAACTCGAACAGCCGGTAGGGCTGCTCCACCGACAGGCCGCCCGACGCGGTGGACACGCTCAGGTCCATGCTCTTGATGGCGCCCAGCAGCGAGCGGTCGAAGGCCGCGTTGGCGGCATGCACGGCGTCGCCACGCGTCGTCCACAGCCCCAGCGCCAGCACCCCGCTCAGGCCGGGCAGCAGCATGGCCAGCAGCCGGGTTCTAAGCGTCGCGCCGGGGATCGGGTTCCAGCGCATAGCCCAGGCCGCGGTAGGTGGCGATGCGCACGCCGCTGTCGTCCAGGCGGCGGCGCAGGCGGTGCATCAGGGTGTCCAGCACGGCCGGCTGCACGTCGTCCTCGTCGCTGAACACGCGGTCCATCAGCTGCTGGCGCGACATCGGCTCGCCGCTGCGGCTGATCAGCGCGCGCAGCAGGCCCTGCTCGCGCGGCGACAGCGGCAGGTGCTCGCCGGCCAGCGTGAAGCGGCGCGTGGCGCTGTCGTAGTGCAGCGGGCCGCAGGCCAGGCGCGGGCGGTCGAGCCCGCGCGAACGGCGCACCAGCGCGGTCAGGCGCGCCTCCAGCTCGGCCAGCGCAAAGGGCTTGGGCAGGAAGTCGTCGGCGCCCTCGTGCAGCGTGGCCACGCGCTCGGCCAACGAATCGCGCGCGGTGAGCACCAGCACCGGCACCGGGCTCTGGCGCGCCCGCAGGCGGCGCAGCACCTCCTGTCCGCTGCGGCCCGGCAGGCCCAGATCGAGCACCACCACGTCGTAGTCGCCCTCTTCCAGCGCGGCATCGGCCAGGCGCCCGTCGTCACGCCAGTCGACCCGGAAGCCCGACTGTTCCAGCGCCTTGCTGAGCCATTCGCCCAAGGCGTGTTCGTCTTCGGCGAGAAGGATGTGCATGTCAGTGCCGCCCGGCCGCCCGAAGGCAATGACGCACCCCCTCGGGGGGCAGCGAACGCAGTGAGCGTGGGGGCTTCATGTCAGTGCCGCCCGGCCGCCCGAAGGCAATGACGCACCCCCTCGGGGGGCAGCGAACGCAGTGAGCATGGGGGCTTCATGCCCTGGATTGTGAGACCTGTGGGCGCCCAGCGTTGAAAGGCAGTTGAGAGGTTGGCGCAGGCACAGTGCCACGCTGCCATCAAGAACACCCGGAGACACCCATGGCCCACGGCATCGATCGCCGCCACTTCCTGCAACTGTCCGCCGCGGGCGCGCTGCTGCCCTCGCTGGCGCACGCCGCCGACGCCTGGCCCAGCCGCGCCGTGCGCTTCGTGGTGCCCTTCGCGCCGGGCGGCAGCAGCGAGATCGTGGCCCGCACCACGGCGCTGGAGATGAGCCGCCAGCTGGGCCAGTCGGTCTACGTGGACAACAAGCCCGGCGCGGCCGGCAACGTGGCCATGCAGGAGGTGGCGCGCGCCGAAGACCAGCACACCATCATCCTGGGACACATCGGCACGCTGGCGGTCAACCCGTACATGTTCGACAAGCTGCCCTACGACCCGAACAAGGACTTCCGCCCGATCTCGCTGCTGGCCAAGGTGCCCAGCCTGTACCTGGTGCGCCCCGACCTGCCGGTGAAGAACCTGAAGGAACTGATCGCCTTCGCCAAGAAGAACCCGGGCAAGCTGACCTACGGCTCGGCCGGCAATGGCAGCGCCGGCCACCTGGCGATGGAGTACCTGAAGATGGTCAGCGACACCTTCATGCTGCACGTGCCCTACCGCGGCACCGGCCCGCAGCTGACCGACCTGCTGGCCGGCCGGCTGGACGCCGCCTCGGTGGGTGCGCCGGCGGTGCTGCAGTTCATCAAGACCGGCAAGCTGCGCTGCATCGCCACCGGCACCACGCAGCGCCTGGCGCAACTGCCCGATGTGCCCACCGTGGCCGAGCAGGGCTTCCCCGGCTTCGAGATGACGCAGTGGTACGGCGTGCTGGCCCCGGCCTCGCTGCCCACCGCAGCGGCCGAGCGCCTGGGCGCCGCGGCAGCGGCCTCGGTGAAGACGCCCACCGCCAGCGAGAAGCTGGGCGCCGAGGCGGCCATCGGCGTCGGCGGCTCGGCGGCGGAGTTCGCCAAGTTCATCGCCACCGAACAGCAGCGCTGGAAGCAGGTGGTGGCGCGCGCCAAGATCAAGCCTGACTGAGCCGGCGCACGCGTCAGGCCAGGCCCGCCTGCTCGTCGGCCCGGCGCCGCAGCAGCGCCTGCTCGGCCTGGTTGGCCGTCAGCGCGGCGGCCTGGCGAAAGCCCTCGGCCGCCTCGGCATGGCGGCCCAGGCGCGCCAGCAGGTCGGCGTGCACACTGGCCAGCCAGGGGTAGCCGCGCAGCGCCGGCTCGGCCTGCAGGGCCTGCACCAGCGGCAGCGCGGCGGCCGGGCCCTCGGCCATGCCCACGGCCACGGCACGGTTCAGCGCCACCACCGGCGAGGGCTGCAGCGCCAGCAGGCGGCCGTACAGCGCGGCGATCTGCGCCCAGTCGGTGTCCACCGCCTGGCCAGCCCGGGCATGGCACGCGGCGATGGCCGCTTGCAGCGCATACGGTCCGGCGGCCTGGCCGTGGCTGGCGGCCAGCGCGGCAGCACGGTCGAGTGCGGCCAGGCCGCGGTCGATCAGCGCGCGGTCCCAACGGCGGCGGTCCTGGTCGGCCAGCAGCACCGGCTGGCCGGCGGCATCCACGCGCGCGGCGCTGCGCGAGGCCTGCAGCGCCAGCAGCGCATCCAGGCCCTGCACCTCGGCGGCCTCGGCGCCCGCCGTCGCCGCATCCAGGTGGCGCGCCAGCAGGGCCGACAGGCGCAGCGCCTCGTGCACCAGGTCACCGCGCAGCACCTCGGGCCCGCGCACGGCGCTGTAGCCGGCGTTGAACAGCAGGTACACCACCTCCAGCACCGAGGCCAGGCGCTCGCGCAGCGCGGCGCCGCGTGGCATCTCGAAGGGCACGCCGGCCTCGGCCAGCGTGCGCTTGGCGCGCACGATGCGCTGCGCCACGGTGGCCTCGGTGGCCAGGAAGGCACGCGCGATCTCCTCGGTGCTGAGACCCGCCACGCACTTCAGCGTCAGTGCGCTGCGCGCGTCGGGCGACAGCAGCGGATGGCAGGCGGTGAAGACCAGCCGCAGCATGTCGTCGCCGAAGGCATCGGCGCGGGCATCGTCGAGCGCATCCACGAAGTCGGGCACGGTCAGCGCTTCCTGGGCTTCGAGGTCGGTGCCGATCTGCGCCAGCTTGGTGGCCAGCACGGCGTCGCGGCGCAGCAGGTCGAGCGCACGGTTCTTGGCGGTGGCGGTCAGCCAGGCGGCGGGGCGGTCGGGCAGGCCGTCGCGCGGCCAGGTGTCGAGTGCGGCCAGCACGGCGTCCTGCGCCAGGTCTTCGGCCAGGCCGATGTCGCGCACCATGCGCGCCACGGTGGCCACGATCAGCGCCGCCTCGCGGTGCCAGGTGTCGGCGATGGCCGCCTCCACCTGGGCGCGCGTGGCGCGCGGCGTGCCTTGAAGCTCGGAACGGGGGCGTCGTGCTGCCATTCAGCCGTGCATCAGGCCTGCGGCGGCGCCGCGTCGGGGTTCATCCAGGCCAGTTCCCAGACATGGCCGTCCAGGTCTTCGAAGGCATGGCCGTACATGAAGTCGCCGTGGATCTGCGGCGGGCGCGGCACGCTGCCGCCCGCGGCCACGGCCTGGGCCACCATGGCGTCCACCGCCGCGCGGCTGTCGCGGCTCAGGCACACCAGCACCTCGGTGCCCTGGCGCGCATCCACCACCGGCTTGGTGCAGAAGCCCTCGAAGAAGTCGCGCCGCAGCAGCATCACGAAGATGTTGTCGGCCACCACCATGCACAGCGCATGGTCGCCGCTGAACTGCTCGTTGAAGCCGAAGCCCAGTGCGCTGAAGAAGCGCCGCGAGGCGGCCACGTCGGCGATGGGCAAGTTGACGAAGATCTGCTGGGTCATGGGGAGTCTCCGGTGAGGATGGGGGGATCAACCTCCCCACGACGAAGCGGCGCACGGCATTTCGACAAGCCCCGGCGCGCCAGCAACCTCAACCCAGAAAGCACGGCCCCAGCGCCCGCACCTCCACCGTGCACCAGGCGGCCGCCGGGCAGCGCTGGGCGATGGCCAGGGCCTGTTCACGGTCCACGTTCTGCAGCAGGAAGAAGCCGCCCACCATCTCCTTGGCCTCGGCGAACGGGCCGTCCAGCAGGCGCACGGCGCCGTCGCGCTGTTCCACCCGCGTGGCCTGGTCCAGGCCGGTCAGCGATTCCACCGCGCGCAGCTGGCCCTGGCGCTGCAGGTCTTCGGCAAAGGCCACCATCGCGGCATAGGCCGCCTCGCCCTCGGCGCGGGTGCGGGTGGCGCGCTGGCCGACGGGTTCGTGGATCAACAGCAGGTAGGACACGCGGGAGCTCCTGGATGGGCGGCTGGCTCGAGGCCGTCATTCAACCACGGGCCATGCGCGTCGGCCACGCGCACAGGGCCCACCGCTGACACGCATTCGGTGCGAGACTCGGCAGCGCATCGCCCACGCCGGCCACGGCCCCGCGCGGCGCCGACCAGGAGCCCGCATGGACGATCCCGACCGCACCCGCCACCGCCCGAGCCTGTTCGTCAGCTACGCGCACGAGGACAAGCAGATCGTCGCCGGGCTGCGCAAGTTCTTCATCCCGCTGGAGCGGCGCTTCCGCTGCCAGCTGCTGTGGGACGACAGCCTGATCCGCGCCGGCGATGACTGGCTCGGCCAGATCGAGCAGGCCATCGACCAGGCCCGCTTCGCGGTGCTGCTGATGAGTGCCGACTTCCTGGCCTCCGAGTTCATCCACGACCGCGAGCTCCCGCGCCTGCTCGACCGCAGCCGCCGCGGCGAGCTGAAGGTGCTGCCGATGCTGGTGAGCCCGATCGACCTGTCGATCAGCGGGGTGGACCAGCTGCAGTTCGTCAACCCGCCCGAGCTGCCGCTGGGCGGCATGAGCGACTTCGAGCAACAGGCCTGGTACCTGAAGGTGGCGAAGTACGTGCGTGAGCTGATCGAACAGGGCCCGCAGGCCGCCGATGACGGCCCGGCAGCGGCAGCGCTGGCGGCCGCCGGCATGAGCCCGCCGGCCCTGCCGCCCACCACGCCGGACACCCCGGCCACTGCCACCGGCGGCGACGGCGCCGGCGTGGGCGACGACGCCGACGCCCAGACCGACGATGGCGAACCGCCCGTGCCCCGCTGGACCGACACTGCCAGCTTCAGCGCCATCGTGCCGCCGCGTGTGGCCCTGGCCGAGATCGAGAACCAGTTGCTGCGCCTGAAGGCCTACACCCGCGAGGTCGGCTTCGCGGTGTTCGAGTGCGATGGCTACTACGTGCAGTTCGACTACCGGCCCACGCTGGACGACCGCGCGGTGCTGATGGAGGTGCAATCGAACGCCTACCTGCAGAACGGCCGGCGTCTCGGCGCCCTGCAGATGCGCCACCTGACGCGGCGCCTGCGCTTCAGGCAGGCCGACCCCTGCGAGAACCTGCTGCGCTACGCGCCCCTGAACAGCGAGCGCGACATGGAGGCCCTGGCGCGCCTGAGCTGGGAGGTGCTGACCGAGGTCTACCCCAGCCTCGACGACGCGCCGCTGGTCATCCACGCGCAGTGCTGCTGACCGGCCTCACAGCCCGGCCGTCGAAATATTGGCCAGCACCTGGTCGAGATCGATCAAGGCGCGGATCGGCTGGTTCGGCGCGCCCTGGATCGGGAACAGCGTGATCATCAGAATGGCCGGCTTGGAGGGGCGTTCGATGACCATCACCTCCGCCACGTTGCGCAGCGAGAACCCGCCCAGGCCGGCCGCGCGGGCCACCGAGACCTTGCGCGCCTCGACCAGCACCTCGGGATAGGCCAGGTCGTGCAGGAGTTCGCGCGTCTCGGCCAGCACCCTGGCACGCGACAGGCTGGGCAATTGACCGCTGGCCGTGCGCTGACCCTGGGCACGGGCCTCGTCCACCGCCATCCGTCCGTCGTACACCGCCTCGCTGAACGCGGTGGCAATGGTGTCGTTGACGGCCTGGTCGGCGGCGGCAAACAACTGGTCGATCAACTCGGGCGCCATCGCAGGTGGGTGCGACTCGCGGCCGCTTGCCACCAGCACCAGTTCCACCGCCCGGGGCGAGGTGGGCAGTGCGGCCTGCGCCAGCGATACATAGCTGCCATTGGGCGCACGCTTGAACACCGACGCCGGCGATGCCGCCAGCGAATAGCCCACACGCGCGTGCAGCAGCCGGGCCGTGGCGGGGCCGCCGGTCAGCAGGTAGCGGCCATCCTTGCCGCGCTGCAGCCCCAGCGACTTGGCCTCGCCGGCCAGGTTGCGCTCCAGGTCGGCCGCCAGACGCTCGGCCGCAACGCCCGACTTCATCGCCTGCCCGGCGCGTGCGCCCGTGCTGGCCGCGGCTTCACCGGTCTTTTCCAGCGACGCTGCTGCCGCGGCCACCCTTTCGGCCTTGGCGGCTTTCGCCGCGCCACTGGCGGCCATCCGGGTCAACAGGCCGCCCTGGGAAGGCGTGATGGCCGCCGACAGCGCCACTGCCAGCGCGATGAGGTGAAGCTTGCGCATGCCCTGCCCTCCACGAGCCCTGCGTCGGCAGGACCCGACCGGACCCGACCGGTGTCTCACGGTGCTTGCCGTGCCAAGAAGCCACATCAGCGAGCAAAGCGGCGAATGGCGATCCGCGACCGCGGCCGTCTCACTGTCGCACCTTGTAACACCCGAAAGGCGCGGACACCAGACGACAGGCGGCTTGTCGCCTCGCTCCTTCTAGGGGGGACGATCTGCCTGAGCGTCAGCGTCGCGCGGCGCCCGCCGCCGGCCGGCTGGCCTGCGCCGCCAGCCGCGCGCTGATCTGCCGCAGCTGCTGCTGCATCTGCCGCACCACCTCGGCCAGGCGTGGCTCGGTCAGCCGGCTGGAGATGGCGGCCACGCTGATGGCACCGATCGGCCGCTCACCCGGCGCGGCGGCGAAAGCCACGCCCACGGCGGCGGTGCCGGGCGTCACCGCGCTGTCGAGGAAGGAGTGGCCGCGCTCGCGCGTGGCCTGCACCTCGGCGCGCAGAAAGCCCGCGTCGAAGCGGGCAAAGCGCGCATAGCGGTGCGCGTTGGCCTCGATCAGCGCCTCGGCCTCGTCCTCGGGCATGGCAGCCAGCATGGCCAGACCGCCCGCGCCCACGCCCAGCGGGCGGCGGATGCCGATGTCCAGCGTCAGCGCCTTGATCGGGTAGTCGCCCAGCACACGGTGGGTGCAGATGGCCTCCAGGCCGCGCCGCTCGCTGAGGTAGACCGTGTCCTGCGTCTGCTCGGCCAGCGCACTCATCGCGGCATCGCACAGGTCGGCCAGGCGGTAGCCGGGTTCGGCCAGTTGGCCCAGTTCGTACAGCAGCGGGCCCAGGAAGTACTTGCGCGTGAGCGCGTCGCGCACCACCAGGCCCTCCAGCTCCAGCCGCTGCAGCATGCGAAAGCACGTGGACGTGGGCAGGCCGCTGGTGCTGGCCACCTCGGCGATGCGCATGCCGCGCCGCCCGCGCGAGGCCACCACGCGCAGCATGCCCACCACGCGCTCGATGCTCTGGGTGCCGGTGCGCGGCAGTTCGGGCTGCGCCGCTGCGGTGGCAGCCGGTTTCTCAGGTTTCATCCACGATGTGGCAATAGCCAGGGTTTCAACTGAACGATGCACGCCTGTAGCGCCGTGTAATTCCGGCTGAGCGTGGTGATTTCATTCAACCACATCGTGGCAAACCCAGGAAGCGCGCATGCCGCACACCATGACCGAGAAGATCCTCGCCCGCGCCGCCGGGCGGGCCAGCGTGAAGCCGGGCGACGAGATCCTGGCGCGGCCGGATTTCGTCATCGCCTACGACTTCCCCGGCTACACCGACGTGTTCTTCCGCGAGTCGCGCGAGGAGTTCGGCGTGCAGCGCGTGCCCAGCCCCGAGCGCTTCGTGCTGTTCATCGACCACATGGTGCCGGCCGCCGCGCCCAAGGAGGAAGAGCTGCACAAGCAGACCCGCGCCTGGGGCCGTGAACAGGGCGTGCCGGTGCATGAGCGCGAGGGCATTGGCCACCAGGTGTCGGCCGAGCGCGGCTATGCGGTGCCGGGCGCGTTTGCGGTGCACTTCGACGGCCATGTCAGCCAGCTGGGCGCCTTCGGCACCTACGCCTTCGGGGCGCGCAAGGGCATCATCGAGCCCTTCGTCAGCGAGACCATGGCACTCACCGTGCCGCCCACCGTGAAGGTGGTGCTGACCGGCACGCTGCAGCCCGGTGTGATGGCGCGCGATGTGTTCCACCACATGGTGCGGGTGATGGGCCCGTCGAGTTGCGCCTTCAAGGTGGTGGAGCTCAGCGGCCCGGTGATTGACGCAATGAGCATCGAGGGCCGGCAGACGCTGTGCGGCCAGGCCATGTTCCTGGGCGCCACCACGATGCTGATCGCGCCCGATGCCAAGACGCTGGCCTACGTCAAGGGCCGCGCGAAGATCGCGCTCGACCCGGTCTACCCCGACCCCGACGCCACCTACGAGCGCGCGCTGACCATCGACGTGTCGGCACTGGAACCCATCGTCGTCATCCCGCCCAGCCCGGCCAACACGCGTGACCTGAAGGACCACACCGGCACCGAGGTGCACACCGGCTACCTGGGCAGCTGCGCCAGCGGCCGGCTGGAAGACTTGCGCATTGCCGCCCAGGTGTTGAAGGGCCGCAAGGTGGCGCCGGGCTTCCAGCTGCACGTGGTGCCCACCTCGCAGGCCATCATGGCGCAAGCCGCGCGCGAAGGCCTGATCGAGACGCTCGTGGAGGCCGGCGCCTTCCTCAGCTCGCCCAGCTGCGACTACTGCTTCGGCAAGATCGCGACGATGAGCGACGGCCAGCGCGCCGTGTCCACCGGCACGCTCAACACGCCGGGCCGCATGGGCAGCGTGGATTCCGAGATCTACATCTGCAACGCCGCGGTGGTCGCCGCTTCAGCCATCGAAGGAAGGATCGCCGATCCGCGACCCTACCTCTCGAACAGCGCGTCCCGTGAAGGAGCCGCCGCATGAGCCTCAAGAACCTCGAAGGCAAGGTCGCCTGGGTGTTCGAACAGGACGACTACGACATCGACCTGATCATCGGCGTACGCAACATCAAGATCACCGACCTGAACGAGCTGGTCAAGGTGGCGATGAGCGACTACACGCCCGGCTTTGCCGCCACCGTGAGCAAGGGCGACCTGCTGGTGGGCGGCCGCAACTTCGGCTACTGCCACCCGCACTACCCGGCCATGCGGGCGATGCGTGCGCTGGGCATTGCCGGCGTGGTGGCCGAGTCGTTCTCGCCCGGCTTCTTCCGCGGCGAGATCAGCATGGGCTTTCCGCTGGTCACCTGCCCAGGCGTCCTGGGCCTGGCAAAGCGCGGCGATTCGCTGCGCGTGGACTGGGCGGCCGGCCAGGTGCAGCACCTCGCCTCGGGCCAAAGCCTGCCGCTGCAGCCGCTGGCCGCCGCCGAGCGCGGCATGCTGGAGGCCGGCGGCCTCAATCCCTACTTGAAGCGGCGGCTGGCAGCGCAGGCCGCTGGCACACCCCAGGAGTCCGTATGAGCACCCCTCGCCAGAAACTTCGCCAGCGCATGACGGCTGGCCGCACCACCTGGTTCGCCGGCGCGCAGGATGCGCTCTCGGCCCTGCTGGTCGATCAGAGCGACTTCGACGGCGTGTTCACCACCGGCTTCGGCATCTCGGCCTCGCTGCTGGGCCAGCCCGACATGGAGATCTACACGCTGACCGAGAACCTGGGCGTGGTGAACCGCATCGCCAACGTGGTGGCCAAGCCGATCTTTGCCGATGCCGACACCGGCTACGGCAATGTGCTGAACGTGGGCCGCACGGTGCGCGAGTTCGAGAAGGCCGGCGTGGCCGCGCTGTCGATCGAGGACCAGATCAGCCCCAAGCGCTGCCCGGCGGCCGCCGCCACCTCGCTGGTGGTGCCGATGGCCGATGCCGTGGCGCGCATCCGCGCCGCGGTGGACGCCCGCCGCGATGCCGACCTGGTGATCGTGGCGCGCAGCGACGCGAACGACCCCGCCGAGGCCATCGAACGCTGCGCGCGCTATGCCGAGGCCGGGGCCGACGTGATCCAGCCGATCTCGCGCACCTTCAGCCGATTCGAGCAGCTGGTGCAGCTGCGCGAGGCCTGCGGCCGGCCGTTGTCATTGCAGCTGATGGCCGGCACCTGGATGTCGGCGCTCAGCCGTACCCAGGTGGAACAGGTGGCCACCTTCGCCACCTACCCGATCGCCGCGCTGATGAGCACGGTGCACGCACTGCGCGCCAACCTGGCCGCGCTGGCCGCGCGCCGCAGCGGCGATGCCGGCGAGCTGCCCTGCGGCCAGGTGAGCATGGCCGAGTTCAAGAGCTTCATTGGCTGGCAGGCGCTGGAAGAACAGCAGGCGCGGCTGGAAGGCCACTGAGCCCGGCACGCCAGGCATCACGGACCACTCAAACATCCCGAACACCCCAACATTCCAACGGAGCGCACATGTCCCTCACCCGCAAGCAGTTCCTCGGCCACCTGGGCCTGGCCGCCACGCTGGCCGCCGCCGCCTTCACCGCCGCGGCGCAGAGCTTTCCCACCAAGCCTATCAAGATCATCGTGCCCTACCCGGCCGGCGGCGCCACCGATGTGGCCGCGCGCATGATCCAGCCCGGCCTGCAGGAGCAGCTGGGCCAGCCGGTGACGGTGGAGAACCGCCCCGGCGCCGGCGGCAACATCGCGATGAACGCCGTGGCGCAAAGCCCGGCCGATGGCCACACGCTGGTGATGACGCTGACCGGCATGATGTCCATCAACCCGGTGATCTTCAAGTCGCCCGGCTTCACCGCGGCCGACTTCGTGCCGGTGGCCCAGGTGTCCACCGCGCCGCTGATCCTGGTGGTGCCGGCCAACTCGCCGTACAAGACCGTGCCCGAGCTGCTGGCCGCCGGCAAGAAGGCGGGCAAGGCCGGCATGGCCTACGGCTCGGCCGGTGCCGGTGGCCTGTCGCACCTGGCCTCCGAGCTGATCAACGGCCATGCCGACGGCAACTTCACCCACGTGCCCTACAAGGGTGGTGCGCCGCTCACCCAGGCGCTGATGGCCGGCGAGGTGGCCTGGGGCCTGCTGGGCACGGCCGACGCGCGTGGCATCGTGCAATCGGGCAAGCTGCGCGCCATCGGCCAGCTGCGCAACGGCCGCTCGCAGCTGTGGCCCGAACTGCCCACGCTGCCCGAGCAGGGCCTGACCGACGGCGTCGACTTCGACGTGTGGTTCGGCGTGGCCGCCCCGGCCAAGACACCCAAGCCGGTGGTGCAACTGCTCAGCCAGAAGATCGCCGCCATCGTGGCCGCGCCCGCCTTCGGCCAGAAGCTCAAGGAACTGGGCGGCATTGCGCCCACCAGCAACAACACCCCCGAAGCCTTTGCCGACATCGTCGCCAAGGAACTGGCCGTGCTGCCCAAGACGGCCAAGGGCATTGGCTTGCAGCTGGATTGAGTGCACTTCGCGTGGCGCGGCAGGCACCTGGCCGCGCGCCCGCGGATTCCTCAGCGCGATTTGCGTCGCGCTGCCCGCTTCGGAGGCACTTGGGGCTCCCATGGGTTCAGCAGCGCAACGCCTGTGGGCTGGAAATCCGTGACATTGCGTGTGACCACCGTCATGCGGTGAGCCAGTGCCGTGGCAGCGATGAGTGCGTCGCGGTCCGACCGCGGATCGGGCACATGAAGCGCTGCACAGCGCCGTGCCACATCGGCGTCCACCGGCAGCACCCGACCCGCAAAGGCCGGCAGCACATGCGCATCAAGCCACACCCTGAGCAAGGCGCCCTGCGCAACATCCCGGCGCTGCATGAGCAATGCGCCCATCTCGAGTTCCAGCACCGTGATGGCAGAGATGTACATGGCATCCGCCGGAACAGCCGAGGCCCAAGCCGCGACATGGCGATCGGCCTTCCCAGCCTTCACCTTGCGGAGTTCGGACACCACGTTGGTGTCGAGCAGATACATCGGCGGGGCTGCGGTCAGCTCAGATCCGCAGGCCGTGCCAGGTGGCCTACGCGGGGCGGATCGAAGTCGATGTCTTCGACGCCAGGCATGGCCAGCAAGTCGGCCATGCTCGCGGTCTGCTGGGTAAGCCGCTCGTAGTCCTCGATCGTGAGCAGCACATGGGCAGGCCGGCCACGATCGGTGATGATCACAGGCCCCTTGCTGGCGGCGCGCTTGGCGCCACTGGCGTCTTGATTGAATTCCCGGCTGGAGAGGGTGGTAACGGTCATGCGCTGCCTTTCAGCAAGGGCTGCGTTATGTAGACACGTTACTACAAAGCAGCGCTCGGCTCAAGCCACGCCAGGAAGGGTTCAACCGCTGGTCGACGTCGGTGCCGCCGCAGGCGGCGGAAAGTTCGCCGCCATCACCGGTGCCACGGCCGGCAGCGCGCCGGCCGCATCGGCGGCCGCCAGCACACGCGGTGCATGCTCGGCAAACCAGTCGCGGCGCGGCCGCCAGTGGGTCATCACCGCGGCGTAGAGGTCCAGCGCGCTGAAGCGCCCGCCCAGCACCCAGGGCGTGCCGGCCTGCGATTCCACAGCCAGCCACAGCCGGCGCACATAGGCGTCGATCTCGGCACGGAAGCCCTGCGCCGCCTCGCCGCCCGCCGGCACGAAGCGCTCGGGGATGTCGCCGTAGGTGAACGTGGGGTAGATGTTGGCCACGATGAACACCAGCCAGCGCAGAAAGGCCGCGCGCTCCGGCGCCTTCGGGCCAGGCACCAGATGGTCGCTTCCGGTGATGTCGGCCAGGTGCAGCGTGATGGCCGCGCTTTCGGTCATCACCTGCCCGTCGGGCAGCACCAGCGTGGGCACCTGCGTGATCGGGTTCAGCGGCCGCAGCCGCGCGCGGGCTTCTTCCGACTCGAACAGATCGCCGGCGTCTTCCAGCCGATAGGGCAGGCCATACCAGGCCAGCTGGGCCTCGACGATGGCCGATCCCCAGCCGGGGCGGCCATAAAGCACGAAGGTGGACATGCGGGTCTCCTCGGGTTGGGCACCGCCGCGCGGCACCGCAAGCATAGAGCGCCTGCCGCCCCGGCGCGGCTGACCGGCTCTTGATCTGCCCAGGCAGTGACCAGGCGGTGAGGGCACAGGCCGTCACTCGCCCATCGCCTTTGCATGCTAGGGTTCCCCCCAACAAGCAACACAGCAGGGAGTGTCATCGGCATGCGCGTCCACCACAGCATCCTCGTCCTGGCTTCGGCGCTGAGCGCGCAGGCCTTCGCCGGGGCCACCGGCACACCCGGGCCAGCCGGGCCGGCCAGCGGCTCGTCGGCCGTGATCGAGCGGCCGACCCAAGCCGCCAGCGCCTTGCCCGATGGCCCGCTGGGCTACTCGCCCCAGCACATGGACCGCGGCGCCAGCCCGCGCCAGGATTTTTACCGCTACGCCGCCGGCCACTGGCTCGACCGGCTGACGATTCCCGCAGCCGAGTCCGAGGTCAGCGGCTTCTCGCTGCTGCGCGCCAGCCTCGATCAACGCCTGCTGGCCCTGGTGCAGGCCGCCAGCCAGCAAGGCGGCCCCAAGGGCAGCCCGCAGCAGCTGGTGGGCGACCATTTCCGCGCCGCGATGGATGTGCAGCGGCTGGACGCGCTGGGCCTGCAGCCCATCCAGGCCGATCTGGACGAGGCCGGGCGCGCCCGCAGCCCGGCCGAACTGGCACGCCTGTCGGTGCGCCTGCAGATGGGCAACCAGGTGTCGCCGCTGCTGAACCTGCTGGCCATGACCGACCTGAAGGACAGCACGCGCACCCGGCTGGTGCTGTACCCCGGCGGCCCGCAACTGGAGCAGTCGCAATACACCGAGCCGGCCAGCCAGCGCATCCGCGACCTCTACGTCGACTACATCTCGCGGGCCCACCGGCAGCTGGGCGACACGCCCGAGGCCGCCGCCGCCAAGGCCCGGCTGATCCTGGCGATCGAGACCGAGCTGATGGCGCCACGCCTGAAGCCGCTGGAGAGCCGCGACCCGGCGCGCATCTACAACCTGGCCACGCCCGACGAGGCGCAGGCCATGATCCCGGCCATCGACCTGAAGGCCCTGCTGGCCGAGGCCGGCATCGCCGCGCCCGCGCAGGTGCAGATCATCGACGTGGCGGCGCCGCAGGGCCTGAACCGCCTGCTGCAGACGCGCCCGGCCGACGAGCTGCGCACCTTTCTGCGCTGGTCCGTGCTGTCGGCCAGCGCCGACCAGCTGGGCCAGCCGTGGCGGGGCTTAAGCCAGGACTTCCAGCGCCAGCGCGACGGCCTGGCCGCCAGCCTGCCGCGCGATCGCGAGACGGTGCAGGCCATCAGCGTGCAGCTGTTCAGCCCGTTGTCCCAGCTCTATGTGCAGGCCCACTTCAGCGACGCGATGCGGCAGGACATCGCCACCATGGTGGGCCACATCAAGCAGGAGTTCGCCATCCGCCTGCGCTCGAACCCCTGGCTCGATGGGCCCACCCGCGCGGCGGCGCTCAACAAGCTGGCCAGGGTCGACATCCAGGTGGGTTATCCACGGCAGTGGATCGACAACAGCAGCCTGGACATCCGCGCCGACGACTTCGTGGGCAACAACCGGCGCATCGCCGCGTTCAACTTCCGGCGTGAGCTGGCCAAAGTGGGCGTGCCCGTGGTGGCCGAGCGCTTTGCCGACGCCCGCTACACCAGCCCGATCGCCGTCAATGCCGGCTACAACCCGTCGATGAACAGCATCGACATCACCGCGGCCATCGCGCAGCCGCCGTTCTACCAGCCGGGCGGTGACATCGCGGTCAACTACTGCACCATGGGCGCGGTGATCGGCCATGAGCTGACCCACGGCTTCGACAGCAACGGCCGCCAGTACGACGCCACCGGCAACGTACGCGACTGGTGGACGCCCCGCGCCGCGGCCGACTTCGCCCAGCGCACCGATGCGCTGGCCCGGCAGGTCAGCCGCGTCGAGCTGCTGCCGGGGCTGAAGCAGGACGGCACGCTGACCCTGGGCGAGAACACCGCCGACCTGGGCGGCATCACGCTGGCGCATGCCGCGCTGCAGCGTGCGCTGAAGGGCCGCACCCTGCCCAAGGTCGACGGCATGACGGCCGACCAGCGCTGCTTCGTGGCCTGGTCGCAGTTGTGGATCTACAAGGCGCGCGAGGAGCGCATTCGCCTGCTGGCCGCCACCGATTACCACGCTATCGGCTTCGTGCGCGCCACGCAGCCGCTGCTGAACCTCGACGCCTTCCACCAGGCCTTCGGTACGCGCCCGGGTGATGCGATGTGGCGCGCGCCGGCCCAACGCGTGCGCATCTGGTGATGGCGATGCGACGGCTGTACTGCCGGCTGCTGCAGCCCATCGCGCTGTGGTGCCTGCTCGGGGCCGGCGCGGCGCAGGCGGCCAGCGGCCCCAGCTCGGCGTGCACCCGACCCAGCGGCCAGGTGGAGCGGCAGATCTGTGCCGACCCGGCACTGGTCGCACGCGATCGCCGTCTGGCCCAGGTCTACCAGGCCGCTCTGGCCCAGGCGCGTGGCGCGCCGGCCCGGCGGTTGATGGCCGACCAGCGCGGCTGGGTCAAGGGCCGCAACGACTGCTGGAAGGCCGATGGCCAGGCCACCTGGATCACCGCCAGCTGGACGGTGGATACAGTGGCAGCCTGCATCGATGCGCAGTACCGGCTGCGCACCTCGGAACTGCAGGCCGTGTGGCGCCTTGAGCCACCGGTCACCACCCGCTACATCTGCCAGAACCAGCCCGCCAACGAGGTGGTTGTCAACCTCTTCGCCACCGATCCGCCCACCCTCCGGCTGGAGCGCGGCGACCGCACGGCCACCCTGTGGCGCGTGGGCGATGAGGCCGGCGGCCACTACGAGGGTCAGAACGTGGACATGGTGCTGCAGACCGGAGCGTTGCGACTGTCGTGGCTGGATGTCGGCACCGGCAAGACCGAGGTGATCGACTGCAGGACGCGATGAGCCACGGAGGCTGCCAGGCAGCCTGGGCGCCAACCTGGCCCGACCGCCACCGGCCACAGGCCGCGGCGCCACGGCGCCGTCAGCGCAGCCTAGCAGCGCGCGTAGTGCAGCAGCCGCCCGCGGTACGGCAGCCCATCGGCCTCGGGCGTGCTCAGCGCGGTTTCGCGCAGCACATAGCCCTGGGCCTGCATGCGGCGGGTGAAGGCGGCGCGGTTGCCGCGGTTGGGGTCGACGATCAGGATCTCGGCCTCGGGCGATGCGTGGCGGGCGATGAAGCGCGCCAGGTGGCCGGGCTCGTCGCGCTCGTAGAGCACGTCGCTGCCGATGATCAGGTCGAAGCGGCCCTGCAGATCGCGCGAGCTGTGCGCCGCGCTCAGGGCCGTGGGGTCGGTCCAGCGGCCATGGCGGTAGTCCATGGGCCGCAGGCCGTTCAGGCGCGCGTTGCGCCTGAGAAAGTGCCCCGCCAGCGGATGGCTGTCGGACGCCGTGATGTCGGCGCCCTGGCGGTGGCACACCAGGCTGGCCAGGCCCAGGCCGCAGCCCACCTCGAGGATGCGCTCGTTGGCGCGCAGCGGGCGCGCGGCCATCTGCGCCGCCAGTTGCAGGCCCGAGGGCCACAGCAGGCCGAACAGCGGCCAGGTGGCCGCCGAGAAGCCCGCGGCCTCGGCCTCGCCGCGCGGGTCGTCGTACTGCAGCCGGTCGAACAGCGAGCGGATCAGCAGGCTGGCCGCACCGCGGATGACGATGCGCTCACGCTTGGTCTGGTAGCCCGCCATGAGCGCTGCCGCCGGGTGTGGGGTGCTGATCAGCGTGCGCGGCCGGTGATGTGGCCGCGCTGCCGATCAGTAGCGCGAACGCTCGCGGTAGCCGCCGTTGCCGCCACCGTTGCCGCTGCCGTAGCCGCCGCCACCGAAGCCGCCCGGACGCTCTTCACGCGGGCGGGCCAGGTTGACCACCAGCGCGCGGCCTTCGAACTGCTGGCCGGCCATGCCCTGGATGGCGCTTTGCGCCTGGCTGGGCGAGCCCATTTCCACGAAGCCGAAGCCCTTGGAGCGGCCGGTCTCGCGGTCCATCATGACCTTGGCCGATTGCACCTGGCCGAAGGCGCCGAAGTGCTGCTGCAGGTCGTCGTCGCGCATGCCGTAGGGAAGATTGCCGACGTAGAGCTTGCTGTTGTTGTCCATGGTGGACCTTTCAGGAAAAACCGCGTGATGTCGATCGGACGGCCGCGGTCACCGTGTCGTCGATGCCCCAGACGATGGGGCGGTGAAGGGGTGTGCGGCCTACTTGCGCCGCGTGGGCATGGCCGGCGCGCCGGGGCGGCGCGGCTCCAGGTGCCGGAAGGTGATCCGGCCCTTGCTCAGGTCGTACGGAGACAACTCCAGCGACACCTTGTCGCCGGCCAGGATGCGGATGTGGTGCTTGCGCATCTTGCCGCCCGTGTAAGCCACCAGGTTGTGGCCGTTCTCGAGGGTGATGCGAAAGCGCGAGTCGGGCAGCACCTCGTCCACGGTGCCGCGCATCTCGATGAGTTCTTCCTTGGCCATGGGGCGTCTCCGAAAAGGGGGGAAGGCGTGCCGGCGCGTCAGGCCGGCAGGCAGGGTTGGGCGAGGTAGTCCATGCCCTGGTTGAGCGCATAGCGCGCCGCAGCCTGGGCAGAACCGAACAAGGGGGTGAACCGGAAGATCCGGTCATGCGTGCCCTGGCCCTGGCCGCTGCGGATGGACAGCGATGCGGCATAGCGGCCGCAATCGGTCGCACGGGTCAAGGGAGAGAGCAGGAAGCGGCCCACGGAACGCGGGCGATGGAAGGATTCGATCAAGCAGTGAAAGCACAAAGGGCCCGCGGTGACCGCAGGCGCGTGCGGCCGGGCAGCCACGGCAAGAATGTGCCGGCTGCAGCCGCAAGAGGGGAGAGGTTCGCGATCCCGTCAACAGGGTGCCGCCTTGGGACACCGGGGATCGACCACCAGACGAAGCTTGCCTGGAGAGGGAGGAGCGCTGAAAGACAGATCAGGCTCACTCAACCGAGACGGCCGCGCTTGGGTGGCGGGCCAGCTGAGAAGACGCTGCGGAGGAAAGCGAGACTGCAGCGAACGGCGGATTGTAGCAGGCGCGGCGCTTGTCTGCTGGTTGGCACCAGGGACCGCACCGCTGTGCCGCCCACGGTTTGTGTTGGAATGTTCTGCATCACAGGCTTTGGGGAGAGCCGGATGGCTCAGGGATTCAGCGGCGGGCGCGGCGCGCCGGCGTCATCGGCGGGCTGCCGGCGGTTCAAGCTGAAGGCAGCCGTGCTGCTGCTGGCGCTGGCACCACTCGGCCAACCTGCCTGGGCCCAGCCCAAGAGCCCGACCCCCACCACGGCGCCCGCACCGGCCGCCTGGGTGGCCGCCAGCGATGTCCTCACCCGCGAGCTGCTGCAGGCGCAAGGCGAATTCGCCCCCGAGTTCGCCTCGCAGATGGGCCTGACGGCGTTTGACGGCCAGGCCCGCAACCTGAGCCCCGACTTCGACAACCGCCTGCTGGCCGCCAGTGATGCCCAGCTGGCCCGCCTGCGCCAGCGCCTGGCCACCGAGCCCGATGCCAATGTGCGGCAGGACGTGCAGATCCTGATCGACAGCGTGCAGGGCATGGTGGACAGCACCCGGCTGAACACCCGCCTGGCGCTGGACTGGGTGGACGGCCCGGCGATGATCTTTGAAGGCCTGCGCGGCCTGCTGGACGAGCAGTTGCCGCCCGAGCGTCATGCCAAGGCACTGGAGCGCCTGCAGCACTACCTGGGCCTGCACGGTGGCCGCACGCCGCTGCTGCAGCAGATCCGCCAGCGCTTTGAAGACTCTGCCAAGGTGAGCGGCCGCATCGGCCCGGTGAAGGCCGAGGTGGAACAGGCCAACGAACAGGCCGCCACCTACGTGCAAGGCATTCAAGACCTGTTCAAGCGCTACCCGCAGCCCGGCATGGCACCGGCCCTGGCCGCGCTGGCCGCCCAGGTGGCCGAGCACACCGCCTGGCAGCAGCGCGTGGTGCTGCCACTGGCGCGCGCTGACTTCCGCACCCCGCCCGAGCTGTATGCCGACCGGCTGCGCCAGGTGGGCATCGACATCGCGCCCACCGAGCTGATGCGCCTGGCCCAGGTGAGCTACCAGGAAACCCGCGCGGCCATGGTGGCGCTGGCGCCGCAGGTGGCCGCCGCCAAGGGCTGGCCTGCGGGGTTGGGCTACCAGGACGTGATCCGCCGCCTGAAGGCCGAGCCCCTGCCCGACGCCCAGCTGATGCCCCACTACGCCGCGGTGACGCAGCAGATGGAAGCCATCATCCGCCGCGAGCGCATCGCCACCCTGCCCGCGCGGCAACTGGCCATCCAGCTGGCCAGCGCTGCCGAATCGGCCGCCCAGCCCGCGCCCCACCTGCGCCCGCCACGCCTGGTGGGCAACACCGGCGAGCGCGGCATCTTCATGCTGCCGCTGCGCAACCCCAACGCGGGCCCCGGCGAGGCGTACGACGACTTCAACTTCCCCGCCGCCGCATGGACCATGGTGGCCCACGAAGGCCGCCCCGGCCACGAGCTGCAGTTCAGCGCCATGGTGGAGCGCGGCGTGAGCCTGGCGCGCAGCCTGTACGCCTTCAACAGCGTGAACGTGGAAGGCTGGGCCCTGTATGCCGAGGCCGAGGCCCTGCCCTACGAGCCGCTGGAAGGCCAGATGGTGGCCCTGCAGTTCCGCCTGCTGCGCGCCGCCCGCGCCCTGCTGGACCCGATGCTGAACCTGGGCCTGACCACCCCCGAAGAAGCCACCCGCCTGCTGCGCGACGAGGTGATGCTGTCACCCGCCATGACCCGCCAGGAAGTGGAGCGCTACACCTTCCGCAACCCCGGCCAGGCCGGAAGCTACCTGTATGGCTACCTGCGGCTGCTGCAACTGCGCGCCGAGGCCGAAGTGGCGCTGGGCGCGCGGTTTGATCGGCTGGCGTTCAATGATTTTGTGGTGGGGCAGGGGTTGTTGCCGCCGGGGTTGTTGGGGAGGGCGGTGAGGGAGGGATTTGTGGGGCGGGCGAAATGAGTGATCGGGCTTTGGGATGGGAATCGGGGGTCCGCTATCGGCCATGAGGAGTCGTTCGGGACCGGCAGCTTGCCGGCCGATCAACCTGAGCACGGGCGCGAAAATGCTTGGCTCCGCTCCGCCGCAGTTCGGGCAATGCTGCATGTCGATGCCGAGGACGCGCTTGAGCAGCCCCGCCTAGCTGATAAGGTGCGGCCGGGCCTGAACCGTTTCGGCTTCGCTCTCCTTTTGCTCCCAGCCGCGGTGGCTGCGTCGTGAATGTATGACGGCCACTCGAGTTATGGAACCCGGCTCCCAATGTGAAAGAAGCCCCGAGAGGCGTGGACCTCCTCGGGGCTTTGCTGACTGGTAGCGAGCAGGTGGAGCCTGCTTGTCAGTCTTCAGTGTCTAGCTTTGCTTGCGACGAGTCGCCCCAACAGCGGCCAGCGCACCGACGGCAAGAAGGAGCGAACTCGGTTCCGGCACGCCCTGCGCGCTCTGGAACGTCACCGACAGGTCATCCATCGAGTAGTAGCCCTGGACGCCAGACACGACGACAGAGTCCACGAGGCCGGCATATCCACTGTCAAGGAAGGTCGGGGCGTAGGGCAATGCTCCTGCATCCGGAAGCGTGGCGGACGTGGCAACCAGCGTTCCACCGAGTGAAAGCTCGAAGGTCACGCCCGAGTACCCCGAGAACCATGCACCACCGAAGTAGAACGGGGTCGCGCTCGTGATCGAGTTGTTCTTCGTCACGACGTAGTCGGCCGGGTTGGTCGGGTCGGCATAGTCGGTGAAGAGGTCGATGACGCCAGACGCCGGTGTGTACGTGTTGTCGTACCCGTAATACCACCCGGAGAACGTCAGGCCAGCGTAGGAGTTGGGCATGGCGTCATACCCGGTTGCGGCGGGAGGGGTCAGGTCCTCGAAGGTGAAGACCGCTGCGCCTGCGCCGGCCGGCGCGAAGCAGCACGAGAGCGCTGCCCAGAGAAGGCTCTTTTTAACTGACATTGGTAGCTCTTTCCGACTGCAAGAAGTTACTGGCAAACAGGCACCACCGTCAGGGCGCCAACATTGTTATAGAAGGCACTGAACGTGTCGTTCATCAGGAACTTGATCTTCTCTCCCGCGGCAAGTGGCCCCGTCCAAGAGTTACCGACATACACATACGACCCGCGGTAGTTGGCAATGAGGGCGTAGCTGTTGGAAGTCGGGAGCGGTGTAGCCGCATAGAAGTTGCCAGCCAAGCCAGTGGGCGCGTAGTAGTTGACCGTATTGTTAGCGCCCATCTCACCCCACTGTCCAGACGCAGTAAAGGTGCAGGTCTTTGGTGAACCCGCTGTGTTCACAAAATCGGCTCCTGCCTCACTAATTGCCGGAACAGTGAATGCCTGCACGGCGCTCGCGGTACTTGCTCCAGTTGAGATAACGCGGATCCAATCGAAGTCGCCAGGGGAATAGAAGCCGTCACAGCCGCCGGTTCCAATACCTAGGTAGTAGGTATTTCCGATCACACTTCGTGGAAGTGTCGAGACGAAGTGGTCAGTGAGGTTTGCGAGGCTGTCTCCTCGGTCGATAGTCACCGTACTGCCATCTATTGTTATTCTGTACTCCTTGTATGTACTTGCCGAACTACCAAAGACGTCATTCACATCATACGCAGTGCGAGTTCCGGACTGGACTGTAACTCCCCAACCACGATAGTTTGTGTCAACGACCGTGATGTAGGAGCCGTCGTCAACGTTGGTAAAACTCACCCAAGTAGCGCGCCCCAATGATTTGGGGCCTACGAATCGTGTCTCAACAACAATCTTTGACCCTGAGATGGTGACTTTATCTTTTGTGTCTGCGTATTGGCAATTGTCGAAATGTGCAACTCCATTGGCAACGGTAGGCAAGCCATATCCGGCATTTGGGATGGAGGCTCGACCGGTCCATTTGGTGGAGTCGAGGGAGGTGCCGGAGAAGTCATCAAAGAGCTTTTGTGTAGACGCTGCTTTTGGCAAGACATCATCTACGGCATCTCGAGTCATTTCAGATACGATCGTCGCCAATGACTTGCCAGTTCTCTTGTCGAAGATCGTCCGACTCAAATATGTGTCAACAAAGGAGTGATTGACAAAAGAATCAGCAGAAAATTCAATTGAACATAGCGGCGGAAAATAACAACCAACGGCGTTATACTCCAGAGGCGGCACGCCAAAAATCTTATTTCGGCCAAGTTGGAATATATATCCCAAAACGGCATTATCCTCGGAAAGCCGAATATAGCGCCCCCCGGGTAGAGAGGCTGCCACTGGCGCCACACCAACCACGCGAAAATTTCCTGCAAGTTTTTCCGGTGAGACCAAGCCCGCGTATTCTATATATGCGTACGCGGCTTCGGCTATTTGGTTGCCCTGCGAATGAGAAACTATCACAACCGAATTATCCTCACTCAGAATTTTTGCGATTTTTTGGGAAAGACCTTTTACGATTGGAGCAGTTCGCCTCTCTGCCAATCTTGATTGACGCGCGCCAGAAAAAAGATCGAAGTAGTATCTTCCCAACGCTGTTCGGTATGATATATCACCCACGACCGCCGAGGACACTATTTTCTTTGCGGTCGCGAGTGAGTCGCGCTCAACGCCGGCGTAATCGATTAACTCTCGCACGTCAGGAACAAAACCTTCGCTTGGATTGTGATAATAAGAAACTTCGATCTGATGGTTCTTGATTTTCGCGGATGCCCAGTCGTCATTTATGGTAAGCCAGAGAGCATTTGCTGACTCGGCCGCCGCACCTTCGTCATTTTTAATTCCATTCACGAAAATTACGGAAACTTTCGCGTTGCATGATATTGAAATCACAGCAAAGAGAAACAGAAGAATCCAACGCATATTCGACCTCCATCCCTCTCAGTCTTGTGTGCAGGGCGGAAACTCATCACTAAAATAGCCCGGAACCGATCCAAATACATTGTTATACGCATCAATTCGGACAGGCGTGTTTAGTATTTGCGATACCAGAGCACGCGCCGTGTCTGACTTGGCTCTTGTCGGGCTCGCAGCACCCCAGTACCGAAGGTTTGCACAATGCATATCCGCCAACATCCTTTGTACTTCGGCTTCAGATGGCTTGGTGGAACTGCCACCGCTGATCACCGCACGCTGGTACCCTGCCGCCACAAGATTCAATGATTTGAAGGATGCGCTGTCCTGAACGGCTGCCGCAATCCTCCTCTCCACATCATCCCGCACCCCATTCCCATTCACATCCACACCCGCGAGCGTCGCGTTGTTAACCGAAGGTGCAGGTTCCGGAGGAACAGTGATCCCATTGATCACTTCCATCTTGGGCGCTCGCCCCGTCCATCCCACAGGGACTGATGCGGCGCTGCTCGCCGAGACCGCCTGAGCGGTCTTCGTGCCGTCCGCGGATGAGGCCTGGCTGGCTCCATCTCCCGACCCACCACCGCAGGCAACAAGCACTGCCGCAGTCACAAGGAGAAGAGGAACAGCGACAGTTGAGCGCTGTCTCCAGGTGTAGGGCCCTCGTGGTGCTTGGTCTTGTCGCATATCGTGCGGAGCTCCCAAGAGAAGACGCACGGCCACACCATCTGTGTCCGACCCTCTCCCTTGTAAGGCTTTGTAGCGGGCTTCTTTACATTGGACAAGCGGGTTCGTCAGAAGTGATCGCCCATAACCCCCGAAATGAGGGTGCTCTTCCTGGCGCTTGGTTTGCTACTCGCTTCAGAGTACCGCAGATACTCCTTGCACCCTCTGCACCCTCTGCGCCCGACCGGCTGCTTCACGGTCGCGAGATCGAGACGACCGATGTCGGCGCAGGGTCGAAAGGAGCCGCGCCGTCACCCCCCGCCCTCCTCCCCCGCCGGCAACTCCCCCAACATCCCGATCAGCTCATCCAGCGTCGCATAGAACCGCTCGATGAACTCGCTACCGATGTGCGCCTCGATGCCGGCATACACGGCCTCGATCTGCGGTGCCATCGCATCGGCCAGCGCGCGGCTGGCGTCGGTCAGGCTCACCATCACGCGGCGGGCGTCGTGGGGCAGGCGTTCGCGGCTCACCAGGCCCATGGCCTCCATGCGCGCCAGCACGCCCGCCAGGCTGGGGCTGGAGATGCGGCACACGTGGCCGATCTGGCGCGGCTCCAGCGGGCCGCGTTCCAGCAGCGCGCGCACGATGCGCCATTGCTGCTCGGTCACGCCATGCGCGTTCAGGATGGGCCGGAAATGCGCAATCACGCTCTCGCGCGCATGCAGCAGCAGCAGCGGCAGGTTGCGGTGCTGGAACGTTGACATGCTCACATGTTAGCGAATAGAGTCGCTAACTTGTGAGTGATTTCTTCGGCCACCCCGTCGTGGCCGCGCGCCATGAACCTTGTTCCCCTGGTCAAGAGCGGGCCGCTGCCCGGCCTGCCGGTGCCGCCGTGGCAGTTGTCGGGCCGCGTCTATGGCGCCTTGCTGAACCATGCGCCCGAGTTGGCCGCGCTGGGCGATGCGGCGCAGCAGCCGCCCTACAAGGCGCCGCCGCGTGCGCCGGTGCTGCAGGTGAAGCCGCGCAACACGCTGGCCGGTGATGGCGCGCAGGTGCCGGTGCCGGCCGAGGCGGCCACGCTGGAGATCGGCGCCTCGCTGGCCATCGTGATCGGCCGCACGGCCTGCCGGGTGGCTGAAGGCGATGCCGCCAGCGTGATCGCCGGGCTCACCATCGCGGCCGACATCCGCGTGCCGCATGCCAGCCACTACCGCCCCGCGGTGCGCCAGCGCGCCCGCGATGGCTTCTGCCCGTTGGGCCCGCGCGTGGTGGCGCTGGCCGATGTGGGCGGCCTGGCCGGGGCCGATGCCCTGTCGGTCACCGTGGCCGTGCACGGCCAGCCGGTGCACCACAGCCACACGGGCGAGCGTGTGCGCGGCATCGCGCGGCTGATCGCCGACGTCACCGAGTTCATGACGCTGGAGGCCGGCGATGTGCTGATGCTGGGCGTGGCCGCCCAGGCGTCGCAGGCCCGCGTGGGCCAGGCCGTGGCCATCACCATCGATGGCATCGGCACGCTGCACCTCACCCTGGTGGCCGAAGCCGTGGAGGCCGCCGCATGAGCGCCCCGGCCCGAACCGCCCGCGTGGCCTATGCCGGCGCCACGCACACCGCGGTGCCGCACCCGCAAGGCCTGCAGCTGGCCGATGGCCGCGTGCTGGCGGAAGACCAGGTGCAGTGGCTGCCGCCCTTCGAGGTGGGCACCATCATCGCGCTGGGCCTGAACTACGCCGACCATGTGAAAGAGCTGAGCAAGGAGCTCACCCTCGGCTCGAACGACGGGGCCAAGGACGAACCGCTGGTGTTCCTGAAAGGCCCCGGCTCGCTGCTGGGCCACCGTGGCCACACGCGCCGCCCGGCCGATGCCACGTTCATGCACTACGAGTGCGAGCTGGCCGTGGTGATCGGCGCGCCGGCCAAGAACGTCAGCGCGGCCCAGGCCCTGCAGCATGTGGCCGGCTACTGCGTGTGCAACGACTACGCGGTGCGCGACTACCTGGAGAACTGGTACCGCCCCAACCTGCGCGTGAAGAACCGCGACGGCGGCACCGTGCTGGGCCCCTGGCTGGTGGCCGCCTGCGAGGTGCCTGATCCGCAGGCGCTGGCGCTGCGCACGCGCGTCAACGGCCAGGTCACGCAGCAGGGCAGCACCGCCAACATGGTGCACAGCGTGGCCGAGCTGATCGCCTACCTCAGCAGCTTCATGACCCTGCTGCCGGGCGACGTGATCCTGACCGGCACGCCCGAAGGCGTGGTGAACGTGAACGCGGGCGATGTGGTCGAGTGCGAGATCGACGGCATCGGCACGCTGGTGAACACGCTGGTGCCTGACGCAGAGTTCGGCCGCTGAACATTCCTGATAGAAGACGCTTCCTGGAGACCCCATGCGCATCCAGCACCTGATCGACGGCCAGGCCGTTGAAAGCAGCACCTACTTCGAGACCGTGAACCCCGCCACCCAAGCCGTGCTGGCCGAGGTGGCCGATGGCGGCGCGGCTGAAGTGAACGCCGCCGTGGCCGCCGCCAAGGCGGCCTTTCCGGCCTGGGCCGGCCGCCCCGCCACCGAGCGCGCCGCGCTGATGCGCAAGCTGGGCGAGCTGATCACGAAGCACGTGCCCGAGATCGCCCGCACCGAGACGCAGGACACCGGCCAGACCATCAGCCAGACCGGCAAGCAGCTGGTGCCGCGCGCGGCCGACAACTTCCACTACTTCGCCGAGATGTGCACGCGGGTGGATGGCCACACCTACCCCACGCCCACGCACCTGAACTACACGCTGTTTGCCCCGGTGGGCGTGTGCGCGCTGATCAGCCCCTGGAACGTGCCCTTCATGACCGCCACGTGGAAGGTGGCGCCCTGCCTGGCCTTTGGCAACACGGCGGTGCTGAAGATGAGCGAACTGTCGCCCCTGAGCGCCGCGCGCCTGGGCGAGCTGGCACTGGAAGCCGGCATCCCCAAGGGCGTGCTGAACATCGTGCACGGCACCGGCAAGGCCACGGGTGAGCCGCTGGTCAGCCACCCCGATGTGCGCGCCATCAGCTTCACCGGCTCCACCGCCACCGGCGACCGCATCGTGCGCAGCGCGGGGCTGAAGAAGTTCAGCATGGAGCTGGGCGGCAAGAGCCCGTTCGTGATCTTTGCCGACGCCGATCTGAGCCGCGCGCTCGACGCCGCCGTGTTCATGATCTTCAGCAACAACGGCGAACGCTGCACCGCGGGCAGCCGCATCCTGGTGCAACGCTCGATCTACCAAGACTTCGCGCAGAAGTTCGCCGAGCGCGCCAAGCGCATCAGCGTGGGCGATCCGCTGGCCGAGAGCACCATCATCGGCCCGATGATCAGCCAAGCCCACCTGGCCAAGGTGCGCAGCTACATCGAGCTGGGCCCCAAGGAAGGCGCCACGCTGCTGTGCGGCGGGCTCGACCGGCCGAGCTATGCCCCCGCGCTGCCCGCCGGCATGGAGAAGGGCAACTTCGTGTGGCCCACGGTGTTTGCCGACGTGGACAACCGCATGAAGATCGCGCAGGAAGAGATCTTCGGCCCGGTGGCCTGCCTGATCCCGTTCGACGACGAGGCCGATGCGATCCGCATCGCCAACGACATCGCCTACGGCCTGTCCAGCTATGTGTGGACCGAGAACATCGGCAAGGCCCACCGCGTGGCGGCGGCTGTGGAGGCCGGCATGTGCTTCGTCAACAGCCAGAACGTGCGTGACCTGCGCCAGCCCTTCGGCGGCACCAAGGCCAGCGGCACCGGGCGCGAGGGTGGCACCTGGAGCTACGAGGTGTTTCTGGAGCCGAAGAACGTGGCGGTGTCGCTGGGCAGTCACCACATCCCGCATTGGGGCGTTTGAGCATGCTGCGCCGCCGCCACCTACTGCAAGGCGCGGCCATCAGCGCCGCCCTGCCCCTCAGCGCCATGACCGCCCGCGCGGACGATTGGCCCAGCAAGCCCATCCGCCTGATCGTGCCCTTCCCGCCCGGTGGCACCACCGACGTGGTGACGCGCCTGGTGGCCACCGAGCTGAGCAAGACGCTGGGCCAGCCGGTGGTGGTGGACAACAAGCCCGGCGCCGGCACCGTGATCGGCGTGGATGCCGCCGCCAAGGCGCCGGCCGATGGCCACACGCTGGTGACGGTGGCCAACAGCTTCTGCGCCAACCAGACGCTGGTGAAGGCCCTGCCCTACGACGCCGCGCGTGATCTGCGCCCGGTGGGCCTGATGGGCCTGAGCGAGCACGTGCTGGCCACCCACCCCGGTAGCGGCCTGCGCACGCTGGCCGATCTGACCGCCGCCGCCAAAAAGGCGCCCGGCAAGCTGAGCTATGCGTCCTTCGGCAATGGCACCTCGGCGCACCTGTCGGGCGCCATGCTGGAGGCGCAACTGGGCGTGGACCTGATCCACGTGCCCTACAAGGGCCAGGCCCCGGCGCTGAACGATCTGCTGGGCGGCCAGGTGAGCGTGATGTTCGGCAACTGGCCCGAGTTCCGCAACCACGTCAAGGGCGGCAAGCTGGTGGCCATCGGCATGGCCACCGCCAGGCGCAGCGCCTTCGCGCCCGACATCCCCACGCTGGCCGAGCAGGGCCTGGCGCTGGAAAGCAACTCGTGGAACGGCATCCTCACCCGTGCCGGCACGCCCGATGCGGTGGTGGCCAAGCTGAACGCCGCGATCAACCAGGCGCTGGCCGCGCCCGCCGTGGTGCAGGCCTTCCGCGAGGGCGGCATCGTGTCGCTGGCCGGCAGCCCGGCGCAGTTTGCCAGCTTCATCCGCAGCGAGACCGACAAGTACGCCACGGTCATCCGTAAGGCCGGCATCACGGCCGACAGCTGACAGGAGATCCTCATGGGAAAGCTGGAAAACCTGAAGGAGGCTCGCCGTGGGTAAGCTCGCCTTGGCCGCCAAGATCACCCACGTGCCGTCGATGTACCTGAGCGAGCTGCCCGGCCCGCGCCACGGCACGCGGCAGGACGCCATCGACGGCCACCGCGAGATCAGCCGGCGCTGTCGCGAACTGGGTGTGGACACGCTGGTGGTGTTCGACACGCACTGGCTGGTCAACGCCAACTACCACATCAACTGCGCGCCGCACTTCAAGGGCACCTACACCAGCAACGAACTGCCGCACTTCATCGCCAACATGGCGTTTGAGTCGTCCGGCAATGCCGAGCTGGGCCGCGTGATGGCCCAGGTGGCCACCGACATGGGCGTGGAAACGCTGGCCCACCACGCCACCACGCTGGCGCCCGAGTACGGCACCCTGGTGCCGCTGCGCTACATGAACGCCGACCAGCACTTCAAGGTGGTGAGCGTGTCGGCTCTGTGCCAGGCGCACTACCTGAATGACTCGGCCCGCCTGGGCTGGGCGCTGCGCAAGGCAGTGGAAGAGCACTACAGCGGCACGGTGGCCTTTCTGGCCAGCGGATCGCTCAGCCACCGCTTTGCGCAGAACGGCCTGGCGCCCGAGTACGCGTTCAAGATCTGGAGCCCGTTCCTGGAGCAACTGGACCGCCGCGTGCTGGAGATGTGGGGCACGGCGCAGTGGGCTGACTTCTGCGCCATGCTGCCCGAGTACGCGGCCAAGGGCCATGGCGAGGGCTTCATGCATGACACGGCCATGCTGCTGGGCGCCCTCGGCTGGAGCGCCTACGACGCGCCGGTGGAAGTCGTCACGCCCTACTTCGGCGCCTCGGGCACCGGGCAGCTGAACGCCATCTTTCCGGTCACGCCGCAGGATGGCCGGGCCATCCCGAAGGCAGTGGCCTCGGCGGCCGACGGCTACACCAGCATCGCCACGCGGCTCTGAACCCCCACGCACCGCCATGCCCCACCTGGTCATCTACTACACGCCCAACCTCGAGGCCGACACCGACATGGCGGCGCTGTGCCGCACCATGGCCGACGCCATGCTCACGGTGAAAGACGAGGCCGGCAAGCCCGTCTTCCCCACCGGCGGCACGCGCGTGCTGGCCTACCCGGCCGCGCATTACGCGGTGGCCGATGGCTCGGGCGACTTCGCCTTCTGCTACTTCAACGTGCGCATGGGCCGGGGGCGCAGCGCCGCCACCCAGGCCGCCGCCGGGCAGACGCTCACCGAGGCCGCGCGCGGCCACTTCGCCCCCGTGCTGGCCCGCCGGCCCGTGGGCCTGACGCTGCAGATCGACGAAGGCCCCGAGGTCTTCGATGCCAAGTTCGGCAACCTGCACGACGTGTTCGCCAAGAAGGCCCCCTGAAAGCCCCACCGATGCTCGATCAAGCCACCATCACCGCCCTGGCCCGCCAACTGTACGAGGCGCGCAAGACCCGCACGCAGGTGCGCCACTTCAGCCAGCAGCACCCCGGCATGACCATCGACGATGGCTATGCCATCCAGCGCGAATGGGTGAAGCTGGAGATCGCCGATGGCCGCACCGTGAAGGGCCGCAAGATCGGCCTGACCTCGCGCGCCATGCAGCAGAGCAGCCAGATCGACGAGCCCGACTACGCACCGCTGATGGACGACATGTTCTTCGCGTCGGGCGGCGACATCCCGATCCACCGCTTCATCGCCCCGCGCGTGGAGGTGGAGCTGGCCTTCATCCTGGGCAAGCCGCTCGAAGGCCCGGGCGTCACGCTGTTCGATGTGCTGTCGGCCACCGAGTACGTGAGCCCGGCGGTGGAGATCATCGACGCGCGCATCGAGCAGTTCGACCGCGACACCAAGCAGATGCGCAAGGTGTTCGACACGATCAGCGACTTTGCGGCCAATGCCGGCATCGTGCTGGGCGGGCGCCCGGTGCGGCCGATGGATGTGGACCTGCGCTGGGTGGGCGCGCTGCTGCACAAGAACGGCGTGGTGGAAGAAACGGGCCTGGCCGCCGGCGTGCTGAACCACCCGGCCAATGGCGTGGCCTGGCTGGCCGACAAGATCGCCCCGCACGGCGAGCGCCTGAACGCCGGTGACGTGGTGCTGGCCGGCAGCTTCACGCGGCCGGTCAATGCCGTGGCCGGCGACAGCTTCCATGTCGACTACGGGCCGCTCGGCTCGATCTCGTTCCGCTTTGCGTGAGGAGCAAGCCATGACCGCGTTCGTCAAACCCGCCCGCTACAGCGATGGCGAATGGCAGGCCCGCGTTCAGCTGGCCGCCTGCTACCGCATGTTCGCCCGCCTCGGCTGGGCCGAGCTGATCTACAACCACTTGTCGCTGCGCGTGCCCGGCGAGGATGACGCCTTCCTGATCAACCCCTTCGGCCTGCACTACAGCGAGGTGACTGCCAGCAACCTGGTGAAGGTGGATGTGCGCGGCAACATCCTGGGCCACAGCGACTGGCCGATCAACCCGGCCGGCTTCACCTTCCACGGCGCCATCCACCAGCGCGTGCCGGATGCCCACTGCGTGATGCACGTGCACACCACGCCCACCATGGCCGTGTGCTGCCTGGAAGAGGGCCTCTCCTGGAGCAACTTCTACGCGGCGCAGCTGTGGGGCCAGGTGGCGTACCACGACTTCGAGGGCATCACCGTGCACCTGGATGAGGGCGAGCGCATCCTGGCCAGCGCCGGCGGCAAGAAGGTGCTGCTGCTGCGCAACCACGGCCCGGTGGTGATGGGCGCCACGCTGGCGCAGACCTTCAACCTGATGTGGCTGGTGCAGCGCGCCTGCGAGGTGCAGCTGGCCACGATGAGCATGGGCCGCGCACGGCCCATTCCGGTGCCGGTGATGGAAGGCTGCGTGCGCGACTCGCTGAACTTCAACCCGAAGTTCGGCGCGGGCGAGGACGTGTTCGCCGCGATGCAGCGGCTGATCGACCGCGACGATCCGGGCTACCGGGCCTGAACGCCCAGCCCAGCTCAGACCAGCTCGAACACGCTGACCAGCACCGCCACCGCCTGCGGACGCAGGCTGTGCAGCGTGCCCACGAACACGCGGCGGTTCAGCCAGGCCCAGGGCCCGGCCGGCGCCGTGACCTGCACGACCGAGCGCGCATAGCGCGGGTTCTCGGCCTCGTCGATCCGCACATGGTTGCGCACCGTGATCACGGTGCCGTCGTGCACCTGCAGCTCGTACAGCGCATCCAGTTCCTTGATGCCGTCGGCACGCAGCAGCTGGCGGTCGGCGCCGCCGGTCCGCACGTGGCCGTGCAGCTGGGGATGCGCCGGCCCGCCCCAGAACGCCCCGCCGGTGATCGGCACGATGAAGCGCTCGCCCGTCGGGCCGGTGCCCAGCGCCTCGCGCTCGGCCACGGTGACGGCGGCGCGCCAGGCCAGGCGGGTGCCCGGCGCCTCGGCCGGCAGGGTGTCGGCCAGCGCGCGCAGTGCGGCAGCGTCGGTGGGGCTCATGACAGGCGGGCCTCGATGGCGGCGCGGTGCCGCGCCAGGAAATCCAGCGCCAGCGCGTTGAACACCGCCGGCTGGTCGCGCGCCACGCCGTGGCCGGCGTCGGCCACGCGCTGCACCTCGGCCTGCGGCATGGCCGCAGCCACATTGGCAAAGGTGTGGGCGTGGATGGCCGGCGTGCGCTGGCCACTGACCAGCAGCACCGGCATCGGCAGCGCCGCCAGCGCCTGGGGCGGCAGCAGCGGGAACTCGTCGCTCGACAGGGCCAGCATGCGCATCGCCCGCACATTCTGCAGCCGGCGCTCGTAGGCCGGGCCCTGGTTCACCGGCGACGCGGCGCCGTTGATGCCACCGGTCATCAGCTGCGCGGCCAGCGCGTCCTCGCCGCGGCGGAAGGCGGCATTGGCCGGCTCGATGGTCTGGGCACGAAAGCGCGCCCGTTCGGCGCGGCCGGCCTCGGAGAAGTCGGCATAGCACAGCATGGCCGGCTCCACCGCCACCACCGCCGCCACGCGCTGCGGCTGCGCCACCGCCAGCGCCAGCGCGGTGAAGGCCCCGTAGGAACTGCCCACCAGGATGGCGCGCGGCGTGCCCATCGCATCCAGCAGCGCGGCCAGGTCGTCGGCCTCGATCAGCGCCGAGTGGTCGGGCGACGGCATGTCGTTGCGGTTGGGGTGGCTGTAGCGGCGGCTGTAGCTGGTGCATCGATAACGTGCCGTGAACGCGTCCCACTGCGGTGCCCAGGCGCGCCAGTCGCCCATGGCGCCGTGGATGAAGACCAGCGGCGCACCCGCACCGGCGGTGGCGTGGTGCAGTTGCACGCCGCCAGGCAGGTGCACGGCCTGCGGGTTCAGGCGCTCCAGCGTGGGAACGGGTTCCCCCGCGGCAGTCACGTCGGCAGTCACGGCTGCATTCACGGCCGCGCTCATTCCGGCTTGATGCCGGCGATCTTCACCAGCCGGGCCATGCGTTCGCGCTCCTCGGCCAGGAACGGTGCCACGGCCTCCGGCGCGGCCAGGCGCTCGGGCGGCTGCATGCCCAGTTCCTCCAGCTTGTTGCGCAGGGCGGGCTGCATGCGGGCCCGGGCCCAGGCGGCCTGCAAGGCCTCCACCGCCGGGCGGGGCGTGCCCTGCGGCACGAAGGCCATGATCCAGCCCAGGAACTCGAAGTTCTTCAGGCCGGCCTCGATCATCGTGGGCACCTCGGGCAGCGCCGCCAGGCGCTCGCGCGAGGTCACGGCCAGGATGCGCAGCTTGCCGGCCTTGGCATGCGGCAGGGCCACGTTGGGTGCGGTGAACATCACCTGGATCTGGCCGCCCAGCAGGTCGTTGACGGCCGGGCCGTCGCCCTTGTAGGGCACATGGGTCATCTTCACGCCCACGGTCTGGCCGAAGAACTCGCCCGCCAGGTGGCCCGACGACCCATTGCCGCCGGAGCCGTAGTTCAAGGCGCCGGGGTTGGCCCGGGCCTGGGCGATCAGATCGGCCGCGCTGCGCACCGGCAGCGCGGCATTCACCGCCAGCACGAAGGCGCCGGCCCCGATCACCGCCACCGGGGTCAGGTCCTTCACCGGGTCGTAGGCCAGCCGGGCCATCACGAAGGGCGCGTTCACCGTGGCGGCCGGGCCGCTGAGCAGCAGCGTGTGCGCGTCGGGCGCGGCCTTGGCCACCGCATCGGCGGCGAAGCTGCCGCTGGCGCCGGGCTTGTTCTCGACCACATGGGCCTGGCCGCCGCGCTGGGCCGACAAGGCATCGGCCATCAACCGCGCCAGGAAGTCGGACGGGCCACCGGGCGCCGCGCCCACCACCAGCTTCACCGGGCGGGTGCTGGCAGCGGCCGATGCGCCGCCGCCCTGGGCCAGTGCGTGGGTGGGCGCCAGGCCAGGCAGCGCCACCACCGCGCTGGCCAGCAGAGACGCGCCCAGGCGTCGTCGGGTCGGGTTCATGCGGAGTCTCCTTCGTTGTTTGCGCCGCATTCTGGAAGCCTGGGCGAGAAGTGACCAATCAAATATCGCCGCCAGCGATCAATGCCATTGATCGCTAACATGCCGCCATGCCCACCCCTGCCACCGTGCTGCTGCACCGCCTGCTGGCCCGCGCGCGGCTGCGCCATCTGCAGGTGCTGGTGGCGGTGGCCGAACTGGGCAGCCTGCGCCGCGCCGCGCAGGCCGTGGGCCTGACCCAGCCGGCGGTGACGCATGTGGTGGCCGATCTGGAAAGCCTGCTCGGCGCGCCACTGTTCGAGCGGCATGCCCGGGGCGTCACGCCCACGGCCATCGCGCTGGAGCTGCTGCCCGTGGCCCGGCGCGCACTGGCCGCCATCGCCGAGGGCAGCGAGGCCGTCGCCGCGCGGCTGGCGCAGGCCGATGGCGTGATCCGTCTGGCCAGCACCGTGTCGGGCCTGAGCGGCCTGCTCGACCGGCTGCTGCCGGCCTTCAGCGCGGCCGAGCCCGGCGTGCAGGTGCTGCTGGGCCAGGCCGAGGCCGACCAGTTCAACGGCCTGGTGGCCCGTGGCGAGGTGGACGCGGTGGCCTGCCGCCGGCCCGCCGTGCTGCCCAGCGGCTGGGTGTTCGAGCCCCTGCTGGACGACGAGATGGTGGTGGTGTGCGGCCCGGCGCATCCGCTGGCCCGGCGCAAGGCGGTGCGCGTGAACGCACTGGCCGACGAGACCTGGCTGGTGGCGCCGGCCGACAGCCTGGCGCGACGCGCGCTCGACGCGCTGGCGGCCGAGCGCGGCTGGCAGCCGCGGCTGTCACCGGTGGTGACCCGCGCATTGCCCATGACCTGGGCGCTGCTGCAGCAGCAGCGGGTGGTGGCCATGGTGCCGCTGGCCGTGGTGCGGCAGCTGTGCGATGCCAGGCAGCTGGTGGCGCTGCCGCTGGATCAGCGCTGGCCGATCGACGCGCTCGGCCTGCTGTTGCCGCCCGAGGGGCCGGGCGATGGCCGCAACCCGGCCGTGGCCCGGCTGCTGGCCTTTGCGGCGCGCCAGCGTGGGGCCGGCGCGCCGCGCGGGCTCACTTCCCGCAGCCCAGCGACTTGATGCGGTCGTCGGCCGCCTTGGCCTGCACCAGGCCGTAGCCGAAGCTGCTGTCACGGCCGGCGGCGCCCAGGTCCTTGGCGCTCAGGTTCAGCGAGGTGCGCAGTTGCGCGGCCGTGCAGTTGAGGTTGCGCGCCCACACCAGGGCAGCCACGGCCGAGACATGCGGCGTGGCCATCGAGGTGCCGTCGTAGTAGGCGTAGTCCCAGGCGGTCACGGCCAGCGTGGCGGCCTGGCCCAGTTGGGCCTTCAGTGCCGCTCCCTCGGTGTCTGACGCCGTGACCGACGGGATGCTGGTGGCCGTGGTGCCCAGCGTGCCGCCGAAGCCGCCCGCCGCGTTGTTGTAGACGATGGCGCCCACGCCGCCCGAGGCCTGGCAGTTGCTGACCTTGACCGCGAAGTCGTAGGTGCCGCGCTGGATCAGGCACACCTTGCCGGTCATGCTGCCGGCGGTGGCCGTGCCACCCAGGCCGAAATCGGCCAGCGGCGCGTTCACCGTGCCCAGCGGCGAGCCGTCCATGCCGCCCGGCGCATAGGCCGTGGCACCCACGCTCAGCGCGCTCTGCCGCCCGGCGCCCGCGGGCACGGTGGACAGCACGTTGACGCCGGGCCCGGCGATCTCCACGTCCTTGTTGCGCTGGGAGAAGGTGGCCAGCGTCATGTCTTCGGCCACGGCCGCCACCGACACCACCGAGGCATAGCCCGCCGGGTACGAGGTGCGCGTGTTGCCGTCATTGCCGGCCGCGGCGATCGACAGGATGTTGTAGGTGTTGAGCAGCTGGCTGAACTTGGTGTCCTCGGTGCGGCTGGAGACCGTGCCGCCCAGCGACATGCTGATCACGTTGGCGCCAGCCAGGCGGCACTTCTCGGCCGCGGCCACCAGCGTGGAGCTGTAGGCCCAGCCGGCGGCGTCGAACACCTTCACGATGTGCAGCTTCAGCGTGTTGTTCTCGCTGACGCCCACCACGCCGGTACCCGCGTTGTTCAGCGCGCTGATCGTGCCGGCCACGTGGGTGCCGTGGTGGTTCTCGTCGGTGTACCACCAGCCGGTGCCGCTGTCGTACTCGCCGGTGACGTTGGTGCCGGCCGACAGGTCGGCGTGGCCACGCGCGTAGCCCGAATCGATGATGCACAGCTTGCGGCTGCCGGCATTGGTGCCCGCCAGCAGGTCGGCCTGCACCGCCTTGATGCCCCAGGGCACCAGCTGGCCGCCGGCATAGGGCGCGCCGGTGCTGGGCGTGGTGCCGGCGTAGGGATAGCGCTTGACGTCCTCTTCCACGAACGCCACGTGCGGGTTGCCGGCCAGGCCGGCCATCGCGGCGGCGGGCATCTCCACCACCATGGCCTCCAGGCCCGGCACGTCGTGCTTGTGCAGCCCGCGCGCGGCCTGCACGGCCGCCTTGGCCGCTGCGGCCGAGCCGGTCTTGTAGGCCACGATCACGCGCCGAGTGTCGTCGGCCGCCCAGCTGCTGGCGGTGGCCAGCAGGCCCAGGGCCAGGCCGATGGCGGACAGGGTGAAACGAGGTTGGCGAAGCATGTGGCAGATCCCTCCAGAAGATTGGCACGGTGTCCAGCAAGAGCCGTGCGCGCCATCGGCCCGGGCCGGGCCCACGCGGCCGGCATCGGCTGGTCGTGGCCCGGGAGGCTATCAGTGGCAGCGCATCGCGCCGGGCACGCGCGCCCTGGGACATTCCCTGGCACCGGCCGCCGCTATGCTGGCGGGCCTCACAACGGAGCCCCCACGATGGACCTCGATCCCCAAGGCCTTGCCACCCGCCGCGCCGTGCTGGGCGACGCCTATGTCGACGCCGCACTGGCCAAGGCCACGCCCTTCAGCGCGCCGCTGCAGGAGCTGGTGACCCGCCACGCCTGGGGCAACACCTGGCAGCGTGAAGGCATCGACCTGCGCACGCGCAGCATCGTCACGGTGTCGATGCTGGTGGCGCTGGGCCGCATGCACGAGCTGAAGGTGCATGTGCGCGGCGCGCTGAACAACGGCGTGACGAAGGAAGAACTGCAGGAGATCTTCCTGCATGCCAGCGTGTACTGCGGCTTCCCGGCGGCGGTGGATGCCTTCCGCACCGCCGCCGAGGTCATCGACGCGGCCTGATCTCCCGATCAGGCCGCACCGGCGCCGGGCTCACTTGCCCAGGCGGTAGGTCGTCCACGACGCGTTCATGCGGTCGTCCTGCCCGGTGGAGAACCGGTCCATGCAGGCGTCGTCGGTGTAGTCCATGAAGTTGTTGATGGGATCGATCCCGCTGATGGTGGTGCACGAGTCGCGGCCCACCGGGCAGCCATAGGCGGCACTGCGCTCGGCCGGCGTGTCGGCCACGATGTCGCCCTGGTTCGCCGACTTCTTGCAGCCGCCCTGGAACGTGTGGTACAGGCCCATCCAGTGGCCCACCTCGTGCGTGCCGGTGTCACCCAGGTTGTAGGGTGCGGCCGAGCCGCCGGGCACCGAGCTGTACAGCAGCACCACGCCGTCAGCCGACGGGTTGGCCTGGTAGTCGGACGGGAAGGTGGCCCAGCCCAGCAGGCCGCCGCCGGGGTTGCTGGAATAGATGTTCAGCGTGGCGGCCGAGCCCTGGCGCAACGCCTGCTTCATCTGCTTCTCGGCCGTGGTGCCCGGCCCGGCGGTGTACCAGGCGTCATTGCGCGTGGTGGTGGTGCCCACCAGGTTGAAGCTGAAGCCCGAGGGCGCGTAGGCCGCGTTCAGCACGGCGATCTGGCTCTGGATCTGCTGTGCCGTGGGTGCGCCCTGGCCCGCCGAGTTGGTGATGCTGTGCCACACCACGTTGACCACGCCCCCACGGGCCGCCATGTCCAGCACCGACAGCTTGCCGTTGATGCGCTTGGGCATGCGCGGCGTGATCTCGCGGTCGATCTCGTTGGCGCGGATGTCGTCGATGTGCGGCGCGCCGCAGCGCAGGCCGGCGGCGATGAAGGCCGCCTTGTTGGCGAACGAACGTCCCTCCAGCACGAAGGGCACGTTGTCGTCGGCACGGGCCTGCACGGCCACCGGCGTCTGGGCCAGGCTGGGCAGGCTGACCGCGACCAGCACGGCGAGCAGCAGGGCGGATGTCTTGCGCATGGTTGTCTCCTGTGGGGGGGGGTCGCAAGGCGCCTGTGCGGCCACAGGATGTCGCCGCGACGGCGCCGCGCGTGCGCGATGGTTGAAGGCCCCACGCCGGGCGTCAACCCCCTCGCTTGACGGGCACCGCGCCGCCGGACGGTCAGGGCGCGAGGCCGATCTCGATGCGCCCGAGCACACCGTAATCGGCCACCACCCGGTCGCCCGGCTGGATGGCCAGCGGCACCATGCAGGTGCCGCACGAGGCCCAGTCGCCCGCGCGCAGGCCCACGCCCAGCGCCGACAACTCGTTGGCCAGCCAGGTGAGCGCGGTGCGCGGGTCGCCCAGCAGTGCCCGGCCCTCGCCCTGGCGCTCATAGCGCGGCGTGCCATCGGCACCGCGCACCGTGGCGTGCACCGTGTGCGCCGCCAGGTCCAGCGTGCGCCAGGCCTCGGGCGCGGCCTCGCCGAACGCGAAGCTGCCGCAGCAGGCGTCGTCGGCGATCAGCTGCGCCTTGCCCACGGCACAGAAGTCGGCATAGCGCGAGTCGGGCAGCTCGAACGACGGATGCAGCGAGGCCACCGCGGCCATCACCTCGTCCACCGAGTAGGGCGCCGCGCGCGGCGGCAACGCCTGGCCGAAGCGGAACGCGAGCTCGGGCTCGAGCACGCGCATGCGGTTGCCCGCCAGCGACAGCGTGGCCCCCACCGGATGCACGAAGCCCGCCAGGATGCGCCCGGCCAGCGGCCCGTCCACGGCAATGTGCTGCTGGCCCGCCGTGCTGGTGGCGGCGATCTTCCAGCCCACCACCGCGTCACCCGCCACGGCCGGCAGCGCGGCCTGGATGGCATGGCCGGCGGCCAGGTCGTGCGGGCGCAGATCAGGTGGCAGCTGGTCGATCACCGTGCCGGCCTGGCGAGCGGACCAGAGCAGGCGCGCAGCGGTGGCAGTGGCGGTGGCGTCAATGGGTGGCATCGGTGGCTTTCATCAGAGGCGGCGGCTTCCAAGCGGACCTGGCGTGGCCCGCGTCACGCGTCAGCCACCCGGGCGCAACACCATTTTCAACGCGCCGTCTTCGCGCCGGTCGAACAACTCGTAAGCCCGGGCACCTTCGCTGAGCGACAGGCGGTGGCTGATGAAGCGCTCGGGATGCAGGCGGCCCGCCTGCACCAGGGGCACCAGGGCCGGCCATTCCTCGGGCACCGAGCAGGTGCCGATGCGGAAGGTGAGCCCCATGTTGAAGGCATGCCACATCGGGAACGCCACCATCCTCTCCTGCGCCACGCCGATCACACTCACCGTGCCGCGGCGGCCCGCCAGGCGCATGGCCAGGCTGATCGTGGCCTCGTAGCCCACGGCCTCCAGCACGCAGTCGGCCATGCGACCTTGCGTGGCCTCGGCCAGCTGCGCGGCCAGGGCCTTGGGGTCGTCGCCATCGAGCGCGGTGGCACCCAGGCTGGCGGCCAGCGCGCGGCGCTCGGGCACGCGGTCGATGGCGAACACGCGGCTGGCGCCCATCACGAAGGCCGATTCCACGCCCATCAGGCCGATGGGCCCCAGGCCGACCACGGCCACCGTGCTGCCGGGGCGGATGTCGGCATTGCGCGCACCGAACCAGGCGGTGGCCTGGGCGTCGGTGAGCATCAGCGCCTGCTCGTCGCTCAGGCCTTCGGGGATGGCACGGGCGTTGAAGTCGGCCGTGGGCACGCGCAGGTATTCGGCCTGGCTGCCCTGCAGCTTGGCGCTCAGGCCGTAGCAGTTGCCCGAATTGGTGACGCAGCGGTTCACCACGCCGGCCAGGCAGGGCGCGCACTGGCCGCAGCCCACGGCGGCCGACACCATCACGCGCTGGCCCACCTTCAGCTGGCGCACGCCGCGGCCGGCCTCCACCACCTCGCCCACGGCCTCGTGACCCACGCAAAAGCCGATGTCTTCCGAGAATCCGTGGCCGTGGTAGATGTGCAGGTCACTGCCGCAGATGGCGCAGGCCCTGACCTGGATGATCGCGTCGCGGTCGTCCTCGATCTTCGGGTCGATCAGCTCGGTGAAGCGGATGTCGCGTTGGCCGAAGTAGGCCAGGGCTTTCATGGTGTGCCTCCCTGATTGCAGTTCGGTTCAGCGCGCCGGTGACGGCTGCACCACGCTGGCGCCGGTGGTGCCGGGCGGGTGCGCCGGCTGCTCACCCGAGGCATCGGCCGGCGACATGCCCTGCGCCGGAATGGCCGACAGTTCCTTGATCTTCTGCCGGCCCAGCTGGTTCATGTGCACGGCGTCGGGTCCGTCGGCAATCCGCACGAAGCGGTTGATGGCCCAGAAGTAGGCCAGTTCGGTGTCGTCGCTGACGCCCATGCCACCGTGGGCCTGGATGGCGCGGTCGATCACCGTGGTGGCCATGCTGGGGGCCACCACCTTGATGGCCGCGATCAGGTCCTTGGCCACCTTGTTGCCGTGCTTGTCCATCATGTCGGCGGCCTTCAGCGTCAGCAGGCGGGCCTGCTCGATCTCGCAGAAGCTCAGGGCCACGTCTTGCCGGATGGCGCTTTGCTCGCTGAGCTTGCGGCCGAAGGTGCTGCGCGCCTCGACGCGGCGGCACATGGTCTCGAGTGCGCGCTGGGCTTGGCCGATGGAGCGCATGCAGTGGTGGATGCGGCCGGGGCCGAGGCGGCCTTGCGCGATCTCGAAGCCCTTGCCGGGGCCGAGGATCAGGTTGGCCTTGGGCACGCGCACGTTCTCGAAGCGCAATTCGGCCTCGCCACCGGGCGAGTGCAGGCGGCCGAAGACCTTCTGGTTGCGCACGATGGTCAGGCCCGGTGTGCCACGCGGCACGATCACGGTGCTGTGCTGGCCGTAGCGGCCGCCGGCCTCACCGATCGACGCATCCTTGCCCATCACCAGCAGCAGCGTGCAGCGCTCGTCCATGATGCCGCTGATCCACCACTTGCGGCCGTTCAGCACCAATTCGTCGCCGTCATGCTCGATGCGCAGCGCCACGTTGGTGGCGTCGGATGACGCCACCTGCGGCTCGGTCATCACGTAGGCCGAGCGGATGGCGCCATCCAGCAGCGGCAGCAGCCACTGCGCCTGCTGCGCCGGCGTGCCGTAGCGAGCCAGCACCTCCATGTTGCCGGTGTCGGGTGCCGAACAGTTGAAGACCTCGCTGCTCCAGGGCACGCGGCCCATCACCTCGGCCAGCGGCGCGTACTCCAGGTTGGTGAGGCCCGGGCTGATGGCGCCGTATTCGTGCGGCAGGAACAGGTTCCACAGGCCTTGCTCGCGCGCCAGCTTCTTCAGCGGCTCGATGCCGGGCCAGTGCTGCCAGAGCTTGCTCGGGTCGTTCACCCAGTCCTCGTGCTCGCGCTCCTTGGGGTAGACATGCTGGTCCATGAAGGCGTTGAGTTGCGCCAGCAGGCCTTGCACTTTCTCGCTGTGGTCGAAGTTCATGTTCGGGGTCTCGTGAGGGGTTGGATCAGGCGAGGCTCAAACCGCCATCGCAGGCGATGGTCTGGCCCGCCATGTACGCGGCCAGCGGCGAGGCCAGGAACAGCACGGCGCCGGCCATGTCGGCGGGCGTGCCCATGCGGTGCATGGGGATCCTGGCCAGCGCGCCTTCCAGGCGCTTGGGGTGCTCGGTGGTCACCTTGGTGAGCTTGGTGTCCACCAGGCCCGGCGCCATGCCGTTGACGCGGATGCCTTCGGGCGCCCAGGCCACGCCCAGCGTGCGCGTCAGGCTGATGGCACCGGCCTTGCTGGCGGCATAGGCCGGGTTGCCCACGTTGGCGCCATAGCCGGCGATGCTGCTGACGATGACGATGCGGCCGCCCGGCCTGCCGTCGGACGGCAGCAGCGCCGGCTTGAAGCGGCGGCAGCAGTGCATCAGGCTGTCGAGGTTGACGGCCATCACCTGGTCCCAGCCTTCGCGCTCGAACTCGCCGCGGCGGTACACCACGGTGCCCTGGCACAGCACCAGCACATCCAGCGTGGCACCGTCACCGCCCGGCTGCGGCGCGCGGTCAATCGCGTCGGGGTCGCCCACGTTCACGCCGGTGTAGTGCAGGCCGGTCAGGTCACTGCCCTCGCTGCCGGCGTAGTCGGCCGCGCTGGGGCGCGTGCCCCACACATGCACCTCGGCACCGCGCGCCCTGAAGGCGTGGGCAACACCGTTGCCGATGCCGCTGCTGCCGCCCACCACCAGCACGCGCTGGCCGGTGAAATCGGTGTCGTTCATCTCGCTCTCCCGTGGCTGTGTCTCGCGGCATGGTGCGCCTGCGCGGCGCTGGCGCCGCGTCACGCGGCGGACAGCGCGGCATCAGGGCATGCCCGGAGAGGGGGTGTCACCTGGGTGTCGTGACGCCCGTCGGGCGGGGCCATTCGTCGCATCGGACGATGGGCATCCCGACGCCGGCGCGCCAGACTGCGCAGGTCCACACCGCACGCCAGCCAGCACCATGACAACACCCCGCCGCCCGCTGCGCCTGGCCAACTTCTCCGGCTACCTGGGCGACCGCTTCACCGCGCTGGCCGAGGTGCTGGACGGCGACCCGGTGGACGTGCTCACCGCCGACTACCTGGCCGAGATCACGCTGGCCACGCTGTCGGCCCTGCATGCGCGCGACGGGCGCAAGGGCTATGTGGATGCCTTCGTGTCGCAGATCCGGCCGCAGCTGCCGCGCATTGCAGAGCGCGGGCTGAAGGTCGTCACCAATGCCGGCGGCTTCCACCCCGCCGCGCTGGCCGAGCACCTGCGCGGCCTGGTGGCGGCCGCCGGGCTCGATCTGAACGTGGCCCACGTGGAAGGCGACAACCTGCTGCCGCGCATGGCCGAGCTGCGCGCCGCCGGCCATGCGCTTCCGCACCTCGACACGCACGAGCCGCTGGCCACCTGGGGCGCCAGCGTGGACAAGCCCGAAGGCGCCCAACCGATCGCCGCCAACGCCTACCTGGGCGGCTGGGGCATCGCCCGCGCGCTGGCCGCGGGCGCCGACATCGTGGTCTGCGGCCGCGTCACCGATGCATCCCTCACCGTCGGCCCCTGCGCCTGGTGGCATGGCTGGGCCCTGGACGACTGGCCCGCGCTGGCCGGCGCCGTGGTGGCCGGCCACATCATCGAGTGCGGCCCGCATGCCACCGGCGGCAACTTCAGCGGCTTCACGGCCGTGCCCGGCATGGCCCAACCGGGCTTCCCGATCGCCGAGGTGGCGCACGACGGCAGCGCGATCATCACCAAGCACGCCGGCCATGGCGGCATGGTGACCGTGGACACGGTCACCGCCCAGCTGGTCTACGAGATCCAGGGCCCCATCTACCTGAACCCCGACGTCACCACCGATTTCTCGGGCGTCACGCTGGAACAAATTGCGCCTGACCGCGTGGCCGTGCGCGGCGCCGTCGGTGCGCCGCCGCCGGCCACCACCAAGCTGGCGCTGTTTGCCGACATCGGCTGGCAGCTGGTGAACACCGTGTTCGTCACCGGCCGCGACATCGACGCCAAGATCGCGCTGCTGCGCGAGCAGCTGATCGGCTGGGGCGGCGCCGACCAGGTCGATGAGTTGGAGATCACCCGCTTCGGCCGTCCCGACTGCGGCCCCGGCGCCACGCAGGCCGACGCCAGCGTGGCCGTGCGCGTGATGGCCACGGCGCGCGAGCCCGGGCCGCTGAAGCGCCTGGCCGGCGGCCTGCATGCGCTGTACCTGAGCAGCTTTCCGGGGGTGCACCTGGACACCGGCGCGCGCCGCGTCAACGAGCCCTGGCCGCGCACCGAGTACTGGCCGGCCGTGCTGCCGGTCAGCGTGATCCGCCACGAGGCGGTGCTGGCCGATGGCACGCGGCTGGCCGTGCCCCATCCGCCCGCCGGGCCGCTGATCGAGCAGCCGCCATCGACCGAGCCCGATGCGCCGACCGGCGACGAACCGACCCGCGACGTCCCGCTGGGCCTGATCGCCCACGCCCGCTGCGGCGACAAGGGCGGCAACAGCAATGTGGGGCTGTGGGCGAAGGACGCGGCGGCGTGGCCCTGGCTACGCGCCTATCTCAGCAGCGACCGCCTGCGCACCCTGCTGCCCGAAGCTGCGGGCCTCACGCTGCGCCGCCACGAGCTGCCGCACCTGCACGCGGTGCACTTCGTCATCGAAGGACTGCTGGGCCGCGGTGGATCGAGCAACCTGCGCGCCGATCAGGCCGGCAAGGCGGTGGGCGAGGCGATCCTGGCCAAGACCGTGCGGGTGCCCAGCGCCTTGGGCGACGGCTGACGTCAGTCGGGCGATGCCCAGCGCATGGCCGGCAGGGGCTTCACATCGACCTTGCCGCGCAACTGCGGATAGCTCTTGAAGATGGCAGCCAGATCGCGGTCGGCCTCGTGGCGCACGGTCACCTCGGCGCTGCTCAGCATGTCGACGCCGAGCGCGTTCCTGGTCCAGTTCAGGTGCCCGTGCAGGTTACCCAGGTAGGTCACGCTCCCGGCTTGCACCTCGAAGGTCAAGGGCGGCGGCGCGGGCTGAGGCGAATAGCTGCGCGTGAAGTAGACGTAGTTCTGGAACACCGTCCATTGCGTGAAGGCGTAGCGCCCAGGCGGCAACTCGCGCACGAACACCCGGCCCCACAGGTCATCGAACGACGATTCGATGACCGGCGACAGCGTTGCCAGCTGGGTGGAGAAGGCGCGCTGCAAGTCCTGCTGGCGATCCAGGTCGCGCATGTCGACGAACAGGGTCACGTTGCCGGCCCGCCGCGCGATCGCTGTCATGTCGCGCTCGTGCGTCACGCTGAACAGCACCCAGCCGGCGCCCTTCAGCGTCTCGGGTGCCGCATGCCGGTCGATGCTGCCGGTGGTCTCGCAGCCCGACAACGCGGCAAGCCCTGCCAGACCCAGTGCGATGAAGATTCGTCGTTGCATGCTGGCTCTCCTGTTCCTGATGTCTCAAGCCATTCTTGGCCGCTGCGGCGGCCGTGGCTTGATCAGGCGCAGGCGCTGGGTCGCCAGGCAGCGTCAGGGTTTGGGCAGCATCAACTCCAGCTCATGTCGCTTGACCTTGCCGGTGGTGCTGCGCGGAAAAGCCTCGAAGGCGATGAAGATCACATCCTTGGGCTGCTTGTAGCCGGCGATGCGGCCGCGGCACAGGGCCTTGAGGTCGTCGGCGGTGAGTGATTCATCGAGCCGCGCAACGAAGGCCACCGGCACCTCGCCCCACTTGGGGTCGGGTTGGCGCACCACCACGGCTTCGGCCACCTGCGGGTGGCCCATCAGCACGCGCTCGATCTCGGCCGGGTAGATGTTCTCGCCGCCCGACTTGATCAGGTACTTGCGCCGGTCCACGAAGTCCAGCGTTCCATCGGGGTTGCGCACGAACACATCGCCCATGTGGAACCAGCCGCCGCGGAAGTCGCGCGCCGTGGCCGCGTCATTCGCCCAATAGCCCGAGAACAGCGTGGGGCCGCGCACGCACATCTCGCCGGGTTGGCCGTCGGGCACCTCGGCGTCGTCTTCGTCCACCAGCTTGATCTGCACATAGGTGTTCTGCTGCTTGGACAGGCGCTCGGGCAGGCTGCCCACCGCGATGGTGTGGCGGCTGGCCGGTGGCGCGCCGGTCTCGGTGGAGCCAAAGGAGTTGAGGAACGGTGCGCCATACAGCGTGGTGACGCGCTGGATCTGCGCCAGCGGCACCAGGTCGGCCATGCAGCCGATCGAGCGCGCTCCCTTGGGCGTGAGGCCGGTGCGCTCGATCTCGTCGATCACGCGGTCCACCATGCCGGGCATCAAGGTGAGGTGGCCGATGCGGGTGCGGGCGGTGATGGCCACCAGTTCGGGCACATCCAGCCCGTCCATCACGATGACATGGCCGCCGGTGACCAGCGTGGCGTAGACCGAATCGGTGGACACCATGTGGAACAGCGGCGCCCAGGCGATGAAGGCATCGCCTGGCTGGCCGCCCAGGTCCACCGCGCCCACCATCGCACGGGCCAGCATCGCCCGCTGGCTGATCAGTGCGCCCTTGGGCAGGCCGGTGGTGCCGCTGGTGTACAGGATCACCAGGCCACATTCGGGATCGAGGTCTGGATCGAGTGCTGCGTCGTCGAGCCCGGCACGCGCCTCGGCCGCGGCCAGCCAGGCTTCGTAGCCACCGGCGTCCAGGTCGAGCACGCGGCCGACGCCGTGGTCCAGCCGGGCGATGGCTGCGGCCTGCCGGCCCGAATGCACCAGCAGCGCCGGCGTGACCAGGCGAATGCAGTGCGTGAGCTCTTCGTCGCTCTGGCGCCAGTTCTGGCACGCCAGGATCAGGCCCAGCCGCGCGGCCGCCAGCTCGAACTCCACGTACTCGGACCGGTTCTCGCTGAGCAGCGCGATGCGATCACCCCGCCGCAGGCCCATCGCCAGCAGCTGCCGCGCCAGCGCCTGCACGCGGACGGCCAGCTGACGGTAACTGAAGTGCTGATCGCCGAAGCTCAGCGCCACACGCTGCGGGTGGCGCGCCACCTGCTGCTGGAACAGGCCGTACAGGCTGAGCTGCGCGGCGCGCGCAGGAAGCGACAGGGCCAGGGACATGTGGCGCTCCGGTGGGGGCTGGAGCGGATCACTCTAGCCAGCGGCGCGCGCGGCGCGGTTGCCTTGGGTGACAGCTACCGCCAGGCGGCGATGGGGAAAGAACCGAACGGCACCACCGGGATCAGCCCGCTACTGTTTCGGCAATCAGCACATCTGCCGGAATGCCGAGGCTGATGTGAAGCCTGCGGATCATGGCGAGCGTCAACGGCCGCTTGCGGTTCAGGATCTCGTAGACCCGGTTGCTCTTGCCGATGATCGGCTCCAGATCCTTCACCGACATGCCGCTCTGCTCCATGCGGAACTTGATGGCTTCGACGGGATCGGGCGGCGCGATCGGCAAGTGCTTGGCCTCATAGGCCTGCACCAAGGTGGCCAGGATGTCCAAGCGGTCACCCTCCGGCGTCCCCAGATCGGGATCGGATTCCATCAGGCTGGCGATGTCCTTCAGCGCAGCCTTGTAGTCAGCCTCGGTGTGGATCGGTCGAATGTCCATGCCTTGCTCCGATGAACTTCAGCTCATGTCGACGGTTTCAGCGTCCACATCGTCGTACTCTGTGTGGGTGCCGATGAACTTCACGTAGACGATCTGCAAGTGGTACGCGATGGCCACGATCAGACGATAGTCGTTGCCCTTGATGTTGAAGACCACCCGCCGGTTCTTCAACACGCTGGCGCTTCGGTACCGGGCCTTGATGTCGGCGGGTTGCGACCACGACGCATAGCTCACCTCGTCAAACCAAGCCTTCAGAGGCTGCTCGGCGTCGGGGTGCATGGCCCAGAAATCGCGCAGTGTCGAGACGGCGATCACACGCATGCGTGCAGTTTAGTCCCAAATTGGGACTGTCACAAGGAGGATCGTACCGGATCAGCCAAACACCGGGAACGGCTCGAACCGCCCCTTCAGCAGCGCCGGGTCGGCAGGCGCGCCCAGCCAGCCCTGCTCCACCGTGGCGTAGACGCGGCGGAAGTCGGTGGTGTGGATCAGGTTGTCATCCGGTGCGCGGCCGGCCAAGCTGACCGGCTGGCCGTAGAAGCCGCCTTTCACCGGCTTGCCGGCGATGAACATCGGGCCGGCGGTGCCGTGGTCGGTGCCGCCGTTGGCGTTTTCGGTGGCGCGGCGACCGAATTCCGAGAAGGCCATCAGCACCACGTCGTCGGCGCGGCCGATGCGGGCCATGTCGCGCAGGAAGGCGCTGACGCCATCGGACACATAGGTCAGCAGGCGCTGGTGCAGGTCGGCCTGGTGCACATGCGTGTCGAAGGCGTTGTTGCGGTAGGCCACGTAGTACAGCCGCGTGGGCAGGCCGGCGGCGATCAGCGCGGCCACCTTGGGCAGATCCACCGGCAGGATGCCGTAGTCCACTGGCGTGCGGTAGCTGGCGCAGGCGTTGCGCACCAGTTCCGACGCATCGAGCGCGCTGCGGGCCACGTCGCGCAAGAGCGCACGCGAGGGGTTGGTGTCACCGGCCATCGGCCCGGCGGCGTCGATCAGGCCCTTGCTTTCGAAGGGCATGTGGCGGGCGAAGCGTTCGGGGTCGTCGAACACCACCGGCACATGGCGCAGGCTGCGCACGGCCAGCGACTGCGTGGCGTCGATGTTGACGATGGCGTTGGGCGACCCGGCCGGCAGCAGCGTGTCGGCCAGGCGGCCGACCCAGCCGGTGGCCTCGCCGCTGTTGGGCGCGGCCGTGTGCCAGTAGGCCATCGACGCGAAGTGCGAGAAGCTGGGCTGCTCGTAGCCGCAGCCATGCACGATGGCCAGTTGCCCGTCCTTGTACAGGCGCTCGAAGCCGGCTAGGCCGGGGTTCAGGCCATGGTGCTCGTCCAGCTTGCGCAGGCGTTGCGGCTTGATGCCCAGCTTGGGCCGCAGGCGGTAGTAGGTGTCGTCGGCATAGGGCACCACGGTGTTCAGGCCGTCGTTGCCGCCGGACATCTCCAGCACCACCAGGATCTTCTGGCCCTTCTGACTGGCACCGGCGGTATCAGCCGCTTGCGCAGTGTTCCAGCCGGCAAAGGGTGCGGCCAGGGCACCGCCCAGCAAGGCGCGGCGCAGCGGATTCGGGTGATCGTGTCTCATGGCGTCGCTCCTCAGCCCAGCTGGTAGTCGGGGTGGCTCAGCATCAGGTGCAGCAGCGCACGCAGGCCGTCTTCCATGTAGGTGCGGGCGCGTGGCAACTGATCGATGCCCAGTTCCCGGGTCAGGAAGGCCGACCACGCGGCGCGGTCGGCGGCCGTGGGCGGCACGCTGAAGAAGCGCCGCGCCAGCACGTCCACGGCCTGGGCCGTGGTGGTGGCGCCGTCGGCCGTCACCAGGACGGCCAGGTTCAGCGCCGCAAAGCTGCGCGGGATCGGCGTGATGACCTCCACCGCACGCTGCCAGCCGCGGTAGCTGCCGTAACGGGTGTTGAAGTCCTCGTCGCGGTCGGCCAGGCGGTTGGACATGGCCATGCTGTTCTCCGGCATCGGCGCACCGGGCGCATACCCCTGCGTGGCCGGCACCGTGGCGGCGCTGATGTCCAAGCCGCGGCCGATGCGCTCATGCACCGCGCGCACCTCGTAGCCGGTGGCGTTCATCGGCACACGGTCGTTGGCCTCGGCCAGGAAGTCGGGAAACATCAGCCGATGGATGAAGTTGCCGCGCTCGATCAGCAGGCCCGGCGTGATCCACGCGCGGCCTTGTGCCCAGCCAGCCACCGTGGGCGGGTGCAGCAGGTGCTGGCCCTGGGCTTGCGTCACCTCGTTGAAGTCGGGCAGGCCGGGCACGGCGGCCAGGCCCAGCTTGCGGTAGGTGCCCACCACCAGTTCCACCGGGCTCTTGATGTGCGTGCCCACGCTGGCCGGGCTGTAGAAGTCGCGCGACAGGAAGATGGCCTCCATCAGCGGCGCCAGCTCCCAACGGTTGCGGCGTAGCACCTCGCTCAATTGGCGCGCGGTGGCCGGCGACAGCTCCTCGCGCACGAAGAAGCGGTAGAGGCGACTGGCAATGTACTCAGCCGCGGCAGGCTGCTGCAGGATGCGGTCGATGACCTGCACGCCGTCGTAACGACCTTCCTGGCCGAACACGGTCTTCAGGCCGTCGTCATGCTGGGCGGCGTTGACCACGAAGCGTGTGCCCTGGAAGTTCCAGCCGGTGAAGGCGCGGGCCGATTCGCGGATGTCGCGCTCGCTGTAGTTCCCGACGCCCAGCGTGAACATCTCGAGGATCTCGCGCGCGAAGTTCTCGTTGGGCGCGCCCTTCACATTCACGCCGGCGTCCAGAAAGGCCAGCATCGCCGGGTTCTGCGCCACGGCCACCATCAGCTCTCGGAAGTTGCCCAGGCCCTGGGCCTGGAACAGCTGCAGCTGCTGCAGCATCTTGCGGTGGTCACGCACCTTGTCCTCGTGCGTGGCGAAGTGGCCGTGCCAGAACAGCGCCATCTTCTCCACCAGCGGCCGTTCGGTCAGCAGCATGCGCTCGGCCCACCACTGGTTGATGCGGTTGCATTCCAAGTAGCTGGCGCGCAGCCAGAAGAAGAACTGGTTGACCACCGGCTGCAGCGGCCGGTTGCCGCCCGGCTTGGCCTGGATGCCCAGCGCCTCGCCGTTCTTCTTGGCCGCCTCGGTGGTGGCCGGCCGGCTCTCGGGGAAGGGGTCGATGCCGGCATCGGGGATCGGCGAGGGCTGGAAGGGCCGCACGCGGGGGTCGTTCACCGCCTGTGGCCGCACCAGCCGAGCCACCGCCTCACGCGGGCCCAGCGCAGCCAGCGCGTCGATCTGCTGCGGCGTGCCGCCAAAGCCCGCGCGTTCCAGCAGGTGGGCGGCGCGCTCGCGGTTCCAGTCGGCCGCCGTGATGGGGCGCAGGTCGTCGATCCAGGCGGCCGGCGCCACCGCCCCCTCAGCGGCCCGCGCGGCACCGTTGGACAGCATCACCAGGCCCGCGGCCAGCAGGCCGGTGGCCAGGTACCGCAGCAGGCGCTGCGGCCCCAGGTTCCGGTGGACGATTCGCTCCATGCGCACACTCCCTGCGCCCCCGGATGCGGGAGGCGGGGCGGATTGTGCCCAGCGTCACCGGCGCTGTGGGCTGTGCCCGGCGCGGCAAGGCAAACTGCCCGGCGGGCGCCGCCGCGTGCTCGCGGGGCCGGGTGCCCAGCCAGCGGGCCGAGCGCCGGGCCGCCCCAAGCCGGCCCGCCAACCCGCCCGGCGGGTGGACTCGCGTACCCGCGGGGCCGGGTGCCCCTTCAGTTCGCCGCGAAGCAGTAGAAGCGGCCGCTGCCGCCGGTGCGCACCAGGGCCTCGTTGCTGCAGCCCACGCTGGGGTGCGAGAAGTTCCAGCTCTTGGCCCAGTTCTCGGGCAGCGGGCCGATGCGGTCGTGGTGGCCCACGATGGCCGAGCCGTCGGTGCTGCTGGTCCAGGCGCGGCAGGTGGTGTCGGCCTGCGGCGCAAAGGCCGTGCCGTCATCGCGCGAGCCGGTCAGGATGTCGTGCTCGTTCGGGTTGTCGCCGCGACCGTTGACGACGCGGCCACGCTCGTCCAGCGCGGTGGCCTTGGTCAACGCATTGCCGCCATGCAGCTGGGCCAGGTCACGCGCGATCAGCTCGCCCTTGGCGTTGTACCAGGGGCCGGTGCCGATGCGGTCGCGCGCATTGATGGCCGGCACCGCCGGGCTGTTGGCGGTGGCGAAAGTGGGCGGCACGCTGAGGTAGGCGCGCCAGGTGCGCCCGCCCGCACCGGCCGCGGCGGCCAGCTTCTGGCAATGCGCGTCGGCGCCGGCCAGCCCCCCCAGGTTGCCGCCCTGGCCCGGGCCGGCGCTGGTGATGAAGAAGCCCATGGGGCCGGTGGCCGGTGCGGTGGCGCAGGCGGCCAGCGCGCCGGCGACCGCCAGCACGGCCGCCAGGGACAAGGAACGAGAACGGCGCATCAATGGCACTCCCGGGTTGGTGAAGTGAAGAAGGCGAGACACCCGATTACGCACCGGACGGCCGGCTTCATCCTCAGGGAGTTCCCGCAGTGGCCGGCAAATGCGGCGCTGTCACCCCGTCGGCCAGCAGCTGGCGCTTGAGCAGCTTGCCGCTGGCCGTCATCGGCAGCGCCGGCACCACGCTGATCTGCGTGGGCCGCTTGTAGGGCGCCAGCTGCTCGCGCAGGTGGGCGTCGAGCGCCTGGCGCGCCGCGTCGTCCAGCACCGCACCCGGCCGCAGTTCCAGAAAGGCCAGCACGGCCTCGTTGCCATCGGCCTCGGGCCGGCCCAGCACGGCGCTGCGCTGCACCGGCCCGAAGGCGTTGAGCACCGCCTCCACCTCGGCCGGGTAGACGTTGAAGCCCGAGCGGATGATCATCTCCTTCAACCGGCCCACGACGAACAGCGCGCCATCGGCCTGCAGCTCGCCCAGGTCGCCGCTGGCGTACCAGCCGCCCGGTCGCATCACCGCATCGGTGGCCGCCGCATCGCGGAAGTAGCCCGGCATCAGCCCGCGCCCGCGCAGCCAGATCTCGCCGCGCTCGCCGGTGGCGCGCGGGGCACCGTTCACCGGGTCGACCACCTGCAGCTCGGCGCCGTCGACCACGTAGCCCGACGAGGTGTCTTGCCGCCATTCATCGCGCCGGGTCAGGTGGATGGAGCCGGCGTACTCCGACAGGCCGTAGCCGTGGTGCAGCGCCTGGCCGAAGGCGGCCTCGACGCGGGCTTTCAGCGCCATGTCCAGCGGCCCGGCGCCGGTGTAGAGGTAGCGCAGCGCAGGGGCGGGCGGATGGGCGATGCCGTGCTGCTCCAGATGCGCCAGCAGGCGCGAGAACAGCGCCGGCGGCCCCTGGAACTGGCTGACGCCGTGGTGGGCCAGCGCATCCAGCGCATCGGCGGGGTCGAAGCGCGGTCGCATCACCAGGCTGGCGCCGGCATGCAGGCTGGCCAGCAGCACCGTGGCCAGGCCGAAGATGTGGGTCATCGGCAGGCAGGCATAGGCGCGGTCATCCGGGCCCAGCGCACGCGAGTGCGCCGACACGCGGGCGAAGTGCATCACGCCGTCGTGGGTCATCAGCACGCCCTTGGGTGCGCCGGTGGTGCCCGAGGTGAAGATGATGGCCGCCACTGTGTCGCGCAGCGGGCCGGTCTCGGCCGTGGCCTGCGGCCGGGCGGGGCTGTGCATCAGGCCGGGGATGACCGAGGCCTGCGCCAGGCTTCTTGCCGCGTGCGCGGCGGCGTCGGCGGACACATCGGCCGTGTAGTAGGTGATGCGGGCATCGGCCTTGGCCTCGAACGCCGCGATCTCGCCCGGCGCCATGCGGGCGTTGACGCCGCAGCTCCAGGCGCCCACGCGGCTGCAGGCCAGGATCAGCGCCACATGCTCGGGGCAGTTCTCGGCGACGATGAGCACGCGGTCGCCCGCTTGCACGCCTTGCTGGCGGAGCTCTTGCTCGAGGGCGTCGACCTGCTGGGCGATGGCTTGGAAGCCTCTGGTTTGGCCCTGGGGCAGGTGCAGGAAGACGCGGTGGGGGTCCTTGGCGAGCCAGGTGTCGAAGAACGTGTGGATGCGGGGAGGGTTCATCTCTTCAAAGAGCGTTGTGGGTTGCTTGGCTGCTTTGCGGTGCTGTTGCGGCTTACGGCTGGGGTTGCCCATTGCTCTTGGCAGCCCGCCGGTCTCGCCCGGCCGGCGAGGTCCTTTCTTGTCGCGACAAGAAAGGACCCAAAGAAACGCTTCTGGAACTTTCCGTTGAGGCCCTGCTGTTCACCCACCACCGAGGCGGGCGCCTCGCCCGCCCGGCGGGCTCGAACAGGCTGCCGGCATAGGGCTGGGTGACGGATGCAGGGCCGCCGATGGCAAGGCCGTCGCGTAGAGGGGCTCTGGCAGCGTTCGTGCCCTGCCGCGTTCTTCACGCAAGTCTTGACCGGGGGTGCACGGCCGGTGAGTGGTCCGTGGCGTATCCGGCCGGCTATGTTCGAGCCCGCCGGGCGGGCGAGGCGCCCGCCTCGATGCGCTTCAAGCGCGAGGTGGTGTCGGAAAGTTTGGAGAGCGCTTTCTTTGCCTCCTTTCTTTTCGCGAAAAGAAAGGAGGTCGCCCGCCGGGGCGAACACCCGGCGCGCTGCAACGAAAAATGCGAAACGCCAACAAGCAACCCAGAACAAAAGATCAATCGATCGAGATGCCCTTCGTCACCGTCGCCCACTGCGCCCGCTCCGCCGCCGCCCGCTGCGCCACCTGCTCCGGCGTGCCAGCCCAGGCGTCATAGCCCTGCTCGCCATACGCCTTGGCCAGCTCCGGCTGCGCCAACGCCCGCCGCGCCGCCTCAAGCAATCGCGCTGACACAGCGGCAGGCAGCTTGTTCGGCCCGTACAGCGCATACCAGCCGCCCACGTCGAAACCGGGCAGGCCGGCCTCGGTCATCGTCGGCACATCGGGCATCGACGGGCTGCGCTTGTGCGCGCTGATCGCGATCGGCCGCACGCGGCCGCTGCCGATGTGCATGCGCGCGGTGCTCAGGATGTCGAACATCATCGTCAGCTGGCCGCCGATGACGTCCGACATGGCCGGGCCGCTGCCCTTGTAAGGCACGTGCAGCAGCTGCGTGCCGGTGCGGTCGGCCAGCAGTTCGCCGCTGAGGTGGTTGCTGCTGCCGATGCCGGCCGAGCCGAAGCTCAGCTTGCCCGGCTGGGCCTTGGCCAGCGCGATCAGCTCCTTCAGGTTCTGCGCCGGCACGTCCTTGTTGACCACCAGCACGTTGCTGTAGTTCACCAGCGGCGCCACCGGCGTGATGTCCTTGGCCGCGTCGAACGGCATCTTCTTCATCACGTTGGGGCCGATGGTGATCGGCGGGCTGGCGGCGAACCACAGCGTCAGGCCGTCCGGCGCCGCGCGGGCCACCAGGTCGCCCGCCAGCGTGGCGTTGGCACCAGGCTTGTTCTCCACCTGCACCGGCTGGCCCAGCTCCTTGGCCAGCGCGGGGGCGAACAGGCGCGCCGCGGCATCCACCGGGCCGCCAGGGGCATAGCCCACCAGCAGGCGCACCGGGCCCGTGGCCTGCGCCCAGGCGCTGGGCAGCGCGGCCGCGCACAGGGCCGCGGCGGCCAGCGCGCGGCGCGTGATGGCGCTTGCCATCAGATCGGGTCCCAGCCGAACACGTCGGCCGAACGGTCCATCGCGATGAAGCTGCCCTTGAGCGCCGGCATCGCATGGTCGGCGATGTGCTGCGGCGTCCAGCCCTCGCCGCGGTGCACGCTGCGGATCGGGCGCGGCTGGCTCATCAGGAAGATCTCGTTGTTGCGCACCGCGAAGACCTGGGCGTTGACCTCCTTGGCCGCGTCGCTCAGCAGATAGACGGCCAGCGGCGCGATCTTGGCCGGCGTCATCTGCTGCATGCGCGCCACGCGGGCCTGCTCTTCGGGCGTGTTGGTCGGGATCGAGCCGATCATGCGGCTCCAGGCGAACGGCGCGATGCAGTTCGAGCGCACGTTGAACTTGGCCATGTCCAGCGCAATGCTCTTGCTGAAGGCGGTGAGGCCCAGCTTGGCGGCGCTGTAGTTGGCCTGACCGAAGTTGCCGATCAGGCCCGAGGTGCTGGTCATGTGCACGAAGGCGCCGCTGCCCTGCTCCTTGAAGTGGTTGGCGGCCGCACGGCTGACGTACCAGCTGCCGTACAGGTGCACCTTGACCACGGCGTCCCACTCGGGGTCGGACATCTTGTGGAAGATGCGGTCGCGCAGGATGCCGGCGTTGTTCACCACGCCGTCGATGCGGCCGTAGGTGTCGAGCGCGCACTGGATGATGCGGTTGGCAGCCACCGCCTCGGCCACGCTCTCGGTGTTGGCCACGGCCGTGCCGCCGGCGGCCTGGATCTCGTTGACCACCTGCTGCGCCGGGCCGGCGCTGGCACCCTCGCCGGTGGTGCTGGTGCCCAGGTCGTTGACCACCACCTTGGCGCCCTCAGCGGCCATCGCCAGCGCGATGTCGCGGCCGATGCCGCCGCCCGCGCCCGTGACCACCACCACCTTGCCGTCCATCATGCCTGCCATGACCTGCTGCTCCTGCTGTTGTTGCGCCGTGGGCGCGCTGTCGGACATCGAAAGGCCCGTAGCGTGCCGTCCCGGCGCCCGCGACGCCATTCGCCATTGCCAAGGGGTCGGTTCGCAGGGTTGGAAGCGATTGGCAGGACAGTTCGCCCGCGCTGGAGCAGGCGAACATTCCTGCCATTGCGGGCGCGAGCCACCTCGACACGTCTGAACAGACCGGTAATTTCGCACTGCGCGTAGGGTCTTTCATGCGCACTGTCCATCGAAAATTCCCGCGAGGCCAGAGCAGTTCAGCTGGCACAACCAGACACTGCTCGCTTCATGCTCTTCGACGTTCTTGCCGATGCGATCTGCGTCAGCCCCCGTGCCCCATCCTGGCGGTCAACATCGTGCCTGGGCTGGTACTGCTGTCCATCCTGATCAGCGCAACCTGTGCCGGACTGGCGCTGCGGGTCTCCATGCTGAGCACCCGGCTCAGCCGCCCGCGCGACCGCTGGATCGGCCATCTGTCGGGCGGCCTGTGTCTGGGGGTCGGCACCTGGGCGATGCACTTCATCGGCACGTTGGCGTGGCACGTCTGGGTGGACAGCCGGTTCTCGCTGGGTTCGACGATCGCATCGATGCTGCCCGGCGTGGCTGGTGGGGTGGGCTTGCTACGCTGGATGCAGCATCGCCGCGACGCCATTGGCGATGCCCTGGGCGGCATGGTCTGGACGCTGTCGGTGTTGTTCTTGCACGTGGCCGGCATGGCCGCGTGGCACGTGGATGCCGCGCTGCGCATCCACCCCGAGCGTCTGCCGGTGCTGCTGCTGATCGGTGCCACCCTGCCCTGGCTGTCGCTGCGCGTCTGGCGCTGGATGAAGACGCGCGACCGCTGCCAGGGCCGCCTGGCCTGCGCACTGGGCGGTCTGGCGCTGGGAGGCAGCGCCGCTGCGCTGCATTTCGTCGCAATGTGGGCCACGGCCATCGTGGGCGTCGTCGACGCGCTGCACATGTCGCCGCCTGGCGACGAGGGCACCTGGTTGCTGTCGCTGGGCATCGGTTCGACCGTGGTCCTGTCCGCCCTGCTGGCCGTGCTGGGCATGGTGCTGATGGTTCTGCGTGAACAGTCACTGCAACTTCGCCAGTTGCAGGCTGCCTCCGACACGTTCCTGCGCACCGCAGTCGACGCCGTGCTGGTCATCGACGCCACAGGCCACATCCGCCGCGTGAACACGGCCACCGAACGCCTGTTCGGCTGGAGCGAGGCCGAGTTGTCGGGGCAGAGCCTGCACCGTCTGATGCGACAGGACGATGCGCAAGTGCACGACAGCCACATCGAGCGTCACTTGCGCACTGGCGAGAGCCGCATCGTGGGCACGGGGCGCGAGGTCGTGGGCGTGCACCGAGATGGCCATCCAATGGCCCTGCGCCTGGCGGTCGGTCGCGCCGAAGTGGACGGGGTGACCTTCTTCGTCGGATTGCTCACCGACATCCGGCTGGAGAAGGCCTTGCAGGCACAGCGCGAACACGAGCTGAATCACGACCTGCTGACCGGCCTGTTGAACCGCCGGGCGTTGTTCGATCGCCTGCCAGGCCTGCTGCAGGCGGCCAGCGCGAGTCAGCGCGAACTGGCCGTGATCTACATCGATCTGGACGGGTTCAAGGGGGTCAATGACAGCCAGGGCCACGAGGCGGGGGACAAAGTGCTCAGCACCAGCGCCGAACGCATGCGCGGGGTGGTCCGCGACGACGATCTGGTGGTGCGGCTGGGTGGCGACGAGTTCCTGATCGTCATGGGCGACCTGCCAGCCGGCGGGCAGGAAGTGCGGCGCGTGGCCGAAGCCCTGTTGCGGGTGTTGTGTCTTCCTGTCGCCTTGCCGGCAGGCCGAACGGCCCGCATCGGTGCCAGCCTGGGCATCGCCCGGTGCAGTCCAGCGACAGCCCCCACCCAGCTGGCGCAGGTGCCCGACTGGCTGATCCGGCACGGCGATGACGCCATGTACGTGGCCAAGCGTGCCGGCAAGGGGCGCTGGCACGAAGTGGCATGCCCGAATGCGTCACCCGCCATCGACGACCCCGCGCAAGAGGACAATGCGGCCCCCGCCGGCGATACGGCGACCACCTGACACGCACCCCATGAACAACCACGCAGACATCGGCCTGATCGGTCTGGGCGTGATGGGCCACAACCTGGCCTTGAACTTGGCGGAACACGGCTTCGTCGTGGCCGCCTACGATCAAAATCCCACGGCAGCCTCTCAAGCCGCCGAGGCAGCCACCGCCCGCGGCGCCGGCTCCAAGGGCACCGTGGCCGCGGCCCGGACACTGCAAGCCCTGGTGGACCAGTTGGCCGCGCCGCGCAAGATCCTGCTGATGGTGAACGCCGGCGCGCCGGTGGACGCCGTGCTCGACGGCCTGCTGCCGCTGCTGCAGCCGGGCGACATCGTCATCGACGGCGGCAACAGCCGCTTCACCGATACCGAGCGCCGCAGCGCCGCGCTGGCTGCGCGTGGCCTGCACTTCGTGGGCAGCGGCATCTCGGGCGGCGAGGAAGGCGCGCGCAAGGGCCCGGCGCTGATGCCTGGCGGCTCGCCCGAGGCCTGGGCCGCCATCCGCCCGCTGTTCGAGGCCATCGCCGCCCGCGCGCATGGCGAGCCGTGTGTGGCCCACATCGGCCCCGGCGGCGCCGGCCACTACGTGAAGATGGTGCACAACGGCATCGAGTACGCCGACATGCAGCTGATCTGCGAGGCCTATGCGCTGCTGGCCACCGCCGGGCTGGACAACGACGCGATGGCGGCCGTGTTCGCGCGCTGGAACGACGGCCCGCTGCAGAGCTACCTGATCGAGATCACCGCCAGAATCCTGGCCCAGCGCGACCCTGAGACCGGCGCCCATGTGGTCGACCTGATCCTCGACAAGGCAGGCCAGAAGGGCACCGGCCAGTGGACGCTGGTGGACGCCGCCGAGCGCGCCGTGACCGTCAGCGCCATGGGCGCAGCGGTGGATGCGCGCGTGCTGTCGTCACTGAAGGCGTCGCGCCTGGCCGCCAGCACGCAACTGGCCGGGCCGGATGGCCGCATCGCCGCCACCGATCGCGAGGCCTGGATCGCCCAGGTGCACGACGCGCTGATGGCCGCCAAGATCGTGGCCTACGCCCAGGGCTTCGACCTGATGGCCACCGCCGGGCGCGAGCGCGGCTGGGGGCTCGATCTGGCCGCCATCGCCCGGCTGTGGCGCGGCGGCTGCATCATCCGCGCGCAGTTCCTGAACCGCATCGCCGAGGCGCAATCGGGGCCAGCACCGGTGGCCAACCTGATGCTGGCGCCCTGGTTCCGCGACACGCTGGCCCAGGTGCACACGGCCTGGCGCGAGGTGCTGGCCGCCGCCATGCGTGCCGGCGTGCCGGTGCCGGCCATGAGCGCCGCGCTGGCCTACCACGACAGCTGGCGCAGCCCGCGCCTGAGCGCCAACCTGCTGCAGGCCCAGCGCGACTTCTTCGGCGCCCACACCTACGAGCGGGTGGACAAGCCCGCCGGCCAGCACTTCCACACGCACTGGCCCGAGGTTCAGGGCTGACTTCAGATGGGCATCGGCTGGCCGTCGTTCAGCCGCATCCAGCCGCGGCCGATGCGGTAGATGGCCCACACGCCCAGCACCAGCATGCCCAGCGCCCAGGTGCCGAAGCCGATCAGCACGAACATCAGCGGGCCCGACACCAGGGCCACGATCAGTGCCCACAGCGCGGCGAACCAGAAGGTGCGGATCTGCCAGGCGAAGTGCGTCTCCAGCCAGGTGCCACGCGCCTCGCCGCGTTTCACGTAGTTCAGGATCACCGCGATGATCGACGGCCAGCCGAACAGGAACGAGCCCACCACGCTGGCCGCACCGAAAGCCCCCAGGGCCAGGCCCAGCGCATGCAGGCCGTAGCTGATCTGCACGATGCGCAACAGGTCACGTTCGGAACCGACGGTCACGACGGGGGCGTTCATGGTGGCAAGCCCGGTGCGGGCCAGAAGGTGAAGGAGTCCCGATCATGCCGCGCCCGGCCAGGCGATGGTGCCCGATGCGACGCAGGCCGCCGGCCGGCCGATGGTCTGCCGCCAGGGCCGACAGCCTGCAGCCTGGCAACACCGCGACAGCCGCCCCCGCCCGGCCTGCGTAGCATGCGAGGGTGAACCACGCACCCACCCTGCCCCCCCCGGCCCTGGCCCAGCACACGGTGGCTATCGTGCAGGTGCGCAGCGTGCTGCAGGGCGCCGTGCACCAGGGCCTGGACGTGGCGCCGCTGCTGGCGCGCGCCGGCATCCCGCCCGCGCTGCTGGCCTCGCCGCTGGCGCGGGTGTCGCACACCCAGTACGCGCTGCTGCTGCGCGCACTGCGCCGCGCCACGCGCAGCGAGCTGTGGGGCCTGACGGCGCGGCCACTGCCGGTGGGCAGCTTCGGCCAGTGCGCGGCGCGCCTGGTGCACTGCGCCACGCTGGGCGAGGCGCTGCGCGCCGGCTTCGCCTTCCACCACCTGCTGATCGACGACTTCACCGCGCGGCTGCAGGTGCAGGGCGGCCCGGATGGCTTGGCCCGCGTGCAGATCGTGCGCCGCGCACCCTTCAACCCGCGGCTCGACTACGCGCAGAAGGCCTTCATGCTGTTCGGCTTCGGCCTGGCCTCGTGGCTGGTGGCGCGGCGCGTGCCGCTGGTGGCGGTGGATTACACCGAGCCGCAGGCCGGCAGCGACACCTCGCGCGTGTACCAGGCGCCCATCCGCCACGACCAGCCGCACCCCGGCTTCACCTTCGAGGCACGCTGGCTCGACCTGCCGGTGGTGCAGAACCCGCAGAGCCTGCGCGAGTTTCTGGCTCGGGCGCCCGGCAACCTGCTGATCAAGTACCGCGACCCCGGCAGCGTCACCGAGCGCATCCGCCGCCTGCTGCGCCGCCACCTGGGTGGCGAGATGCCCTCGCTGGAAGACGTGGGCGAGGCGCTGGCGATGACGCCGCAGACCCTGCGCCGCCGCCTGCGCGACGAGGGCCGCGGCTACCAGGCACTGAAGGACGACCTGCGCCGCGACGCCGCCATCGCGCTGCTGGCCCAGCCCGAGTTGCCGCTGATCGAGGTGGCCGCCCGCGTCGGCTTCTCCGAGGCCAGCACCTTCCACCGCGCGTTCAAGAAGTGGTGTGGCGTGGCGCCGGGCGAGTACCGGCACACGCGCTTGAACGGCAATTGATTCAATGAACGCCGCGCGTCTGGCCCTGCCAGTAGCGCGCCCGGATCGCCTTCTTGTCCAGCTTGCCCAGGCCGGTGACCGGCAGGGCGTCGACGAACTCGATGGCCTTGGGCGTGTGCACGGCGCCCTTCTTCTCGCGCACGAAGGCCATCAGTTCCTCGGCCGCGGCGGCCGCGCCGGCACGCAGCACCACCAGTGCGTGCACGGCCTCGCCCCACTTGGCATCGGGCACGCCGACCACGGCCGACGAGGCCACGGCCGGGTGCAGCGACAGCGCATCCTCCACCTCGCGCGGGTAGACGTTGAAGCCGCCGCTGATGATCATGTCCTTGCTGCGGTCGACGATGTAGAGGTAGCCGTCGGCATCGCACCGTGCCAGATCGCCCGTGTACAGCCAGCCGTGGCGCAGCGCCTTGGCCGTTTCGTCCGGCTTGTTCCAGTAGCCCTGCATCACGATCGGCCCGCGCACGCAGATCTCGCCCACCTCGCCCTGCGGCACCTCGCGGCCGTCGTCGTCCAGCAGCGCCACCTGGGTGCCCACGCAGGGCGTGCCGCAGCTGGCCAGGCGCTCGGGGTGGCGCAGCGGATCGTGCTCGTGCTGGTGCAGCACGCTGATGACGTTGGGCGCCTCGCTCTGCGCATACAGCTGCATGAACACCGGACCGAAGACCTGCATGCCCTCGACCAACCGCGCCGGCGACATCGGCGAGGCGCCGTAGATGATCAGTTGCAGGCTGCCCAGATCGGCCTGCTGCCGCGCGGGCGAGTCGAGCAGCACGTACACCATGGTGGGCACCAGGAAGGTGGCGGTGATGCGGTGCTGCTGCACCAAGCGGCAGAACTTGTCGGGCGCGAAGCCCTGGGTCATGGCGTAGGTACCGCCCTTCAGCAGCACCGGCATGATGATGGCGCCCGCGGCGTGGGTGATGGGTGTGAGCGCCAGGAAGCGGATCTCGCGCGGCCAGTCCCAGTCGGCCATCTCGGCCAGGATCATCGCCACGTGCACGCGGTGCGTGTGGGCCACGCCCTTGGGCCGGCCGGTGGTGCCGCCGGTGTAGACCAGCACGCACACGTCGTCGGGCGCGGCCTGCGGCGTCAGCGGGCCGGGGGTGAAGCCGGCGGCGACGGCCAGGATGTCCTCGCCCAGCGCCAGGCCGTCCTCGGCCGGGCCGAAGCTGAAGATGCGCTGCACGCCCGGCACGCGCTGCGCCAGCGTGCGCGCGCGGGTGGCAAAGCTCAGCGGATCGACGAACAGCGTGGCCACGCCCGAGTCGTCCAGGATGTAGGCGTGGTCGTCCTCCGACGAGGTGGGGTTCATCCAGGTCAGGCGCAGGCCCATCACATAGGCCGCGGCGGTGACCAGAAAGGCCTCGGGCCGGTTGGCCGACAGCGTGGCCACGGCGTCGCCACGCTTCAGCCCGCGCGCCGACAGCGCCTGCACCATCTGGCTGAGCAGCGTGCCGAACTGGCGGTAGGTCCACTGCGTGTGGTCGCTGATGAAGGCCGTGCGGTCGCCGCCCCGGCCGATGGCGCGCAGCACCAGATCACCGACGGTGCAGCCGTCGTACAGGCCGGCGGTGGCGGGGGGCGTGGGGCTGGGGGTGGACATCGCGGCGAACTTCCTGAGCGCTGGGGCGTCGCCCGGGTTGGCGACAATCACGCAAGTTACGGCGGCGCGGGCGGGTGGCAACTCGTCCGAAACGACGAATTTCAACGCCCGACACTCCAACACCTCTTCCGCGAAAGTGCTCCCCATGAAGATCCTCGTGCTCAACGGCATCAACCTGAACATGTTCGGCAAGCGCGATCCCAAGCAGTACGGCACGGCCACGCTGGCGCAGATCGACGACAGCGTGAAGGCGCTGGGCGACGAGCTGGGCGCCACGGTGGAATGCTTCCAGACCAACCACGAGGGCGAGATGGTCGAACGCATCCACGCCGCCCACACCGACGGCACGCAGGCCGTGCTGATCAATGCCGGCGCCTGGACGCACTACAGCTACGGCATCTGCGACGCGCTGGCCATCCTGAAGGCGCCGATCTTCGAGGTGCACATGTCCAACATCCATGCGCGCGAGGCCTTCCGCCACCACTCGGTGATCGCCGAGATCGCCAAGGGCCAGATCGCCGGCTTCGGCGTCGACAGCTACCTGCTGGCGCTGCGCGCGGCGGTGTCGGCGCTGCAGGCCCCCCAGGGCTGAATGAGGCACCCGGTCGCCGAGTACGGCGACCACCCGCCAAGCGGGTGCTCAGGCCGCTTGGGGCGGCCCAGCGCTGGCCTGAGTGGGGCACCCGGTCGCCGAGTACGGCGACCACCCGCCAAGCGGGTGCTCAGGCCGCTTAGGGCGGCCCGGCGCTGGCCTGAGTCCACGGCCGCCCGTCCGCCACGCACATGGCGGGCTTAGACTGCGGCATCCCCGCCGTGATGGAGTGCCGCATGCTGAAGAGGATCGCCCTGGGCCTGGTGGTTGCGGTGGCGGCGTTGCTGCTGTTTGCTCTGACCCGGCCCGACAGCTTCCGCGTCGAGCGCCGAACCGTGATCCAGGCCGAGGCGGCGCGCATCCAGCCGCTGATCGCCGACTTCCACCGCTGGGCCGACTGGTCGCCGTGGGAGAAGCTGGATCCGGCCATGCGCCGCGACTTCGGCGGCCCGGCCAGCGGCGCCGGCGCCACCTATGCCTGGCAGGGCAACAAGGACGTGGGCTCGGGCCGCATGGCGATCCGCGAGGCCACGCCGCTGCGCGTGGCCATCCAACTCGACTTCATCGAGCCCTTCGAAGGCCACAACCTCACCGAGTTCACGCTCACACCGCAGGCCGGCGGCACCGAGGTGCTGTGGGCCATGAGCGGCCCGATGCCCTATGTGAGCAAGCTGATGTCGGTGTTCGTCAGCATGGACACGCTGATCGGCAAGGACTTCGAGAAAGGCCTGGCGCAAATGAAGGCGGCGGCCGAGGCGCGCTGAACGTTCAGGCCACGAGCGGCGCGCAGCGCGCCAGATCCCGCCCCGATTCATGGGCCACGATGCCGGCCTCGAACAGCGGCACCTCGTCGGCCACGGGCTGATGGAACGGCTCTTCCGCCAACCGCCAGGAGCCAAGCAGGTCACCCATGGCCGCCTCGCCCGATGTCAGCGGTGTCCCACGGTGGATGGGTTCGGAATGCCCGGGATCGGCGCCTCATCGGTGCCCACGGTGCTGCGGGTGAAACTTTCCACCTGCTTGCGCATGGCCTCGGGGTCCTTCACCCACTGGGCGTAGAAGTCGTAGGGGCAGGCGGCCACGCCCTGGTCGCCCTCGCGGCTGTTGATCAGGCCGGTGTAGCCGCGGTGCAGCAGCTTGAACAGATGGTTCTCGCTCTGGCCATGCTTGCGGAAGTCGCGGATCAGGTGCTTGCTGAGCGCGGCGTACTGGATGCCCATCTCCTCCTCGCCGCACTCGCCCAGCGTGCGGCCATCGAAGCCGATGATGGCGCTGTGGCCGAAGTAGCTGTAGACGCCGTCGAAGCCGGCCGCGTTGGCCACTGCCACATAGGTGTTGTTGGCAAAGGCCATGGCCTTGGCCATCAGCACCTGCTGCTCCTTGGCCGGGTACATGTAGCCCTGGCAGCGTACGATCAGCTCGGCGCCCTTCATCGCGCAGTCGCGCCAGATCTCGGGGTAGTTGCCGTCGTCGCAGATGATCAGGCTGATCTTCAGGCCCTTGGGGCCTTCGGACACATAGGTGCAGTTGCCGGGGTACCAGCCCTCGATGGGCACCCAGGGCATGATCTTGCGGTACTTCTGGACGATCTCGCCCTGGTCGTTCATCAGCACCAGGGTGTTGTACGGCGCCTTGTGCGGATGCTCTTCGTGCCGCTCGCCAGTCAGCGAGAACACGCCCCACACCTTGGCCTTGCGGCAGGCCGCGGCAAAGATGGCCGTCTCGTCGCCGGGCACGGTGGCGGCGGTGTCGTACATCTCCTGCGGGTCGTACATGATGCCGTGGGTGCTGTACTCCGGAAAGATCACCAGGTCCAACCCCGGCAGGCCGATCTTCATGCCTTCGATCATGCGGGCGATGGCGCGCGCGTTGTCCAGCACCTCGGCCTTGGTGTGCAGGCGCGGCATCTTGTAATTGACGACCGCCACGCCGACGGTGTCGTGGCTGCTGGAAATGTCGCCGTGGTGCATGGACGCGCTCCTGGGATGTTGGGCTGGATGCGGTCCATTGTGGAAATCCGCCCTGGGGCGGCCCATACGTCGATTGACGTAGCGGTGCTGGTGCCTGTTGCGGGCGCGCTCAGGCGCCGTGCGCGGCCGCCTGCTGGTGCCACGGCGCCAGGGCCTGCGGTGCGTCGCAATGCGCCGCCAGCTCGTCCACCAGCACGGCATAGGCTCGCCAGTCGAGCCGGCGCAGGGCCGCGGCGCGATCGGGGTCATCGGCGGGCAGGAAGGACGCCGCGCCCAGGTCGCTGAGCAGGCAGGTGGCGCCGTCGGCATCGTCGCCATCGACCAGGATGTTGTGCGCGTACAGGTCGCCGTGGGCCAGGCCGCGCCCATGCAGATGGCCCAGTGCCGAGGCCACCGCCGCGGCGATGCCCTCGGCCCGCCGCGCACTCAAGCGCAGCCCGGGCGCATACACATCGCGGCTGCAGCTTTGCATGCTGGGCGGGCCGGCCAGCGCGCGGCACTGCGGCGGCACGCGGCGCATCACCAGGCCCAGCCGCCCCTCGGGGTGGCCATCGATCTGGCCCAGTTCGCCCACCAGATGCGGGTGCGTGCCGGCCGCGATGCTGGCCGCCATCTCGCTGGCCGGCAGACCATCGCTGGTGACCGCGCCCTTGAACAGTTTCACGGCCACCGGCTGGGCCGCGCCCTCGGCATCCAGCAGCGCGGCGTGGATGTGGCCCGAGGCCCCCTCGCCCAGCAGGCCTTGCAGTTGCAGACGCGACCAGGCGATGTGCGGCGCGCGGTCGGCCTGCGGGGCACGGGCCTCGAGCACCTGGTTGTACGGGTTGCCGCCATGGGCCAGCCAGGCCAGGCGCGGCAGGGCCAGCAGTTCATCGGGCAGCGCATCGGCCACGCGGGCGAACTCGTTGGCCGACAGGCGGATCAGTTCCAGGTTCTGCAGCGCGGCCAGCCCGGGCGGCAGGCGCATGAGCCGGTTGCCGGCCAGCATCAGCTTCTGCAGGCGGGTGCAGCGCGTCAGCGTGGCCGGCAGTTCGGCGATGCGGTTGTCGGTGAGGATCAGCCAGCGCAGCGTGGGCGCCAATGCCTCGGCCGGCACCTGCTCGATCTGGTTGGCCTTGAAGCCCAGTGTGTCCAGCGCCGGCAGCCGGCCCAGCACCGGCGGCAGATGCGTGAAGCGGTTGTTCGATGCAAACAGGGTGTGCAACCGGGTGCAGGCGGCCAGGCCCCCGGGCAGATCGGTGAGCGCGTTGCCAGAGACATCCAGCACCTGCAGCGTGCCGGCCAGGGCCAGCACTTCGAGCGGCAGTGTGGTCAGGCCGCAGTGGCGCAGGTCGAGGTGGGTGGCGCCGGTCAACGTGCCGTCATGCAGGCGCGCCAGTGTCTCGGTGGCAACAGGCGGTGCGGTCGGAGGCGGCATCGGAAATGGCTTTGGCGGTGGCAATCAGAGCGACCACCGCATTGTCGGCGGCCCGACGCCCCGTCCGCGCACCCCGTCTGCCGCAATGCACCCGGCCGGGTTCAGCCGCCGTAGCCGGCCCGGTAGCCGTTCATGTAGTTCACATCGGTCAACCGGTCGGGCTCGGGGCTGGCCGGCAAACCGGCTTGCCGGTCTTCCACACCATGCGCCTTGCCCAGAAACCAGGCCTCGCGCGCCGCCGCACCCGCCTTGCGACCCAGGTGGTACGAGGTCTCGTAAAGCACGAAGTCGGGCCATCGGCCATCGTCAAAGCCGTCCTGGAAACCCTGACGTTCAATGTCCTCCGGCCGGATGCCGTGTGGACGCACCCAGCTCACCGCGGCGGCGGGATAGGCCTTCAGGATGATCTCGCGGTTGCGCACCACCGATTCGCGGGCACGCTTCACCTCATCGTCATGCCGCTTGCGGTCTTCGATGTCCTTGTCGGGAACGCCCGAGGTCAGCGCGTCGCCACCCCCATCGGCATAGTGAAAGACGAAGTCGCTGGCCTTCACCTGGGCCAGGTCGAGCTTGATCTCGCCAAAACTGGAAAAGCTGGCCCCGTGGTTGGATGTGATGTCGCCCGGCGTGGAGCGCAACGAGAAGAACTTGCCCACGCCCTTGCGGCCGTGCACAAAGCCGTACATGGCCGGCGACACGCTGGTCACGCGCGAGAAGGTCTGCAGGTAGCTCAGGTCGAGCTTTTCCTTGATGCGCTTGCGCTTCTTGCCGAAGCCGCCGGTGAAGTGCATGCCGCTTTGCGACTGGGCCCGCTGCGACTCTTTGCTGAACAGGGGCTTGACCAAGCCGCCACGCTCGATCTGCCCGATCTCCAGCGGCGTGATGCCGCGGTAGGCATGGCGGCGCAGCATGCGGCCGTCAACCTGGATGTACTCGCTGCCGGCCTTCAGGCCCGTCTTGGCGGTGGGGTCGAACTTGCGGTACACGTCATGCACCACGGCCTTGGCCTTGCTGGCGCTCTTGGCGTAGGCAGCGTTGCCCTTGACGATGCGTGCCAGCCGTGGCGCCGGACCTGATTTGACTTCTGGCGCAGCCTTGGCGCGAATGGCGCCGTCGCCGTCCACTTCGAAAAGCCCGGTGCCGACGATGCGCTGCTTCAACACACCGGCATCCATCTCGGCGGCACGCAGGGCGGTGGCGAAAACAGTCTGCTGGCCGATGTCGTCCTCATGGCCCTTGAACGCGTCCTTGGCCTGGCCCTTGGTGTCGCGGATCTCCTGCCTGTAGGTCTTGAAGATGCCAATCAGCGTCGGCAGCAAGGGCTCGGCGTCCGTCACCGAGTCCTCGATGCGCAGGCTGACCTTGGTGCCGCCCACGCACTGCGCCACCCTGGGCAGGTTGCCAATCCGGGCAGGCAGCGCGAATCCCTGGCGGCCTGACTGGCCGCCGCCACCCAGCGCCGCCTGACCCATGGCATCGGCTTCCCGCTCCAACGCGGGATCGTCGTTGACAGCCGTGCCGCCGGCGTGCTGCCGCGTGGCCGCCACCCGCCCCTGCGCCTGTTGCACCACATGCCAAGCCTCGTGCGGCAGATGCCGCTCCTGCCCGGGCGCCAGATGGATGTCGCGCCCCTCGGCAAAGGCCAGGGCGCCGATGCGCTCGGGCTGCGCCGAGTCGCGGTGCACCCGCACATCGTCCATCGGCAGGCCCGACAGGTGCTCGATGCCGGCCTGCAGGCCCGGGGACAGCGGGGCGCCACCGCCGGGCCGCGCCTGGCGAGCGCGCTGCGCCGTCTGGCGCTGGCCAGCGTCGGCGGCGGGCAGGCCGCGGCACTGGGTCACCTCGCTGGCGGGTGCGGGCCGGGCCGCCGGGGCCGGCCGGGTACTGCGCGGATGCATGTGCGACATCGCGTCGAGCCTTTCGTGGTGCGGCACACCCAGGGTGGGCGGCAGGTGAGCATGCCGCGAGTCGCCGGCCGGCCAGCGACCTCAGATTAGGGGCGGCCCGCCATCCCGGAAACCGGTGCCGGGCACACCCCTGGCGCAAGGGACAATCCGCCCGATGCAGTGGGCAGGGGAATTCGACGGATCGGCGCGCCAGGCGGGATCGGGCGCAGGCGATCCGGGCACTCCGGGCGATCTCGGCGTGCCGCCCCCCGGCCCATCCGAAGGGCTGCCAGACGAGCCGGATGCATCGGCAGCGCAAGAGGCGGCCGAAATCGCCGACCGGGACGCAGACCTGGACGCCAATCTCGACGCCGATGGCGATGCGGAGCCGGTGCTCCCCCCCGATGTGCCGCCGCCCGACATCGACTCGCCGCCGCAGCGCCAGCAGCGGCAACGCCGGCTGGCGCTGGCGCTGGCCGGCTCACTGCTGCTGCACCTGCCGCTGCTGAGCCTGACCGATACGGGCGACGAACCCGGCCTGCCCAGCCTGAGCCTGCCCTGGCAACCGCGGCGCCTGCTGGTGGAGCAACTGCGGGTGCGCCTGATGCCCGCCACGGAGGCGGCCGATCCGCGCAAGACCGACCCGGTCGACGCGGTCGACGCTGCATCGGCCCGCACTGAGCCGCCGCCGAACCGCCAGGATGCCGCCCAGGCAGAAGCCGCAGCGGGGGATGCCGCGCCGCTGGCGGCCATGACCGCGCCGCCCAGCCCGGCCGGCGACGCGACTGCAGCGGTCCATGCGCCGCCACCCGGCGCAGCGGCCGCGACAACATCTGCGCCGGCCACGGGCGCCACCCGCCCGGCACCGTCGGCCGAGGCGCGGTCCGCCGACGCCAGCCCACCCGCTACCGCCGCCGTTGCGGCCGAGGCGCATGCGCCAGCCGCGGTGGCCGAGCCTGCGGCGGTGGTGCTGGCCGTTCCTGCGCCGCAGAGCGCGGCCCTGCCCGTGGTGGCGGCCGCGTCGGCGCCGTCCAACAGCGCGTCGGCAGCGATGGCGCTGGAGCGCGCCGCTGCACTGGCCCGCGAGCAGGCGGCCGAGGCCGAGCGCAAGGAAGCGGCCCGGCAGGAGGCCATTCGCCAGGAAGCCCTGCGGCTGGAGGCCCAGCGACAGGCAGCGCAAGCCGAGGCGGCGCGTGTCGAAGCGGCACGTGCGGCGGAGGCCGCGCGCGTGGCAGCCGCCCGCCTGGAGGCCGAACGTCAGGCGGCTCTGCGCGAAGCCGAGCGCCAGGCCGCCGCACAACGCGAGGCCGCAGCCCGCGAACTGGCCGCACGTGAGGCCGCTGCACGAGAGACAGCGGCGCGCGAATTGGCTGCGCGCGAAGCGGCGGCCCGCGACGATGCGGCGCGCAAGGAAGCCGCCCGGCAAGAGGCCCTGCGCGCCGAGGCCGCGCGCATCGAGCTGGCACGTCAGGAGGCTGCGCGGCAGGAAGCGGCACGACAGGCCGCCGCCCGCGCCGAGGCCGCCAGCCAGGAAGCCGCGAAACTGGCGGCCGCACGTGCCGAGGCAGCGCGGCAGGAAGCCCTGCGTCTGAGCGCCGAGCGCGAAGCCGCGGCCCGCGCCGAAGCCGCCCGCCTGACCGCCCAGCGCGCCGAGGCCGATCGGCTGGAAGCCCTGCGCCAGGAAGCCGCGCGCCAGGAACAGGCCCGCCGCGAGGCTGAGCGGCAACTGGCACTGAAGCGCGAGGCTGATCGGCAGGAAGCCGCGAGACAAGACGCTGCCCGGCAGGAAGCTGCGCGGCTGGAGGCCGCACGCATTGAGGCCGCGCGACAGGAAGCTGCGCGGATCGAGGCCGCCCGGGCCGAAGCCGCGCGCGCGGAGGCGGCGCGACGAGAGGCCGAACGGCAAGCCGCCGCCAGGCAGTTGGCCGAGCGCCAACTTGCGGAGCGGCAAGAGGCCGAGCGGCGCGAAGCCGAGCGACAGGAGGCAGCCCGGCAGGACGCCACCCGGCAAGAAGCCGCGCGTCAGGAAGCAGCCCGCCAGGAAACCGCCCGCCAGGCCGCTGCCAAACAAGCCGCCGCACGCGCCGAAGCAGCGGCTGAAGAGGCCAAGCGCGAAGAGCGCCTGAAGGCCATCGGCCGCCAGCTCAACGAGGAAGCCGCACGCCGCGAGGCCGCGGCCCGCGCCAATGCCAGCAGCGTACGCGACCCTTCCGCCAGCCCACTGCGCCGCGGTCGCCTGTTCGGCCGTGCCGACCCGAACGCCGAACTGGCCGTGTACGGCGAGACCTGGGCGCGCAGGTTCCAGCTGGGTGAGGCCTTTGACGCCCGGCTGCGCGAGCTGGTGCGCCAACCGCACCAGGACCCGATGGTCACCGTGGCCATGCGTGCCGACGGCACGGTGGAGTCGATCGCCTTCGTGCGCAGCAGCGGTCTGCCAGCACTTGACGACGCCATCCGCCGGCTGATCGAGGGCCTGGCGCCCTACCCGCCCTTCCAGCCGGCGCTGGCGCGCGACTACGACGTGGTGGAGATCCGCCGCACCTGGTACTTCGACACGGCGATCCGGCTGTATTGAACCGGCCGCCGGCCACGGTTCAGTGGCTGATCATCCACGGCCGTTTGGACGGGAAGGCCTTGGCGCCGTTGGCCGCCGTCACCGTGCTCTTGCTGCGGCCGGTGCTGCAGCAGCCGCAACCGGCCGGGTGGCGCAGGCGCTGGTAGTCGCGGCTGCTGCCGGGTTCGTGGCGCGCGCGCTCGTTGGTGGCGATGGCGCTGCGCACGCTGCCGTCCAGCAGGGCCAGGCGCGGCGCACTGGCGAACACGCGCGGCGACGAAGCACCGCAGTCGGGGCAGGTGGCAGGGTCGTTGCGCTGGGCCAGGGTGCGGAAGGCGTCGAAGCCGCCGCATTCGGCACAGGCGTAGTCGTAGGTGGGCATGCGGCGGGCTCCTTCGCGTTCGATCAGGCGGGGATCTGGGGATGGTCAGAGGTCAGGCGACAGCGGCATCTGGATGCTGCCGTCCAGGTGCTTCACCGGGCCGGCGGCCGTCGGGTTGATGTCGAAGTCGAAGATCTGCGTGGGCAGCCACAGCGTGGCGCAGGCGTTGGGCACGTCCACCACGCCGCTGATGTGGCCCTGCACCGGCGCCGTGCCCAGGATGCTGTAAGCCTGGGCGCCCGAGTAGCCGAACTTCTTCAGGTACTCGATGGCGTTCAGGCAGGCCTGGCGGTAGGCGGTGTTGACATCGAGGTAGAGCTGCTTGCCCTGCTCGTCCACGCTGATGCCTTCGAAGATCAGGTAGTCGTTGTAGGTGGGCGTGATCGGGCTGGGCTTGAAGATCGGGTTCTTGATGCCGTACTTGGCCATGCCGCCCTTGATCAGCGTGACCTTCATGTGCACCCAGCCGGCCATCTCGATGGCGCCGCAGAAGGTGATCTCGCCATCGCCCTGGCTGAAGTGCAGGTCGCCCACGCTCAGGCCCGCGCCCTCCACGTACACCGGGAAGAACACCTTGGCGCCGCGCGACAGGTCCTTGATGTCGCAGTTGCCGCCATGCTCGCGCGGCGGCACGGTGCGCGCGCCCTCGGCCGCAGCCTTGGCCTTGGCGTCACCGGTCAGCTTGCCCATGTGGGCCGTGCCGGCAAACGGCGGATTGGCCAGGCTGCCGGTGGGGTTGGTGTCGATCAGCGCCTGCTCGCGGCTGTTCCACATCTCCAGCATCTTGCGGTCGGGCAGGCAGCCGATCAGGCCCGGGTGGATCAGGCCGGCATAGCGCACGCCGGGTACGTGGCGGCTCTTGGTGAACATGCCCTCGATGTCCCAGATGGACTTCTGCGCCTGCGGGAAGTGCTCGGTGAGGAAGCCGCCGCCGTTCTTCTTGCTGAAAAAGCCGTTGAAGCCCCACAGCGAGTCGTCCTTGGCGCCGATGTCCAGCAGTTCCACCACCAGCAGGTCACCCGGCTCGGCGCCCTTCACGCCCACCGGGCCGGTGAGGTAGTGCACCGTGCTCAGGTCGATGTCGCGCACATCGTCGGCAGAGTCGTTGTTCTTGATGAAGCCGCCGGTCCAGTCGTAGGTTTCCAGGATGAAGTCGTCGCCCGGGTTCACCCAGGTGGCCATCGGGATGTCCGGGTGCCAGCGGTTGTGCACGTTCTCGTTGGTGGTGGGCGACTGGTTCAGATCGACGGAAATCAGGGTCTCGGCCATGGTGCCTCTCCTCAAGCGGTTGGGGGTCAGACGGAAAAGGGGTCAGACAGACAGATAGCTCTTGATGCGGGCGACATCGGTGTCGGCGCGGGCGGTCTCGTGCACCAGGCGTCCGCCCTCGATGACGAACAGCCGGTCGGCCACATCCATCGCAAAGCTCAGCACCTGCTCGCTCACCACGATGGTGATGTCGCGCATCTTGCGGATCTCGTTCAGCGCCTTGGCGATGTCCTTGATGATCGAGGGCTGGATGCCTTCGGTGGGTTCGTCCAGCAGCAGCACCTTGGGCTCGGTGACCAGCGCGCGTGCGATGGCCAGCTGCTGCTGCTGCCCGCCGGACAGGTTGCCGCCCTTGCGCCGGCGCATGTCCCACAGCACCGGGAACAGCGCATAGATCTCGTCGGGGATGCGCCGGGTCTTGCTGTTCTCCAGGCCGGTCTGGATGTTCTCTTCCACGCTCAGCGTCGGGAAGATCATACGGCCCTGCGGCACATAGGCGATGCCCTTGGCCACGCGGCGAAAGCTCTCGTCCTTGCTGATCTCGGCGCCGGCCACCGTCACCGAGCCGCTGCGCGTGGGCAGCACGCCCATCAGGCTCTTGAACAGCGTGGTCTTGCCCATGCCGTTGCGGCCCATGATGGCCACGGTTTCCTTGCTCGCGGCATCGAAGGAGATGCCGTGCAGCGCCTCGCTCTGGCCGTAGGCGACGAACAGGTCTTTCACGCTCAGCATGTGAGTGGCTCCTTGAATGGCCGAGTCAATGGCCCAGATACACGTCAATGACCTTGGGGTCGTTCTGCACCTTGTCCATCGAACCTTCGGCGAGGATCTTTCCCTGGTGCATCACGGTCACCTTGTGGGCGATCTGCTTGACGAAGTCCATGTCGTGCTCGATGACGATCACGGCGCGGTTGGTGCAGATGCGCTGCAGCAGCTCGGCGGTCATCTCGCGCTCACGCGCGCTCATGCCGGCGATGGGCTCGTCCAGCAGCAGCAGCTCGGGGTCCTGCATCAGCAGCATGCCGATCTCCAGCCACTGCTTCTGGCCGTGGCTGAGCAGGCCGGCCTCGGTGTCGAGCTTGTCGGCGAGGTGGATCTCCTCGGCCACCACCTGCACGCGGGCCTTCACCTCCTCGGTGCACTTGAAGCCGAGTGCGCCGAACACCGAGCGGCCCTTGGGGTACGAGACCTCCAGGTTCTGGAACACGCTGAGGTTTTCGTAGATCGACGGCGTCTGGAACTTGCGGCCGATGCCCAGCCGCACGCGCTGGAACTCGGCCAGCGCGGTCAGCTCGGTGTTCTTGAACTTGATGCTGCCGCCGCTGGCCTTGGTCTTGCCGCAGATCAGGTCCAGCAGCGTGGTCTTGCCGGCGCCGTTGGGGCCGATGATCACGCGCAGCTCGTTCTTGTCGATGTACAGCGTCAGCGCGTCGATGGCCTTGAAGCCGTCGAACGAGACGGTGAGGTCTTCCACCGCGAGGGCGAAGTCGGTGTTGCTCATGGCAGGCTCCGGTTGCGGTCAGGTTTGGCTCAGGCCTGGTGCGCGGCGGCGCCGGGCGGCAGGGCGGGGGCAGCCGGGGCGGCGGCGGGTGCGGCGCTGGCAGCGACCACCGGCGCGGCCGGGGCCTTGGCCGCAGGCGCCTTTCGCCGCTGCCACCAGGGCATCACATGGCTCTCCCACAGCCCGGCCAGGCCCATCGGGAAGGCCATGGTCACGCCGATGAACAGGCCAGCCATCAGGAACAGCCACAAGTCGGGGAAGCTCTCGGAGAAGTAGGTCTTGCCCGCATTCACCAGCAGCGTGCCGTACACCGCGCCCACCAGGCTCATGCGGCCACCCACCGCGGCAAAGATCACCATCTCGATGCTGGGCACGATGCCCACGAAGCTGGGCGACATGAAGCCCACCTGCAGCGTGAACAGCGCACCGCCGATGCCCGACAGCGCAGCCGCCAGGCAGAAGGTGAAGACGCGGAAGTTGGCCACGTCGTAGCCCGAGAAGCGCACGCGGTCTTCCTTGTCGCGCATGGCCACCAGCAGGGTGCCGGCCTTGCCGGTCTGGATCCAGCGGCACAGCACGATGCTGCCCAGCAGCAGCGCCACGCACAGGTAGTACAGGATGTACTTGGCGCCGTCGGTGCGGGTGTCCCAGCCCAGCACGGTCTTCAGGTCGGTCATGCCGTTGACGCCGCCGGTGTAGCCCTGCTGGCCGATGATCAGCACCGTGAGGATCAGCGCCACCGCCTGGGTGATGATGGCGAAGTACACGCCGCCCACGCGGCGCTTGAACATCGCGAAGCTGACGATCCAGGCCAGCAGCGTGGGCACCAGCACCACGGCCGCCAGCGCGAAGGGCAGGCTCTTGAACGGCACCCAGAACGCCGGCAGCGCGGTGAGCTGGTTCCAGTCCATGAAGTCGGGGATGCCGGGCGTGCTCTGGATCTTGGTGGTGATGGGGTCGCTGGCCTCCAGCTTCAGGAACATGGCCATGGCATAGCCGCCCAGGCCGAAGAACACGCCCTGGCCCAGGCTCAGCACGCCGCCGTAGCCCCACACCATCACCAGGCCGATGGCCACGAAGGCGTAGCTGAGGTACTTGCCCACCAGGTTCAGGCGGAAGATGGGCAGCAGCGCGGGCAGCACCACCGCCAGCAGCACCGCCAGCACCAGCAGGCTGGCCAGCTGGTAGCGCTTGATCAACTCTTTCAAAGCATTCATGGGTTGGGGCTCCAGCTTGCGGATGTCGGGGAATTCAGCGACGCACCTTCGAGGCGAACAGGCCCTGCGGGCGGATCATCAGGATCAGCACGATCAGCGACAGCGTCAGCACCTTGGCCATCGAGCCGGCCATGAAGAACTCGCTGATCGACTGGGTCTGCGCGATGCCGAAGGCCGAGACCACGGTGCCCAGCAGGCTGGCCGCACCGCCGAAGGTGACCACCAGGAACGAATCGACGATGTAGAGCGAGCCCGAGGTGGGGCCGGTGGAGCCGATGGTGGTGAAGGCCGCACCGGCCATGCCGGCGATGCCGCAGCCGATGGCGAAGGTCAGGCGGTCGGTCTTCTTGGTGTCGATGCCGATGGCGTTGGCCATCTGGCGGTTGCTGACCGTGGCGCGCACCCGCAGGCCCCAGCGGCTCTTGGCCAGCGCGATCAGCACGCCGATGGTGGTGAAGGCGGTCAGGCACAGCACGAACAGGCCGTTGATCGGGATGTCCAGGCCCGGCGCCGGCGCCCACGAGCCCAGCAGCCACTCGGGCAGCGTGGGGCTCACTTCCTTGGGGCCGATGAAGCTGCGGAAGCACTGCTGCAGGGCCAGGCTCACCCCCCAGGTGGCCAGCAGCGTGTCCAGCGGCCGCTTGTACAGGTGGCGGATCAGCGCCCACTCCACCATCCAGCCGGCCGCGAAGGCGAAGCCGAAGGCGCAGACGATGGCGATCGGAAAGTAGTAGGGCAGCCAGTGCGGTGCGTACTGGCCGGCCAGGTGCGAGCCCATGTAGATGGTGTAAGCGCCGATGGTCATGAACTCGCCATGCGCCATGTTGATCACGCCCATCTGGCCGAAGATGATGGCCAGGCCCAGGCCCATCAGCAGCAGCACCGCGAACAGGCTCAGGCCCGCGAAGCCCTGCATCAGGCCGATGTTCAGCATTTCGGAAAACGTCATACGCAAACCTCACGCAGGCCACAAGACAAACCCAGCGCACGCCGTGGATCCGGCTTCGCCGGTCCACTGGCGTGGCCCCCTTGAGGGGGAGCGGCCTTGGCCGCTACGGGGGTGGGCTTACTGGTAGCCCTTCGGGAACGGGTCGGGCTTGATCAGCTCCGGGCTCTCCGACACCACCTTGAACGTGGCATCCGGCATGCCCATGGCGATGCGCGACTTGCTCCACAGGTGGTGGTTCTTGTCCAGCTTCACGTAGCCCTCGGGCGCGGTCTTCAGCTCGATGCCGGTCTCGCTGGCGGCCACCACCTTGTCGATGTCGAAGCTGCCGGCCTTCTCCACCGCAGCCTTCCACAGCCAGGGGCCGAGGTAGCCGGCCTGGGTCACGTCGCCGATCACCGCATCCTTGCCGTACTTGCCCTTGAAGGCCGCGACAAACGCCTTGTTGTTGGCGTTGTCCAGGCTCTGGAAGTACTTCATCGACGAGTAGAAGCCCTGGAAGTTCTCGCCACCCACGCCGGTCATCTCGTCTTCCGTCACCGACAGCGTCAGCAGCAGCTGCTTGTCGCCGGTGATGCCGGCCGCCTTCAGCGCCTTGTAGAAGGCCACGTTCGAGCCGCCCACCACGGCGGTGAAGATGCAGTCGGGCTTCTGCACCTTGATCTTGTTCATCAGGCTGCCGAAGTTGGTGCTGCCCAGCGGGTAGTACTCCTCGCCGACGACCTTGCCCTTCTGGAAGTTCTCGATGTGCTTGCGCGCGATCTTCATCGAGGTGCGCGGCCAGATGTAGTCGCTGCCGATCAGGAAGAAGGTCTTGGCCTTCTTCTCCTTCTGCGCCCAGTCCAGGCCGTACAGGATCTGCTGCGTGGCCTCCTGGCCGGTGTAGATCACGTTCTTGCTCTGCTCCAGGCCTTCATAGAAGGTGGGGTAGTACAGCAGGCCGTTCTCCTTCTCGAACACCGGCAGCACGGCCTTGCGCGAGGCGCTGGTCCAGCAGCCGAACACGGCCGCCACGCGGTCGTTGACGAGCAGCTTCTTGCTCTTCTCGGCGAAGGTGGGCCAGTCGCTGGCGCCGTCTTCCTTGATGACCTTGATCCTGCGGCCCAGGATGCCGCCCATGGCGTTGATCTGGTCGATGGCCAGCTGCTCGGCCTGGATCGAGCCGGTCTCGCTGATGGCCATGGTGCCGGTGGCCGAGTGCAGCTGGCCCACGATCACCTCGGTGTCGGTGACGGCCAGCTTGGTGGTGTTGACTTGCGCGGTGGGCAGATTGGCGGCACGGCCCAGCAGCGGCAGGCCGGCCAGCGGCAGCGCGGCGGCGCCCTGCAGCAGTTTGCGGCGTTGGGCCGACTTCAGATCTTCTTCACGTTGCGACACGGTGGCTTCTCCTGACGGTGGACAAACAGGGGCGCCGGGCACCATCACAGGGCATGGGGCGGGTTCGGCGGCATGGGCGCAACGGTAGGTTCCGACCTGCGTATCCCGAATACGTCATTCAACGCAGTGCGCGCGCTGGGACTGGTTCTTGCAAGCAGTGGCCGCGCCCCGCCACGCTGCCTTCCAGGACACCGCCCTTGGCCATCGCCCAGCAGAAGATCTTCCGCATCCGCCGCGACTACAACAGCTGGGTCGCCAACGAGACGCTGGAGGACTACGCCCTGCGCTACACGCCGCGCCACTTCCGCAAGTGGAGCGAGGCGCGCGTGGCCAACACCGCCTTCGGGGCCACCAGCTTCCTGGCGCTGGAGGCCATCGGCGGCGCCATCGCGCTGAGCTACGGTTTCACCAACGCGCTATGGGCCATCCTGGTGGTGGGGCTGATCACCTTCCTCACCGGCCTGCCGATCAGCGTGTATGCCGCGCGCTACGGGCTCGACATGGACCTGCTGACCCGCGGCGCCGGCTTCGGCTACCTGGGCAGCACCCTCACCTCGCTGGTGTATGCCAGCTTCACCTTCATCTTCTTCGCGCTGGAGGCAGCCATCCTGGGGCTGGCACTGCAGATGGCCACCGACTGGCCGCTGCCGCTGTGCTACCTGGTGGCATCGTTGGGGGTGGTGCCGCTGGTCATGCACGGCATCACGCTGATCAGCAAGCTGCAGATGTGGACCCAGCCGCTGTGGATGGGCATGCTGGTGCTGCCCTATGTGTTCGTGGCCTGGCAGGAGCCGCAGCGCTTCGTCGAGTTCACCACGCTGGCCGGTCGCGTGTCGGGCAGCGCCGGCTTCGATGCGGTGATGTTCGGCGCCGCCGCCACCGTGGCCTTCTCGCTGGTGGTGCAGATCGGTGAGCAGGTGGACTACCTGCGCTTCCTGCCCGAGAAAGCACCCGAGAACGCACGCCGCTGGTGGGCTGCGGTGCTGGTGGCCGGACCAGGCTGGATCCTGCCGGGCATGTTGAAGATGCTGGGCGGTGCCTTTCTGGCCTTCCTGGTGCTGCAGCAGCAGTTGCCGGTGGACAAGGCCGTGGACCCCACCCAGATGTACCTGGCCGGCTTCGCCTACGTGCTGCCGCCCCCCTGGGGCCTGGCGGCGGCGGTGCTGTTCGTCATCGTCTCGCAGGTCAAGATCAACCTCACCAATGCCTATGCCGGCTCGCTGGCCTGGAGCAACTTCTTCGCGCGGCTGACGCACAGCCACCCGGGCCGCGTGGTGTGGCTGGTGTTCAACGTGGCCATCGCCGTGCTGCTGATGACGCTCGGCGTGTTCGAGGCGCTGGAGAACGTGCTGGGCCTGTACAGCAACGTGGCCATCGCCTGGGTGGGCGCGCTGGTGGCCGATCTGGTCATCAACAAGCCGATGGGCTGGAGCCCGAAGCACATCGAGTTCCGCCGCGCATATCTCTACGACATCAACCCGGTGGGCCTGGGCGCCATGCTGGTGGCCGCCACGCTGGCTGTGGTGGCCTATGCCGGCGTGTTCGGCGTGCTGGCCCAGGCCTATGCCCCGTTCATTGCGCTGGGCGCGGCCATGCTGGTGTCGCCGCTGCTGGCCTGGTGGACGAAGGGCCGCTACTACCTGGCGCGGCACGAGGCACCGGTGTGGCGGCCCGGCGAGACGGTGGTGTGCTCGGTATGCGAGAACCCGTTCGAATCCGACGACATGGCCTGGTGCCCGGCCTATGGCGCGCCGATCTGCTCGCTGTGCTGCACGCTGGAGTCGCGCTGCCATGACCGCTGCAAGAGCGACGCGCGCACCGCCGAGCAGGTGCATGCCGCGCTGGTGGCCCTGCTGCCGCCCCGGCTGGCGCGGCGCATCAACTTCCGCGCCGCGCACTACCTGGTGGTCACGGTGTCGCTGCTGGCGCTGATGGCGGTGATCCTGGGCGTGGTGTGGGCCCAGCAGTCGGGCGTGAACCCGGTGCTGGCCGAGGCGCTGCGCGCGCCCTTTCTCAAGGCCTTTGCGCTGCTGAGCCTGGCCGCCGCGGTGGGCGCCTGGTGGATGGTGCTGGGCAGCGAGAGCCGGCACATGGCCGAGGACGAATCCAGCCGCCAGAACCAGCTGCTGATGCGCGAGATCGAGGCCCACCGCCGCACCGACGCCGCGCTGCAGGCTGCCAAGGAGCAGGCCGAATCGGCCAACCAGGCCAAGACCCGCTACGTGGCCGGCATCACGCACGAGCTGCGCACGCCGCTCAACAGCATCCTGGGCTATGCGCAGATTTTGCTGAAGGACGAGCGCGTGGCCGACGAGCCGCGCCGCGCCGTGGCCACCATCCACCGCAGCGGCGAGCACCTGCATGCGCTGATCGACGGCCTGCTGGACCTGGCACGCATCGAGGCCGGCCGCCTGCGGCTGGACCCCGCGCCGCTGCCGATGCGCGAGTTCCTCGACGACCTGGTGCGCATGGTGCAGCCGCAGGCCGCCGCCAAGCGCCTGCAGTTCACGCTGGAGACCGAAGGCCGCGTGCCGGCCTACATCCGCGCCGATGCCAAGCGCCTGCGCCAGATCCTGATCAACCTGCTGGGCAATGCCGTGCGCTTCACCGACCAGGGCCGCATCACGCTGCGCCTGGACCACACGCGCGAGGTGGCGCGCATCCAGGTCATCGACACCGGCATCGGCATCGCCGCGCAGGACCTGGAGCGCATCTTCATGCCCTTCGAGCGCGGCAGCGCCGGGCGCCGCAGCGGCGACCCCGGCACCGGCCTGGGCCTGACCATCACCCACCTGCTCACCCAGCTGATGGGCGGCGATCTCAGCGTGGTCAGCACGCCCGGCGTGGGCAGCACCTTCACCGTGCGCCTGTACCTCAGCGAGATCGCCGCGCCGCCGGCGCGCGACCCGGCCGCACCCACGCCGCACCGGCCGGTCACCGGCTACATCGGCCCGCGCAAGACCCTGCTGGTGGTGGACGACCACCCCACGCAGCGCCAGATGCTGGCCGGCCTGCTGCTGCCGCTGGGCTTCCAGATCCGCGAGGCCGGCACCGGCCACGAATGCCTGGAGAGCGTGCTGCACCAGGTGCCCGACGCGGTGCTGCTGGACATCACGATGGACGACATGGACGGCTGGGACACCGCGCGCCGGCTGCGTGCCGGCAGCCTGTCGGGCCGGACCGACGTGCCCATCATCATGGTCTCGGCCAATGCCTTCGAGAACCGGCCCGACAAGCTGGCCGAGGCCGGCGCCCAGGCCTTCGTCGACAAGCCGGTGATCGAGAGCGAGCTGCTGGCCGCGCTGCAGAAGCACCTGCAACTGGAATGGGTGGCCGAGCTCACCGTGCCCGGCTGGGCACCGCCCGAGCTGCCGCCGGCCGGCCCCGCAGCCCCCGCGCCGCTGCCCGACGACTTTGCCGCCACCCTCACCCGCCTGGCGCGCTTGGGCCATGCCCAGGGCCTGCGCCAGGCCCTGGGCCGGCTGGCCAGCGAGCACCCCGAATGCGCCCTGCAGGCCGACGCGCTGCGCGAGCTGGTGGACCGCTTCGACTTCCCGGCGCTGCTGGCGGCCTTGCAGCGTGTGCGCGATGACGCCGATGCCGATGGAGACACGACGTGAGTACAGCCGTCATTCTTCTGGTCGATGACCAACCTGAAACGCTCGGCGCGCTGGCCCAGGCGCTGGAAGCCGACGGCACCACGGTGCTGGTGGCGCACAGCGGCGAGGCCGCGCTGCAGCGCCTGGATCTGGTGACGCCCGATGCCATCCTGATGGACGCGCTGATGCCCGGCCTGTCGGGCTTCGAGACCTGCCGCGCGATCAAGGCCCACCCGGCCTGGCAGCACATCCCGGTGATCTTCATGACCGGGCTGTCCGAGACCACGCACATCGTCGCCGGCTTCGAAGCCGGCGGCGTCGACTACGTGGTCAAGCCGGTGCGCGCGGCCGAGGTGCAGGTGCGCCTGGCCACGCACATGCGCAATGCCCGCGCCGTGCGCCTGGCACGCGAGGCGGTGGACGTGGGCGGCCACGGCGTGGTGGTGGTGGACGGCCGCGGCCGCCTGGCCTGGCAGTCACCCCAGGCGCAGCGCTGGCTGGCCGAGGCCTTTGCGCCGGAGGCCACCCAGACCGCCGCCGCCTGGCTGGCCGGTGCAGCGGATACAGCGGATGCGCCCGCCCCGCTGCTGCAGCGCGCCATGCCCGATGGCCGCACGCTGGTGGCGCGCCAGCTGGGCGGCATCGGCATGGGCGAGGCCATGTGGCTGCTGAGCCTGGCCGCCGCGGGCGAGGCCACGCCCTCGCGCCTGGCCAGCGCCATGCTCACGCCGCGCGAGACCGAGGTGCTGTCTTGGGTGGCCAAGGGAAAGACCAACCGCGACGTGGCCGACATCCTGGGCATGAGCCCGCGCACCGTGAACAAGCACCTCGAACATGTGTTCGAGAAGCTGGGCGTGGAAACCCGCGCCGCGGCGGCGGCGCTGGCCAGTCGGGAGCTGGGCTGAGGCTGGACGCTCAGGGAATGGGTTGCCGCAGCGTCATCGCACCGCGGATCTCGCCCACGCGGTAGTCCACCGCGCGGTCGGCCGGGTACAGGGTGCGCAGCCGCTCGGTCACGCCGGCACTCAGGCTGGCGCGCGCGCCGTGGCAGGCCAGGCACAGCTCCTGGGTGGGCAGCGCGCGCATGTAGCGGCGCTCACGCTTTCCGTCGGGCGTGGCCACCACCTCGGCATGCTCGATCGGCGCGGCCGTTCCGCGCGCGGCGGCGATGCGGTCGAACTCGGCCAGCACGCCGCGCTCCCAGGCATCGGGCAATGCCTTGGGGTTGCGCTCACGCAGGCTCACGCGGCGCACGGCCCAGCCGCTCTCGGCCGAGGCCGCGCGGGCCAGGGCCGGCGCCTGCTCGCGGCAGGCCGCGATGGCGCCTTCCGGCCCGCCGCGATCGATCTCCTGCTTCAGCGTGGCCAACAGGCGGGGTGGCACGCTGGCGGCGATGCCGCGGGCATCGGCCACCCAGGGGTCGTCGGGCGCCGCCACAACCGGTGACACAGCCGGTGTGGAGGCGGGTGGTGGTGGCGCGGCGCAACCCGCCAGCAGCAGGCCGGTGACGACGACGCCCAGCATGGGTGTGAGGGAGCGGGACGGGGCAGCGACAACAGGCATGCGACGTTTCTTCTCGGCGTGAAGGGTGGACATGGGCATCAGGCAAAGCTGTCGGCCATCAGCGCCTTGAACCAGGTCAGCATGTCCTCGAAGTGGTCGCCGCTCCAGCCGTCCGAGGCACCCCCCGCTGCGGCCACCGGGGCCATTGCGCGGGCCACGGGGTCGTACTGGAAGCCTGCGGTCAGCCACGAGGCCTGGCTCATCGTGATGGTGGAGAAGCAGGCCGAGTTGGTGACCGGCCCGGTGTCGGGCAGCCCGCCCGACACCAGCCGCACGATGGCGTCGGCGCACACCTTGGCCTCCTGGTTGGCGATGTGGCCGGCCTTGGGCTGGGTGGTGGCGCTGGCATCGCCGATCACGTGCACGTTCTGCGCGCCCGGCACGGTGCAGGCATAGCTCAGCACATCCACCGGCACAAAGCGCCCGCCGGTGGCCGTGGCCAGGCCGGTGGTGGCCACCAGCGCCCCCGCGCGCTGGCGCGGAATCAGGTTCACCACGTTGGCACTCACGCGGCTGCCGTCGGCCAGGTAGAGCGCCATCGCGGCGGGGTCGACATGGTCGATCACCGCGTTCGGCCGGTACTCGATGACCTGGCCGTGCAGGCCCAGGAAGGCGCGGCTGAAGTTGTCACGTTCGGTCACGATGTCGGCGTTGGCATCCAGCACCAGCAGCTTGGAGCCCGGCTTGCGCTGGCGCAGCCAGTCGGCCAGCAGGCAGGCGCGCTCGTACGGCCCCGGCGGGCAGCGGTAGGGCGTGGCGGGGATGGTCAGCGCCACCGTGCCGCCGGCCGGCATGGCCGCCAGCTGCTGCGCCAGCAGCGTGGTCTGTGCACCGGCCTGCCAGGCATGCGGCATGCGCGTGGGGTCGCTCAGGCCCGGCACTGCATCGAAGGCGATGCCTGGCGCCAGCACGATGCGGTCGGCCTTCAGCACGCCGCCGTTGCGCAGCGTGACGGTGGTGTTCACCGGGTCGATGGCCAGCACCTCGTCGGCCACGAACTTCACACCGTACTGGCTGGCCAGCGTGCCGTAGCCGTAGCCCAGGCTGGCCAGCGTGCGCTGGCCGGTGAGCACCATGCTGCTCATGATGTTGGAGGTGTAGCGCGCATTGCGGTCCACCAGGGTCACGTCGATGGTGTTGCCGCTCCACAGCCGCAGGTACTTGGCCACCGTGGCGCCGGCCATGCCGCCGCCCACCACGATGACGCGGGCCTTCGCGGCGGTGGCGGTCGTTCCCGTGGTGGTGGTCGTGCGGCCGACACCGGCGGCGCTGCTCAGGCCGTCGCTGGTCGAGGCCATGGTGTCCGCGGTGCCTGCATCGGCCCCGCCGCCGCCGCAACCCGGCAGCGTGGTGGCCAGCAGCGCGGCGCTGCCGCCCAGCAGAAGATGACGTCGTTGCATGTGCGTTCTCCTGCGGGTGTCAGCGCGCCGGCTGGGCGGCGAACCAGGTGGCCAGCTGGCGCAGCTGGGCGTCGGTGTAGATCATGGCGTGGCGGGTCATCAGTCCCTGCCCTTCCTTGCCGCTGCGCATCTCGGCCAGCTCGCCGTAGATCTCGCTGGCCGACTTGCCGGCCAGGCTGTCGAAGCCCGGCCCGTGGCCGTTGGTGCCATGGCACTGGAAGCAGTTGGACGCCAGCAGGCGGCCGCTGGGCGACACGGCCTGCGCCTGGCCGGCCAGCGCGGTGAGCGCCAGGCCCAGCCCGACGGCCGCACGGGCCCAGAGTGATGGGGTGATGAACATGGATGGTCTCCTCGCAAGGGGCTGGATCGGCGCGCCCGCACATCAGCGCTGTCAGCCATCATGCGCATACCCTTGCTGGTATGTGTAACCCATGGTGTCGGCGCCGGTGCACATTGATCTGGCGCAAGCCTGGGCGCCGCAAGATGAACCCGGCCTGAACCCCGGCTGAACCGAAGATGAACCCGCCCCGAGACGCCGCGCGCCAGCGCTGCCAGAATGGGCTGGCGCCACCCTGGAGGCCCTGCACATGATCTTCCGCCAGCTGTTCGAACCCCTGTCGTCCACCTACACCTACCTGCTGGGCTGCGAGCACACCGGCCACGCGCTGCTGATCGACCCGGTGGTCAACAGCATCGACCGCGACCTGGGCGAGATCCAGCGCCTGGGCCTCACGCTGGCCGTCACGCTGGACACCCACATCCATGCCGACCACATCACCGGCGCGCGCCACCTGAAGGAGCGCACCGGCTGCCGCATCGCCGTGCCGGCCATCGACGCCCTGCCCTGCACCGACCTTGGCGTGACCGAGGGCGTGCCGCTGCGCGTGGGCAGCGTGGTGATCGAGGCGCTGCACACGCCCGGCCACACCAGCGGCCACCATGCCTATGTGTGCGGCGAGCGCCTGTTCACCGGCGATGCGCTGCTGATCGACGGCTGCGGTCGCACCGACTTCCAGGGCGGCAGCGCGGCCGACCTGTACCGCAGCGTCACCACCAAGCTGTTCACGCTGCCCGACGAGCAACTGGTGTACCCGGGGCACGATTACCAGGGCCGCCGCGTCTCGTCGGTGGGCCAGGAGAAGGCGCGCAACCCACGCCTGGGCGGCGGCAAGGCGCAGGCCGAGTTCGAGCAGATCATGGCCGCACTGAACCTGCCGTATCCGAAGTTCATCGACCATGCCGTGCCCGGCAACCGCCAGTGCGGCGTGTGCCCCACCGACCTGCCCGAGCAGATGCAGGCCTATTGCGGGCGCATGACCGAAAGCGTGCAAGGCTGACGCCCATGCCCTCGATGAAGCTCAAGAGCGCCGGCACCGGCGGCCTGGTCTATTCCACCGATGCGGGCAGCATGTGCCCGGCCTGCCGCCAGCCGCTGGCGGCCTGCACCTGCGCCGCCCAGGCCGCGGCTGCGGCGCTGCGCGGCGACGGCACGGTGCGCGTGCACTTCGAGACCAAGGGCCGCGGCGGCAAGGCCGTGACCGTGGTGCGCGGCCTCGATGACCTGCCACCCGACACGCTGGCGCAATGGGGCAAGCAGCTGCGCACGGCCTGCGGCGCCGGCGGCGCGGTGAAGGACGGCGGCGTGCTGGAGATCCAGGGCGACCACCGCGAGAAGGTGCAGGCCTGGCTGCAGGCGCAGGGGCGCAAGGTCAAGCTGGCCGGTGGCTGAGCACCGGCGCAGGGCCGGTCAGCCGCCGCGCTGCCGCGCCTGCCGCAGCACCGGATCGGCCCAGGCCACCAGCGCCACCGCGGCCCACACGGCGCCAAACAGCGCCAATGTGCGGCCGCTGCCGCCATGTTCCAGCAGCCAGCCGCAAGCCGCGGCGCCTACCGGGTTCAGGCCCATGGCCACCAGGCGGAAGCTGCTGTTGACGCGGCCCTGCAAGCCGTCGGGGATCATCGCGATGCGGCGGCTGAACTGCAGCACGTTGTAGACCGGCCCCACGAACATGATCACGCCGTAGACCAGGCCCAGACTCCACGCGCCCTGGCCCAGCGCGAACAGCGGGAACACCGCCGCCTCGATCACCAGCACGCCGATCAGCGCCGGGCCGAAGGGCAGGCGCTGCTGCACCCAGGGCCCGACCAGGGCCCCCAGGATGGCGCCGGCCCCGCCGCACGAGAACACCACGCCCACCTGCGACTCGCTGGCGCCGTGCTGCCGCGCCAGCACGATCAGCAGCAGCGGCACCGCCGCCTGCACCATGTTCACCACGCCGGTGATCAGCGCGATGTCGCGCACCAGGCGCTCGCGCCACAGCCAGCGCAGGCCCTCCATCACCTCGGCACCCAGGTGGCGCCGCCCGACGGCCGGCTGCGGCACGAAGGACGTGCGCAGCCGCCACAGCTGCAGCGCGGCCACGGCGTGGCAGGCCAGGTCCAGCACAAAAGGCGCGGCATGGCCACCGGCCTCGAACAGCCAGGCCCCCAGCGCCGGGCCCAGCACGGCCGAGACACCGAAGCCGGCCTGGTTCTGCGCCGTGGCGCGCGCCAGCTGCGGGGTGGGCACCACGCGCGGCAGCGCGGCCGTCTCGGCAATGTTGAAGAACACCATGCACACGCCCTCGACCACGGCCACCGCATACAGCAGCGGCAGGCTCAGGCCGCCCCGCGCCGACGCCGCCACCAGCACCGCCACGGCCAGCATGCGGCCGGCATGGCAGGTCAGCATCACGCGGCGGCGGTTCCAGCGGTCGACCAGGGCACCCACCGGCAGACACAGCAGCAGGTACGGCAGGATGTGCAGCACCGACACCACGCTGGCTGCCTTGGGCGAGCCGGTCAGCGCCAACACCAGCAGCGGGTAGGCGATGCCCGAGGCATGGCCGCCCAGGTTGCCGATGACCTGCGCCGTCCACAGGCGCATGTACTCGGGCTGGCGCCACAGGGGCGGCAAGAACGGCGGCGGAGCCGGCGCGTCACCGGCGGTGACGGTGGGCACCTGCATGCGCGGGTTTGTAGCACGCACGGTCGCCGACAATCCCGGTCCATGACAACGACGAACAGAGACATCCCCCCGGTGCTGATCGCCGGCGGCGGCATCGGCGGCATGAGCCTGGCGCTCACGCTGCACCAGATCGGCGTGCCCTGCGTGGTGCTGGAGGCCGTGCCCGCGCTGAAGCCGCTGGGCGTGGGCATCAACCTGCAGCCCAACGCCGTGCGCGAACTGCACGACCTGGGCTTTGGCAACGACCTGCTCGACACCATCGGCCTGCAGGCACGTGAATGGGCACTGGTGGGCCGCAATGGCCGCGAGGTGTATGCCGAGCCGCGTGGCCTGGCAGCCGGCTACCGCTGGCCGCAATACGCCGTGCACCGTGGCGAGCTGCAGATGCTGCTGTACCGCACGGTGCTGCAACGCCTGGGCCCGGATGCCGTGCGTCTGGGCCAGCGTGTCGCCGGCTACCGGCAGACCGGCGACGGCGTGACCGCGCTGATCGAAGCCCGCGACGGCACGCGCAGCGAGCTGGCCGGCAGCCTGCTGGTCGCCGCCGACGGCCTGCACTCGGCCGTGCGCGCGCAGATGCACCCGCAGCAGCCGCCCATCCAGTGGGGCGGCGCCATCATGTGGCGCGGCACCACGCCGGGCGTGCCGGTGCGCACCGGCGCCAGCTTCGTGGGCCTGGGCTCGCTGCGCCACCGCGTGGTGCTCTATCCCATCTCGCCGGCCGATCCGGCCACGGGTCTCGCCACCATCAACTGGATCGCCGAGATCACGGTGGACAACGCCGGCGGCTGGCGCCAGGGCGACTGGAACCGCCAGGTGGCGCTGGACGAGTTCATCCACCACTTCGAGGGCTGGAACTACGGCTGGCTGGACGTGCCCGCCATGCTGCGCGGCGCCAGCGAGGTGTTCGAGTACCCGATGATCGACCGCGACCCGGTGCCCACCTGGCAGGATGGCCGCGTGGCCCTGCTGGGCGACGCCGCGCACGTGATGTACCCGGTGGGCAGCAACGGCGCCAGCCAGGCCATCGTGGATGCGCGTGTGCTGGGCAGCGAGTTGCTGAAGCACGGCGTCACGCCGGCCGCGCTGCGCGCCTACGACCAGCGCCTGTGCGCCGACATCTCGGCCCTGGTGCTGCGCAACCGCGGCGCGGGTCCGTTCGGCCTGCTGGGCCTGGTGGACGAGCGCTGCGGCGGCGTATTCGACGACATCGACGCCGTGATCCCCGCCGCCGAGCGCGAGGCCTTCATGGCCCGCTACAAGGCCGCGGCCGGCTTCGCCATCGAGGCGCTGAACGCCGCGCCGCCCACCGTCGCGCCGGGGGCGCGCGTGGCGGGCTGAAGCGCAACGCGGCGGCCATGACCCACCTCACGCTGCGCCAGCTGCGCTACTTCCTGGAGATCGCGCGTTGCGGCAGCCTGTCGCGCGCGGCCGAGCAGCTGGGCGTGGCCCAGCCAGCTCTCAGCCAGAACCTGGCGGCGCTGGAGGACACGCTGGGTGAGCGCCTGTTCGAGCGCCATGCGCGCGGCGTGAGCCTGTCGGCCGCTGGCCAGCGCCTGGCCGAGCGTGCGCCGGCCCTGCTGGCCGAGGTGGACGGCCTGGCCGATGTGGTGCAGGGCCGCAGCGTGCGGCCGCGCGGCGTGGTGCGCGTGTCATTGGCCGGCACGCTGGCGCCGGTGGTCATCGCCCCGCTGCTGCAGCAGCTGGCGGCCTCGCACCCCGGCATCGAGCTGGCGGTGGTGGACGGCCTGTCGCCGGCCAGCGCGCTGCAGGTGGAATCGGGCCAGGTGCACCTGGCGCTGATGCCCGGCGCCACCGAGTTGCAGGGCATGCGGGCCCAGCCGGTGCTGCACGAGCGCCTGGTGCTGGTGGGTGCCGCCGAGGCCATGCGCACGCTGCCGGCCGAGGTGACGCTGGCCGAGGCGCTGGCCCGGCCGCTGGCCGCACCCGACCGCGCCCACCACCTGCGCAAGCTGATCGAGCGCGAAGCCGCCGCCCGCGGCCTGGTGGCCGACGTGCGCCACGAGCTCAACAGCCCGCCGATGCTGATCGCGCTGGTGCGCGCCGGCCTGGCCCATGCCATCCTGCCCGCCAGCCTGTGCCAGGACGCGCTGGACGTCGGTGCGCTGGCCGCGCGGCGCATCGTGGCGCCCGAGCTGCTGCGCACCCAGGCGGTGGTGTGGCGCCAGGGCCATCCGCTGCCGCCGGCGGCCGAGGTAGTGCGCGATGCGCTGGGGCAGGTGCTGGCCGATCTGGTGGCGCAGGGCCGGCTGGACGGTCGGCTGCCGTGACGCGTCGCGGAGCCACGCTGCGCACCCATCACAGGCTAGGGGGTCGACTTCGGCGCCATGCCGTCCCAGCATCGCCCGACGCACGGGCGGCAACAGCGCGCCGGTGCGTGCCCCTCCACCCGACGGAAAGCCGACGATGCCCTCCCCACTGGTCAAACCCCTCGTGCGCTCGATCTACGAAGTTGCCGGTCAGCGCATCCTCATGCCCGAACGCATGGCCAAGGTCACGCCCGACCTCAAGCGCGCGCTGTACGGCATCCGCGACGAGCTCAAGCAGCACGACGGCAAGCTCGAGCTGTCCGACCTGTTCCGCAGCTACGACATGCAGCTGCAGGCCCACCTCGACTACACCAGCGGCAAGAAGAAGGCCTTCAGCCCGCCGCCGGGCGGCAGCATGCACGAGTCGGGCCGCGCCTTCGACGTCGACCTCTCGCGCCTGAAGGTGCCGCTGGCCGAGTTCTGGCAGATCGCGGCGCGCTGGGGCGTGGTGCCGATCATTGCCGAGCCCAAGGCCAGCATCAGCGAGAGCTGGCACTTCGAATGCCGCGGCAGCCACCAGAAGGTGTACGAGCACTACCGCGCCGAGCGCGGCACCAACTTCAAGCCGGCCACGGCCATGGCCATCAGCGCCATCATCGGCTCGGGTGTGCCGCACGACCGCTTCAAGGGCAAGCAGGACGCCGCCTATGTGCAGTCGGCGCTGATCCGCCTGGGGCATGACCTGGGCAACATCGACGGCGACGTCGGCCCCAAGACGTTGAAGGTGCTGGAATCGTTGCAGGTCGACCCCGCCGCACCCGCCGCCTGGGTGGACAAGGTCGACGCGCTGCTGCAGCAGAAGTACCCCGAGGAATTCTTCGACAAGGCCGAGGACGACCTCAGCGCCTTCGTCTGAACCCCGGCACGGGCGGGCCGCCGGCAGGCCAGGCATCAGAAAAGCCGATCCCCGCCCAGACGCAAACGCTATTGGACGCGCGCCACGCGGCTGAACACACTCCCGGGCCGCAGCAACCACGCTGCCGACCCTGGAGACCCCCCGCCCGTGAGCCGCCGCAACCTGGTGGTCATCATGTCGGACGAGCATGACCCGCGCATCATGGGCTGCGCCGGCCATCCGTTCGTGCAGACCCCGCACCTTGATGCCCTGGCCGCCCGCGGCCTGCGCTTTGCCCACGCCTACACACCCAGCCCGATCTGCGTGCCGGCGCGCGCCGCCTTCGCCACCGGCCTGCGCGTGCACCAGGTGCGCCTGTGGGACAACGCCATGCCCTACACCGGCGCGCAGCGCGGCTGGGGCCATGTGCTGCAGCAGCACGGCGTGCGCGTGGAAAGCATCGGCAAGCTGCACTACCGCAGCGTGGAAGACCCCTGCGGCTTCGACGCCGAGCACCTGCCCATGCACGTGGTGGGCGGGCACGGCATGGTGTGGGCCTCGATCCGCAACCCCTACCGGCCGCGCGCCGATGGCACGCGCATGCTGGGCGAGCGCATCGGCCCCGGCGAATCCAGCTACACCCAGTACGACCGCGACGTGACGGCCCGCACCGAGGCCTGGCTGGCCGAGGCCGCTGGCCGCGACGAGCCCTTCGTGCTGTACGTGGGCCTGGTGGCGCCGCACTTCCCGCTGGTGGTGCCGCAAGCCTTCTTCGACCTGTACCCGCCCGAGACCCTGCCCGAGCCCAAGCTGGGCCCTGGCAGCGGCTACCGGCGCCACCCCTGGGTGCAGGAATACGCCGACTTCATGCCGAACGAAGAGGTGTTCGCCGATGCCGGCGAGCGCCAGCGCGCCTTCTCGGCCTACTTCGGCCTGTGCAGCTGGCTCGATCACAACGTGGGCCGCATCCTGGGCGCGCTGCAGGCCAGCGGCCTGGCCGGCAGCACGCAGGTGGTCTACACCAGCGACCATGGCGACAACCTGGGCGCGCGCGGCGTGTGGGGCAAGAGCACGCTATACGAGGAAAGCGTGAAGGTGCCGATGCTGATTGCCGGCCCGGGCGTGACGCCCGGCGTGTGCGACACGCCGGTGGACCTGCTGGACCTGTTTCCCACCATCCTGCAGGGCGTGGGGCTCGACCCCGCGCCCGAGATGGCCGGCCGGCCCGGCCGCGCGCTGCTGGACATTGCCGCCGCGCCGCCCGAACCCGAGCGGCCCATCCTCAGTGAATACCACGCGGCGGGCAGCAACAGCGCCGGCTTCATGCTGCGGCGCGGGCGCTGGAAGTACCACCATTACGTGGGCTTCGCGCCCGAGCTGTTCGACCTGCAGACCGACCCCGAGGAACTGCACGACCTGGCCGCCAGCCCGGCCCATGCCGGCGTGCTGGCCGACATGCGCGCGGCGCTGCAGGCCCTGTGCGACCCCGACGCGGTGGACGCGCTGGCCAAGGCCGATCAGGCCGACCTGATTGCGCGTTATGGTGGTGCCGATGCGGCGCACCGGCTGGGCTCGTCCACCGCCACGCCGGCACCGAAGGCGAATGCCTGACCCGGCCACCTGCCCCCCGACGCCTGCCCCAGACCTCAGGAACCCCATGCACCGCCGCACCCTGCTCACCGCCCTGGCCGCCAGCGGCCTGACCCCTGCCGCGCTGCGGGCGCAGGCCTTTCCCAGCGGCCCGTTGCGCCTGGTGGTGCCCTACCCGGCCGGCGGTGGCATCGACGCGGTGGCGCGCTATCTCGCGCAGGGCCTGGGCGAGGAGCTGAAGCAGGTGGTGAACGTGGAGAACAAGGGCGGCGCGGGCGGCACGCTGGGTGCCGATGCCGCGGCCAAGGCCCCGGCCGACGGCCACACGCTGCTGCTGGCCGGCAACCCCGAGCTGACCATCGCGCCCGCGCTGTTCGGCAAGCTACCCTATGCGCCGCTGGCCGACTTCACGCCGCTGGTGCTGGTGGCGCAATCGCCCAGCGTGCTGGTCTCGGCACCGCTATCGGCATCGGGCGCGCGCACGCTGCGCGAGGCGCTGGCCGCCGCCGGCAAGCGCGGCGGCATTCCCATCGGCACGCCGGGCAACGGCTCGCCGCAGCACCTGGCGGTGGAGCTGCTGCGCGCCGGCACCGGGCTGGACATCGTGCACGTGCCCTACAAGGGCGCGGCACCCGCCACGCTGGCGGCGCTGAGCGGCGAGACCGCCTTCGCTCTGGTGGGTGCGCCGCCCACGCGGCCGCACCTGGCCAGCGGCAAGCTGCAGGCCTGGGCCGTGACGCAGGCGCGCCGCTCGCCGCTGCTGCCCGAGGTGCCCACGCTGCGCGAGGCGCTGGGCAGCGCATCGACTCAGCCCGGCAGCGACGAGGACCTGGTGGCCTGGTACGGCCTGCTGGCGCCGGCCCGCACGCCGGCCGACGTGGCCCAGCGCCTGGAGCGCGCGGCCCTGGCCGTGCTGGCCCGGTCCGAGGCACGGGCGCGCCTGGCGGCGCTGGGCACCGACGACCTGGCCCTGCCCGCCAAGGCCTTTGCCGAGCGCATGAAGGCCGAGACGCAGCGCAGCGCCGAGCTGATCAAGCGCTTCGGCATCAAGCCGGACTGAACCGCCGCCTCAGGCCGGCGGCGGGTTCGAGCCGTCCAGCCAGCGCAGCAGCAGCCGGTACAGGCTGTCCGGGTCCACCGGCTTGCTGATGAAGTCGTCCATGCCGGCGGCCTGGCAGCGCGCCTTGTCCTCGGCAAAGGCATTGGCCGTCATCGCGATGACCGGCAGCGCCGCCGGCGCATGGCGCTGCCGGATGACGCGGCAGGCATCCATGCCGTCCAGGCCCGGCATCTGCACATCCATCAACACCAGCCGGTAGGCGCGCTCCTGCGCCATGCGCACCGCGGACAGGCCGTCCCCGGCCACGTCCACCACCAGGCCGGCTTCCTCCAGCAGGGCCTGGGCCATCTCGGCATTCACCGCGTTGTCCTCGGCCAGCAGCACACGCGCGCCGGCATGGCGCTGGCGGATGGCCTGCGCGGCGTCCTGGTGCGCGGCATGCGGCGCGCTGGCCGCGGCCGGGTCGCGGCGCAGCCGGGCCGTGAACCAGAAGGTGCTGCCGGCGCCGGGCTGGCTGCTGGCACCGGCCTCGCCGTCCATCAGCTCGGCCAGCTTGCGCGTGATGGCCAGGCCCAGTCCGGTGCCGCCGGCACGCCGGGTGCTGGAGGCATCGCCCTGCTCGAAGGCCGCGAACAGCCGCGGCAGCACCTCGGGCGCAATGCCCACGCCGGTGTCCTGCACCTCGAAGCGCAGCAAGGCGCTGTCTTCGGTCAGCTCGGCCAGGCGGGCGCGCAGCGTCACGCTGCCCTGCTGGGTGAACTTGACCGCGTTGTTGGCGTAGTTCAGCAGCGCCTGCTGCAAGCGCGTGGGGTCGCCCACCAAGTCGGCCGGCATGCGGTCGACATCGCTGCGCAGCTGCAGGTGCCGGGCATCGGCGCGCTCGTCCAGCATCGACAGCACATTGGCCACGGCGGCTTCCACACGCAGCGGCACGGCGTCCAGCGCCATCTTGCCGGCCTCGATCTTCGACAGGTCGAGCACCGCGTTCAGCACCTCCAGCAGGTGGTGCGAGGCGGCCTCCAGCTTGCCCAGGCGGTCCACCTGACGCGGGCTCAGGGGCTCGCGGCGGATCAGGTGGGCCATGCCGATCATCGCGTTCAGCGGCGTGCGGATCTCGTGGCTCATGTTGGCCAGAAAGGCGCTCTTGGCCAGGTTGGCGGCCTCGGCGCGCTGGCTGGCCTCGGCCAGCTGGTGGGTGCGGCGCGCCACCGTATCCTCCAGCTGCTGGCGGTGCGCGTCGAGGGCCTCCTGGGCCTGGCGCCGGGCGGCCTCGCGGTCCAAGTTGTCCAGCGCAAAGCTCACGTTGGCGGCCAGGTCCACCAGCAGTTGCCGGGTCTCGTTGTCGAAGGCCCGTTCATCGCCGGCGCACAGCGTCAGCGCCCCCACCACCGCGCCGCCACGCCGCACCGGCAATGCGGCCGCGGCACCAAAGCCGGCCTGCGGCACCTGCGCCTTCCAGGCACGGGTGAAGGGGTCGTGCTGGAACTGCTGGCACCACACCGGCTGGCCGCTGCGCAGGGCCAGGCCGGTGGGGTTGGCGTCGGGCCCGTCCACACCCTGGAGCAGCTCGCGCGGCACCGCCGCCGGCGCGCCGGCCTGGGCCTGCACCTGCAGCTGGCCGGCCTCGTCGAGCAGGCTCACCCAGGCCAGGCGCATGCCGGCGGCGTCGATGATGGCCTGGCACACGGCGTCGAACAGCGCACGCTGATTGTCGCAGCGCGCCACCGCCTCGTTGCACAGCGACAGGCAGCGGTAGAACCGGCCGCTGGCCTGCAGGCGCAGCGCGCTGGCGCGAAGCTCCCACTCGATGCGCTGCGAGTTCATGCTGATCAGCGTCAGCGTGACCAGCTGCACCGACAGGATCTGCGCCAGCGCATACAGGCCACCCAGGCCGCGGATGCCCTCGAACGCGGTGCTGACATTGGCGATCTCCTGCGCCGCCCGCACGAAGGAGATGGCCGCCAGCAGCGTGAGCCACAGCGCCAGCAGCCCGTCGTTCGACCCGAAGTGCGGCGGTCGCCGCCGCAGCGTCACGATCACCGTGGCCAGGCACAGCGAGCCCGAGAACAGTCCGTAATAGACGATGCGCGCCGCCAGCAGGCCGCCATCCAGGCTCAGGTAGGCGAAGGGAACGAGGAACAGCGCCGCCAGCCCGGCCTCGAGCCAGGCACTGGCGCGCAGGCCGCGAAACGCCAGCATGCCGCGCAGCAGCAGCACATGGCCGGCCACCAGCAGGCCGTTGCGCAGCATGCGCGCCGACCAGCTGGGCGGCAGCACATCGGGCACCAGCAGCGCGGCCCCCAGCGCCATGCACACCAGGCCGGCCGTCCAGTGGCCGAAGCCGGGGTAGGTCTTGCGCGTGCGCAACACCACCGCCATCACCGCCGCAGCGGCCGATGACAGCAGCGCATTCGTGCTCAGCAGCGTGGCAATGTCCAGCATCAGGGGCGTCGGTCGGGTCGGGTTCCGTAAGCCCCCATCCTAGCCAAGACCCGCGTGCATCCAGCGCGCCTGCCACTGCGCTTTCGCGCTATCGACGCGGCCTCAGCGCCCCCTGAACGCCCGCCAGGCCAGCGGCAGCGCCGGCAGCGTGATCAGCACGCCCAGCGCCGCGGCACCCGTCCAGCCGCCCCACGCCACGCCGGCGGCCATCAGCGGCGGGCCCAGCAGGCTGCCGCTGGCGCCGCACTGGGTGATCAGCCCGTTCACGCGCACCAGCTGCGCCGGGCGCGGTGCCACGCGCGGCAGCATGGCGAAGGCGTAGCTGGCGAACACGCCGCCCAGCAGGTTGCAGGCAATGGCCAGGCCCACGGCCCAGGCGGCATCGGGCGCGGGGCGGAAGATGCCCCACAGCAGCACCGCCGGCAGCGCCAGCGCCAGCAGGGCCGGCCAGCGCGCCGGCACGGCGTGGCGCTGCAGCAGCGCCGCGATGCCGCTGCCGCCCACCGCCGCCAGCGAGGCCACGCCGGTCCACTGCCCGGCGGCGGCGGCGCTCAGGCCGGCCTGCTCCACCAGCAACGTGGGCAGCAGGCCCAGCAGGCCCACCTCGAACAGCGCGAACAGGCCGAAGCCCAGCGCCAGGCACCAGGCCGCCATGCCGGGCCGCGCCGCGCGCCGCGTGGCGGCGTGGAAGGCGGCACTGTCTTCGGCGTGGTGGGATTCAGCGCGGTGCGCAGCCTCACGCTCGGCATCGGCCGCGTCGGCGGCGGCTTCGGCCGCAGCCGGCCAGCGCCAGCGCATGGCCACCGCCAGCACCGCCGCCAGCACGCCACCGGCCAGCAACGCGCCGCGCCAGCCCAGCGGCAGCGCGGCGGCGGCCGCGCCGCTGGCACCCAGCGCCAGGCCCACCGGTACGAAGGTGCTCCACAGCGTCATCGCCAGCATCTGGGTGTGGGCGCCGGCGGCCAGGCTCAGGCGCGCGATCAGCACCGGCGCGGTGACGGTCACGCTGAGGTAGCCGGCGGCCTCCAGCAGGCGCCAGCCCAGCAGGCTGGCCTGGCCTTGCGCCGTGGCGCTGCCCAGCCCGGCCAGCGCCAGAGCCACCAGGCCACCCTGCAGCGTGCGCCGCAGGCCCCAGCGCTGGGCCAGCAGCCCGGCCACGGCGCCCAGCGTGGCGCCGCCCACCTCCAGCAGCGAGATGGCCCAGGCCGCGCCGGCCAGCGTGAGCCCCAGCGCGGGCGTGAACACCGGGGCCAGCGCCGACAGCTTGCCCAGTTGCGCCGCGGCCATCAGCCCGGCGGCATACAGCAACAGCACGGCCGGCCAGGGCGAGGCAGGCTTAACCACGCCCCCGCTCATCGCATCACCCCCTGGCTGGCGCATGCCGCGCCGGCTTGGCGACAATCGCCCCCGTGACGACCGAACCGGTGATCCACAGCGGCGACCCCCGCCATCTGGCGCGCAGCCTGCGCACCTGGCGCGCGCTGCGCCGCGTCAAGCAGGATGCTGCCGCGCAGTTGTTGGGCATCTCGCAGCCCACGCTGTCGCGCTGGGAGAACGGCCGCGCCACGCCCAGTGCCGACGAGGCCCAGCGCCTGCGCGCGCTGCTGGCCGCGCGCCTGGACAGCGCGGCCGATTTCACCCTGGGCCGGCTGGTGCGCCAGTCCAGCCAGCCGGTGCACCTGATCTGCGATCTGACGCACCGGCTGCTGGCTGCCTCGCCGCGGCGCCAGGCGCAGTTCCATGTGCCGCTGAACGATCTGCTGGGCCGCGCGCTGTGGCGCTATGCCACCGAGGACATCGTGCGCGCCGAGGCGCAGCTGGCCGAGCGCGGCTGGTACGAGGCCGCGCCGCCGGAGGTGAGCTTCGACACCGGCGCGCGCCACAGCGACGCGCTGAGCATCCTGCCCTGCCACATGCGCTGGGTGCGGCTGCAGCTGTCGGACGGCAGCTATGTGCGGCTGGTGGAATCGACGAACGAGCAGCCGCATCAGGCGCCCGCCTGAGGCAGGGCCTCCAGCCAGTCGGCCAGCGCGGCCAGTGAGTCGCACTGGCTGAACCGCGGGTGATCCTGCGGCACCTCGGCCGCCTCGTGCGCCCACACCAGCGGGTACGGGATCAGCACCGCGCGGCAGCCGGCGTCCAGCGCCGGCAGGATGTCCGACCGCACCGAGTTGCCGGCCATCAGCGTGGCCTCGGGCGCCACGCCGTGGCGCGCGGCCACGCGGCGGTAGGTGTCGGCGGTCTTCTCGCTGACGATCTCCACGCCGTGGAAGAACGCGCCCAGGCCCGAGGCCGCGAGCTTGGTCTCCTGGTGGAACAGGTCGCCCTTGGTCACCAGCACCAGCGGCGCGATGGCGGCCAGCCGCGGCAGCGCCTCGGCCACGCCGGGCAGCGGTTCCATCGGATGGCGCATCAGCTCGCGGCCGGCACTCAGGATCTCGTGCAGCACGGCGCCCGGCACCTCGCGGTGGCTGAGGTCCAGCGCGGTTTCCAGCATCGACAGCGTGAAGCCCTTGGCGCCATAGCCGTAGGTGGACAGGTTGCGGCGCTCCACCGCGGCCAGGTGGCTGGCCACGGTGGCGGCATCGGCCCAGGGCTGCAACAGCGCGTCGAAGCGCGCATGGGTCATGCGGAACAGCGGCTCGTTGTGCCAGAGCGTGTCGTCGGCGTCCAGGCCGATCAGGCGGGGGCGGAGGGCGGGTCGGGTCATGGTGGCGGCAGCTTAAACGCCCGCCCGGGCCACGCCGCCGGCCGGTGGCTGAATGTTTTATGCAGCGGGGTCGGCTTCGCCCGCGGCGTCACCCGCCATGTCATCGCCGGCCTGCACGCGGATGCGCAGGCCCTGCGCCCCGGCCGAGAACTGCACCACCTGGCCAGCGCGGATCTTGGCCGTCTTGCGCAGCTCCTGCTGGCCGTCCACCTGCACCAGGCCGTCGGCCACGGCCTGCTTGGCGCTGGCGCCGCTGTGGGTGGCGCCGGTGGCCTTCAGCAGCTTGTCCAGCGTGATGTGCTCGCCGCGCAGGGCAAAGTCGATCTGTTGCATCGGGTGGATTGTCGCTGCCGGGGCTGGCGATGTCGGGCTCAATCGGGTTGCCGCACCACCAGCACCTTCAGCGCCCGGTCGGCCGACACATCGGCAAAGGCCGGCGGGTTGGGCAGGCGCGCCATCACCTGCAGCTGCGGCGCCTGGGCGGCCAGCTGCTCGTGCAGGAAGGCCTCGGGCAGCTCGGGCGCGTTCAGGCACAGCAGCGCATGGCCGCCGGGTATCAGCAAGTCGGGCAGGCGGCGGATCAGGCGGGCGTAGTCCTTGGTGGCCACGAAGCTGCCCTTCTGGTAGCTGGGCGGATCGGCGATCACCAGGCCGTAGGGCCCCAGCCGGTTCACCTTGCCCCAGCTGCTGAACAGGTCGTGCGCCAGGAAGCTGGCGCCCTCGGCCACACCGTTCAACCGGTGGTTCTGCTGGCCGATGGCCAGCGCGCCCTGCGCCATGTCGATGTTGACCACCCGGCCCGCGCCGGCCTGGCGTGCCACCACCGAGAACGCGCAGGTGTAGGCGAACAGGTTCAGCACATCCACACCGGGGTTCGCCACGCAGTGCGCGCGCACCCAGCGCCGGCCCTCGGCCATGTCGAGGAACAGGCCGTGGTTCTGGCCCTTGAGCACATGCACGCGATAGGCCGTGCCATCCTCGGTGACGGTGTGTGGGTCGGGCACGCTGCCGGCCATCAGCCGCGTCTCGGCCCGACCCTCCGCCCGGTTGGCCGGCCGGCCCTGGAACACCCAGTTCAGCGGCTCGCCGGGGGCGATGGCGGCCCAGCGTGCGGCCAGTGCATCCCCCACGGCGGTGAGTTCATCGTCGGTCACCGGCTGGAAGCTGGTGAGCACGAACACGGGCGGAAACGCGTCCAGCACCCAGTGCTCGCAGCCGGGGTGCAGGCCGCCGCGGCCGTGGAAGATGCGCTGCGCATCGGTGCAGCGGTCCATCGTGGCGATGGCGTCGAGCAAGGCTTGCAAGGGCTTCCTGTCGTCAGAGTTCAAAGCGGTAGCCCACGCCGTAGATCGAGCGGATCGGCTCCAGCGTGGCGTCCACCGCCTGCAGCTTGCGCCGCAGGTTCTTCACATGGCTGTCGATGGCGCGGTCACTCAGCGCGCGCTGGTCGTCGTGCAGCCGGTCCAGAAGCTGGTCGCGCGAGAACACGCGCCCTGGCTGCGCCGCCAGCGTGGCCAGCAGGCGGAACTCCAGCGGCGTGAGCAGCAGCGGCTGGCCGTTCAGCTGGGCCTCGTGGCGCTCGGCATCCAGGTGCAAGCCCTCGGCGGGTGGTGCGGCCTGCAGCCCGGCTGCAGGCGCAGCCGCCAGCTGCCGCGGCCGGCGCAGGATGGCCTTGACCCGCGCCACCACCTCGCGCGGGCTGAAGGGCTTGCACACGTAGTCGTCGGCGCCGGCGTCCAGGCCGATCAGGCGGTCCACCTCCTCCACCCGCGCGGTCAGCATCAGCACCGGCAGGTCGCTGAAGCTGCGCAGCTCGCGGCAGATGGCCAGGCCGTCCATGCCGGGCAGCATCAGGTCCAGCACCATCAGGTCGGGCGGCTGGGCGCGCACGGCCGGCAGCGCCTGCAGGCCGTCGCCGATCACCTGCACCTGGGCGCCGGCGGCCTGCAGGTAGTCGGCCACCAGACGGGCCAGGCGCGGTTCGTCCTCCACCACCAGGATGCGCATGCCGTTCAAGCTACCGCCCCCTTGCCCACCAGGCTCTTGCGCCGCCGTGCCAGCGGCAGGCGCACGGTGATGCCCAGGCCGCCCAGCGGCGAGGCCTGGGCCTCGATGCGGCCGCCATGCGCCTCGACGATGCTGCGGCAGATGGCCAGGCCCAGGCCGCTGCCGCCGTGGGCGCGGTTGCGCGAGGCCTCCACACGGTAGAAGCGCTCGAACAGCCGCGGCAGCAGATCGGGCGGCACGCCGGGCTTGGAGTCGTCGATCTGCAGCACGGCCTGGTCGTCGTGTTCGGCCAGGCACACGCGCAGCGTGCCGCCGGCATCGGTGTAGCGCAGCGCGTTGCTGCACAGGTTGTGCAGCAGCTGGCGCAGCCGGCCCTCGTCGGCCAGCAGCATCAGCGGTGCCTCGGGCAGCTCGGCCTGCAGCGTCAGGCCGTGCTCGGCGCAGGCGGTGCTCAGCGTCAGGCACTCCTGCGCCAGCAGCGCGCCCAGGTCGAGATCGTCCTTTCGGTAGCTGAGCGCGCCCACATCGGCCAACGCCAGCTCATGCAGGTCGCCCACCAGCTGCGTGAGCGTGCGCACCTCGGCCTGCAGCAGGCGCAGCGCCTCGGGCGTGACCGGGTGCACGCCGTCCTCCATGGCCTCCAGCTCGCCGCGCAGCACGGCCAGCGGCGTGCGCAGCTCGTGCGACACATCGGCCATGAAGTCGCGGCGCATCTGCTCGTTGCGCTGCAAGGTCAGCGCCAGCTGGTTGAAATCCTGCCCCAGCTGGGCCACCTCGTCATGGCCCTTCACGGGCACGCGCGTGTCGTACGCGCCGCCGGCCAGCCGGTGCGTGGCCGCGGCCACCGCGCGCACCGGCGCCAGCAGCTGGCGCGCCACCCACCAGGCCACCAGGGCCGCGGCCAGCAGCGCCAGCAGGCCGGCCGCCCAGGCGGCGTCCCACTGCTCCTTCATGAAATGCAGCGCAGCCTCGTCAGCCACGGTTTCCACCGGCGCCATCACCAGCCAGCCCACCACCTGGCCATCGACCACGATCTCGCGCTGCACGCTTTGGGCCAGCACCAGCGGAAAGCCCATCACGCGCTGGCGCTGCGCGTCCAGCAGCGTGAGGCGGCGCCCGGCGCCCAGCAGGTCGGACGCCACCAGCGCGGGGATGGGGCCTGAGGGCGGCGATGCCGCCGGCCTGGCCACCACCGGACCGCCGACCTCGCCCAGCCCGGCGCCCACGCTGGCCGCACCGGCCGCCTGCAGCGAGCGCGCCGGCCCCAGGCCCACCAGGTCGTACCAGAGATCGGGCCGGTCGCGCAGGAACTCCCAGTTGCCGTGCAGCGGGTAGGCCCGCGCCAGGCGCGGCAGCACCGCTTCCATGCGCAGCACGGCCTGCGAGTTGAGGTAGCCGAGGAAGTCGCGGTTGAAGCTCCACACCGTGGCCTGGCCCATCAGCACCACCACCAGCAGGGCGATGCCGAGCACGGCGAGGAACAGGCGGGTGGTGATTCCGGGGCGGGGCATGGCAGGTGCAAGTGTCGGTGATGCGCGCGCCCTCGCCACGGCACCCACGCACGGCGGGCGGTCTCCACAGTTCCTCCACATTGGGTCGCCACCATGCGCTCATTCCTGAACAGAGCCTTGCCGCCATGCGCCCCGAATCGTCCCGCCTGCACCCGCTGTCGCCCGTCCCCCTCGCCCTCGCCGTGGCGGCCGCCCTGGTGCTGTCCGCCTGCGGCAACAGCCAGAGCGCGGCGCCGCCCGCCGCGCCGCGCACCGTGGCGGTGGGCGTGCTGGCGGTGCAGCCCGAGGCCGTGGCCCTGGCCACCGAGTTGCCCGGCCGCACCACGGCGCCGCAGGTGGCCGAGATCCGGCCGCAGGTGGGCGGCATCGTGAAGGCCAAGCGCTTCACCGACGGTTCGGTGGTGCGCGCTGGCCAGGTGCTCTACGAGATCGACCCGGCCAGCTACCAGGCCGCGGTGGCCAGCGCCCAGGCCGCCGTGGACAAGGCGCAGGCCACCGTCAAGACCAGCCAGCTCACCGCGCAGCGCCGCGCCGAGCTGGTGAAGATCGAGGCCATGAGCCAGCAGGACGCGCAGGACGCGCAGGCCACGCTGGCCCAGGCCCAGGCCGATCTGGCCGCCGCCCAGGCCGCGCTGCAGACCGCGCGCATCAACCTGGGCCGCACGCAAATCACCAGCCCGATCTCGGGCCGCGTGGACATCTCCACCGTGACCGTGGGCGCCCTGGTGACGGCCGAGCAGACCACCGCACTGACCACCGTGCGCCAGATGGACCCGATCCAGGTCGACATCACGCAGAGCAGCGCCGAGCTGCTGCGCCTGAAGCGCGACCTGGCCAGCGGCAAGCTGCAGAAGCTGCCCTCCGGAAAGGGTGACGGCAAGGGCACCGACGCCGGCGTTGAAACCAGCGTCAAGCTGCTGCTGGAAGACGGCAGCACCTACACCCGCACCGGCCGCCTGAGCGTGGCCAGCCCGGCGGTGAACACCAGCACCGGCGCGGTGACGCTGCGCGCGGTGTTTGCCAACCCCGACGGGCTGCTGATGCCCGGCATGTACGTGCGTGCCCAGCTGCCCACCGCCGTGGCCGACCAGGTGCTGCTGGTGCCGCAGCAGGCCGTGACCCGCGCTGCCGACGGCAGCGCCAGCGTGCTGGTGGTGGGGGCCGACAACAAGGTGGCGAAGAAGGTCATCACCGCCGAGCGCGCGGTGGGCAACCGCTGGCTGGTGACGGCCGGCCTGGCCGCCGGCAGCCGCGTGGTGATGGAGGGCGGCCAGAAGGTGAAGGTGGGCGACGTGGTGCAGCCGCAGGAGATCACGGCCGCCGCACCGGCCGCTGCCAGTGCACCGGCCACCCCGGCCAGCGCCGCCACCGTGGCCGCGCGCTGATCGACGGAGCGCAACACCATGGCACGCTTCTTCATCGACCGCCCCATCTTCGCCTGGGTGCTCGCCATCGTGGTGATGCTGGCCGGCGCCCTGTCCATCACCCAGCTGCCGCTGGAGCAGTACCCCGACATCGCGCCGCCGCGCGTCACCATCAGCGCCACCTACCCCGGCGCCTCGGCCAAGACGGTGGAAGACTCGGTCACCCAGGTCATCGAGCAGCAGATGAAGGGCCTGGACGGCATGCTGGCCATGCAGTCCAGCAGCAGCTCGGCCGGCAGCGCCAGCGTGACCATCAGCTTCGTCTCGGGCACCAACCCCGACGTGGCGCAGATGCAGGTGCAGAACAAGCTGCAGCAGGCCATGACGCGCCTGCCCACCACGGTGCAAAGCCAGGGCGTCACGGTCACCAAGACCGGCACCGACTTCCTGATGGTGGTGAGCTTCTACTCGCAGGACGGCAGCGCCAGCAACATCGAGATCGGCGACTACATCAGCTCCAGCCTGGTCGACACGCTCAGCCGCATCGAGGGTGTGGGCGACGTGCAGACGCTGGGCACGCAGCACGCCATGCGCATCTGGCTCGATCCGGCCAAGCTGTCGGCGCATGCGCTGATGCCGTCGGACGTGACCACCGCCATCACCGCGCAGAACGCGCAGGTCTCGGCCGGCCAGGTGGGCGGTCTGCCGGCCACCACAGGCCAGCAGCTCAATGTCACCATCTCGGCGCGCAGCAAGCTGAGCACCGTGGCGCAGTTCCAGGACATCGCGCTGAAGACCGCCACCGACGGCAGCGTGGTGCGCCTGGGCGACGTGGCCCGCGTGGAAATGGGCGGCGAGAGCTACACCATCAAGACCAGCTACAACGGCAAGCCCGCCGCCGCCATGGGCGTGAAGCTGGCCAACAACGCCAACGCGCTGGGCGTGGCCCAGGCCGTCAACGCCAAGCTGGCCGAGCTGCAGACCACCTTTCCCTACCAGCTGAAGGCGGTGACCTCGTACGACACCACGCCCTTCGTGCGGATCTCGATCGAGGAAGTGGTCATCACGCTGGCCGAGGCCGTGGCGCTGGTGGTGTTGATCATGTACCTGTTCCTGCAGAACTGGCGCGCCACGCTGATCCCGGCGATCACCGTGCCGGTGGTGCTGCTGGGCACCTTCGGCGTGCTGTCGGCCTTCGGCTACAGCATCAACAGCCTCACCATGTTCGGCATGGTGCTGGCCATCGGCCTGCTGGTGGACGACGCCATCGTGGTGGTCGAGAACGTCGAGCGCCTGATGACCGAGCGCGGCCTGTCGCCACGGGAGGCCACGCGCGAGTCGATGCAGGAGATCACCGGCGCGCTGGTGGGCATTGCGCTGGTGCTCTCGGCCGTGTTCGTGCCGATGGCCTTCTTCGGCGGCTCCACCGGCATGATCTACCGCCAGTTCTCGATCACCGTGGTGTCGGCCATGGCCTTGTCGGTGGCCACGGCGATGACGCTGACGCCCGCGCTGTGCGCCACGCTGCTCAAGCCGGTGCAAGGCGGCGGCCATGCCGCCAGGCCGGGCCTGCTGGGCCGCTTCTTCGGCGGCTTCAACCGCGGCTTCGAGCGCAGCGCCGCGGGCGTGGAAGGCTTCACCGGCCGCCTGGTGCGCCGCGGTGGCCGCACGATGATCGTGTATGCGCTGATCGTCGGCGCCGTGGTGTGGATGTACCACCGCATGCCCACGTCCTTTCTGCCGGCCGAAGACCAGGGCGTTCTGATGGCCCAGGTGCGCCTGCCCTCGGGCAGCACCGCCGAGCGCCTGAACGCCAGCCTGGAGAAGGTGCAGAACTGGCTGGGCCAGCAGGCCGACATCGCCGGCTACACGCTGATCATCGGCATCGGCGGTGACCAGGCCAGCGGCAACGCCTTCATCAAGCTCAAGGACTGGAGCGAGCGCACCGGCAAGGGCCAGAGCGCCGCCGAGATCGCCGCCCGCGCCAACCGCGAGCTGGCCAGCCTGCGCGACGCCCAGGTGTTCGTGATGCAGCCGCCCACCATCCGCGGCTTGGGGTCAAGCGGTGGCTTCACCGTCGAGCTGCAAGACCGCAACGGCCTGGGCCACGAGGCCCTGGTGAAGGCGCGCGACCAATTCCTGCAGCTGGCGCGCCAGAACAAGGCGCTGCAGCAGGTGCGCATCAGCGGCCTGGACGACGCGCCGCAGTTCGGCATCGTCATCGACGACAAGAAGGCCGGGGCGCTGGGCGTGTCGGCGGCCGACATCAACAGCACGCTGTCCACCGCGCTGGGCGGCACCTATGTCAACGACTTCATCGATGCCGGCCGCGTCAAGCGCGTGTACGTGCAGGGCGATGCGCCCTTCCGCATGGCGCCCGACGCGATCATGAACTGGTTCGTGCGCAACGGCGATGGCCAGATGGTGCCCTTCTCGGCCTTTGCCAGCACGCAGTGGACCTACGGCGCGCCCAAGCTCGAGCGCTACAACGGCATGAGCGCCTTCGAGATCGTGGGCGACGCGGCGCCAGGCGTGAGCTCGGGCACGGCCATGCAGGCGGTGCAGGACATCATCGCCCAGCTGCCCCAGGGCATCGGCTATGAATGGGCCGGCCAGAGCTATCAAGAGCGGCTGTCGGGCAGCCAGGCGCCGCTGCTGTATGCGGTGTCGGTGCTGTTCGTGTTCCTGTGCATGGCCGCGCTGTACGAGAGCTGGTCGATCCCGTTCAGCGTGATGCTGGTGGTGCCGCTGGGCGTGGTGGGGGCGCTGGGCCTCAGCACCCTGGCCGGGCTGGACAACGACGTGTACTTCCAGGTGGGCCTGCTCACCACCGTGGGCCTGGCGGCCAAGAACGCGATCCTGATCGTGGAATTCGCCAAGATGCTGCAGGAGCAGGGCCAGGGCTTGGTGGCCGCCACGCTGCAGGCGCTGCGCCTGCGGCTGCGCCCGATCTTGATGACCAGCCTGGCCTTCATGTTCGGCGTGCTGCCGCTGGCCATTGCCAGCGGGGCCGGCGCCGCCAGCCGCCGCGCCATCGGCACCGGCGTGCTGGGCGGCATGGCCAGCGCCACGCTGCTGGGCCTGTTCATGGTGCCGGTGTTCTATGTGCTGGTGCGCGGCTTCTTCGATCGACGCCAGAAGCCGGCCCCGGCCGACAACGCCGCCCTGAACAAGCACCCGGCCTGAAGAACGGGAGACCTGACATGACCCCTGCCAACCCACGCATTGCCCCCCGCCACGCACGCTTGGCCACGCTGACCGTGGCCGCCCTGGCCGCCCTGATCACCGGCTGCGCCAGCCTCGCGCCCACTCAGGGGACGCCGGCCGCCGCCATCCCCACCGCCTGGCCTACTACGGCGGCCAGCGCCACGGCCTCCGCCTCCCAGGCCAGCGCGCCCCAGGCCGCTGACATCGGCTGGCAGCAGCTGATCACCGACGCCCGCCTGCGCGGCGTGATCGACCTGGCGCTGCAGAACAACCGCGACCTGCGCCTGGCCCTGCTGGCCGTGGACAAGGCGCGCGCCGCGCACGACATCCAGGCCGCGGCGCAAAGGCCCACGGTGACCGGATCGGCCAGCGCCAGTGCCTCGCGCACGCCGGCCCAGGCCAGCAGCAGTGGCACGGCGGTGAACAGCCGCAGCTTGAGCGTGGGCCTGGGCGTGGCCGCGTGGGAGATCGACCTGTTCGGCCGCCTGCAGAACCTGAAGGACGCCGCGCTGGAGAGCTTTCTGCAGACCGAGCAGGCCCGCCGCAGCACCCAGCTGACCCTGGTGGCCGAGGTCGCCAACGCCTGGCTGACCCTGGCCGCAGACCAGGCCCAGCTGGCCCTGGCCGAGCAGACGCTGAAGAGCCAGCGCGACAGCCTGGCTCTGGTGCAAAAGCGCAAGGACCTGGGCGTGGACACCGGCCTGACCCTGGCCCAGACCGAGAGCACGGTGGAAACCGCGCGCCTGGCCGTGGCCACCTACCAGGCCACCGTGCAGCAGGACCGCAATGCGCTGGACCTGCTGGCCGGCGGCAGCGTGCCGCAGCACCTGCTGCCCCCGGCCCTGGCCGAGGCCAGCAGCCCGATCCTGGTGGCCGTGCCCGAAGGCCTGCCCAGCAGCGTGCTGCAGCGGCGCCCGGATGTGGTGGCGGCCGAGCACGGCCTGCGCGCCGCGGCGGCCGACATCGGCGCGGCCCGCGCCAACCTGTACCCCAGCATCAGCCTCACGGCCTCGGCCGGCACCGCCAGCCGCAGCCTGGGCCAGCTGTTCCAGGGCGGCGCGTGGAGCTTTGCGCCCAGCATCAGCCTGCCGATCTTCGACAGCGGCTCGCGCCAGGCCAGCCTGCGCTCGGCCGAGGTGGCGCGCGACATCCAGCTGGCCACCTACGACAAGACGCTGCAGACCGCCTTCCGCGAAGTAGCCGATGCCCTGGCCGTGCGCGCCAGCCTGAACGAGCGCCTGGCCGCGCAGCAGGCCCTGGTGGCCAGCTACGCCAAGGCGCTGAACCTGTCGCAGGCGCGCCAGCGCAACGGCGTGGACACGGCGCTGGACGTGTACGACGCCCAACGCTCGCTGTTTGCGGCCCAGCAGTCGCTGATCGCCTTGCAGCTGCTGGAGCAGGCCAACCGCATCACGCTGTTCAAGGTGCTGGGCGGCGGGTGGACGCAGGAGCCGGCCACCCTCGGCTGATCACCGGCTGAAGACCTGCATCCACCAGCGGCAAGCCGCTCAGCGGCGGAACTTGCCCACCAGGTCTTCCACCCGCGGCCCGCCGGCCTTGGCGCCGCTGGACACCTTGATGACGCTGAGCGTGCGCTCGGCGCCCGACTCCAGCGTGGCCTGGTGCACCGCCTGCAGCAGCGGCCAGATGCGCTCGGGCGGACCCTCCACCACCGTGCCCAGGCCGTGCACCTCGTACTTCAGGCCCGAGGCCTGGATCACGGCAATGGCCGCGTCCACATGCTGGTACTGGCGCTCGACCGTGCCCGCCGGGCGCGGGATGACCTGGATCTCGGCAATCATGTGCTGGGCAGGGGTGGGCATGCTGGTGGCGGGTGACGTTGGTTGCGGGTTGGACGTGGTGGCGGGCGCCGGCTGCGCCCAGGCCGTGGCGCTGGCCAAGGTCGCCAGCAAGGCCAACGGCAGCCAGGTGCGCCGACAGCGGCGCGAACGGGAGAACGACGTGGTGTGTGCCATGTGCAAGACGTGCAGATGGCAGGTCGGCAAACGCCAGGGCCCGGATGCCGGCGTGAGAAAGACCGGGCCGGCGAGCCCTTGAACGTGCTTCCCTGCGCGAGGATTACCTCAATCAGGTTCAAAGGGACTCTCTCAGTCGGCACGGCCTTGCGGCTGCGCCAACACCCCCAGCGGATGCCCGCGTCACCCGCCGGAGAGCCGGTGGCACGGTGCGCGGCATTCTAGTCGGCGGATGACCATGACCTCGGCTCCAGTCCGTGCCCGCAGCTGCACCCAACGCGCGGACGACGCGTCCCAACGGGTCCGACATAGGGGGCTGCGCGGGGCGCGTCGGGGCCGGCTGTGCGACAGTCTGGCGCCAGCATCACGCCGAAAGCGATGGCCATGCGGATCTCCCTGCCGATCGTCTCCCTGCTGCTGGTGGCCGCGGCCGAAGGCCGGTCCGCCGAACTGAGCGCCCAGAGCCTGCGCACCGACGGGCTCAACTTCGGCGACGACATCGCGCGCCTGTACGTGGGCGACTTCGCGCGGGTGGGCTTCGCGCGCGACAGCACCGAGCTTGCACTGCTGCTGGGCAGCTACATGACCGCCTTCTCGCGCCAATGCGCCGCGGAGTTGCCCACCAACAAGGTGGAGATCATGGCGCAGGAGTGCGAGCGCGAGTCCTGGACGGTGAACGGCTTCGGCGCCGAGCGGCCCGGCTCGCGCCACTGCGTCAGCTACCGCAGCGTCGGCACGGGCCGCTACGCCGACCCGGAGGTGTATGCGCTGCAGCGCCGGCTCGACGCCGCGATGGCCGGGACGATGACCCAGGACATGCTCACCGGCATGCTGCGCAAGGGGGGCGACGCCGCGGGCGGCATGCGCCGCATGACCGACCTGGCCCTGTACGCCCGCAACGACATGCCGCAACTGCTGCAGGCCAACGGCTGTGCCCATCCGGCGGTGCAGCGGCTGCAGGCGAACCTGCTGCGCTTCGGCAACGGCGCCGCACCGATCGTGCTGCCAGGCGGCGCGGCCGCGCTGGCCCAGGCCGCGCCGGCGGACGGCCCCGCCCGTGGGCAAGACCACAAGCGCCTGCTGGAGGACCTGATCGCCGAGCAGTCGCAGGCCTGGATGATGAACCGCTTCCTGCCCGGCAGCGTGCGCCCCGGCACCGTGCTGCGCGATGCGCAGGGGCAGGCGACCGAGGTCCTGGCGGGCTACGGCTACACGGCAATGGGCAAGACCTATCCCGGCAAGGTGCGCCTGACCTTCCGCGACGGTGTGCCGCAGTGCCTGTACTACGCCGACATCCCCGACACCTGCCGCGTGCCGAGCCCGAAGATCCTGTCGGCCTACCGCAAGAACCACTACGCCGCCGAGATCGCCGCCGCGCCGCCGCCGCCGAACCAGGCCGCCTCACCGGCACCGGCAGCGGCACCGATGGCGACTGTGACGCCGACACCGGTGGCGCTGGCACCGAACCCAGCGCCCGCCGACCCCGCCCCGTCGGTGCCCGGCCGCGATGCCGCCGCAACGCTGGCGCCGGCAGACCTGCAGGAGCGCCAGGCCGCCCTGCGCGAGCGACGCTGCGCCACCTTGCGGCTGCAGGTGGAGCGCCTGCGCGAGTCGCTGGCCACCACGCCGCCCCAACGGGTCCAGCAGCTGGAGTTGCATGTGGCGCGGCTGGAGGCCGCCCAGGCCCAGCACTGCGGCCGCTAGCCGCCAGCAGTTGCCCGCCCGCGTGCCATCATCACCTGCCTGGACACGACTGCGACCGACCGCCCCGCCATGATCGAGCACCTGTTCATCCGCGCCCGCGGCGCCACCGGCCAGCAATCGCACGCGCGCGTGCAGGTGGTGGCCGGCCAGGGCATCGAAGGCGACCGCTACTTCGGCGCGCACGACGAGCCCGGCCAGAACATCACCTTCGTCGAGGCCGAGCAGATCGAGGCCTTCGCGGCCACCTGCGGCCGTGCGCTGCCGCCGTCGGCCACCGGCCGCAACGTGGTGGTGCGCGGCGTGCGGCTGAACGACCTGGTCGGTCAGACCTTCCGTGTGGGCGGCCTGCGCTTTCGCGGCGTGGAACTGTGCGAGCCCTGCCTGGGCCTGGGCGCGGCGCTCGCGGCCGATGACCTCACGCCAGCGAAGGTGGTCAGGCACTGGGTGCGCCGCGCCGGCTTGCGCGCGGATGCACTCGACACCGGCCCGCTGGCGGTGGGCGACGGCTTCTCGCACACACCGCCCCTGGCCGAGCCCACCCCGGCCGCCGCGCGCCCCGAGCCCCAGGTCAGCCTGCGCGAGATCGGTTCGGATACCGTGCGGCAGATCACCGCGCTGTCGGTGCGCGAGGACCAGAAGCACTTCGTGGCCACCAATGCCGAATCGCTGGCCGAGGCCTTGTTCAAGTGCGAGGCCTGGTACCGCGCGGTGTACCTGGGCGACACGCCGGTCGGGTTCGTGATGCTGTTCGACGAGACGCAGCGCGAGCCGCCGACGCCGCAACCAGGCATCGGCCTGTGGCGCTTCATGATCGACCAGCGCTACCAGGGCCGCGGCATCGGCCGCGCCGCACTGCAGCTGGTGATCGACCGGGTGCGCGCCAGCGGGCGCCATGACCGGCTGCAGGTCTGCTACGTGCCGGGCCCCGGCTGCGCCGAAGCCTTCTACCTGGCCGCCGGCTTCCAGCACACCGGCCGCGAGGACGACGGCGAGGTGGTGCTGGAGCTGCCGCTGACGGGCCATGACTCGCCATCGCGAGCGCCGGAACCTGCTCAGGCACCAGCCGCAACACCAGGACCCGCGCCGACGGCCGACGCACCCGCGCTGAACCTGGCCTTCACCGCACTGCAGGCCTTGACGCTTTACGCGCTGGCAGAGCACCAAACCGGCGGCGCCAGCACGCTGTGGATCACTTTGGACGGTCCTGCCTTCAGCATCCGCGACGACGGCCGCGGCCACGCACTGGACAAGCAGGTGGCGGGCACACCCTACCTGCGCTGCATTTACAGCGCCTTCGACTACCCGTACGACGCGGCCGGGCCCACGCCGGTGCAGCTGCAGGGCATCGGCCTGTCCATGCTGAACCGCCTGTGTGCGGAACTCGAGCTCACCGTGCGCAAGCCCGGCGAGACGCTGACCGCGTGCTTCCGCCACGGGCGGCCCGCCGACATGGTGCACCAGGCCACGCCCGCAGGGCCCACGGGCATCACGCTTCGTGGCCGGCTGCGGCCAGACCTGCCGACCGGCCCCGCTGCCGACAGCCTGAGCCACTGGCTGCAAGGCCTGCTGGCGGTGCAGCCGGCGCTGCGGGTGGTCTTCAACGGCCGCGAATTGCGGGCCCGGCCCGGTTCGGCAGACTGAACCTCCTGCTCAGTCCCGCCGGACCGCCCCAAGGGACTGAGAGCCCCCCTCGGGGGACCGGAGCGCGGCAACCTGGAGTCCGAAAGACTCAGTCTTCCAGCTTCGACAGGTCGCGCACGGCGCCCTTGTCGGCGCTGGTGGCCAGCAGCGCATAGGCCTTCAGCGCCGCACTCACCTTGCGCGGGCGGGCTTGCGCCGGCTTCCAGCCCTTGGCGTCCTGCTCGGCGCGGCGCTGGGCCAGTTCTTCATCGCTCAGCAGCACGTTGATGGTGCGGTTGGGGATGTCGATGCGGATGCGGTCGCCGTGGCGCACCAGGCCGATGTTGCCGCCGGCGGCCGCTTCGGGCGAGCAGTGGCCGATGGACAGGCCCGAGGTGCCGCCCGAGAAGCGGCCGTCGGTCAGCAGCGCGCAGGCCTTGCCCAGGCCCTTGCTCTTGATGTAGCTGGTGGGGTAGAGCATTTCCTGCATGCCGGGGCCGCCCTTGGGGCCTTCGTAGCGCACCACCACCACGTCGCCGGCCTTCACCTGGTCGTCCAGGATGTGAGCCACGGCCTCGTCCTGGCTTTCCACCACATGGGCCGGGCCCTCGAACACCAGCAGGCTGTCGTCCACGCCGGCAGTCTTCACCACGCAGCCATCTTGTGCGATGTTGCCGCGCAGCACGGCCAGGCCGCCTTCCTTGCTGAAGGCGTTCTCATAGCTGCGGATGCAGCCCTCGGCGCGGTCGGTGTCCAGGCTGGGCCAGCGCGTGCTCTGGCTGAAGGCCACCTGGGTGGGGATGCCGGCCGGGCCGGCCATGTAGAAGGTCTTCACCGCCTCGGACTGCGTGGTGAGGATGTCCCACTCCTGCAGCGCCTGGCCCAGCGTGGGCGTGTGCACGGTGGGCACGTCCAGGTGCAGCTTGCCGGCGCGCGCCAGCTCACCCAGGATGGCCATGATGCCGCCGGCACGGTGCACGTCCTCGATGTGGTACTTGTTGGTGTTGGGCGCCACCTTGCACAGCTGCGGCACGGCGCGGCTCAAGCGGTCGATGTCGGCCATGTCGAAGTCGATGCCGGCCTCTTGCGCCGCGGCCAGGATGTGCAGGATGGTGTTGGTGCTGCCACCCATCGCGATGTCCAGCGTCATCGCGTTCTCGAAGGCCTTCTTGCCGATGCTGCGCGGCAGCACGCTGGCATCTTCCTGCTCGTAGTAGCGGTGGCACAGCTCCACGGCCAGGCGGCCGGCGCGCTTGAACAGCGCTTCACGATCGCTGTGCGTGGCCACCACGGTGCCGTTGCCGGGCAGGCTCAGGCCCAGGGCTTCGGTCAGGCAGTTCATGCTGTTGGCGGTGAACATGCCGCTGCAGCTGCCGCAGGTGGGGCAGGCGCTGCGCTCGATCTCGGCCACGTCGGCATCGCTCACCTTGCTGTCGGCGGCCATCACCATGGCGTCGATCAGGTCGAGCTTCTTGACCTGCACGGTCTGCGTGCCAGGCACGGCCAGCTTGGCCTTGCCGGCTTCCATCGGGCCGCCCGAGACGAACACCACCGGGATGTTCAGGCGCATGGCGGCCATCAGCATCCCCGGCGTGATCTTGTCGCAGTTGCTGATGCAGACGATGGCGTCGGCGCAGTGCGCGTTGACCATGTACTCCACGCTGTCGGCAATGATGTCGCGGCTGGGCAGCGAGTACAGCATGCCGTCGTGGCCCATCGCGATACCGTCGTCCACGGCGATGGTGTTGAACTCTTTCGCCACACCGCCGGCGGCCTCGATCTCGCGGGCCACCAGCTGGCCCAGGTCCTTCAGGTGCACATGGCCCGGCACGAACTGTGTGAAGCTGTTGGCGATGGCGATGATGGGCTTGCTGAAGTCAGCGTCCTTCATGCCGGTGGCGCGCCACAGCGAGCGTGCGCCCGCCATGTTGCGGCCGGCGGTGGACGTCTTGGAGCGGTAGGCGGGCATGGCAGAACCTCGGATTCAGGGGGTCAGGACAGGGGGAAACGGGGCAACCCGCTAGTGTATCGGGGGCGCCCCGCCGCCAGGCTGCGGGCCTGCAGGCGGCGTGCCCATCGGCGCACAGCCCGCACGGCCGGCAGGACAACGCGGCAAGCGCTCAAGTGGCCGGCCGCGCGCGCACGTGCAGGCGGGCGCGCAGGTCGTCCAGCAGGGTGCGCGCCGGCAGCGACAGCGCGCGATCGTTGCGCCACACCAGCTGCCAGTGGCGCCGCAACGGAAAGCCGGCCACCGGCAGCACGGCCAGCCCCTCGCTGGCCGGATCGGCCGCCAGCGTGTGCCGCGACAGCACGGCCAGGCCCAGGCCGGCGCGCACGGCGTGCTTCACCGCCTCGTTGCTGCCCAAGGCCATGCGTGGTGGCCAGTCAACGCCCTGTTCGCTGAAGGCCTGCTCGGCCGCGGCGCGGGTGCCGGAGCCGGCCTCGCGCGCCAGCAGGGGCTCGGTCACCAGGTCGGCCAGCTTCAGGCGGCGGCGCGCGGCCAGCGGGTGCCCGGCCGGGGCGATGAGCACCAGCGGGTTCTCCAGAAACGGCCAGCGCGCCAACGGCAGGTGGGTGGGCGGCAGCATCATGGCGGCCAGTTCGTCGTCGCCGCGTTGCAGGCGGGCCACCACCGAGGCGCGGTTCTCCACCGCCAGCTCGATCTCGATGCCGGGGTACTGCCGCGCAAACGGGCCCAGCAGGTCGGGCAGGAAGTACTCGGTGGTGGTGACGGCGGCAATGCGCAGGCGGCCGCGGCGCAGGCCCTGCAGATCGGCCGCGTCGTCCTCGAAGGCCTGCCAGGCGGCGCCCATGGCGCGCACGGCCTGGGCCAGGCGCTCGGCCACCGGCGTGGGCACCAGGCCACGGCCGCGCGGCTCGAACAGCACCAGGCCCAGCGCCGCGGCCAGCTCCTTCATCTGCATGGACACGGTGGGCTGCGCCAGGTGCAGGGCGCGCGCCGCGCGGCCCACGCCGCCCAGGCGCACCACGGCCTCGAAGCTGCGCAGCTGCGTGAGGCTGGCGCGCAGCGCGCGCTCCAGGCCGGGGGGTGCGGTGGTGTCACTCATCGACTTGCCTGATGGTTTCAATCAGAACATATCACTTGTCCGGATGCCATGCCCGCACCACCATCGCGGCCCATGCAGAACTTCCTCGATCCCGCCATCCTATTTTTCGTGTTCGGCCTGGTGGCCGGCACGCTGCGCTCCAACCTGGAGATTCCGCCGCAGATCGCGCGCTTTCTGTCGCTGTACCTGCTGATGGCCCTGGGCCTGAAGGGCGGCTTCGCGCTGGCGCAATCCGGCCTGACGGCCGAGGTGGCGCTGAGCCTGGGCGCGGCCGTGGCCCTGGCCCTGCTGGTGCCGGCCATCGGCTACCTGCTGCTGCAGCGCCTGCTGTCGCGCTTCGACGCGGCGGCGCTGGCCGCCACCTACGGCTCGGTGAGTGCGGTCACCTTCATCACCGCGGTGCAGTACCTGGAGAGCCGCCACATCCCCTACGGCGGGCACATGGCCGCGGCCATGGCGCTGATGGAGTCACCGGCCATCGTGATGGCAGTGCTGCTGGCCAACAAGGCGCGGCAGCATGCGGCCAGCGCCGCCGGCACGGCCGGGGCAGGCCAGGCCGCGCAGCATGGCATCGGCAAACTGCTGCATGAATCCTTCACCGACGGTGCGCAGCTGCTGCTGCTGGGCGCCATGGTGGTGGGCCTGGTGACCGGCGAGGCCGGCCGGGTGGCGATGCAGCCGTTCTCGGGCGAGCTGTTCAAGGGCATGCTGGCCTTCTTCCTGCTGGACATGGGCCTGCTGGCCGCGCGCAACCTGGGCACGCTGAAGGGCCGCTCGCCCTGGCTGCTGGTGTACGCCATCGGCGGGCCGCTGTGCCATGCGGCGCTGGCCTTCGGCGTGGCGGCGCTGCTGGGCCTGTCGGTGGGCAATGCCGCGCTGCTGATGACGCTGGCCGCCAGCGCGTCCTACATCGCCGTGCCGGCGGTGGTGCGCGAGGCCATCCCCGAGGCCAACCCGTCGCTGTACTTCGGCATGTCGCTGGGCCTGACCTTCCCGTTCAACATCCTGGTGGGCATTCCGCTGTACGAGGCGCTGGCGCAGCGGCTGGCGTAGTGCCCCACCCGCTGCGCAGCGCAGTCAGGCTGGCAGGGCGCCGCCGGCCAGGCCCGCGCGCTCCAGCACCCACCACAGCGCCAGGCCGGCGGCCACCGCGGCGGTGGCGCCGCGCAGCCAGTGGCTGGCCTGCGGCCGGCCGTGGGCCAGCCACAGCAACGGCGGCAGCACGGCCAGCACCAGCAGCAGCTGCATGGCCTCGATGCCCAGGTTGAAGGCCAGCAGCGCCAGGCCATGCTGCAGCCAGGTGAGCCCGGCGCCCGACAAAGCGGCCGAAAAGGCCAGGCCGTGGATCAGCCCGAAGGCCAGTGCCATGGCCAGATCGGCGCGGCCGAACAGCGGCCGCCAGGCATGCACCGCCGCCACCACGATGGTCAGCGCCACGGCCACCTCCACCGCCTGCACCGGCGGCCGCAGCACGCCGGTGCTGCCCAGCACCAGCGTGGCCGTGTGGCCCAGCGTGAAGGCCGTGACCAGCAGCGCCGTGTGCCGCCAGGCGGCGCGCGCCGGGCGTGCGCCCTGCCATTGCCGCATCGGCCAGCCGGTGCGGCTGGCAGCCACCGACAGCGGCGCCACCAGCAACAGCAGCATCAGGAACAGCAGGTGGTCGGCGCCGCCGGCGATGTGCGCGGCACCGTCCAGTGCCAAACGGCGCAGGCTGGCGCCGGCCGAGGGCGGTGCCAGGTCCAGATCCAGGCTGTTGCGGGCATGGTTCAGCTCACCCAGCGGCTGCGGCGGCTGGCCCACCTGGCCGGCGGCCCAGTCATTGCGCAGCGCCACCTGCACGCGGTGGGTGCGCACCTCGTGCGTGATGGCGTCGTACAGCAGCTGCGTGTGGCGCGGGTCGGCGCCCGCCGGGGCGCGCAGGTCGATCTCGGCCTCCAGTTCGGCCGCACCATCGCTGCCCACCACGCGCAGCTGCGGGCGCAGCGTCTGCCAGCCGTGGCTGCCGCTGCGCGCACCCACATGCTGCATCAGGTAGCGCGCCAGGCCGTCGGCATGGCGTTCCAGCACCGTGGCCGGCTGATCCACCAACGCTTGGCCGTAGGCGAACTCCAGCCGGTTCAGCGGCAGTTGCAGCAGCAGGTGCAAGCCGTCAGCGCGGGTGTCGATCCACACGCGGCTTTCGGGCATCGGGTGGGCGCTGGCGCCCAGCATGCCGATGGCCAGCCACAGCGCCCAGGCCCAGCGCCAGGCGGTCATGAACAGCATTTGCCGCCGTAGTCGCCGGTCTTGTCGCGCCAGATGGTGTGGAAGTGAATGTCGCTGCTGATGATGACGCCGCGCTGCACCGAGAACTCGATCCACACCCGCGGGCCGTCCACACGGATGTAGCTGCCGCTGCTGGTGACATTGCCGGCGCCGGCATAGGCCACGTAGGTGGCGGCCAGCGCACTGTCGGACAGGTAAGCCGCCAGCAGTTCGTCGGCGTACTCGGTGGCCTGGGTGGCCACGTAGGCGCGGATCATCGCCTGCACCTTGGCCTGGTCGGCGCTGGACAGCGCGCTGTACAGAATGCCGCGTCCGCTGGTGCCGGTGGGGTAGCTCTTGGGGTAGGTGCCGTCGATGCCGCCCGAGCCGTTGGCGCCGAACAGCAGATCGCTGTAGGTGCCGCTGAGCGCGGCCGCGCTGTAGGTGGTGAGCGCTGCGCCCAGGTCGGCCGCGGCGGTGCGCTGCGCGACCATCGGGTCGTATGTGGTGCCGTTCAGCGTGAACGAGCCCTTGGGCTCCACACCCAGGAACAGCGGCGTGGGCGTCTTCACGCTGCCGTTGAAGGCGATGTTGTAGGTGAGGTGATGGCCGGTGAGCTGCAGCAGCCAGAAGTCACTGGTGCTGGGCGTGCCGACGAAGGCGATGTAGTAGTGGCCGCTGCCGTAGGTGCCGCTGCCGGCGCCGTACAGCTCCACCAGCGCCTGGTCGGCCGCCTGCAGGCCCAGGTGCAGCGTGTTGCCGGTGCTGCCCAGGGCCTTGAGAATCAGGGCGCGCGCCGCCGTCTGCTGCGCGGTGCTCAGGCTGCTCCAGGCCAGGCCGTTGCGCGACACCATGGCCGCCGGCAGGTTGGACCATTGCCGCGCGGTGGCGAGGCTCCAGGTCTTCTGCACCGTGGTCTGCTGCGTGCTGCTGAGCGTGGCCACGAAGGCCTGCGCCGCCGTCACCACCTCGGCGGTGAGCGCGCTGCTGCCGCTGCTGGCGCTGGTGACCGACAGCGTGGCCGCATCGCTAGTGGCGCTGCCGGCCGAGTTGCTGACCACCACCGTGTAGGCGCCGGCATCGCCGGTGGCCACGCTGGCCAGCGTGAAGCTGCTGGACGTGGCGTTGGCGATGGCCGTGCCGTCCTTGCGCCACTGGTAGCTCAACGGCGTGCTGCCGCTGGCCACCACGCTGAAGGTGACGCTGGCGCCCACGCTGGCCGATTGCGAGGCCGGCTGTGTGGTGATGGCCGGTGCCGTGACGCCGCTGGTGCTGCTGACCGTGAGCGTGGCCGCACTCGATGTGACCGAGCCGGCGCTGTTGCTCACCACCACGTCGTAACTGCCGGCATCGCTGCTGCTGGTGGCGGCGATGCTGTAGCTGCTGGCCGTGGCGCCGCTGATCGCGCTGCCGCCCTTGCGCCACTGGTAGCTGAGCGTTCCGCTGCCCGAGGCCACCACGCTGAAGCTGGCGCTGGCGCCGGCCACCACGCTGACCGAGGCCGGCTGCGTGCTGATGGTGGGCACGGTGGCCTCGGTGCTGGTGCTGGATGCACCACCGCCGCCGCCACAGGCGGCCAGCAGACCGGCCGAGCCCAGGGCCAGCCATGTCAGCAGCCAGGTCATCCGCCGCCAGGACGGCCAGGCCAAGGATCGGAGAAACATGCATCAACCTCGCAGAAACAGTGGGGGCCTGCCACGGCAACACCGTGGGCGGCTTGCGCACTATCAACAAGCAAGGTTGCTGGGAGTTTGCGGGGTGATGTCGCGTTGGCAGGCGCGATGCCTGGCGGTGATCACCCCTCGGCCGACAGCGCCTCGCGCACCTTGGCCAGCAAGGCCAGCAGTTGGCGGCGCTCGGTGGCGCTCAGGCCCGCGGCGGCGCGCTCCGACAGCGCGCGGCGCTGCGCCACCAGCGCGTGATGCTGCGCCTGCGCCTCGGGCGACAGGTGAAGGCGCGTGATGCGGCGGTCCTGCGCATCGGGCGTGGCCCGCAGCAGACCCTGCTCGCGCAGGCCGCTCACCATGCGTGCCAGCTGGCCCTTGTCGCGCCCCGAGTGGGCCACCAGGTCACTGAGCGCGGCGCCGGGGTGGTGGGCGAAGTAGGCCAGCACGCGCCCTTCCAGCGGCGACAGCGCCTGCCCGGCATCGCGCAGCGCCTTGTGCTGCTGGCTGCGCGCCAGGTGCATCAGGCCGTGGATGGCTTCGAGCACATCGTCGTCGCGCGTGGGCTCGGTGGCGGGGGCGGGGGCGGGGGCGGGGGCGGCCGCCCCATCGGCCCTGGCCGCGCGCGGCTGCGCCGCGTCGGACAAAGCCGATTGGTTGACAAGGTCAATCTTCTTGCGCATCATTGGGTGACATTATCAACCAATCGATCCATCCATTGACCGACACCACCCACACCCACGTGCGCCGCGTGCAACGCGTGCGGCATGAACTGCGCCGCCGCGAACTGCAGGTGCGCCAGGTGCAGCACCTGAGCCCCGGCTTCGTGGCCATCACCTTCGGCGGTGACGACCTGGCCGACTTCACCAGCCTGTCCTTCGACGACCATGTGAAGCTGCTGTTCGACACCCCTGCCGGCGCCGAGCCGGTGCGCCGCGACTACACGCCGCGCCACTTCGACCGGGCGCGCCGCGAGCTGACCATCGAGTTCGCGCTGCACGCCCACGGCGCCGCCAGCGACTGGGCCCGCCAGGCCGCACCGGGCCAGACGCTGGCCATCGGCGGCCCGCGCGGCTCGATGATCATCCCCACCGACTACGCCTGGCACCTGCTGGCCGGTGATGCCACCGCCCTGCCCGCCATCACCCGCCGACTGGAAGAGCTGCCGGCCGGCGCCCACGCCCTGGTGCTGGTGCAGGCGAGCAGCGCCGACGAGCAGCGCGCCTGGCACAGTGCCGCCCAGGTGCAGACGCAATGGGTGCAAGACAGCGATGCCTGGCTGGCCGCGCTGCGCGCCCTGAGCCTGCCGCCAGGCGAAGGCTTTGCCTGGTGCGCCGGCGAGGCCCAGGTGATGGCCCAGGCCCGCGCCATCCTCGTGCACGAGAAGGGCGTGCCGCGCGAGTGCCAGCGCGTCTCGGCCTACTGGAAGCGTGGCGCGCCAGCATTTCACGCCGACATCGAGGATTGAGCCGCCCGCGCCGCCACGCCGGGCACAGCGCCGCACAATGGCAGCGTCACCCCACACAGGCGCCGCCATGACCCACGCCCTTGCCCCTGAATGGATGTCGATCGCCTGCCCGGACGGCCGCATGGATGCCTATCTGGTGCGCCCACCCGGCGGCCGCAGCGGCCCGGGCCTGCTGCTGCTGCAGGAGATCTTCGGCGTCAACACGCACATCCAGGCGGTGGCGCAGCAGTACGCGCTGGCCGGCTTCACGGTGCTGGCGCCCGACCTGTTCTGGCGCCAGCAGGCGCGTGTGCAGCTGGGCTATGACGGGGCCGACCGCGAGCGCGCGATGGCGCTGATGCGCACGGTGCAGCGCGACGCCGTGGTGGCCGACATGGCGGCCAGCCTGGCCGCGCTGCGCGCGCTGCCACAGTGCGGCGCCAAGGTGGGCGCCATCGGCTACTGCATGGGCGGGCGCCTGGCCTTCGCCGCCGCCGCCCTGTGCGGCGTGGACGCCGCGGTGGCCTATTACGGCGGTGGCATCGCCGACCAGCTGGATCTGGCGCACAAGATCCGCTGCCCGATGCAGTTCCACCACGCCGGGCGCGACGCCCACATCCCGCCGACGGCCGTGGCCTCGATCGAGGCCGCGATGGCACTCACCCCGCAGGGCGCCGAGTTCCACCTCTACCCCGCGGCCGACCACGGCTTCAACTGCTGGGACCGCGGCGCCCACCACGCGCCCAGCGCCGTGATGGCGCTGTCGCGCAGCCTGGGCTTTCTGGCAGCGAAACTGTACTGAACGCGGCCGGGCGCGACCCCGGCGTCAGCCAGGTCAGAAGGCCATGCGCACGCCGGTGGCGATGCCGGTCTGGCCAGCGCCGGCCGCCGGCGCGTTGCCGGCCGCGGCATTGCTGACCGACAGCGCCGTGGCGCCATCGTTGCCGATGTGGCCGGCGGTGGCGTACAGCACGGTGTTCTTCGACAGCGCGTAGCTGCCGCGCACGGCCAACAGCGTGGCGCCGTTCGGGCTGTTCTTGAAGTCGAGCTTGAACACTTCAGCATCCACGGTCCACAGCGGCGCCGGCTTCCAGCTGGCGCCCAGGTACCACAGGTCGCTGCGCGGCGTGGCGGTGCTGCCCTCGTTCTTGCGCGCGATCAGGCCGGCACCCAGCTTCAGATCGCCGTTCACGCGGTACCAGCCGGTGACGGTGCTGCGCGTGTCGGTCAGGCTGCTGCTGGTCAGGCCGGCGAAGGCGCCGGCGCCGCCGCGGATCTGGTCGATGGCCGCCGTCACGCCCCAGGCGCCAGCGTCGTACTTCACCATCGCGCTCCACTGGCGGCAGGCCTTCGTGTCGGTGGCGCTCTCACCGGCGCAGTTGGTACCGGCCGGGCTGGGGCCGGCGTTCACCGCATCGCGGCCGAAGCTGTAGCTGGCGCCAGCGCTCCACGCGCCGACGCTGCCGCGCCAGGCCAGTGCGTTGTCCACGCGGGCATTGGGCAGGTAGCTGTCCATCGAGCCCGAGCCATAGGCGTTGGGGCCCAGGATGTCGGCGTCCAGCTGCGACCAGAACAGCATGCTGTACTGGCGGCCCAGGCTCACCGTGCCCCAGGGGCCTTGCAGGCCCACGAAGCTCTGGCGGCCGAAGAAGCGCCCGCCCTGGTTGGAGGTGCCGGTGTCCACGCCCAGCCCGCCCTCCAGCGTGAACAGCGCCTTCATGCCGCCACCCAGGTCCTCGGTGCCACGAAAGCCCAGGCGAGACGGCACGCTGCCGGTCAGGCCGGGCATGCGGGTGATGGACGTGCCGGCCGCGCCGACGTTGGTGAGGTGCTCGACGGCCAGGTCGAACAGGCCATAGATCTGCACGCTTTGCGCCTGGGCGGCGCCGCAGCACAGCGCGGCGGCCGCAGCCGCCATCTTCGTTCGCATCATGGTCTTGTTCATGCTTGTCTCCTGCTACAGGGGTGGGGGAACGGGGTTGGGCTGGCGCGTGCCGCACGCGCTCAACGCTGGTCGATGGCCTGCGCCTGCGCGCCACCGGCCACCGAGTAGGTCAGCGGCACCTTGCGCGTGGCCAGGAACTGCGCCAGCGTCTCGCCGCGGAAGGCGGCGTACACGGCGGGGTTCGAGACCCCCAGCACCGCGGCCATCTTTTCCAGCACGAAGAAGCTCACGCCGCGCTGCACCATCTGCAGCCAGCGGCGCTCGCGCACCAAGGCCTTCTCGTCATCGCTGAGGCCGCGTTCGGTCGCCAGGGCCTCGAAGTCGCTGACGAAGCGCGCGCGGTGCGCCGGCAGCACCAGGTCGTGCAGAAAGGCATTCAGCCGCAGGTTGGCGTGGCTGCGCGCATGGGTGAACGGGTAGGTGCCCGGCAGCGCTTCCGCGCCGGCCAGCTCGTGGCCGATGTGGCGGCGGTAGTCGGCCACGGCCTGCGCGTCGGGCGCGCCACCCAGGTCCTCGAACACCAGCGTCGCGATGTTGGTGACCGAGGGCGCATAGGTCTGCTTGTACACCAGGCGCACCTGGGGCGACAGCGCACCGCGCATGATCAGCCACATGATGACCTCGGCGCCTTCCATGCCACCGCGCTGGGCGTAGTCGGCGATGCGCAGGTTCACCAGCGTCTCGGGGCTCTTCTCCAGCAGGTCCAGGAACTCGGCGTCCCAGGCCTCGTTGAGAAAGCCGGCGCGCTCACCATGCACCTGGTGCGACAGGCCGCCGGTGGCCATGATGGCCACGTTCAGGTCCTCGGGGTAGCTCTCCACCGCCTTGCGCAGCGTCTGGCCCAGCTTCCACATGCGCCTGGCGCTGGGCACCGGCATCTGCAGCACGCCCACCTGCAGCGGCACGATGCGGCCGGGCCAGGGCCCGTCGGCATCGCCCAGCATCGACAACGGCGACAGCAGGCCGTGGTCCACCGGCTTGCCCTGGAACACCGACAGGTCGAACTCGTCGGCCACCATGGCCGCGGCGATGTGCTGCGCCAGGCCCAGGTGGCCGACGGCCGGCGCCACGTCGCGCGGGCCGCCGCCTTCGTCGGCCGCCTCGTAGCGGTCGTCGATGCCCAGCGCAAAGGCCGAGTAGTGGTCGAAGAAGAAGGACGTGATGTGATCGTTGTAGATCATGAAGATCACGTCGATGCGCTTCTCGCGCACCCAGCGGCGCACCACGTCGAAGCCGTCGAAGATCGGCTTCCAGGCCGGATCGCTGTGCTTGCCGGTGTCCTTGGCGAAGCCGATGGTGGGCGAGTGCGAGGCCCCCAGGCCTCCAATGATGCGGGCCATGGCTCAGGCCCTCACTTGCCGGCCGCGTGCTTGGCGATCAGCGCCTTGGCGTCCTGCAGCATCTGCGTGCCCTTCAGGCCCTTGCCGTCCATCTCCTTGACCCAGTCGGCCGAGAGCTTGTCGCCCACCGCCTTCCACGGCGCCAGCTCGGCCGCCGCGATCACATTGGTGGTGTTGCGGGCGGTCAGCTTCTTGCCCTCGGCATCGGCCTGCAGGAAGGCCTTGCCGATCTGGCCCGACAGGGCCTGGCCGCTGTTGGCGTCGATCACCTTCTTCAGGTCGGCCGGCAGGGCCTCGTACTTCGCCTTGTTCATCGCGAACACGAAGGTGCTGGTGTAGAAGGCCGGCTGCGCGGGGTCGGTCTCGGTGTGGAACTTCACCAGTTCCTGGATCTTCACCGAGGGCACCACCTCGTAGGGCACCACGGCGCCGTCGATCACGCCCTTGCTCAGCGCGTCGCCCACCTGCGGCACCGGCATGCTCACCGGCGTGGCGCCCAGCATGGCCAGGAACTTGTTGGTCAGGCGGGTGGGAGCGCGCAGCTTCAGGCCCTTGAAGTCGGCCAGGCCCTTGATGGGCTTGCTGGTCATGTGGAACACGCCATCGCCATGCACATGGAAGGCCAGCGGCTTGACGTCCTTGAACTCGGCCTGGCTGTGCGTCTGCGCGTAGTCCCACAGCGCCTTGCTGGTGGCCTCGGGGCTCTGCATCATGAACGGCAGCTCGAAGGCCTCCAGGCTGGGGAAGCGGCCGGCCGTGTAGCCCGGCAGCGTCCACACCACGTCGGCCACGCCGTCCCGCACCTGCTCGAACAGCTGCGGCGGCGTGCCGCCCAGCTGCATGCTGGGGTAGATCTGGCACTTCAGGCGGTTGGCCGATTCCTTCGCGATCCTGTCGCACCAGGGCGTGATGAACAGCGTGTTGGCGTACGAGGTGGCGGGCAGGAAGAAGTGCACCTTCAGCGTCACCTCCTGGGCCAGGGCGGCGGTGTGCGGGGCGAGTGCGGTCAGCGCCAGGCTGGCAGCCGCAACGATGGAACGGGTCTTCATGGCGTTGTCTCCAAAACAAGCTGGTGGTTCAAGGGCAGGTGCAGACCAAGCGGCCGCCGCGGAGCCGGCTTTGCCGGGCCGCCGGGGGCGCCCCCTGGGGGGAGGCGCCGCAGGCGCTTCGGGGGGGACTAAGTCAGGCGATGGACCAGCGTGAGCGCCAGCGCCGGGAAGAGGATCAGCAGCGCCAAGCGCACGGCATCGGTGATCAGGAAGGGCACCACGCCGCGGTAGGTCTCGGCCATCGGCACGTCGCGCGCCAGGCCGTTCATCACGTAGACGTTCAGGCCCACGGGCGGGAAGATCATCCCGATCTCGCACACGGTGAGGATCAGGATGCCGAACCACAGCGCCTTGTCGGCCGGGTTCAGTCCGAAGAAGTCCATGCCCATGATCACCGGGAACAGCGTGGGCACGGTGAGCAGGATCATGCTCATCTCATCCATCACGCAACCCAGCAGCACATAGAACAGCATCACCCCGGCCATCACCAGCAAGGGCGACAGCTGCAGATGGCTGACGACCTGCGCCAGCTGCGCCGGCAGCTGGCTGAGCGCCAGTGCCGCGTTGATCATGTCGGCGCCGATGAAGATCAGGAAGATCATGCCGCTGGTCTGCGCCGTGGTGCGGATGGCCTCGGCGGCCTTGGCGCGGTTGATCTCGCCGCGCGCCAGCGTGATCACCAGCGTGAGCACCACACCAATGGCCGCGCCCTCGGTGGCCGTGAACACGCCGCCGTAGATGCCGCCGAACACCACGCCGAAGATGGCCAGGATGGGCCACACGCGCAGACCTGCTTGCAGCACCTCGGCCGCACTGGCGGCCTGCGCGGCCGGCGCATGCTGCGGCTGCAGGCGCACCATCACGGCGATGGCGATCAGGTAGCCCGCCGCCGCCAGCAGCGCCGGCACGTACGCGGCCAGGAACATCTTGGTGATGTTCTGCTCGGTGAGGATGGCGTAGACCATCAGCGTCACCGACGGCGGCAGCAGCACGCCCATGGTGCCGCCGGTGGCCAGCGCCGCGGTGGCCATGCGGCCCGAGTAGCCGATGCGCCGCATCTGCGGGTAGGCCACCTGGGCGATGGTGGCCGTGGTGGCCACGGTGCTGCCGCTGATCGAGCCGAAGGCGGCACAGGCCAGCACGCCGGCCATGGCCATGCCACCGCGAAAGCGCCCCAGCACCGCGTTGGCGAAGTCGAACAGTGCCTTGGCCAGACCGCCCTGCACCGCCAGCCCGCCCATCAGCATGAACAGCGGGATCACCGACAGGTCGTACACCGACACGCGGCCATAGACCGCGCCCTTCAGGTGCGACAGCAGCGGCAGCCAGCCCGACAGCGCCACGTAGCCCACGGCACCGGGCACGAACATGGCGATGGCGATGGGCACGCGCACGGCCATCAGCACCAGCATGCCGCCGAACATCAGCAGTCCGATCTGCAGGCTGCTCATCACGCGCCCTCCGCATCGGGGCCGTCGCGCAGCATGCGCACGCACTGCACCCCGCCGATCAGCACGCACAGGGCCAGGCCCGGCAGCATCAGCGCATAGGGCAGCCACAGCGGCAGGTCCATCAGCATCGAGCGCTCCTGCGCTGCGTGGATGTCGATGCCGCCCACGGCCACGCGCCACAGCACCAGGGCCATCACGGCCGTGTACAGCGCGGTGCCCAGCAGGTCCATGCGCTGCTGGCTGGCCGCACTGGCGCGGGTGGTGAAGAAGTCGACGATGATGTTGGCGCGCCGCATCTGCGTGTACGGCAGGAAGGACGCCACCACCACGGCGCCACCCAGTTGCACCAGCTCCACGTCGCCCAGGATGGGCTGGGCGAAGAAGGCGCGTCCGATGACGCTGACCGTGGTCATGCCGGCAATGGCCAGTAGCACCAGCGCGCCGATGGCGGCACTGGCGTCGCACAGGCGGCCCAGGGCATCGCCCGGTGGGGATGAAGCGGAACTCAAGTCGTGTCTCCTCGTGCGGGGTCCCGGGGGGCGGGATCGAATCCGGCGGCAATGTAGGTTTGGGCCCGCACAGCGAGAAGATGGCGCGAAAGCCGGGGCGATAACGCCTGGTTATCATTCCCGCCATGAAGCTGAACAGCCTGCGCGCCCTGGTGGCGGCCATCGAGGAAGGCAGCCTGCGCGCCGCCGCGCGGCGCCTGGGCGTGACGCAGCCGGCACTCACCAAGCTGATCCGCGAACTGGAGCGCGAGCTGGCCACCACGCTGCTGCTGCGCAGCACCACCGGCGTGCTGGCCACGGCCCAGGGCATGGTGCTGTACGAGCGCGCCCAGGCCGCCGAGCGCGAGCTGGCCCAGGCGGTGGACCAGATCCAGCAGCTGGGCGGGCGCATGGTGGGACAGCTGACCATCGGCGCCGTGCCGCTGGCCGTGATGCTGCTGATCCCCGAGACCGTGCGCACCTTCGGCCGCGAGTTCCCGCAGATCCAGCTGCGTGTGGTGGAGGAGCTCTACATCGCCCAGCTGACGCGGCTGCGCAAGGGCGAGGTCGACATCGCGCTGGGCCCGCTGCCCGAGGCGCTGCCGGCCGGCGAGTTCACGGTCGAGACGCTGATGCCGATCTCGATGGTGGTGGTGGTGAGCAAGAGCAACCCGCTGGCCAAGGCCAAGCGGCTGGCTGACCTGGCGCAGGCGCCGTGGGTGTACACCGGCAGCAGCCCCGACTCAGGCTACGCGAAGCTGTACTACGAGCGCCACGGCCTGCCGCCGCCCCCTGCTGCCGCGCTGGTGAACAGCACGCTGGGCCTGCTGTCGATGCTGGCCGGCGGCAACTGCGTGGGCCTGATGCCCTACCAGATCGCCGTGCACCCGATGGCCGCGGCCTACCTCGACATCGTGCCGGTGGCCGAGGGGCCGTTGAAGCTGACGCTGGGCGCGCTGGCGCGCAGCGACACGGCGCTCAAGCCCAGCGTGCGGCATTTCCTGGCCCACCTGCACCGCGCCGCCCACCACCTGGGCGGCGGCCCGGCCTGACGGCATGCCCTGCGCCGCCTAACGCGGCTTGGACTCGTCCACCGGGCGCAGCTTCTTGCGCGAGGTCTTGCGTGCGGGCTTCTCGGCGACGGGCGCGGCCTTGGCCGGCTTGGCGCCCTTCGCCGCGGGTTTGGTCGGCGCGGACGGCATGGCCGGCAGCGGCGGTGGCGCCGGGGGCATCAGCGCGGCGCCGGCCTCGTCCAGCCACAGCAGCGTTTCGGCATAGGCCATGTAGCGGTTGAGGTAGGCCGGCGACAGCTGCTGCATGGCCTGCAATGCGCGCAGCACCAGGCGCTGCGAGTTCAGCGGTCCGGCGCCCTCGGGCACGCTGGCCACCGACTGGCGGATCTGCCGCTCGGTGCTGAGCTGGCCCCACAGCTGACGGAACTGCGCCAGCGTCTCCTGCGTGCCGGGCAGGCCGGCCTGGGCGCGCGCCTGGGCGATGTGGGCCAGCAACTCACCCAGCGGCGTGACCGGTGCCGCCGGCGCGGCCACGGGCGCGGGGCGCGGCCGGTCAGCGCGAGGCGGCGGAGGCGGCGTCATGGGCCACGGCGGAAGCGGACGAGGAAGCCGGTGCAGCAGCCGACGCTGCCATCGACGGCGCGCGCGGCACCGGCGCCATTTCCACGCGGCGGTTGCGGGCGCGGCCGGCGGCGTCGGCGTTCGAGGCCACCGGCTGCTCGGGGCCGAAGGCCGCGGCGAACAGGTAGGACGACGGGATGCCGAACTCGATCAGCGTGCGCGTGACGGTCAGTGCGCGCTGGGCCGAGAGTTCAAGGTTGTCGGCGAAATCGCGGTTCTTGGCGCGCAGCAGGCGGTCGTCGGTGAAGCCGCTGACCATCAGCATCTCGTTGCGCGCCGCCAGGTAGGCGCGCAGCGGCGCGGCCAGGGTCTTCAGCAGCTGTCGACCTTCGGCTTGCAACTCGTCGGAGTTGGGCGTGAACAGCACGCTGCCGCTGATGCCGATGCGGCCGTTGACCAGGGTCACGCGGCCCGAGGCCAGCGGCCCGGCCAGGGCCTGCTCCAGGCTCAGGCGCTGCTGCTCGGCGGCCTGGCGCTTCTTCACTTCCTCCTGCAGGCTGGCCACCAGGTCGAGCTGCGTGCCCAGCACCAGCACCAACATCAGCACGAAGGCGCCCAGCAGGCCGGCCATCAGGTCGCCGAACACCGCCCACACCGGCGTGCTGGCGTCCAGGCCGTCCTCGGCCAGGCCGGCGTCCAGCGGGTCCAGCGCGGCCATCAGCCGGCCTCGGCGGCAAACAGCGAGGGCTGCTGCGCCAGGCGCTGCAGGTCCTCGACGATCTGCTTCTGCGACAGCAGGCTCAGGTCGATGACCTCACGCGCCTGGGCCACGTAGTAGGCCAGCTGCTCGTCGCTGCGCGCGGTGGCCTGGCTGAGCGCGGCCTCCAGGCGCTCCAGGTGCGCGGTGAGCACCTGGCTGGAGGCGCCGAACTGCGCCACCGCACCGCCGAAGGCCTCGCCCAGGCTGGCCACGTCGGTGGCGCTGCCGGCGATCTGCGCGGCGGTGTCGGCCAGGCGGGTGGATTCGGCCTGCACGCGCTCGCCGAACTGCGCGGCGGTCTGCGCCAGCATCGCGCCCGACGAGGCCACCAGGCCGTCGATGGCGCTGCGCTGCTCGGTGGCCGCGGCGTTCACGGTGGCCAGCAAGCCGCCCAGCGTGTCGAGGATGCGGGTGCGCTCTTCCAGCAGCGCGTTGTCGCGCGCCATGCTGTCCGACAGCTTCTCGCGCAGCTGGCCGATCACCTCGGCGGCCGCGCGCGGCGCCTCGGCCACGCCGGCCATCACCGCAGCCATCTCGGCCAGCGTGTCGCGTGACTGCGCCTCGGCCTGCGCCTGCAGGCGCTGGGCCGTGGCCTCCAGCGTGGCGCAGATCTGCGCCTGCTGCGCCTGGGCCTGGGCCCCGGCCTGCTGCCACTCGGCCTGCAGCGCGCTGGCCATGCCCTGCACGGCCTGGGTCAGCGTGGCCTGGCGCTGGGCGTCCTGGGCGGCCAGGGCCTCGGTCCAGCCGGCATGGGCCGCATCCAGCCGCGCCAGCACCTCGCCCGATTGATTGGCCAGCGTGCGTGCGGCGCCGTCCAGCGCCTGGCGCAGCGCATCGGCGGCATCGCCGCTGTGGCGGCGGTGCTCGGCCAGCGCCTCGGCCCAGCCGCTGGTGACCTGCGCCATCGCGCTGTCGAAACGCTGTGACAGGCCGTCGAGGCGCTGCTCCAGCGCGCCGGCCGTGCGCTCGTGCAGCGTGGTGGTGTCGCGGCCGATGGCGTCCATCGTGGCCTGCACCACCGGCGCCAGCGTGGCGCCGGCCTGGCGCGCGCTCTCGGCCAGGCTGTCGCGCAGCGACTGGTCGACCGAGGCCGCCAGCGCGGTGTAGGCACTGCCGGCCTCGCGGTGGAACTGCGTCTGGCCGTCGGCCAGCTGCGTGGCCAGGGCTTGGTGCTGCTGCGCCAGCTGCCCGGCCAGCGTGTCCAGCTGCTGCGTCAGGCCGGTGGCGGTGCCGGCGCTGTGCTGCGCCACCTGGGCCATCGCCTCGCGGGTGTGGCCGGCCACGGTCTCGCTCACGGCCTGGCCCTGGCGCGCCAGCTCGGCCATGGCCTCGCGGCTGTGTTGGGCCACCTCGGCCGCCACCGTGCGGCCCAGGCCGCCCACCTCGGCCGCCACCGCCTGGCCATGCCGCGCCAGCTGCGCGGCCACGGCCTCGCTGTGCTGGGCCAGCTGGGTGCTGAGGGCCTGGTTCTGCTGCGCCAGCTGGGCCATCAGGCCCTGGCTTTGCTGGCCGAACTGGGTGATCAGCGCCTGCAGCTGGGCCGCCACATCGGGCAGGGCCTGGACCTGCTGCTGTTGCAGGCGCAGCGCCTGCTCACGCTGCAGCTCGCGCTGCTGGTCGCGCTGGTGCGCGGGGTGGAAGACGCGCAGCGCGCCGGCCACGGCGGCGTCCAGCGCCTGGGCCACGGCCAGGCGTTCGCGCCGGCACAGCGCCGACACCAGGCCCAGCATGGCCGATGCGGCCACGCCGGCCACCGAAGTGCCGAAGGCCACGCCCAGGCCGCGCACCGGCGCGGTGAGCGCGGCGCGGATGGCGGCCAGGTCACTGGTGGCCTCCAGCGCCGACACGGCGCCCTTGAGCGTGACCACCATGCCGACGAAGGTGCCCAGCATGCCCAGCAGCACCAGCAGGCCCACCAGGTAGGGCGTGAGGCCGGGGCCGGGCAGGGCCACGCGCTGGCCGGCGATGCGCAGCCGCACCGAGGGCGCCAGGCCGGCGGGCAGACGGGCCAGCCAGGCGTCCAGCCCGGCGGCATCGGCCGGGGCCGGGTCGGTGGCCAGGCCCTGCAGCGCACCGTCCAGCGCCTGGCTGGCCTGGTGGAAGCGGCGCAGCTCCAGCCCACCGACGGCGTAGACGGCGCCGATCAGCAGCGTCATCACCAGCGCCAGCGGGTTGGATGGCACATAGCCCGCGGCCACCCAGGCCACGGCCAGGCCGCCCAGCGCGTAGGCCGCCAGTGCGGCGCGCGTGCCGAGGTGGGCGTTCATCGGGCGGCCCCGGGTGCCGAAGACGTCGCCGGCGTGCCAGCGGGCAGGCCAGTGGCGGTGGTGTTGATCCCCGTGGCGGCGGCGTGCGCCTGCTTCAATGCGTCCATCATTCCCTCGATCGGCTTGAGCCGGATGTCCAGCTCGGCCAGCAAGACCCGTTGCACCGTGGCCCCCAGCGGCGCCGGTTCGGCGGCCTGGCCCGTGGTGCCCTCCACCCAGTCCACCTGCACCTGGCCCGGCTGGCCGCGCAGCCGGGCATGGCGCTCCAGCAGCGCCGGCACCCGGCCCAGGGCGTGGCGCTCGCGCTGCGTCATGGCCGCGTCCAGCACCTCGTCCATGGCCGCCAGCCGCGCCAGCGCCGGCGAGGCCGCGGCCAGCGCCGCACGCACCCGCTGGCGCAGCGGGCCGATGGCGGCCGTCATCGCCCGCTGGTGCAGCCCGCAGCTCAGGCGGTAGGGCGTGAAGTCGGGCGGCGCCTTGGCATCGCCGCTGCCCTCCGCCGCGCCCGGTGCATCGGGCGCGCAAAGCGCCTCGTCGCTGGTGATCGCCCGTGACAGCGTGCTGCGCACCCGCGCCAGTTCGTCGGCGGCGGCGCGTGCGGCCCTGGCGGCCAGCGCCGGCGCCACCTTGGCCGCGGATGGCGGCGCCTGCAACGCGGTGGACAGCGCGATGGCGTCCGTCCAGTCCAGCCACGGGCCCAGGCGCTCCGCCACGGTCAATGGCGATTCGGCCACATCGGCGGCGGCCAGGTCCGAGAGCAGGCGGATGAGCGTCGAGCGGGCGAAACGGTTGCGCGGCGGAGCGGACGCCATGCCGGAGAAACGGTGGAAACCAGCCCGGAACCCAGGCCGCGAAAAGCGGCGGACTCTACCATTTCCGGCCCTGCGCCCCGCCGGGGCTTGTCACCCACCGGTAACTGCGGCGCACCGGTTTGCCGCTATGGTGGGGCGATGACAACGCGCACCGCGCGTGGAGGAGACCGATGAGCTTTCACACCGTTCTGGCCCGTGCCGTGGCCCTGGTGGGCGCGGGCGCCCTGCACTGGCGCCGCCTGCAGGGCACGGTGCGCACCCAGGCCGTGGGCCGCACGCCCGAGATTCCGGCCGCCCGGCCGCAGGGCAAGCTGCCCACGTTGAAGATGCCCACCGCCCAGGGCTGGGCCGACGGCCAGAAGCCCAGCGCCGCCCGCGGCCTGGCGGTGAACGCCTTTGCCGCCGGGCTGAAGCACCCGCGCTGGATCCAGGTGCTGCCCAACGGCGACGTGACCGTGGCCGAGGCCATGCAGCCCGGCGGCCAGCCGCGCACGCTGTTCGACCACGCCATGGTGGCCACGATGAAGCGCGCCGCCGCCGTGGGCGACAGCCCCAACCGCATCACGCTGCTGCGCGATGCCGACGGCGACGGCACGGCCGAGCAGCGCCACCTGCTGCTGGAACACCAGCGCCAGCCCTTCGGCATGGCCTGGCTGGACGGCACGTTCTACGTCGGCAACACCGACGGTGTGATGGCCTTCCCCTTCACGCCCGGTGCCACGCGCATCAGCGCCGAAGGCCAGCGCCTCGCCACCTTCAAGACCCGCGGCCACTGGACGCGCAGCCTGCTGCCCAGCCCCGATGGGAAGCGCTTGTACGTGGGCGTGGGCTCGCTCAGCAACATCGCCGAGCATGGCTTCGAGGCCGAGGAAGGCCGCGCCTGCATTTACGAGCTGGACCTGGCCAGCGGCGCCAGCCGCATCTATGCCAGCGGCCTGCGCAACCCGGTGGGCCTGGCCTGGGAGCCGGGCACCGGTGCACTGTGGACGGTGGTGAACGAGCGCGACGGCCTGGGCGACGAGACCCCGCCCGACTACCTGAGCAGCGTGCGCGACGGCGGCTTCTATGGCTGGCCGTACTGCTACTGGGGCCAGACCGTGGACGACCGCGTGCCGCAGGGCACGGCCGAGGCCCAGGCCCTGGTGGCCCGCGCCATCACCCCCGACTACGCGCTGGGCGGCCACACCGCCAGCCTGGGCCTGTGCTGGATGCCGGCCGGCACCCTGCCCGGCTTCGACGTAGACGGCATGGTCATCGGCCAGCATGGCAGCTGGAACCGCAGCACGCTCAGCGGCTACCGCGTGGTCTTCGTGCCCTTCGCCAACGGCCAGCCGGCCGGCGCGCCGCGCGACATCCTGTGGGGCTTTCTGGCGCCCGACGAGTCGGTGTCCTACGGCCGGCCGGTGGGCGTGGCCATCGGTCCCGATGGCCGCTCGCTGCTGGTGGCCGACGACGTGGGCGACGTGATCTGGCGCGTCAGCGCGGCGCGCTGAACCGGCGGATCAGCCGGCCAGCCCCGGCTGCGCCAGCATCTGCACGCGCAGCCGCCGGTGCTGGATCTTGCCGGTGGCGGTGCGCGGCATCTGCGTCTCGGCGATGAAGGCGTAGTGCCGCGGCCGCTTGTAGCCGGCGATGCGCTCACGGCACCAGGCTTCCAGGTCGGCGCGCTGCGCCAGGCCGGCCGCGCGCAGCACCACCACCGCCATCACCGCCTCGCCCCACTTGGCATCGGGCACGCCCACCACGGCCACGTCCTGCACGGCCGGGTGGGCGGCCAGCACGGCCTCCACCTCGGACGGGTAGATGTTCTCGCCGCCGCTGATGATCATGTTGCTCTTGCGGTCGACCAGGTGGATGAAGCCCTGGGCGTCGCGCCGCGCCATGTCGCCCACCGAGCACCAGGCACCGCGGAAGGCCTGGGCCGTCTTCTCGGGGTCGCGCCAGTAGCCGTCGAACACGTAGGGCGTGCGCGAGAACAGCTCGCCGGCCTCGCCGTCGGGCACCTCGCGGCCCTGCTCGTCCAGCAGGCGGATGGCGCCCGAGCCGGCCCACTCGCGGCCCACCGAGCCCAGGTGGTCGATCTGCTCGTCAGGCCGCAGCACGGTGACCCAGCCGGCCTCGGTGGAGCCGTACAGCTCGAACAGCCGGCCGTTGGGAAACAGCTCGAGGATCGCGCGCTTGGTCTCCACCCGCGCCGGCGCCGACGACACCAGCAGCTTGCCCACGCGCGTGAGGTCGTGCCGCGCCTTCACCTCGGCCGGCAGGCCCAGCATCATGATGTAGTGCGTGGGCACCAGCGACGTGAAGCTGATGCGCTCGCGCGCCAGCAGGCCCAGCAGGGCCTCGGGGTCGAAGCTGGGCCGGTCGTCGACGACGATGGTGGCGCCCAGCATCGCGAAGGTGACGCTGAAGTACAGCGAGTTGGCATGGCACAGCGGCATCACCAGCAGGCCGTTGTCATGTGCGCTCAGGCCGAACTCCAGCGCGGTGGCCAGGGCCAGCAGCGCATTGCCGGCGTGGCTGCGCATCGCCCCCTTGGGCCGGCCGGTGGTGCCCGAGGTGTACATCAGCGCGAACAGGTCGCCGGGCAGCACCTCCACCTCGGCGTCGGCCGGGCGGGCCGCATCGATCAGCGCCTCGTAGCTGCGCCAGCCGGCCGGCGGCGCGGCGCCCGCAGCGCCCTCAGCGCCACCGAAGTGCACATACGCCGCGGCGTCGATCGGCAACCCGTCGCGGATGCCGTCCACCACGCCGCGCAGGGCCTCCTGCACGATGAAGGCCCGCGCCTGGGCGTGCTGCACGATGTAGGCGATCTCGGCGCCCACCAGGCGGAAGTTGACCGGCACGGCCACCAGGCCGGCGCGCGCCAGCGCCACGTAGATCTCCAGCCACTCGGCGCAGTTGTAGGCCAGCAGGGCCACACGGTCGCCCTTGGCCAGGCCCAGGCCCCGCAACGCATGGGCCAGGCGCGTGGCGCGCGCGTCCCACTGGGCGTAGCTGAGCGTGCGGCGGCTGTCGCGCACGGCCAGCTTGTGCGGCTGGGTGCGCGCATGGGCGGCCACCGATTCGGCGAGGGTCAGCAACTGGTTCATGTCGGCACGGGCCCCGGCGTGGTGGGCGCCCTCAGGCGCGGCGGGCCTGCTCGGCCTCATCCCAGGCGGTGAGGGCCTGGCGGTCGGGCACCCAGCCCAGGCCCTTGCCGGCGTCCGAGCTCAGCGCATCCTGCGTGGTCACCACATCGATCAGCGCCGGCGCGTGGGCCAGCGCGTCCTCGATGGCGCCCTTCAGCCGGGCCGGATCGGTCACGCGTTCGGCGTGCAGGCCGAAGGCGCGGGCCATCGCGGCGTAATCGCTCCAGGCCAGCGTGGTGCCCACCACGCGACCGCCGTAGTTCATCTCCTGGTCCAGGCGCTCGATGTTCCAGGCCGCGTTGTTGGAGACGATGAACACCGCCTGGGCGCCATGGCGCGCGGCGCTGTCGATCTCCATCGCATTGATGCCGAAGGCGCCGTCGCCGGTGATGGCCACCACCTGGCGGCCGGGGTGCAGCAGCGCCGCCGCCACGGCATAGGGCGTGCCCACGCCCAGGCAGCCGAAGGCGCCGGCGTCGAGGTAGTGCTTCGTCTCCAGCCCCATGCGGGCGAAGCTGAGCAGGTCGCCGCCGTCGGCGATGGTGATGGCATCGGGCGCGAGCACCTGGCGCAGCGCCGCGAAGATGCGGTTGGGGTGCATGTGGCCATCCTTGCCGGCCGGCGCGCTGGCCATCGCCTCGGCATGCCGGGCGGCGCGCTTGACATGCTCGGCGCGCAGCGCGGCGGTCCAGGCGGTGTCGAGCGCGGCCGAGGGGCGGCCCAGCGCGTCGGCCAGCGCCACCAGCGCCAGGCCGGCATCGGCCAGCAGCTCCACCTCGCCACGGCGGTTGTCGCGGAGTTCGTCGGCATGGTCGGCAATGCGCACGAAGCGCGCCGCCTTGAACACCGCTGGCGAGCCGTAGGCCATCTGGTAATCGAGCTTGCGGCCCACCACCAGCACCAGGTCGGCCTCCTGTATGGCCTTGGCACGCACCGCGCCCACCACGGCCGCGTGCGCGCCATCCACCAGACCGCGGCTTTCCTGGGTGTCGAGGTAGACGGCGCCGCTGGCGTCGAGCAGGCGGTTCAGCGCCGCGCCGGCGCCGCGCGCGCCCCGGCCGGTGACCACCAGCGGCCGCCTGGCGGCACGCAGCAGCGCCGCGGCTTCGGCCACCCCGCCGGCATCGGGCGCCACCGCCGGGCGCTTGCGGGGTGCCAGGTGCTCGGGCAGCACCAGGGCCGGGTGCACCTGCTGGCGCAGCACGTCGGTCGGGATCTCCAGGTACACCGGCCCCGGCGCGCCGCCGTCGCCGTCGGCGATGGACCAGGCCTTGTCGAGATCGCGTGCGATCTGGTCGGCCGTGCGCAGCGTGCGCGCCAGCCGCGTGACCGGCTGCAGGATGGCCACATGGTCGATGCCCTGCAGCGGCCCCAGGTCGTCCTGCGGCACCGGCGGGCAGCCGCCGATCAGCAGCACCGGCACGCGCTCGAGGTGGGCATGGGTGATGGCGGTGACGCAGTTGGTCACGCCCGGCCCGGCCGTGGCCATGGCCACGCCCACGCCGCCCGACAGCTGCGCATGGGCATGCGCCATGTGCACCGCGGCGCCCTCGTCGCGCACGTCGACGATGCGCACGCCCAGCTGCGCCAGGTGGTCCCAGATCGGCTGGATGTGGCCGCCCTGCAGGCCGAAGATGCGGTCGACGCCGCGCGCCACCAGGAAGCGGGCGATGACCTCGGCCACGCTGCGGTGGCTGATGGTCGGCGTGGTGGTCGGCGTGGAGGTCGAGGTGGACGTGGCGGCGGGCGAGGCAGAAGCGGTCAAGGCAGGCTCCGTCAGGGAATGACCGGCACTCTAGGCTTTTGAATTCAGAATTCGATCCGGGTTGTCACCAGTGAATTCTGAATTCAGAGTTCCGGATGTCGCCGCTTGCTACACTGCCGCGATGAAAGCGCTGACCCCGGCCCCCAACCTCGTGGAACAGGTGCGCGACGCTGTGCTGGACGGCATCGCCGGCGGGCAGTTCGCCGCCGGCGAGCGCCTGATCCAGGAGCAGGTGGCCAAGGCGCTGGGCGTGTCGCGCCAGCCGGTGCAGCAGGCCTTGCTGCTGCTGCGCAACCAGGGCGTGCTGCTGGAAGCCCCCGGCCGCGGCCTGGTGGTGGCGCCGCTGGAGCCCGACCAGGTGCAGCACATGTATGCCGTGCGCGCGGTGATCGAGGGCCTGGCCTGCCGCCTGGCCGCCGAGCACAACGCCGCCGCCGCGGCACGCCAGGGCCCGGCGCTGATCGAGGCCGGCCGCAAGGCCGTGGCCAGCGGCAACGTGGCGCGCATGGTGGCCGCCGACCTGAGGTTCCACGCCTTCGTCTACACGCTGTCGGGCAATCCGCTGATCGGCCCGGCCATGGCCACGCACTGGACCCACACCCAGCGCGTGATGGGCGAGGTGCTGATCAAGGACGAGACGCCACGCGACATCTGGGACCAGCATGCCGCCATCCTCGACGCCGTGGCGCGTGGCGACGGCGCCCAGGCCGAGGCACTGGCGCGCACCCACATCACGCAGGCGGCCGATTTCATGGTCACGCGGCTGCGGCAGGAACGGGCCCGCGCCGCCGGCTGAACGGCTGCACGGCCGGACGGCCACCCGGCCGGGGTGTACCCGGTGCGGGTCCGTTCCCGCGCCTTTTGTTCCCGCGCCATTTGTCACGCCGGCACGCACGCACCGGGACCAACCGGCGCGGCGGCCTGCCCCTATCATCGCGGGCATCCGGCGACCGCCGCTCGCCAGGCAGTTCCAACCCACCTGACACCGTGCCCGCCGAACTTGCCGCACTCCTGTCTCGCACCGGTCTGGGTGACCGTGCGGCATTTGCCACGCTCTACCGCAGCACCAGCGCGCATCTGCTGGGCGTCATCCTGCGTATCAACCAGGACCGAGCCCAGGCAGAGGATGTCTTGCAAGAAATATTCGTCAACGTTTGGCGCAGCGCCGGCAGTTTCGACGCTGCACGCGCCCAGCCGATGACCTGGCTGACCAGCATCGCCCGCAACGGGGCGATCGACAGCCTGCGCCGCAGCAAGGCGCGGGTGCAGACGGTCAGCAGCCATGTCGGCTCGGCCGAGGCCGATGACGAAGCCGATCTCGTCGAGCAGGTGGCCAGCGACGACGCCGGCCCGCTGCAGCTGCTGCAGCAGGCCGCCGAGAAGCGCGAACTGCAGCACTGCGTGGGCCGCCTGTCGGCCGAGCAGCAGCAATGCGTGGCGCTGGCCTACTATCAAGGGCTGTCGCACAGCGAAGTGGCCGAGCACCTGGCGCAGCCGCTGGGCTCGGTCAAGAGCTGGCTGCGCCGCGCACTGCAATCACTGAAGGACTGCCTCGGCCGCGCCGCGGCAGGTCAGGGCTGACATGGACTACGGCCGCCGCGAACGGGCAGACCGCCTGGCCTCCGAATACGTGCTCGGCACGCTGCGCGGGCCGGCACGCCGGCGCTTCGAAGCGCTGCTGGGCGGCCACCCGCAGCTGCGCGAGGCCGTGGCCCGCTGGCAGGCCCGCCTGACCCCGCTGAGCGACAGCGTGGCGCCGGTGCAGCCCTCGCCGCGCGTGTGGGCGGGCATCGAGTCGCGGCTGTTCCCCAGCCCGGCCGCCGCCCCCTGGTGGCAGCGCCTGGGGCTGTGGCGCGCCTTCAGCGGCGTCACCGCCGCCGCGCTGGTGGCGCTGGTGGTCGTCGAGCAGCAGCCCGCGCCTGCGGCCGCGCCGGTGGTGGTGCTGCTGGGCGCCAACCCGAAGGTGGCCACCTCGGCGCCGGCGCGCTTCGTCGCCAGCCTCAGTGCCGATGGCCGCGCCCTGGTGCTGCGCCCGATCGACGCACCCGCGCTCGGCGCGCAGCAGGCGCTGGAGCTGTGGTCGGTGCCGCGCCAGGGCGCGCCGCACTCGCTGGGCCTGGTCAAGGCCGACGGGCCCACCGTGCTGCTGAACGCCCAGCACCTGAAGGACGCGTCCGCTTTCGCGGTCAGCGTGGAGCCCGCGGGCGGCTCGCCCACCGGTGCGCCCACCGGCCCGATCGTGTCGCTGGGCGCACTGGAAAGCTGATCGCTGCATCCGATTCGGTCGACGGCGCGTAAGTGCTGTCAGGTGCCCGGCTCCCGGGCGCTGAACACCGAAGGAGAAAGCATGCGCATGACCCGCCGCGCCAGCCTCGCGCTGGCAGCCCTCCCGCTGACGCTGGCCACGCTGGGCAACGTCCAGGCCTCCAGCCACCGCGAGGCCCCGTTCATCACCACCGTACCCAAGGTGGACGCGTCCGACTTCTACATGTTCCGCAGCTACGAGGCGGGCCGCAGCGACTACGTGACGCTGATCGCCAACTACCTGCCGCTGCAGGACGCGTACGGTGGCCCCAACTACTTCGCGCTCGACCCGAACGCGCTGTACGAGATCCACATCGACAACAACGGCGACGCGAAGGAAGACCTGACCTTCCAGTTCCGCTTCAAGAACACGCTGAACAACGGCGGCGTCTCGCTGCCCATCGGCAACAAGACGCTCAACATCCCGCTGATCCAGGCCGGCACGGTCACCGACGTCAACAGCGCGTCGCTGCAATATCGCCAGACCTACGCGGTCACGGTGGTGCGGGGCGACCGTCGCGGCGGCCAGACCAGCATGGCCACCAACGCCGGCGGCAGCACGGTGTTCGACAAGCCGGTGGACAACATCGGCGTGAAGACCATCCCCGACTACGCCGGCTACGCGGCCAAGCATGTGCAGACGATCAACCTGCCCGGCTGCAGCATGCCCGGCCGCGTGTTCGTGGGCCAGCGCCAGGACCCGTTCGCGGTGAACCTGGGCACGATCTTCGACCTGGTCAATGCACCGGCCTCGGTGCTGCTGGACCCCACGCTCAAGGGCGCGGCGGCCAACACCATTGGCGACAAGAACGTCACCACCATCGCGCTCGAGGTGCACAAGAGCTGCCTGACCCAGGGCAGCGAGCCGGTGATCGGCGGCTGGACCACGGCCAGCCTGCGCCAGGCCCGCGTGCTCGACGGCACGCCGCCGTCCGGGCTGCAGGCCAGCGAGAAGCCCGGTGGCGCCTGGGTGCAGGTGTCACGCCTGGGCATGCCCCTGGTCAACGAGGTGGTCATCGGCCTGAAGGACAAGGACCGTTTCAACGGCTCCAAGCCGGTGGGCGACGGCCAGTTCGCTGACTACGTCACCCATCCCACGCTGCCGGCCCTGCTGGGCATCGCGCTGACCGGCAATGCCGCGTCGCTGGCGCCCACCAACCTGCCGCGCACGGACCTGGTCACCACCTTCCTGACCGGCATTGCCGGCGTCAACCAGCCGGCCAACGTGGTGGCCTCGGAGATGCTGCGCCTGAACACCTCGATCGCGCCGGTGCCCTTCGCGCAGCAGAACCGCCTGGGCATCGTGGGCAACCTGCTGGCCGGCGGCAGCGACAACGCCGGCTTCCCGAACGGCCGCCGGCCCAAGGACGACGTGGTCGACATCGCGCTGGTGGCGGTGATGGGTGGCCTGTGCATGGCCAACGGCGACAGCAACACGCTGGGGCTGGGCACCGGCTGCAAGCCTTCGGCGGTGCCGCTGGGCAGCCAGGTGTTCAACCTGCACGACGCGGTGGACCAGGCGGTGGTGCCGCTGCTCGACGCCTTCCCGTACCTGAACACGCCGATCGCCGGCAGCCGCTGAGGAGCCGTCCATGTGCAAGCCCCTGTCCCTGCCGGGTCTGCTGGTCGCCACGCTGGTGCTGTTGACCGGCTGTGGTGGCGGCTCGACGCCCGAAGCGGCCGCGCCCACCACCACGGTGGCCGCCGACGATACGGTGCCGACCTCGGCCATCAGCTCGGTCGCGTCCTTCACCGACTACGTGGCGATGCGGCCCGAGAGCGAGAAGATCGAGCCGCTGAAGGTCAGCGAGCTGGTGCCCCCCACCTCCGAGACCGACGAGCCCGCGCCCGTCAAGCGCTGAACCCGCGCCCGGCACGGTTCCGGGCTTGATCGCCGCGCCAGGCAGCCTCCCCTGGCCGGCGGTTCAGACATGCGGGGGATGCCGCGCGGCCACGCCCCAGGCTGCACCGGTGTCATGCACTAACCTTGCGACCCGGCGCGGACCCGCCCCTGCCCACAAGGTGGCAAGGCGGGTCCGCGCCGACCGCAAGCACTCGCAGGACAACACGGATGGGCAGTTGGGAGGGCCGCAGGCGCGGCGATGCACGGCACGCACGGCGGGCTGGGAATGGGCCGCGCGCGGCCACCTGGCGCCGCTGGATCCCGCCCGCGCTGGGCTGGCTGTGCGGCACCCTGCTGCTGGCCGCACTGCTGGCCGCGGCCACCGCCCCGGCGCGGGCGCAGGTGCAGGTGCAGGAGGGCGGTGCGCCGCTCCCGCCACACCCGGCGTCGTGGCCCGCCGTGCAGTTGCACGATGCCGCCGGTCAGGTGGCGCTGTGGCCGGCCGTGCGCTGGCTGGCCGATGAAGCCGCCGCACTGGACGCCGCCGGTGCGCTGGCGCGGCGCGCGCAGTTCACGCCGCCGGCCACCGCCACCGGCACGCTGGGCCTGCGCCGGGGGGCGGCCTGGCTGCTGCTGCCCCTGCACGTGGCCGGTGACGGCAACGGCCACTGGATCCTCGATGTCGACCATGCCTCGGTGCAGCACCTGTCCTACCAGCTGCTGGACGCCGACGGCCGGGTGCTGCAGCACGGCCACATCGGCGCGCTGGAGCGCCGCCACGGGCGCGTGCCCACCGCGCGCCTGACGCTGCAGCCCGGCCAGGCCTACCAGCTACTGGTGCGCGCGCAATCCGACGGGCCGCTGATCCTGCCGCTGCGCCTGTCCAAGCCCGGCCCCTTTCTGGACGACGCGCTGGGCAGCCAGACGCTGCAGGCCCTGCTGGCCGGCCTCAGCCTGGCGCTGCTGACCCACAGCCTGTGCCAGGCCTGGTGGCGGCGCGACGGCCTGAGCCTGCGCTACGCCTTCCTGGTGGCCAGCTCGATGACGGTGTCGTTGGCGCAGTTCGGCCTGGCGGCGCAGTTCCTGTGGCCGGGGCAGCCCTGGGCACTGCGCCACGGCGCCGGCCTGGCGGCGCTGCTGGCGCAATGCGCCAGCTTCCTGTACATCGAGGCGGTGCTGCGCCACCAGCCGGGCTGGCGCGGTTTCAGCCCCACGATGCGGGCCGGCGCCACGGTGATGGTGGCCACCGCCGCGCTGTTCGCTGCCGACGTCATCGGCGTCACCGGCCTGAGCGCGGTGGCCGCCACGGTGGGCATGATGCCGGCGCTGCTGGGTGCATCGCGCGCCGTGTCGCTGCTGCGCCAGCGCGACGCCACCGGCGCCTATCTGCTGCTGGCCTGGGCCGGCTACTACCTGGGCATCTTCACGCTGATGGGTGTCTCATATGGCCGGCTGCCGGCCACACCCTGGACCCTGCACGCCTTCCAGATGGCCACCGTGCTCGACCTGCTGCTGTTCCTGCAGGTGCTGGTGCTGGGCCAGCGCGCACGCCTGGCCCGTGCCGAGCACGCGGCCGGCCAGGCCGATCACCTGCGCAGCCTGGCCGAGACCGATCCGCTCACCGGGCTGCCCAACCGGCGCGGGCTGGACGCCCTGCTGGCGCCGATGCTTGCCCGCGCGCAGCCCGGCCACGGGCTGGCGCTGTTCATGATCGACCTGGATGGCTTCAAGGCGGTCAACGACGGCCACGGCCATGCCGAGGGCGACCGCCTGCTGTGCGCCGTGGCCGCGCGGCTGCGCAGCCATGTGCGGCCCGGCGACCTGCTGGCGCGCCTGGGGGGCGACGAGTTCGTGCTGGTCGCCGAGGGCCTGCGTCAGGCCGCCGAGGCGCATGCGCTGGGCCAGCACCTGCTGCAGGCGCTGCAGGCCCCGCTGCGGCCGGGAACGGACGGCCCGCCGCTGGGCCTGACCGCCGGCTGCGTGTACGTGGAACACGCCGCGCCGCTGGACGACCTGCTGCGCCGCGCCGACCAGGCCATGTACCGCGGCAAGCAGGCCGGGCGCGGCCGCGTGGAGGTGGATGGTGGCTGATCTGCCCCGCCGGCTGGCCACCGGCGTCGATCCGCGGCAGACTCGTTCGTCGTGGCGTTGAGGCAGCAACCGGCGCCTCGCCGTGCTGCAGGCAGGCAGCGTCGAAGGAGCGATCACCATGACCCCCTCCCCCACCCACCTGGTGCTGCTGGTGGCCACGCGCAAGGGTGCGTGGCTGTTCCACGGCGACGCGCAACGCGAGACCTGGACCGTGGATGGCCCGCACTTCCTGGGCCACACCATCAGCCACCTGGTGCTCGACCCGCGCGACGGCCGCACGTTGCTGGCCGCCGCGCGCACCGGGCACCTGGGGCCCACGGTGTTCCGCTCCACCGATCTGGGCCGCAGCTGGGCCGAGGCGCGCCAGCCACCGGCCTTCGCCGCGCCGACCAACGGCCTGGCCGCCCGCACCGTGGACCACACCTTCTGGCTCACGCCGGGCCACGCCAGCCAGCCGGGCAGCTGGTATGCCGGCACCTCGCCGCAAGGCCTGTTCCGCTCCGACGACGGCGGCGCCAGCTGGGCGCCGCTGCCGGCGGTGAACGACGACCCGCAGTTCCGCCAGTGGATGGGCACGGCCCAGGACGGCACGCCCGACGGCCCCAAGCTGCACTCGATCCTCGTCGACCCGCGTGATCCGGCGCGGCTGCTGTTCGGCATGTCGGGTGGCGGCGTGCACGAATCACGCGATGCCGGCCTGCGCTGGGCACCACTGATCCAGGGCATGGAGGTGGTAGAGGGCTTCGACGCCGCCGACATCAGCTTCCACGACCCGCACTGCATCCGACAGTGCCCCAGCCAGCCCGACCGCCTGTACCAGCAGAACCACTGCGGCATCTACCGGCTCGACCGGCCGGGCGAGCGCTGGCGGCGCATCGGCCGCAGCATGCCGGTGGAGGTGGGCGACATCGGCTTTCCGATGGTGGTGCACCCGCACGATGCCGATTGCGCCTGGGTGTTCCCGATGGACGGCACCGATGTGTGGCCGCGCACCGCGCCCGCCGGCCGGCCGGCGGCCTATGGCACGCGCGACGGTGGCCTGAGCTGGCAGCGGCTCGATCACGGACTGCCGCAGCAGCAGGCCTGGTGGACCCTGAAGCGCCAGGCCATGAGCGTGGACGCCCTGGCGCAGCCGGCGCTGTACCTGGGCACCACCAGCGGCGAGCTGTGGATCGGCCACGACGGCGGCGCGCGCTGGGCCTGCATCGCCCGCCACCTGCCCGAGATCTACGCCGTGGAGGCCTGCACCGTGGCCGCACGGCCATGAAGGTGATGGTGCCCGCGGCGCTGAAGTCGTACACCGGCGCCACGCACATCGCGGCCGACGGCGCCACGCTGCTGGCGCTGTTCGACGACCTGGACCGCCGCTACCCCGGCCTGCGCTTCCGGGTGGTGGACGAGCAGGCGCAGCTGCGTCCCAACCTGCGCATCTTCGTCAACGGCCAGGGCACGCGCGACCTGACGCTGGCACTGCAGCCCGACGACTTCGTGGCCATCGTGCTGGCACTCAGTGGTGGTTGACCTGGGCGGCTGACCTGGGCGTCTGACCTTGGCGCCTGACCGGACGGACGGGCCGCCGGCCGCGCGGCGGCTTGCACCGACAATGGCGGGTTCCCTGCCCTTCCCCCGGCGCGCCCGCCGCCCCTGCCCGCCATGCCCATCCAATGGTTTCCCGGTCACATGCACGCCACGCGCAAGGCGATTGCCGAGCGCCTGCCCGACATCGACGTGGTGATCGAGCTGCTGGACGCGCGCCTGCCCGGCTCCAGCAGCAACCCGCTGCTGGCCGAGATGACCGCCGGCAAACCTGCGCTGAAGGTGCTGAACAAGCAGGACCTGGCCGATGCCGAACGCACCGCCGCGTGGCTGGCGCACTTCCAGGCCCGGGCCGACACGCGCGCGCTGGGGCTCGACGCCAGCCAGGCCGCCCCGGCGCGCACGCTGATTGCCGCCTGCCGCCAGCTGGCGCCGCTGCGCGGCGGCATGGTCAAGCCGCTGCGGGTGCTGATCTGCGGCATCCCCAACGTGGGCAAGAGCACGCTGATCAACAGCCTGGCCGGCCAGCGCCGCGCCAACACCGGCGACGAGCCCGGCATCACCAAGACCGAGCAGCGCATCACCCTGGCCGATGACTTCTACCTGTTCGACACGCCGGGCATGCTGTGGCCGCGCATCACGGTCGAGCGCGCCGGCCTGCACCTGGCCGCCGGCGGCAGCGTGGGCCGCAACGCCTACGACGAGCAGGAGGTGGCCACCGCGCTGCTGTCCAGCGTGCGCGGCCCCTATGCCGATCGCCTGCAGGCGCGCTACAAGCTCGGCGCGCTGGACGGCTTCAGCGACGACGAACTGCTGGCCGAGATCGGCCGCAAGCGCGGCGCACTGATGGGCGGCGGCCGCATCGACCTGCAGAAGGCGGCCGAGATCGCGCTGAACGACTTCCGCAGCGGCGCCTGGGGCCGCATCACGCTCGAGACGCCCGAGCAGTTCGCCCAGTGGCTGGCCGAGGGCGAAGCCAAGGACGCGGCCCGCGCCGCGAAGAAGGCCGCACGCCGCGCCAAGCCGACGCCGCAGCGTGACCTGCCGCGCACGCCGCCGCCCGAGGCCGACTGAGGCGGGCCGACACCCGGACATGGGATTGGGGGGACGCGCCGGATTGGCGCGCGGCGAGGGCGCGGCTAGCATGCCTGCTCACCGCCGTCTTTCGCGCCTTGCAGCACCCCGTCCCCATGCCCCAGCGCTTGTGCCGTCCGGTCGGGCGCACGCACCCCGGCACGGCCCGCCTGCCGGCCAACGCCTGACGATGCGCAGCTACCTGCTGATCACCACGGTCGACGTGGCGCGCATGGCCAACAACCGCGAGCATCACCTGCTGCGGCACATCGCCCCGCACTTCGACCAGGTCTACGTGGTGTTCCGCCGCAAGTGCGAGAAGGCCGGCTGGCGCCAGCTGCTGCGCGATGCCCTGGTGCCCGGCGCCCGCACCGAATGGCGTGACGGCATCTGCTATGTCGAGGTGAACCCGCTGTTCAACCACGCCCATGGCCTGGCCATGGCGGTGGCCGGCACCTACGAGATGCACGACGCGGGTGACACCCGCGGCCGCGGCTGGCGCCAGCGCGTCTACCGCCTGTTCAGTGGCATCGGGCTGTGGAAGGACTGGTCGACCGTTGCCTTCCTGGGCCTGTATGCGCTGCGCACGGTGCCGGGCACGGTCGACGTGTGCACGGCCATGGGGCCCAACGGCAACGCCGCTGCGTGGCTGCTGCGGCGGCTGGGCAAGCTGCGGGTGTGGGCCTACGAGGACCGCGACTACGAGCCCGGCTTCTTCAACACGCCGCTGCGCCACCGCGCCGCGGCCGCGCTGGAAGTGGCCTGCCTGCGCCGTGCCGACCTGTGCATCTCGATCGGCCACCGCCTGCAGCGGCTGCGCCAGCAGCAAAGCGGCCGCGAGGTGGCGGTGGTGACCACCGGCGTCGACGTCGACCGCTACACCGCACCCCAACGCGTGCCCACCCGCCCGGTGCTGGTCTACACGGGCAACGTCACGTTCTGGAGCGGACTGGAGCGGGTCATCGAGGCCCTGCCCCGCATCCGCGAGGCGCTGCCGGGCGCCACGCTGCTGGTGGTGGGCGACGGACTGCCCGGCTATGTGCAGGGCCTGCAGGCGCTGACGCGCCAGTTGGGCGTGCACGACGCGGTGCGCTTCACCGGCCGCGTGCCCAACACGCAGATCCGCGACCTGCTGGCCGACGCGCACCTGGGCGTGGCCACGTTCCAGCCGCTGGAACTGCGCAAGTACGCCTTCCCGCTGAAGGTGCTGGAGTACATGGCGGCCGGCCTGCCCAGCATCGGCACCGAAGGCACCGAGACCGAGGACATCCTGCGCCAGCACGACTGCGGCGTCGCGGTGCCCTACACCGCCGCCGCCTTCGCCGAGGCGGCGATCGCGATGCTGGGCGACCCGGCGCGCTACCAGCGCCTGGCGGCCCATGCGCGCGAATCGGCCCGCCAGTACGACTGGCACACGCTGATGGCGCGCGAACACGCGCTGCTGCAGCAGGCCTGGCTGCGCCGCCAGCCGGCCGCGCCGGCACCCGACCGGCCGGCCTGAGCGGCCGGTTCAGAACGCGTTGCGGTGCACGAAGCCGCGCACGATGGTCAGCACGATGATCTTCAGGTCGAGCAGCAGCGACCAGCGGTCGATGTACTCGATGTCGTACTGGATGCGACCCTCCATCTTGTCCAGCGTGTCGGTGGGGCCGCGGTAGCCGTTGATCTGCGCCAGACCGGTGATGCCAGGCCGGATCTTGTGGCGGAACCAGTAGTGCGGGATCAACTGCTTGTGCTGCTCGTCCAGCGCCATCGGATGTGGTCGCGGGCCGACGATGGACATGTCACCGCGCAGCACGTTGATGAACTGCGGCAGTTCGTCCAGCGAGGTGCGACGCAGAAAGGACCCGAGCCGCGTGACCCGCGGGTCGGCCTGTCGGGCCTGCACGAAGTCGGCGCCGTCCTCCATCACCGTCATCGTGCGGAACTTCCAGATCTCGAAGGCCTTGCCGTTCAGGCCGTAGCGCCGCTGGCGGAACAGCACCGGCCCGGGGGAGCTCAGGCGCACGGCCAGCGCGATGACCAGCAAGGGCAGCGCGATCAGCACCAGGATCAGGCTGGACAGCACGATGTCCTCGGCGCGCTTGGTCCAGCCGCTGTAGCCCAGGAAGGGCGTGGTCACCACATTGACCGCGTGGCTGGAGCCCACATGCTCCCACTGCGCGTGCAGCATCGTGAACAGGAAGAAGTCGGGCACGTACAGCACCGTGACCGGCGTTTCCGACAGCCGGTCGACCAGCGACTTGATGCGCAGTTCGGCGCGCATCGGCAGCGTGATGTAGACGCGGTCCACATCGCCGGCATGGGCGGCACGCACCAGGTCGTCGATGTTGCCGCGCAGGTGCGGCAGGGCCTCGGGCAGCACGCGTTCGTCGACCGGCTTGCGGTCGTCGTAGCAGCCGGCGAACTTCAGGCCCATCCAGGGTGCCGCGCCGATCTCCTGCGCGATGCGCAGCGCCATGCTGGTGCTGCCGACCACCGCCGTGCGCCGGTAGTTGTGGCCGCGCACCCGTGCCCAGCGCAGCGAGCCGCGGATCGCGATGCGCGACCCGGCCAGCAGCACCGGCGTGGCCAGCGCCCAGGCCCAGGCCAGCGAGCGCGGCAGATCGGGGCCCAGGCCCAGCAGCAGCAGTTCGGCGGCCAGCGCGATGGCCACGGCCAGCGCCCAGCAGCCGACCACGCGCCCGGTCTCGAGCCACACCGATTCGGACCGCCAGGAGCGGTAGACGTCGTTGCTGCCGGCGATCAGGATGAAGGCCACGGCCGCAATGGCCGCCAGCGCGGCGTTGTGCTGGCCATGGCCCCAGCCGCTGACGGCCGCGATGAACCACAGGCTGCCGGCGATCAGCGCGGCGTCCAGCGCACGCATCAGCTCGACCAGCTGCGCGCTGTACGGACGGATGTGACCGAGCGACTGCCGCGGCTTGGCGGCGGGCGAGGCGAGTTCGGGGTTCATTCCGGAAACAGCCCTGCAACAAAGCGGAAACACCAGTGTTGCACCGCAGGCACGGCTGCGCACCGGCGTGGGCCCCCGAGGTCGAGGTGGCATCCCTAGGATGGGTGCCGCAGCAGGGCCTCGTAGCGCGCCAATCCCACCGCTTCGCTGAAGCGGCGCTGCTGCGCCGCCAGCCCGGCCGCGGCCTGCGCGGTCAATCGCGCCGCCGGCGCCCCGGCCAGGTCCAGCAGCCGCGCTGCCAGGTCCCGCGCATCGCCGGCCCGGTAGGTCAGCCCGGCGCCGCCGGCCACGATGTCGGCCGGGCCGCCGGTGTCGGGCACCAGCACCGGCACGCCGCAGGCCATGGCCTCCACCACCACCAGGCCGAAGGGCTCGCGCGGCGCGGTGTGCAGCAGCAGATCGTGGGCCGGCAACCGGGCGGCGGCATCGGGCACGAAGCCATGCAGGCGCAGGTTCGGATGCCGGGCGGCGCGCTGCGCGAGCGTCGCGCGCTCCTCGCCGTCGCCGTACACCTCGAAACGCAGGGCCGCCAGCCGCGGCTCGGCGTCCAGCGCGTCGAACAGCAGGTCCAGCCGCTTCGGCGCTGCCAGCCGCGAGACCACCGCGACGCGGCGCACGCCGTCTGTCGTGAAGCCGGCGCGCCGCGGCAGGGCCGCCACATCGGCATCGGCCAGGAAGTTCTCGGCCACGTCGATGCGCGCGGCCGGCACGCCATTGGCCACCAGTTCGTCGCGCACGAAGGGCGCGTTGGCGACGAAGCGCAGGTCGAGCGGGCGCAGCCAGCGGTTGCGGTGGTAGACGTTCTTGCCGCCGCCGCCGTGCACCACCATGCGGTGCAGCACCGGCCGGCGCCACCACGCGTTGGCCAGCGCGAATGCCAGCGAGTGCTCCAGCCGGGTGGCCACGAAGACCGCCGGGCCTGCGGGCCGGCTGGCCGCCAGCAGCGCGGACAGGGCCGCAGGCCAGGCCAACGGCGAGGCCACCACCTGGCTGGCCACCCCCGCATCGCGCGCGGCGGCATGCACCGGTCCGGCCGGCGCCAGCAGCAGCGGCGCGAAGCCGCGCTGCGCCAGCCCGCGCACGGTGGCCAGCGCCATGCGCTCGGTGCCATAGAGCTCGCCGCTGTACAGCGCGTAGTACAGCGGTGTCATGGCGTCGCGAGGGCCTCGTCGTACACCGCGGCGCAGGCGGCCAGGGCCGCGGCGGGCTGGTGCTGCGCCGCCACCTGCGCCCGGCCCGCCCTGCCCAGGCGCGTGGCCAGGTCGGCGTCGTCGATCAGGCGCGCCAGCGCGGCCGCGAAGGCCGCGGTGTCGAAGGGCGCCACGGCCAGGCCGTTCTCGCCGTCGCGCAGCCACTGCATCACCCCGCCCTGGGCGAAGGCCACCACCGGCGTGCCGGCGGCCAGCGCCTCCAGGCCGGCCAGCCCGAAGGACTCTGCGGCCAGCGAGGGCACGGCCACCACCCGGGCGCGGGCCATCAGCGCATCCACCGCGGCGCGGCCGGCCAGCGCGCCTTCCAGCCGCACCCGGCCGGCCAGCGGCGGCCGGGCGATGCGGCGGGCGATCTCGCCGGCCAGCGGGCCGGTGCCGGCGATCACCGCCTGCCAGGGCCGGTCGCCGAGGCGTTCCAGCGCGTCCAGCAGCGCCAGCGGGCCCTTCAGCTCGATCAGCGAGCCGACATAGGCCACCAGCGGCGGTGTGTCGCGCGGCTGTGGTGACTGGGACGGCAGCGCCGCCGGATGGGGCAGAACCCGCAGCGCCTGCGGCGCAAAACCGTGCTGCAGCGCCAGCGCCGCCAGGTAGGTGCTGGGCACCAGCACGCGCGGCAGTTGCCGCCAGACGGCCAGCGCCGCAGCGTCCACGCGCTGGCGGCGCTGCCAGCGCAGCGCATCCAGCGCCCCGGCCGGGCGCATGCAGCCGCTGCCGAAGCATGCCGGGCCGCAGGTGCGGGTGCAGGGCGAGCCGTCGGGCGCGAAGCGCCGCGTCATCGCGTAGCAGAAGAGCCGCGTGTCGTGCAGCGTGGCCACCAGCGGCTGCGCAGCCGCCAGCCGCGCCAGCAGCGGATGCGCCAGCCGCGTGGTGGCGCCGTGCAGGTGCACCAGGTCGGGCCGGGCATCGGCCAGCACCGCGTCCAGTGCCGCGGCATGCCGCCAGGCGCCGCTGCGGCCATAGCTGAAGGGCAGGCGGTGGCGGTCCAGCCCGGCGCGGGGCGGCACGGCGGCGCCATGCAGGCGCAGCGTGTGCACCTCCCAGCCCGCCTGGGCCAGGCCCTCGGACAGCCACTGCACATGCACGGCCACGCCGCCCTCGCCGGGCGCCTTGTCCAGCACCTGCAGCACGCGGCGTCCTGTCGACCGGGGCACGGCGGCGCGGCGTTCAGGCCAGCAGGCACTCGGCCAGCCGGCGGTAGGTCGGCAGTGGCGCGGCCAGAAAAGCCTCGGCATGGCCGCAGCCGGCCATCGACGAGATGGCGCGGAAGCGGTTCAACCCCTCCACGCCGGCGAGGTAGTCCACGCCCGCCAGCTGGCTGGCATGGCAGGCGATGGCGCGGCGCTTGTGTGCATAGGTGGCGTCGACATCCACCACCAGGTTGGCGTACAGCGGCGACCAGGCCTCGTAGCCCAGCACGCGCAGCCCGGCGCAGGCCGCCGGCCCGGCCCGGTCGACCGCGGCGAACAGGCACAGGTTGGCGGCAAAGTGGTCGGCATGCCGGTCGGTGAAGCAGGGCAGCAGCACGGTGTCGGGCCGCCATTGCACCAGCAGCGGTGCCAGCTGGTCGGCCACCGTTGCCAGGTGCGCGCGCAGCGCACCGTCGGGCGCGCCGGCGAAGCAGTGTTCGGTCACGCCCAGTGCGGCCAGGGCCGCCAGTGCCTCGCCCTGGCGGCGTGCGGCCAGGGCCTCCTCGGCCGCGCGGCGCCCGGCCGAGCCCTCGGGCAGGCGGCGCAGGGCCGCGTCACCGAGCCGGCCGTCGGTGAGGAACACCACCTGCACCGCGGCGCCGGCGGCCACCGCCAGGGCCAGCGTGCCGCCACAGGCGATCGACTCGTCGTCCGGGTGCGGCGCCAGCACCAGCAGGCGCCGGCCCGGCGGCGCGTGCAGCACCTCGGGCGGGCGCCAGCGTTCGTAGCCGATCAGCTCGGCCGCCAGCGCATTGCGCACCCAGTGCGGCGAGGCGCGCCGCAAGGCGGCCGCCAGCCAGCGCCACGGCACTGCCACGCCGCGCTAGCCCAGGCCCAGCCGCCGCTTGACGCGCGGCAGCAGCCAGCCGGCCGCCTGGTGCATCCGCCTCCAGCCGCGCGCCGCCACGATGCGTGGCAGCGCCGCGCGGTAGGCCGCGGTGTGGGCGTTCAGGTTCTCGAACGGCCGGCGGTCGCCGGCCACCCAGGCGTCGAGCACCGGCTTGAAATCGTGGGCGAAGAAGTCCTGGTACTCCGGTGTCAGCAGCGCACCGTGGATGGTGGCGCGCTTGACATACGGCACATAGCTGCCGATGTGCCACAGCGTGTTGCGGTAGAGCATGAAGTCGCCCGCGTTCAGGCGCACCTGCTCGGCCCCCGGCATCGAGCGCACGTAGTCGCGGCAGGTCAGCTCGGCGGCCTCGGGTGTCAGGCGTGACACGTCGGGGTACGGGATCGGGCGGTCTGGAAAGCGCCGGATCTCGCCCGGCGTGTCGCCGCGCAGGTGGCTGCCGGGCACCGCCCACAGGCAGCCGTCGTCGTACAGCGCCACGTTGGTCTGGTTGAACATGCGTGGCGACAGCAGCAGGCGCTGCCACTTGGCCAGGTCGATGCCGGGCCACAGGTCGCGGTAGTCGCGGTGCCAGCCCATGCAGTAGGGCGAATCGCCGGGTTCATACAGGATGCCCAGGTGCTCGCGCGCCGCCGACAGGTCGACCACCATGCCGGGGTCGTGCTCGAAGATCGCCGCCAGCGCCTGCTGCAGCACCGGCAGGCGGTCGAGCTCGTCGAAGGGCCGCATGTCCAGGTGCGGCGCGATGGGCTGCAGGCGCTGTGCATTGCCGCCGGCCAGCCGGCGCGCGATGGGCCGGCCGCGGTCGGCCTCACGGCGCAGGTCGGCCAGCAGGCGCGGCGGGATGAGGTCGCGAAAGACCGTGTAGCCCCGCGTGTGGTACTCGCCGATGTGCTGGTCGCTGAAGACGAAGGCCATGTTGCCGCCCCCCCCGCTCAGGCGCCGGCCAGGCGGCGCAGGCGCGCCGCCCACTGGCCGGCACGGCGCTGCCACAGGCCTTCGCGGTAGGCCGGCGTGCCGGCGTTGACGTTGTGCCACACCCGCGGCAACTCGCCCTTGGCATAGGGCAGCCACTGCGTGAGCACGTACTGCCGGTAGGCCTCGGTGACGATGGAGCCGTGCACCGTGGCGCGCTTGATGTACGGCACGTAGCTGCCCAGGTGCCACAGCGTGTTGCGGTAGACCATGAAATCGCCGGCGTTCAGCGGCGCCTGCACCGCGCCGGGCATGCTGTGGGCGTAGTCGCGGGCGGTGTACTCGGCCTGCTCGGGCGTCAGGCCGGTGAAGTCGGGCGCGGGCACCGGCCGCTCCGGGAAGCGCCGGATCTCGTCGGGCGTGTCGGCTCGCAGATGGCTGCCGGGCACCACCCACAGACAGGCGTCGTCGTACAGCGCCACATTGGTCTGGTTGAACAGCCGCAGGTCGTGGAAGCTGGCCTGCCAGGCCGCCAGGTCCATGCCGGGTGAGAGGTCGCGGAAGTCGCGGTGCCAGCACATGCAGTACGGCGACTCGCCAGGCTCGTACAGCACCGCGTCGCCTTCGACGCTGAACTCGATGCCGCGCAGGATCTCGGTCAGCGCGTGGTGCAGCGCCGGCAGGCCCCACAGCTCGGCGAACGGGCGGGGGTCCAGATGCTCCTGCACCGGCTGCAGGCGCTGGGCATTGCCGCCGCCCAGGCGCCGCGCGATCTCGCGGCCACGGTCGGTCTCGCGGCGCAGGTCGGTCAGCAGCGTGGCAGGCAGCAGGTCGCGCAGCACCACATAGCCCTGGGTGTGGTACTCCACGATGTGACGGTCGCTGAACTCAAAGGCCATGCGAATCTCCGAGGGCGAGGCCGGCCCGCGCTGCCGGGCCCTGATTGTGCGCCGCGCTGGCGACCGGCCAGGCCTGCAGAATCCACTGCTCGATGGCCGCCAGCACCTGCTGCAGGTGGCCGGGATTGGCGAAGGTGTGGTTGGCGTCGGCGATGGTGGCCACGCGCACCGTGGCCCCCAGGCGGCGCTGCCAGCCGCGGCCGAGGATCTGCTCGATGTTGTCGCGGCTGGCGTCCTTTTCCGAGAACACGAACAGCGCCGGCAGCGCCCGCGCGAACACGCCGGCGAACAGCGGCTGCGCCGCCGCGGTGACGGCCGCATGCTCGGGATCGGCGGGCCGCGGCACCACGCGCGCGCGCACCGCCGACAACAGCCGGCGGTAGTTGGTGCGCCCGGTCAGCAGCTTGCGCCAGCTGTCCAGGCTGCGCAGGTTGCGCGCGTAGTCGCGGCCGGCCGACAGCGCGTCGACATGCTCGCCCCACACCGAGGCGCTGCCGAAGCCATGCGGGTTCATCAGGCACACGCCGGCCACCCGCTCGTCGGCCCCGGCAGCGGCCAGCGACACCAGCGCGCCGCTGGACAACCCCAGCACGACGAAGCGCGTGCAGCCGCTGTGGGCGGCCACCGCATCCATGGCCTGGCGCAGTTCGAGCAGCGTGCTCTGCGTGTAAGGCAGCGAGTCGGCCCGCGGCAGGCTGTCGCCGATGCCCGAGAAGTCGAAGCGCAGGCCGGTGAAGCCCTGGGCCGCCATGCGCCGCAGCAGGGCCACGTGCAGGCGCTGCGGGCCGCTGCGGTGCACCAGGCCGGCGTTGACCACCAGCAGTGCCGGCCGCTCACCCGCCCCGGGCGGCGCCACAGCCGGCGCGCTCAGCACGCCGACCAGGCCGTCGCCGAAGACCAGCGCCTGCTCGCGCACCGGATGCGCCTCGGCCCTCATGCCGCCTCCGTGATGGCACCGTGCAGCGCCGCCAGCGCGTCGCGCGCGGCCACCGCCTCGTAGGGCTCGCGCGTCCACACCCGGGCCTCGTCGACGCGCCGGTGACGCGCCGCCACGCCCAGCGCACGGGCCAGGTCCACCAGGCGCCGGCCGCCGGCCTCGCGGCCGGTTTCCAGCACGCCGATCGGGGGCAGGCCCGGCCCCAGCTGCGCGGTCAGGTCCAGCGCATCCAGCGCCGCAGCCAGGGCCGGCGGCTCGGGGAACGCCAGCACGTCGGACTGGCGCACGTCCTGCTGCTGGTGCGGCGACAGCGCCTGCAGCGCCGCGATCTCGGCCCGCTCGGCCGCCAGATCGGCCGCCGCGACCACCGGGTCCCACAGGTGCAGCGCGGCCACGTCGCTGCGGCCGAGTGCGGCCTGCAGCGCGATGGCCCCGCCCAGGCGCAGGCCCGCCACATGCACCTGGGCCGCACCAGTGCGCTGGCGCAGCGTGTCGATGGCGCAGCGCGCGTCGTCGATCCAGCCATCCAGCGTGACGTCGGCATAGTCGCCGAACGCGTCGCCGGTGCCGTGGTAGTCGAAGCTCAGCGTGTCGCAGCCGGCATGGGCCAGCGCCACCGCCAGTTCGCGCAAGGCGCGGTGGCAGCGCACGTACTCGTGGCCATGCGGCGCGCACAGCAGCACCGCCCGGCCGGTGGGCTGCGGTGCCCGGCGCAGCAGGCCGAACAGTGTGCGCCCGGCCGGGCCGAAGAAGAACGGCTCCAGCGCCGGCTGCAGCGGCGGGACCGGCGCCACGGTTGCCACGGACGCGGCGGGCGCGTCAGGCTCGGCCGCGGCATCCGGCATGTCAAGCGTGTCTGGCGCGGTCGCACCCGCAGCCTGCACGCTGGCCGCGAACTGGCCCATGGTCTGCCAGGCCACCTGGTCGATGGTGCCGGCCGACAGAAAGCGCTCCAGCGTGATGTCCAGCCCCAGCTTCTCGCGCAGCCGCGCCGCGGCGCGCACGGCCAGCAGCGAATGACCGCCCAGGTCGAAGAAGTTGTCGTGGACCCCCACGCGGTCGATGCCCAGCAGTTCCTGCCAGACCTCGGCAATGGCCTGCTCGATCGGGCTGCGCGGCTCGACGAACTGGCCGGCCAGCGCCGGACGCTCATGCGCAGCGGCAGGGGCCACCGCGGCAGGCGCCTGCGCATCGCTGGCCAGCAGGGCCTGGCGCGCCGCCAGGTCGGCGGTGGACACCACCCACTGCGGCTCGGCCGTGCCGGCGCGCAGCGCCAGCACGCGCGCCAGCACCTGCGTGCCTTCGTCAGGCCGCAGCGCCAGCGCGGCCAGCGTGCCGGCGCGGGCGGGGCCTGCGTCGTCGAAGCGCCAGGCGTCCCAGTCGACGCTGCACCAGTGGCCGTGTCCGTCGGCATGGCGGCGCTGCGCCAGCGCGTCCAGGCAGGCGTTGGCCGCGGCGTAGGCCGCCATCGACCAGCCGCCCAGCACGGTGGAGATCGACGACACCGGCAGGAAGAAGTCGAGCCCGCCGTCGGCGTCGAAGCAGTCGGCCAGCACCTGCGCGCCGCGCAGCTTGGGGCCGAACTGCTGCTCGCAGGCGGCGCGCGTGAGCTGGGAGAACGGCGCAAACGACGCGCCGGCCAGCACACCGGCGGCATGCACCACGCCATGCACGGCACCGTAGCGCTGGCGCAGATCGGCGGCCAGCACCTGCATCGCGGCAACGTCGGTGACATCGGCCGACACCACGCAGACCTCGGCGCCCAGGGCCTGCAGGTCGCGCAGCCGGCGGATGCGCTGCGCGGTGGCGTCGGTCGCGTCATGGCGGGCCAGCCAGTCGTCCCACTGCGTCGGCGGCGGGAACGCGCTGCGCCCCAGCAGCACCAGCCGCGCCTGCGCGGCCGTGGCGAAATGCCCCGCCAGCGCCAGACCCACCTGGCCCAGGCCGCCGCTGATCAGCACCACGGCGCGCGGACGCAGCGGCGGCGCCAGGGCCGCGCCCTGCGGTGCCGCGCCCTGCGTTGCCGGCGCGTGTCGCAGCGTCCAGCGCCGGCGTGCGCGGACAGCCACCACGACCTCCAGGGCCTCCACGGACTCCACAGTCCCCGTGGCGCCGCTCGCCGGCGTACCGCGGTGCTGCGACAGCTCGCCCAGCAGCGCCCGCCGCAGCCCGGGCGCCAAGGCGCCATCGCGCCCGCCCACATCGATCATGCGCACGGCCCAGCCGGGCCGTTCCTGCGGCAGCACGCGGGCCAGGCCCAGCACGGCCGCGGCCTCGGGCCGCAGGGCTTCGTCGCCGGTGACGGCCTGGGCGCCTTCGGTCAGCAGCGCAAGCGGCGGCGGTGCGCCCGGCCCGGCCGGGGCAGCGGCGGCCAGCGCCTGGGCCAGATAGAGCGCGCTGTACCAGCCCAGATCCAGTGCGGCCGGGTTGGCGCCCGACGCACCGGCCTCGTCCAGGCCCCAGGCATGCAGCACCCGTGCGGGCGCGCGGCCGGCGGCCTCCAGGGCCTGCAGCAGCTTGCGGTAGGCGGCGGGGTCGGCCGCGTCGAGCTCGAAACGGTCGGGGCCCAGCTCGCGCAGGCGCTCGCCCGGCTGCACGCACAGCACGCGCGCGCCATGCCGGCGCAGGTCGGCCGCCAGCGCATCGGCCAGGCCCCCCGGGTGCAGGAACACCAGCCATTCGCCGGCCAGCGCCGCGGCATCCACCGGCGCCGGCATGGCCGAGGTCCAGGCCGGCCGGTACAGCCAGCTTGCGGTGTCGGCCCGCTTGCTGCGGCCGTCGGGGGCGTCGCGCCGCGCCGGACGCGGCGGCGTCCAGTAGCGCTGGCGCTGGAAGGCATAGCCCGGCAGGGTCAGGCTTCGCCGCGGTGCGCCGCCGTGCAGCGCCGCCCAGTCGGGCGCCACGCCGGCAGTCCAGGCGCGGCCGAGCGCGGCCAGCAGCGCCTCGGCCTCGGGCTGGGCCGAGCGGTCGCGCGGCAGGCTGGGGATCGCGGTGATCGCAGTGGGGGTGCCGGCCTGCCGCGCGAACGCGGTCAGCGCCTGGCCGGGGCCGATCTCGATGCACACCGTGTGCGCGTCCAGCAGGGTCTGCAGGCCCTCGTGGAAGCGCACCGGCGCCAGCAGGTGGCGAACCCAGTAATCGGGGCTGGTGGCCTGCTCCGGCGTGATCCAGGTGCCGCTGAGGTTGGACACCCAGGGCTGCCGCGGCGCCGCCATCGGCGTGGCCGCCAGCGCGGCGCGCAGTGGCTCGGCCGCGCCGTCCATCAGCGGCGAGTGGAAGGCGTGCGAGGTCTGCAGCCGGCGCACCGCGTGGCCCGCGCCGGCCAGCGCGGCCTCGAACGCGGCCACCGCCTCGAACGGGCCCGACACCACGGTGAGCGCCGGCGCGTTGTGCGCCGCGACAGCCAGCCCCGGCTGCCACCACAGGCCCAGCGCATCGGCGGGCAACGGCACCGCGCACATCGCGCCGGGCGGCTGGGCCTGCATGGCGCGGCCGCGCAGCACCACCAGGCGCAGCGCGTCGTCGAGCGTGAAGGTGCCGGCCAGCGTGGCGGCCACGTACTCGCCCAGGCTGTGGCCCAGCATGGCCGCCGGCGTGACGCCCCAGGCCGCCCATTGCGCGGCCAGCGCGATCTCCACCGCGAACAGTGCCGGCTGCGCATGGCAGGTTTCGGCCAGGCGCGCGGCGGCGGCCGGATCCTCGGGCGCGGCGAACACCAGATCGCGCAGGTCCAGCCCCAGCGGCGCACGCAGCGCCTCGGCGCAGCGGTCGAACTGGGCGCGGAACACCGCGAACGCCTCGTACAGCCCGCGCGCCATGCCGGGCGCCTGCGCCCCCTGGCCGCTGAACAGGAAGGCCACGCCGGGCGCGGCGTCGGGCGCGTGGCCGTGCAGCGCGCGGCGCGGATCGGCCAGTGCCGCGGCCGCATCGGCGCTGTCGCGCGCCACCACCGCCAGGCGCTGTGCGAACACCCGCCGACCCTGCTGCAAGGTGTGCGCCACATCGGCCAGTGACAGCCCGGGATGGGCCTGCAGATGGGCCGACAGCGCGACCGCGGCGTCCTGCAGCGCCTGCGGGCCCTGGGCCGACAGCAGCAGCAGCTGCGGGCCGGCGTCAGTCGGAGCCGCAGCGCGGGCCGGTGCCGGCGCCTGCTCGAGCACCACATGCGCATTGGTGCCCCCGATGCCGAAGGCGCTGACGCCCGCGCGGCGCGGCTGGCCGGCACGGGCAGGCCAGTCGGCCACGGCCGTCTGCACCCGGAATGGGCTGGTGGCCAGCGCCAGCTTCGGATTGGGCTGCTCGAAGTGCAGGCTGGGCACCAACCGGGCATGGGCCAGGCACAGCACGGCCTTGATGAAGCCGGCGGCGCCGGCGGCCGCGTCGAGATGGCCGATGTTGGTCTTCAGCGAGCCGATCGCGCAGGCCTGCTCGCGCGTGTCACCGCCGTCGCGGAAGGCGCGGGTCAGCGCCGCCAGTTCGATCGGATCGCCCAGCACGGTGCCGGTGCCATGGCATTCCACCAGGTCGATGCTGTCGGGCGCCACGCCGGCGGCGGCCTGGGCCGCGGCGATCACCGCCGCCTGGCCCGCCACGCTGGGGGCCGTGAAGCCGGCCTTGGCCGCGCCGTCGTTGTTGACGGCCGCGCCCCGCACCACGGCCAGCACCGGCCGGCCGGCGGCCAGCGCGTCGTCGAGCCGCTCCAGCACCACCACCGCGCAGCCATTGCCGGCCACGCAGCCGCTGGCCTGGGCGTCGAAGGCGCGGCAATGGCCGTCGCGCGAGGCCACGCCGCCCTGCAGCCACAGGTGGCCGCCCGGCAGCGGCGCGCTGACCGACACGCCGCCGGCCAGCGCGAGATCGCAGCGGCCGGCGGCCAGCGATTCGCAGGCCTCGACGATGGCCACCAGCGACGACGAGCAGGCGGTCTGCACCGTCAGGCTGGGGCCGCGCAAGTCCAGCTTGTAGGCCACCCGCGTGGCCAGGTAGTCCTTGTCGTTGAGGAACATGCGGCTGGCCTCACCGCCGGCCTGCACCTCCTGCAGCGAGTAGCTGTTCAGGCTGGACGAGGCGTACACGCCCACCGCACCGGCAAAGCGCCGCGCATCGACGCCGGCGGCCTCCAGCGCGGCCCAGGCATGCTCGAGGAAGATGCGCTGCTGCGGATCGAGCGCCTCGGCATCGGCCGGCGCATAGCCGAACAGCCCGGCATCGAAGCGGTCGACATCGGGCGCGACGCCCTTGGCCGGCACGTGATCGGGGTGGTCGACCAGGGCCGGGTCATGGCCGGCGGCCAGCAGTTCGTCGCGGGTGGCGAAGTGGATGCCCTCGCGGCCCTCGCACAGCATGCGCCACAGCGCATCCACGCTGTCGGCGCCGGGAAAGCGCCCGTGCACGGCCACCACCGCTATGTCCCGCGAGGCCGGCCGCGGTGCGGACATGGGGGTACGGTCGGAGGTGGGCGTGGGCGACCCATCGGCACGGTCCGCATCGGTGCCGGCCAGGCGCGCCAGATGGGCGGCCAGCGCCGCCACGGTCGGGTGCTCGAACAGCTGCACCACCGGCACCTCGACGCCGGTGGCCTCGCGCAGCGCCGCCTGCACCTGCACGAAGCCCAGCGAATGCCCACCCAGGTCGAAGAAGTTGTCATCGCGGCCCACCCGCTCCAGCCCCAGCACCTGCTGCCAGATGGCGCCGATGCGCTGCTCCAGCACGGTGGCCGGCGGTTGCGCCGGTGCGTCGGCAGCGCGCTGCGCGGGCGGCGGCAGCGCCTTGCGGTCGACCTTGCCATTGGCCGTCAGCGGCATGGCCTCGCGCAGCACCCAGGCCGAGGGCAGCATGTGCACCGGCAGCGTGGCCGCGGCATGGCGCTGCAGCGAGGCCACCTCCGGTGCCGGGCCGCCGGGCGCGGGCACCACATAGGCCACCAGCCGGGCATCGCCGGGTCGGTCCTCGCGCAGCAGCACCACGGCCTGCGCAACGCCGGGCGCGCGTTCCAGCACGGCCTCGATCTCGCCGAGCTCGATGCGGAAGCCGCGCAGCTTGACCTGGCCGTCGTTGCGGCCGATGAACTCCAGCGTGCCATCGGCCAGGCGGCGCACGGCGTCGCCGGTGAGGTACATGCGCGCCCCCGGCGCGTCGGCGAAGGGATCGGCCACGAAGCGCTCGGCGGTCAGCGCGTCGCGGCGCCAGTAGCCGCGCGCCACGCCGGCGCCGCCGATGGCCAGTTCGCCCACCGCGCCGGGCAGTGCCGGCCGGCCATGGCGGTCGAGCACGTGCAACTGGGTGTTGGCAATGGCACGGCCCAGCGGCACGCTGGCGCTGCCCGGCTCGACCCGGCCGGCCGTCGACCAGATGGTGGTCTCGGTGGGCCCGTACAGGTTCCACAGCGCACCACCGCCGGCGAGCAGCCGGTTGGCCAGCTCACGCGGCAGCGCCTCGCCGCCGCACAGCATCGTCAGGCCCGGCCGGCTGCGCCAGCCGGCGGCCAGCAGCAGGCGCCAGGTGGCCGGTGTGGCCTGCACCATGGTGGCGCCCTGGCCGTCGATCAGCCGCGCCAGCGCCGCGCCATCGGCGGCCACCGCAGACGGTGCCAGCACCACGGTGGCGCCGCACACCAGCGGCAGGTAGAGCTCGAGCCCGGCGATGTCGAAGGACAGCGTGGTCACGGCCACCAGCACGTCGTCCTCGCCGCAGCCCGGCGCCTCGGCCATCGCGGCCAGGAAGTTGGCCAGCGCACCGTGCTCGACCATCACGCCCTTGGGCCGCCCGGTGGAGCCCGAGGTGTAGATGGTGTAGGCCAGATCGCCCAGCGCCGGGCACGGCAGGTCGGCCCCCGGCGCGCTGTCGTGCGCGGCGATGGCATCGGCCTCGGTGTCCAGGCACACCGGGCGCGCCGCATCCACGGGCAACGCGTCGCGCAGCGCGGCGTGGGTCAGGCGCAGCGCAGCGCCGCTGTCGTCCAGCATGCCGGCCAGGCGCTCACGCGGGTAGGCCGGGTCCATCGGCACATAGCTGGCGCCGGCTTTCAGCACGGCCAGCACCGCCACCAGCATGTCGACACCACGCGGCAGGTGCACGGCCACCCGCGTCTCGCGGCCCGCACCGGCCGCACGCAGATGGCGCGCCAGCCGGTTGGCGCGCGCATCGAGCTCGGCACGGCCCAGGCGCTGGTCCTCGAACACCAGGGCCGTGGCCTCGGGGCGGCGCGCCGCCTGCCGCTCGACGGCGAGCACGAACGGCTCGGTGGGCAGGGGCCGGCGCGCCGCGGCGCGCTCGGCGGCCAGCGCCGCGTGCTCGTCGGGCGACAGCAGGTCGGCCTGCTCGACGCGCACGCCGGGATCGGCCGCTGCGGCACGCGCCAGGCTCAGGAACTGGCGCGCCAGCCGCTCGATCGTGGGCGGCGCGAACAGGTCGGCGTCGTAATGCCAGGTCAGCGTGGCCTCGCCGCCATAGTCCTCGAACCACAGGCCCAGGTCGAACTCGCCCTGCCCCTGGGCCAGGGCCTGCGGCCCCTCGGCACTGCGGCGCGTGACGCCTTCGGTGTAGCGGCCCAGGATGGGCTGGGTGAACAGGGCCTGAAACAAGGGGTTGCGCGACAGGTCGCGCTGCGGCTGCAGGGCTGCCACCAGCTTCTCGAAGGGCAGCTCGGCATGGCTGAAGGCCGCCGACACGGTGTCGCGCACGCGGGCCAGGGCCTCGTCGAAGCGCAGGTCGCCCGACAGGTCGGTGCGCAGCACCAGGCTGTTAAGGAACAGGCCCTGCACCTGCGCGAACTCGGGCCGCTCGCGGCCGGCCACCGGGGTGCCGACGACGACATCGAACTGCCCGGTGTTGCGCGCCAGCACGCACTGGTAGACGGCCAGCAGCGTCATGAACATCGTGGCACGCTGCGCCTTGGCGACGGTGCGCAGGCCCTCCAGCAGCGCCGGCTCGACCACCACCGCGATGGCCGCGCCGCGGCCGCCGGCCACGGCCGGCCGCGGGAAGTCGGTGCGCAGGTCCAGCACCTGGGGCATGCCGGCCAGGCGCTCGCGCCACCAGGCGATCTGGCGCTGCAGCGCCTCACCCTGCAGCCAGGCGCGCTGCCAGGTGGCGTAGTCGGCGTACTGCAGCGGCAGCGGCTCGAGCGCCGGCGCGCGCCCGGCCTGGGCGGCGGCACAGAGCTCGCGCAGCTCGGCGATCAGCGCGTCGATCGACCAGCCATCGCTGGCGATGTGGTGCACCGTGAGGCACAGCCCGCTGCGCCCACGCGCCAGGCGGAAGGCCAGCGCGTGCCACACCGGCCCTTGCGCCAGGTCGATCGGCCGCGCACGCGCGGCCTCGATGTGCGGCAGCGCGGCAGCGGTGATCGCCCCGTCGTCGTCCAGCTGCGACAGGTCGACGACCGACAGCGTGACCGACGCCGGGGCTGCGTCCACGATCTGCACCGGCTCGGCACCCTGCAGCACATAGCGCGTGCGCAGGATCTCGTGGCGCTGCAGCAGCTGCCCCAGCGCAGCCTCGAGCCGGGCCACGTCGGCGTCGAAGATGCCGCGCAGCTGCAGGTGCAGGGCCTGGCCCTGCGGTGCCAGCTGGTGCAGGAACCACATGCGCAGCTGGTCGAAGGACAGGGGCGCCGGCGCCGACGGATCGGCCCGGCGCTGCGGCGTGGGCGCGGCCTCGGCCGGCAGCGCCACGCCCTGGCGCCGCAGCAGCGCCTCGAGCGCGGCGCGCTTGTCCGGCGGCAGCGCCGCCAGGCGCGCGCGCGGATCGGGGGGCGTGGGCGGCAGCGTGGCCATCGCGGCTGGGGCTCAGTGCGGCGCCGCGCCGTCGTCGGCCAGCAGCTTGGCGATCTCGTCGTCGCTGAGCTGCTCGACCATCGCCAGCGCCTCGGCGATGCGCGCCTCGTCGCTGCCCGGCTCGGCACGCAGGCCGTCGATGCGCGCCGCCAGCCGGGCGATGGTGGGCGACTCGAACAGCGCGTTGACCGGCAGGCGCACGTTCAGGTCCTTGGTCAGGCGCGCGACGATCTGGATGGCCAGCAGCGAGTGACCGTCGGCCTCGAAGAAATCGTCGTCGACGCCCATGGCCTCGATGCCGAACAGGTCCTGCCAGGCCGCGGCCACGGCACGCTCGGTGTCGGTGCGCGGTGCGACGAAGGGGGTGGACAGGCTGCGGCGCGCGCGGCCCTCGGGGGCTGCATCATCGGCCGCGGCGGCGTCGCCATCGGGGGGGGCCTCGGCATCGGCCCTGGGCGCCAGCGGCCTGGCGGCAGCGGGCGGCGGACGCAGGCGGGCGGCCAGGTCGCGGGTCGACACCAGCAGCTGCGGCTGTCCGGCGGCCAGCGCACGGCGCAGCACCTCGAAACCCTCGGCATCGGTGAGGCCGGCGGCCAGGCCCTGCGCGCGCTGCGCGGCCATCGCCGCCGGCAACTCGGCGGCCAGCGCCATGCCCGACTCGGCCCAGGTGTCCCACTGCACCGACACCACGCGCCGGCCCTGCGCCGCGGCCTCATGGGCATGGGCGTCCTGGAAGGCGTTGGCCGCGGTGTAGTCCACCTGCCCTGCGCTGCCCAGCGTGGCGGTGAGCGACGAACAGTGCAGCAGCCAGGCCAGCGGCGGCGCGCCGGGGGTGGCCGCCAGGGCGGCCTCCAGCGCCCGCGTGCCGCTCACCTTGGGCGCCAGCACCGCGGCGGCGGCCTCGGGCGTCTTGAGCTCGACGATGCCGCCGCCCGCCACGCCGGCGGCATGGATGGCCGCATCGATGCGGCCCAGGCGCTGGCGCACCATGGCCACCGCCTGCGCCAGTGCGGCGGCATCGGCCAAGTCGACCGCCAGCGGCAGCACGGTGGCGCCCGCCTGCTCCAGCGCCTGCACGGCGCGGATGCGGCGCGCCGTGGCGTCGCCGGCAGGCTGGGCGGCGAGCCAGCCGTCCCAGGTCTCGCGCGGCGGCAGCGCGTGGCGGCCCAGCAGCGCCAGCCGCGCCTGCGGCACGCTGCGCGCGATGCCCGCGGCCAGCGCCAGGCCGATGCCGCCGAAGCCGCCGGTGACCAGCACCACCGCGCCGGCGCCCAGCCCGGGCACGCCAGGAGCCGGTGCCGCCAGCGGCAGCGGCGCATGGCCGCGCAGCCAGCGCTGCGCGCCGCGCCAGGCCACGGGCTCGGCCGGCGCGCCGCGCGGTGCGGCCGGCGCGCCGGCCTCGGCCAGCAGGGCCGCGGCCGCGGCAGCGGGCTCGCGCGGCAGGTCGATCCAGCGCGCATCGAGCCGCTCGTACTCGGCCCGGCCCACCAGCGCGGGGCCGGCCACCAGCGCCGCCGTGGCGTCGACGTGCTCCCCGGCCAGCACCGCCTGGGCGCCGGCGGTGACGAACAGCAGGCGCACCGCGCCGCGCCGGCCGGCGGCCCGCACGGTGGCCAGCGGGCTCCAGAAGCAGCGGGTCTCGCCGCCGTCGGCGGCCCAGGCATGCACCACCACCGCGGGCGCGGCGCCCTGCGCCTCCAGCGCCGCGAACAGCGCCTCATGGTCCTCGGCCACCGCGGGGCGCAGCGTGAAGCGCCCCGGCGCCGGCTGCTCGAAGGCCGTGCCCGCGGTGGCCACGGTCACGCGCCGCCCCGTGGCGGCCAGGGCCGCCACCAGCGCGTCGCCCAGGCCAGCGGCATCGGCCAGCACCAGCCAGGGGCCGGCCGGCGCGTCGGCCGGCGCCAGCGGCGCCTGGCGCCAGGCCGGCACGTGCAGCCAGTCGGCCGGGTCGGCCAGCTTGCGCAACGGCGCTTCCGCCCGCGGCGGGCCGTCGGTGGCCGAAGGCTCGACCCAGAAGCGGCGGCGCTCGAACGGGTAGCTGGGCAGCGGCACGCGGCGCCGGCGCTCCTGGGCGGCGAAGGCGTCCCAGTCGACGTTGACACCCGACTGCCAGGCGCGGCCCAGTGCGCCGAGCAGGAACTCGCCGTCGTCGGTGCCGTCGCGCGGCGAGCGCATCGAGGCCAGCGCCCGCTCGGCCCCCGAGGCCTCGACATGCTGGCGCACCAGGCCGGTGAGCGTGGCGCCCGGCCCGATCTCGATGAACAGCCGGGCCTCGTCCTCCAGCAGCAGGCGCACGCCGGCCGAGAAGCGCACCGCCTCGCGCAGGTGGCGCACCCAGTGCCGTGGGTCGGTGGCCTGCTCGGGCCGGATCCAGCCGCCGTCGACATTGGTCACATACGGCCGCTGCGGCGGCGACAGGCGCACACGCGCCACCGCGCGGTGGAACTCGTCCAGGATCGGGTCGAGCATCGGCGAGTGGAAGGCGTGCGAGGTGTGCAGCCGTGTCGGCGCCAGCCCGCTGGCACGCAGTTCGTCCTCGAGCGCGGCCACGGCAGCGGTCTCGCCGGCCACCACGCACAGCTTGGGCGCATTGACCGCGGCGATGGCCAGGGGCGGCCGCAGCAGCGGCGCCAGCGGCTTCTCGGCCATCGGCACCGCCAGCATGGCCCCCGCCGGCAGCGACGCCACCAGGCGGCCCCGCAGCGCCACCAGCGCCAGCGCGTCGTCGAGCGACATCACGCCGGCCAGGCAGGCGGCGACGTACTCGCCGATGCTGTGGCCGATCATCGCGTCGGGCTGCACGCCCCAGTGCATCCAGGTGCTGGCCAGCGCGTACTCCAGCGCGAACAGCGCCGGCTGCGCACAGCGGGTGTCGCGCAACGCAGCGGCCGCGGCTTCGTCGTCGGCGGCTGCGAACAGCAGCGGGGCGAGGTCGAGGCCGGCGTGCTCACGCAGCAGGGCCAGGCAGTGGTCCAGCGTCTGGCGGAACACCGGCTCGTCGCGGTACAGGCCCGCACCCATGCCGGGATGCTGCGTGCCCTGGCCGCTGAAGCAGAACACCACCGGCCGGTCGCCGGCCACGCGCTTGACGCCGCCGCCCTGGGCCAGGCGGTCCCGGGCAGCGGCGGCGTCGCGCACCACCACGGCACGGCGCCAGTCGAACGCGCGCCGGCCGGCCTGCAGCGTGTGGCACACGTCGGCCAGCGGCTGCTCCGGATGGGCGGCCAGATGGGCGGCCAGGCGCTGCTGGGCGGCGTCCAGTGCCTTCTCGCTGCGGGCCGAGAGCAGCAGCAGCTGCGCCGGCCGCGACGGCCCCGACGCGGCCTGCGGCGGCGCCTCCTCGACGATCACATGCGCATTGGTGCCGCCGATGCCGAAGGCGCTGACACCGGCACGCCACGGCCGCGGCGCCTCGGCGGGCCAGGGTGTCAGGCGGTCGATGACGCGGAACGGGCTGTTGGCGAAATCGATGTGCGGATTGGGCCGCTGGTAGTGCAGCGAGGGCGGGATCTCGCCGTGGTCCAGCGCCAGCGCCGCCTTCAGCAGGCCGGTGACGCCGGCCGCCGCATCGGTGTGGCCGAAGTTGGTCTTGACCGAGCCGATGCCGCAGAAGCCCCGGCGCGCGGTGCCGGCACGGAAGGCCTGGGTCAGCGCAGCGATCTCGATCGGATCACCCAGTTCGGTGCCGGTGCCGTGGGCCTCGATGTAGGAGATGTCGTCGGGCCCGACGCCGGCGAAGGCCTGCGCCATGCGGATCACCTCCGCCTGGCCGTCGACGCTGGGCGCGGTGTAGCCGATCTTGTTGGCGCCGTCGTTGTTCAGCGCGAAGCCGCGCAGCACGGCGTGGATGGTGTCGCCGTCGGCCAGCGCCTCCGACAGGCGCTTGAGCACGACGATGCCCACGCCCTCGCCCGACAGCGTGCCCTGGGCCTCGGCGTCGAAGGCGCGGCAGTGGCCGTCGGGCGACATGATCGCGCCCTGGCGGTAGACATAGCCGCCGACACGCGGGTTGTTGACCGACACGCCCCCGGCCAGCGCCAGGTCGCACTGGAAGTCCAGCAGCGACTGCGCGGCCTGGCACACCGCCGAAAGCGACGACGAGCAGGCCGTCTGCACCACCACCGCGGGGCCTTTGAGGTCGAGCTTGTAGGCCACGCGGGTGGCCAGAAAGTCCTTGTCGGAGCTGATCAGCAGCTCCAGCCCGTCCAGCGCACGGAAGGCCTCGGTGTTCCAGTTTCGAAGCAGGTAGGTGTTGATGCTGCTCGCCGCGTACACGCCCACGGCCTGGCCGTCACGGGGCACGATGCGGCCTGCGTTCTCCAGCGCCTCCCAGGCGCATTCGAGGAACAGGCGGTGCTGCGGGTCCATCACCGCCGCCTCGCGCGGCGTGTAGCCGAAGAACGAGGCGTCGAACAGCTCCACGTCGTCGAGCCGGCCCTTGGCCGGCACGTAGTCGGGGCGGTCGATCAGCTGCGGGTCGAGGCCGGCGGCGAGCAGTTCGTCGCGGGTGAAGAAACGCACCGATTCGACGCCCCCGCGCAGGTTGTCCCACAGCTGGTCGAGGTGGGCGGCGCCGGGATAGCGGCCGGCCCAGCCGACGATGGCAACGGCCTCGGGCAGTTCGGCGGGGGCGGCGGCATCGCTGGGCAGGGCACTCATCGTCGTGGTCTCAGGAGCGCGCCGGACGGCGCATCGCCTCGCGACGCTTGCGCGCACGCTCGGCCAGGGGATCGGGGGCCGCGGTGGGCGCCGGGGCCGGCACCGGGGCATTCACGGGCGCATTCAGCGCCGCACTCGCCGATGGGTTCTGCGGCAAGGGCACCGGGGCGCAAGCGGCCGGCGCCAGCGCCGCCAGGTGCGCGGCCAGCGCGCGCACGGTGGGGTGGCGGAACAGGTCGACCACCTTCAGCGCCGGCTCGTCGGCCTGCAGCCGGCCGTGCACCTTCATCACCAGCAGCGAGTTGCCACCCAGGTCGAAGAAGTTGTCGTCCAGGCCCACCACGTCGCGGCCCAGGGCCTCGGCCCAGCAGGCCGCCAGGCGCTGCTCGCGCGCATTGCGCGGGGTTGCGCCGGCCTCGCGCGGTGCGGCCTCGGGCAGCGGCAGCGCCGCGCGGTCGACCTTGCCGTTGGGCGTGAGCGGCAGCGCCGCCAGCACCACCAGGTGCTGCGGCAGCATCGGTGCCGGCAGCAGCGCGCGCAGGTGCTCGCGCAGCGCGGCGGCGTCGGGCCGCTGCCCATCACGGCCGGCCACCCAGGCCACCAGGCGGCGCGCCTCGGATTCGCCGACGACACCCACCACCGCATCACCCACCTGGGCATGGCGCTGCAGCGCGGCCTCGATCTCGCCGGGCTCGATGCGATGGCCCAGCAGCTTGATCTGGCGGTCAATGCGGCCGCCGAACTCGATCACGCCGGCGTCGGTCCAGCGCACGCGGTCGCCGCTGCGGTACAGCCGGGCACCCGGCACATCGGGATCGTCGACAAAGGCCTGCGCGCTCAGCGCGGGCTGGTTCAGGTAGCCCCTGGCCAGGCCGTCGCCACCGATCAGCAGTTCGCCCCACACGCCCACCGGCACCGGCTGCCGCCGTGCATCGGCCACCAGCACGCGGGTGTTGGCGATCGGCCGGCCGATCGGCACCGAGTCGCCCAGCGCGCTGCCAGGCGCCAGCGCATGGGTGCAGGTGAAGGTGGTGTTCTCGGTGGGGCCGTAGCCGTTGATCACGCGCGCATCCGGCGCCATGACCGCCAGCATGCGCTGCACATGCGGCACCGACAGCGCCTCGCCGCCGGCCAGCAGCTGGCGTACGCCGGCCAGGCAGTCCCGTTGCTCGGCCACCATCTGGTTGAACAGCGCCGCGGTGAGCCACAGCGCACGGATGCCCCCGTCGCGGATCAGCCCCCCCAGCTCGGCCAGCGACTGCGGCCCCGGCGGCGCCACCACCAGGCGCGCGCCGTGCAGCAGCGCGCCCCAGATCTCGAGCGTGGACGCGTCGAAGGACACCGGCGCGAACATCAGCCAGGTCTCGTCCGGCCCGAAGCGGGCGAACTGCGTGCCGCACACCAGGCGCAGCACGCTGCGCTGCTCGATGCACACGCCCTTGGGCACGCCGGTGGAGCCCGAGGTGTACATCACGTAGGCCAGGCTGCCGCCCTGCGCCGGGCACGGCCCCGGCAGCGACGCGTCGGCCCAGGCCGCGGCGTCGTCCAGCCAGCGCAGCGGCGCGCCACCGGCCGGCAGCCGGCCAGCCAGCGCGCGCTGCGCCAGCACCAGGACCGGGCGGGCATCGGCCAGCATGGCCGCCAACCGGGCCGGCGGCGAACCGGGGTCCAGCGGCACGTAGGCGCCGCCGGCCTTCAGGATGCCCAGGATGGCCACCACCAGCTCGAAGCAGCGCTCGGACAGCAGGGCCACCGGCGTCTCGTGGCCGACCCCGGCGGCCTGCAACGCCGCGGCCATGCGGTCGCTGGACGCGTCGAGTTCGGCATAGGTCATGCACCGGTCCAGGTGCTGCAGCGCCACGGCATCGGGCCGCTGCCGCGCCTGGGCGCGGAACAGCGTGGCGATGGACGCGTCACGCGGGTAGGCCGTGGCGGTGGCCTGGCCGGCGTGCAGCAGGGCCGCCCGTTCATCGGCCGTGAGCCACGGCAGCTGGGCCAGCAGCGTGGCTTCGCTGGCACCGACGAAGCCCTCCAGCAGCGTGCGCAGCTGGCCCAGCATGCGCGCCATCGGTGCGGCGTCGAAACGCGCCACGTCGTACATCAGCGTCAACGTCAGCGTCGGCTCGAAGGTGGCGAACAGCGTCAGCGGCTGGTCGCTGGTCTCGTGCACCTGGCGGTCGGCCACCTGCAGCAGGCCACCGGCCGGCGGCGGGGTGTCGAGCCAGTTCTCGAAGGCCAGCACCGCCTCGAACAGCGGCTGGCCGGCGGGCACGTCGCTCCAGGCCTGCAGGTCGACCAGCGAGACGTGGCCGTGCTCGCGCATTGCGGCCAGCGCCAGTTGCAGCCGGCGCAACCAGGGCAGCAGCGGCTCGTCGGGCGCGCAGCGCACACGCGCCGGCAGCGTGGCGACGAACAGGCCGACGATGCCGTGCGCACCGTCCAGGTCGGCTGGCCGGCCCGAGGCCACGGTGCCGAACAGCACATCGTCCTCGCCGGCGCTGCGCGACAGCAGCAGCGCAAAGGCGCCGTGCAGCACGGTGTTCAGCGTGACCCGCTGTGCACGGGCGAAGGCCGCGAGCGCCGCATGCGCCTGGCTCGACAGGCACAACCGGGTCTGCGCCACCTGCTGCACCGGCTGCGGGCCACCGGTGGTGGCGCGGTCATAGGGCAGCCGCGTGGGCACGGCCAGGCCGGCCAGGGCCTCGCGCCAATGGGCCTGGGCCGCGTCGCGGTCCTGCCGGCGCAGCCAGCGCAGGTAGTCGGCGTAGGCCGGCCCTGGCGGCAGCGCCACGGGTCGGCCGGCGGCCAGCGCCTCGCAGGCGGTCCAGAAGTCGGCCATCACCAGCGCTGCCGACCAGCCTTCGAGCACGATGTGATGGAAGGTCCAGACGCAGCGCCAGCGCGCACCGCCCAGCGCCAGCACCGCCAGCCGGATCAGCGGCGCGCGCCGCAGGTCGAAGCCGCTTGCCTTCTCGGCCGCGGCGATCTCGCGCTGGCGCGCCGCCTGCGCCTCGGGCGGCAGACCGGCCAGGTCGTGCCAGGTCACGCCGGCATCGACTGCGCGGTGCACCACCTGCACCGGCCGTTCCATGCGCTCCCACAGGAAGCTGGTGCGCAGCGCCGCATGCCGCGCCAGCACCTCCTGCCAGGCGGTCTGCACGGTGGCGGTGTCCAGCGGACCGGCGACGCCCACATCGACGACGATGGTGTAGGCCTGCGACTCCGGCGCCAGCAGGCCGTTGAACAGCATGCCCTGCTGCAGCGGGGTCAGCTCGTACAGGTCTTCGACGCCGTCGAGGCTCATCCGGACACCTTGCTCTGGGCCAGTTGCCGCGCGATCTCGGCCAGATCCCCGGCGGCGAAACCTTCGCCGCTGTAGCGCGGGCCGGCGGGCGGCGTCACCAGCGCACGCAGCGCCTGCGCGAATGCGTCGGCGAGCGCACGCACCGTGGCCTCGTGGTGGCGGTGGCGGCTGTAGCCCCAGGACACGCGCAGCTGGCCCTGGGTGATCAGCGCGTTCACCTCGATCAGGTGCGGGCGCGCGCCGTGGGGGTCATGGAAGGCGCCACAGGGCTCCAGCGCCGGCACGAACATCGCATCACCGGCGAAGGCCTGGTCGAACTGGCCCAGGTACAGGAAGGACAGTTCGGGCGCCGGCAGCGCCGCCAGCTCGGTGCGCAGAGCGGCATCGGGTGACAGGTGGCGCAGCACGCCGAAGCCGGCACCGTCGCGCGGCACCGCGCCACGCTGCGCGCGCACCGCCGCCAAACGCGTGGCCGCGCCACCGGCCGGCGGCAGCACCAGGCGCAGCGGATGCACGGTGGTGAACCAGCCCACGGTGCGCGAGGTGTCGAGCACACCCTCCAGCGCATCGCGGCCATGGCCCTCCACATCCACCAGCAGGGCGTCGCCACCGGCCCAGCCGCACACGGCCTGGGCCAGGGCCAGCAGCAGTGCGTCGTCGGTGCGCACCGGCGCACCGCCCGCGGTGCGCGGCAGCTCGGCCACCAGCGCGCGCGTGGTGGCCGCGTCCAGCGTCTGCACCCACTGCGCCGCCGAGGCCACGTCGTTCGCGCCCGCGCGGTCATCGCAGGGCAGCGGCGCGGCGGCGCGCAGGCTGCGCCAGTGCGGCAGTTCGGCCGCTGCGGCCGGGCTGGCCGCCCAGCGGTGCAGGTGCTCGGCCCAGTGCCGCAGCGACACGCCGGGCGGCGCCAGCCGCTGCGCCTGGCACTGCACCAGCAGCTGCAGGTCTTCCAGCAGCACGCGCCAGGCGATCATGTCCACGATCAGGTGGTGGGCCACGAACAGCAGGCGCGGTGTGCGGGCCGGCCCCAGATCGAACCAGGCCAGGCACCACAGCGGGCCCTGCGCCAGGTCGAGGCCCGCCTGCAGGGCCTGCCCCGCGGCGTCGATGCGCGCGTCCTGGGCCGCCGCGTCCAGCGCCGACAGGTCGTGGCGCGCCAGCGGCGGCGTGACCACGCTGGCAGCGATCTCGGCCTGCCAGGCGCCGGCCGTGCACGCGAAGCGCAGGCGCAGGGCCTCGTGGCGCGCGGCCAGGGCCGCCAGCGCCTCCAGCAGGCGGGCCGGTGTCACGGGCTGGCGCATTTCCAGCAGCAGCGGCAGGTTGAAGTGCTGCGGCCGGGCCAGGCCGCGGCCGAGGAACCAGGCCTGGATCGCCGTCAGCGGCAACGGGCCGGCGGCGGCCGGCGCCTGCGCGTGCGGCAGCATGGCGGGGGCCCCCGCCGACACGCCCCCGCCGGGCACATCGCCCAGTTGCGCCGCCAGGCGGGCGATCGTCGGGTGCTCGAACACCAGCCTGGGCGACATCGCCAGCCCGGCCTGGCGCGCCCGGCCGGCAATCTGCAGGTTGAGCACCGAGTCGCCGCCCAGCTCGAAGAAATCGTCGTCGACGCCGATGCCGTCGATGCCCAGCACCTGCTGCCAGAGGCCGGCCAGCGTGCGCTCCAGCGCACTGCGCGGCGCCACATGGGCCGTGGCCAGCGCCGGACGCGGATGGCCGCGCGAGGGGCCGTCGCGGGCCTCCTTTTCGGCACCCTCGGCACCCTCGGCATCCACGGCGCCCACCGCGGCCATCGCGCTGTCCTGCCCCGCGGCCCCGGCGGCCATCGACCCGGCCGACCCGCCAGCCAGCGCCCAGCGCCGCACGCGGGCGTCCAGCGGCTCGGTGGACACCAGCAACCAGGCCTCGTCGCAACCCAGTGCGCGGTCGAGCGCCTCGCAGGCGGCGGCCACGGGCATCGCGCGGGCGTCGCGGGCCGCCTCGCCAGCGCCCCAGTGGTCCCAGCCGATGCTGCGCCAGCCCAGTGCGCCGCCGCCCGACAGGGCCACTGCGTCCAGGTACTGGTGCGCCGCCACATAGCTGGCGAAACCGGCCACGCCGGTGACGGCGGCCAGCGACGAATGCAGCAGCGCCAGCCGCGGTGGCTGGGCGGCCAGCAGCGCGTCGAGCACGCGCAGGCCATCGATCTTGGGTCGCCACTGAGCGGCGCAGTGCGCGGCGTCCAGATCGGCCAGCGCGCGGCCGTGCTTGTCGGCCCCCGCGGCATGCACCACCACGTCGATGGCGCCGAAGCGGGCGCGGGCGATGGCCAGCGCGGCCTCCATCTGCGCGGCGTCGGCCACGTCGGCGCGGCACACCAGCACCGCCGCGCCCTGGGCCTCGAGCGCCTGCACGGCGCGGATCTGCGCGGCAGCGGCGCCGCCTGCGGCCACTGCCTCGGCCCAGGCATCGCGTGGCGGCAGGCCGCTGCGCCCCACCAGCACCAGGCGCACCCGGGCCCGGCGCGCGCAGTGCGCCGCCAGCGCCAGGCCCACGCCGCCCAGTCCACCGGTGATCAGCACGGTGTCGCCGTCGGCCAGGCCACCGGGGGCGCCGGACATCGGCGCAGGCGCCGGCGTGGGCAGGGCCTCGAAGCCCTGCACCCAGCGCGCGCCGCGGCGCCAGGCCACGGCCGGGTCGGCCCAAGGCGCCAGCAGATCGGCCGCCAGACGCGCGGCAGGAGTCGCCGCATCGCAGTCGATGGCGCGTGCGACCAGGCCGGGGTGCTCCATCGCCGCCACCTTCAGCGGCGCCAGCGCCATGCAGCGCTCTGGCACCAGGGCCTCGCCGGGCTGCACGGCCAGCGTGCGCTCGGCGATGTAGGCCAGGCGCGCCGGACGGCCGCTGGCACCCAGCACCCGCAGCGCGGCGGCCACGGCATGGAAGCCCGCGTCGCGTTCATCGGCCCCGGCCGCACCGGTGGTGCCCAGCCACACGACGGACGGCAGGCGGTCATCGCTGCCGTCAATGACGTCGCTGTGGGTGGCCACCCAGGCCGCCAGTGCCGCCACATCGGACGGCATGGCCTGCTGCACCGGTGCGCCCTGCGCCTGCAATGCCGTGGCCAGCGCCCCGGCACGGACGTCGCCGGCAGCTGCCACCAGCAGCCAGCGCGTGGCCAGCGCCTGCGCCGGCGCCACACCGGTGCGGCGCCAGGAGGGCAGGTACAGCCAGTCGGCCGGCTGCGCCAGGCGGCCTGCGGGCAGCGGTGCGCAAGAGGCGACGGAGGCGGGTGCCGCAGCCTGTCCCGGCGCGGCACCGACGGCGCCAACAGCGCCAGGCCGGGCATCGATCCAGTAGCGGCGGCGCTCCAGCGGCGTGGCGGGCAAGTCCACCTTCAGGCGGCGCGCGCCCCGGTGCAGGGCCGCCCAGTCGGGGCGCACGCCTTGCAGCCACAGGCGGCCGGCGGCCTCGAGCAGCACGGCCAGGTCGTCACGGGCATCGCCGGGATGGCGCAGCGAGGCCACGGGGGCCATCGCGGCCGGCCGCTCGGCATGGCCACGCGCCAGCGCCGCCAGCGTGCCGCCGGGGCCCACCTCCAGCAGCAGGTGGGCGGGGTCGGCAAACAGCGTCTGCAGCGCCTGCGAGAACCGCACCGGCGCACGCAGCTGCTGCGCCCAGTAGGCCGGATCGGTGGCGCGCTCGCCGAGCAGCTGGCCGTCGAGGTTGGACAGGCAGGGCAGCGCCGGCGGGCGCAGCGACAGCGTGGCCACATGCTGCGCGAACGGCGCCAGCGCCGGTGTCATGGCCGCCGAGTGGAAGGCATGGGACGTGTGCAACCGGCGCGGCGCCAGCCCCTGCGCCTCCAGCGTGGCCTCGAGCGCCGCGATCGCGGCTTGCGGGCCGGCCACGGTGCACAGCGCCGGACCGTTCTCGGCCGCCAGTTCCACGTCGGCCGGCAGCAGCGGCAGCAGTTCGGCCTCGGCCAGGGGCACCGAGAGCATCGCGCCCGGCGCCATCGCGCCCATCAACCGGCCCCGTTCGGCCACCGCCGACAGCGCATCGTCGAGCGACAGCACCCCGGCCACGCAGGCCGCCACCCATTCGCCGATGCTGTGGCCCAGCACGGCGGCCGGCCGCACGCCCACGGACTGCCACCACTGCGCGGTGGCCCAGCCGATGGTGAACAGCGCCGGCTGTGCGATCTCGGTGCGCTGCAGCGCCTCGGCCGCCGCAGGCGCCGCCGCATCGGCCGGGAACAGCAGCGTGCGCAGATCCAGGCCCAGGCGCGGCATCAGCGCCTCGGCGCAGCGGTCGACGGCGTCGCGGAACACCGGCTCGTCGCGGTACAGCCCGGCCCCCATGCCGGGGTACTGGCTGCCCTGGCCGCTGAACAGGAACACCACCCGCCGACCGCCCGCGGCCGCCTGACCGGCCGGTGCGCGCTCTGCCGGCGCCGCCGCCAGCCGGGCCGCCGCCTCGGCGCCGCTGCGGGCCACGACGATGCGCCGGTGCGCGAACTCGCGCCGCCCGGTCTGCAGCGTCCAGGCCACGTCGGCCAGCGCCTCGGGCGTGGCCGGCAGCGCGGCCAGACGCTGCGCCAGGGCCTGCGCCAGCCGCTCCAGCGCGGCCGGGCTGCGCGCCGACAGCGGCAGCAGCTGCACGTCGCGCGCGGCGCCACCCGGCGGGCGCTCGGGCGCCTGCTCGAGCACCACATGCGCATTGGTGCCGCCCAGGCCGAAGCTGCTGACGCCGATGCGCCGCGGCGTGCCCGCGGGCGGCTGCCAGTCGCGCAGCGTGGCGTTCACCGCGAACGGCGAGTGCGCGAAATCGATGCGCGGATTGGGCGCGTGGAAATGCAGCGTCGGCGCCAGGCGGCCATGCTCGACCTGCAGCGCGGCCTTGATCAGCCCGGCCACGCCGGCCGCGGCGTCGAGATGGCCGACATGGGTTTTCAGCGCACCGATCCAGCAGGGCTCGCCCGCCCGCGGCCGCGGGCCGAAGACGCGCGTCAGCGCCTCGATCTCGATCGGATCGCCCAGCGCGGTGCCGGTGCCGTGGGCCTCGATGGCCTGCACCTCGTCGGGGGTCAGCCCTGCGGCGGCCTGGGCCAGCGCGATCGCGCGGGCCTGGCCCTCGACGCTGGGCGCCGTGTAGCCGACCTTGGCCGCGCCGTCGTTGTTGATCGCGCTGCCGCGGATCACGGCGTGGATGCGGTCGCCGTCGGCCAGCGCATCGTCCAGGCGCTTGAGCATCACCAGCGCCACGCCGTTGCCGCCCACGGTGCCACCGGCGTCGGCGTCGAAGGCGCGGCAATGCCCGTCGCGCGAGCCGATGCCCTCGGGCATCCACACATGGCCCGACAGCGTGGGCACGGTCACCGACACGCCGCCGGCCATGGCCGCGTCGCACTCGTGGTCGGCCAGCGCGCGGCAGGCCGCGTGCACCGCCACCAGCGAGGTGCTGCAGGCGGTCTGCAGGTTCAGCGCGGGGCCGCGCAGGTTCAGCTTGTACGACAGGCGCGTGGCCAGGAAGTCCTGCCCGCCGGCCAGCACGCGGCTCAGGCCACCGGGCAGCTCGGCGCCGCAGGCCAGCAGGTGGGCGTGGTAGCTGTTCTGGCTGGCGCCGGCGAACACGCCGATCGCCGCCGGGCTGCGCTCGGGGTCGATACCGGCGGCGTCGAGCAGCTCGTGCGCGCATTCGAGCAGCAGGCGCTGCTGCGGATCGATGGCCTCGGCCTCGCGCGCCGAGTAGCCGAAGAAGCCGGCGTCGAACTGGTCGACATCGGCCAGCCAGCCGCGGGCCGGCACATGGTCGGGATCGGCGATCAGCGACTCGGGCACACCGCTGGCGCGCATCTCGTCGGCACTGAAGAAGCGGATCGCCTCGCGCCCGGCGCACAGGTGGTCCCAGAAGGTCTGCACGTCGGCCGCGCCCGGAAAGCGGCCGGCCATCGCCACGATGGCGATCGGCGGCGCCACGCCGCTGCGGCGGCGGGCCTGGCGTGCGCGGGCCTCGGCGGCCAGTGGGTCAGCCGCAGGCGCCGCCTGCGCCTGGCCCTGCAGGTGCGCCGCCAGCGACGCCACCGTGGGGTAGGAGAACAGGTCGACCACCTTGCAGTCGATGCCCAGCGCGGCCACCAGCCGGGCATGGGTGCGCACCAGCAGCAGCGAATGCCCGCCCAGTTCGAAGAAGTTGGCGCGCGGGTCCACCGCGTCCAACCCCAGCATCTGCGCATAGACACCGGCGATGCGGGCCTCCAGCGCACTGGGCGGCACCGCCGCGCCGGCACCGTCGGGTGCACCAGCCCCGGCAGCCATGGCCGCCGAGCCGGTGCCGTCGGCGCCGCCGGTCGGGCGGGCAGTCGGCGGCGGCAGCGCGCCGCGGTCGATCTTGCCGTTGGCGTTCAGCGGCATGCGCGGCAGCACCACCACGGCCGCCGGCACGGCGTGGGCGGGCAGACGCTCGCGCAGGGCGGCACGCAGCGCCTCGCCCGTCACCGTGGCACCGGCCGCCGGCACCACATACGCGACGAGGCGGCGGTCGCCCGGTTCGTCCTCGCGCACCATGGCCAGCACGTCGCTCAGCGCGGCAGCGGCGCGCAGCGCGGTCTCGACCTCGCCGAGCTCGATGCGGAAGCCCCGCAGCTTGACCTGGTGGTCGCGGCGGCCGACGAACTCGATCGCACCGCCCGCGCGCTGGCGCACCTGGTCGCCGGTGCGGTACAGGCGCGCGCCGGGCTCGCGGCTGAACGGATCGGGCACGAAGGCCTGCGCGGTGGCGTCGGGGCGGTTCAGGTAGCCGCGCGCCACACCGGGCCCGCCCAGGTACAGCTCGCCGGCCACGCCCATCGGCAGGGGCTGGCCCAGCGGGTCGAGCACCACGGCGCGGGTGTTGGCGATCGGCCGGCCGATCGGCACCGTGAAGGCGCCTTCGGCCACGTCGAGGATCTCGTGCGCGGTGGCGAAGGTGGTGACTTCGGTCGGGCCGTAGACATGCAACAGCCGACCGGGCGGGCCGGCGTCCAGCACGCGGCGGATGGCCGCGGGATCGCAGGCCTCGCCACCGAACAGCACGGCGCCCACCGGCCGGAACGCGGCCGGCGCCAGCCGCGACATCTGGTTGAACAGCGCCGTGGTCAGGAACAGCGCCGAGAGCCGGGCACCGGCCAGGAAGGCGCTGAAGTCGTCGGGCGCCAGCACGGTTTCGCGCGGCACCACGACCACCGTGCCGCCGTTGAGCAGCGGCGCCCAGATCTCGAAGGTGGCGGCGTCGAAGGACACCACCGAGACCTGCGCCACGCGCTGGCCAGGGCCGATCTGCACATAGTCGGTGCCGCACACCAGGCGCACGATCGAGCGCTGCTCGACCATCACGCCCTTGGGCCGGCCGGTGGAGCCGGAGGTGTAGATCACGTAGGCCAGGCGGGACGCGTCGTCGCCGGCCGCGGGCAGGCCCGGTGGCTCGGCCAACGGCGCACCGGCCAGCGGCACATCGGCGTCGCCCTCCAGCCGCAGCAGGCGCCCGGCCCAGGCCGGCGGCAGGCGGCCGGCCAGCGCGGCGTCGGTGACGACCACCGGGGCCGCGGTGTCCTCGAGCATGAAGGCCAGGCGGTCGGCCGGGTAGTCGGGGTCGAGCGGCACATAGGCCGCGCCGGCCTTGACGATGGCCAGCAGCGCCGTGACCAGCGCCACCGAGCGCGGCAGCGCCACGCCGACCATGGTGCCGGCCCCCACGCCGCGCGCGGCCAGGCGCTGCGCCAGGCGGTTGGCCGCCGCGTCCAGCGCGGCATAGCTCAGGCGCTGCGCGCCATGCTCGACCGCCACGGCGTCGGGCGCGCGGGCCACCTGGGCGGCAAACAGCGCCACCAGGCCGCTGTGCTGCGGCCAGTCGGTACCGGTGCGGTTCCAGTCGTCCAGCACCTGGCGGCGCATGGCCTCGTCCAGCAGCGGCAGCTCGGCCAGCGGCCGGTCGGGCTCGGCCACGATGCCGGCCACCAGCTGCCGGAACGACAGCAGCAGGTGGCGCAGCGGCCCGCGGCCCAGCCGCTCGGTGACCGACAGCTCCAGGCTCAGGCAGCCGGCCTCGTCGCGGGCGTAGGCCTCGACATCGAAGCGCGCCACGGCCGACTCGAGAGCCCCGCTGCCGCCGTCGGCATGGAAGCGCAGCAGCCGCGCCTGCAGGCCGTCGAAGGCCAGCGCGTCGGCCTGGCCGCTCTCGAAGGCGAAGGCCACCTGGAACAGCGGGTTCAGCGCACCGCGCCGGCGCACGCCGGTGGCGCGCACCACGGCGTCGAACGGCACCTGCGCATGCTGCATCGCGGCCAGCGTGGTGTCGCGCGCGCGGGCCAGCGCCTCACGGAACGAGGGCCGGCCGGCAAAGTCGGTGCGCAGCACCACCATGTTGACGAAGAAGCCCACCACGCCCGCCATCTCGGGCCGCGTGCGTGTGGTCACCGGCGAACCGATGACCACGTCGTCCTGCCCGCACCAGCGATGCATCAGCGCACCGAAGGCCGCCTGCATCAGCGCAAAGGGCGTCACGCCCTCGCGCCGCCCCAGCGCCCGCAGCGCCTCGCTGAGCTCGGGCGACAGCTGCACCGAGTCGCGCAGCGTGCGGTCGGGCTGGCCCGCCGCGCGCGCGCGCTCGAGCGGCAGGCGCAGTTCCTCGGCGCCCTGCAGGCGCTCGCGCCAGTAGGCGATCTGGCGCTCGAAGGCCGGGCCCTTGAACCAGCGCCGCTGCATCAGCGCAAAGTCGGCATAGTGCAGGCGCTGCGGCGGCAGCGGCGCGGGCTCGCCACGGCGCAGCACGCCATACAGGGTACCCAGTTCGCCCAGCACGATGCCCATCGAGCGTTCGTCGAAGACGATGTGGTGCATCGTCAGCAGCAGCGCATGCAGCTCGGGGCCCAGCACCAGCAGGCGTGCGCGCAACAGCGGCCCGCACGCCAGATCGAAAGGCTTCTCGACCTCGCGGCGCATGGCCTCGCGCACCGCCGCCTCGCGCACCGCGGCGTCCACCGTCAGCGTCTCGGTCTCGAAAGGCACGGCCAGTTCGTCGGCCACCACCTGGCGGGGCTCGCCGTCGTCACCGGTGCGCACCGTGGTGCGCAGCGCCTCGTGGCGGCGCACCACTGCGTCGAAGGCCGCGGCCAGCGCGGCCGCATCCAGCGGGCCCTCCAGCCACAGCGGCGGCACGGCCAGGTTGTAGGCCACGCTGCCCGGCTCGATGCGGTCGACCAGCCAGACGTCCTCCTGCGCGAAGGACAGCGGCAGTTCGGCCACCGCCGCGGCGCGCGGCGGGATCGGCAGGTCGGACGGCGCGATCTTGCCCTCGGCGACCAGGCGGCGCAGCAGCTCGACCTTCTGCGCGGCAGCATCCTTGTGCGCGGCGGCGTCCTTCGGCGCGGTGGGTTCGGTCATCCGGTGGTCTCGGGCGCGTCGGCATCGGCCGTGCGCGACAGGTGCGCGGCCAGCGCCGCGATCGTCGGGTGACGGAACAGGTCGACGATGGCGATCTCGCGGCCCAGGCGGGCCGCCAGCAGCCCGTGCATCTGGGCCAGCTTCAGCGAATGGCCGCCGGCATCGAAGAAGTTGGTGCGGCGGTCGAACTGCGCGCGCTCGAGCACCTGCCGCCAGATGCCGGCGATGACGCGTTCCAGCTCGCCCTGCGGCAGGTCACCGGCCGGCGCCGGCGCGGCCAGCGCGGCGGGATCGGGCAGCCGCGCGCGGTCGACCTTGCCGTTGGGCGACAAGGGCAGCGCCGGCAGCAGCAGCAGGTCGGTGGGCAGCATGTAGGACGGCAGCGTCTCGGCCAGGCGGCGGCGCAGCGCATCGGCCGCCGGCGGCGCGGCCGGGTCGGCGGGCGTCACATAGGCGGCCAGCGTGCGGTCGCCGTCGGCCGCGGCGCGCACCGTGACCACGGCCTCGCGCACGCCGTCGATCGCACACAGCGCGGCCTCGACCTCGCCCAGCTCGATGCGGAAGCCGCGCAGCTTGATCTGCTGGTCGTTGCGGCCCAGGTAGTCGATCAGGCCGTCGGCACGCCGGCGCACCACATCGCCGGTGCGGTACAGCCGCGCGCCCGGCGCAGGCGAGAACGGGTCGGGCACGAAGCGCTCGGCGGTGAGCGATGGCCGGCCGCGGTAGCCACGCGCCACGCCATCGCCGCCCAGCAGCAGCTCGCCACACACGCCGATGGGCAGGCGCTCGCCGTGGCGGCCGACGACATGGGCGCTGGTGTTGGCGATCGGCCGGCCGATGGGCACCGTGCTGGCACCGGGCTCGATGCCGCGCACCTCGTGCGTGACCGCGAAGGTGGTCACCTCGGTGGGGCCGTAGCCGTTGACCAGGTGGGCCGGCGGCGCGCCGGAATCGAGCACCGCGCGCAGCGCGTCCACCGAAGCCGCCGCACCGCCGTAGACCAAGTAGCGCATGCCGCCGAAGGCGCGCGGCTGGTCGCGGGCCACGCGGTCGAACAGCGCGGCGGTGAGGAACATCACGCTGATGCGCTGCTCGGACAGGAAGCGGGCCAGCGCGGCCGGCGCCAGCGTGGTCTCGCGCTCGGCGATCACCAGGCAGCCGCCGTGCAGCAGCGCGCCCCAGAACTCGAAGGTGGCGGCATCGAAGGACACCACCGAGACCTGGGCCACGCGGTCATCGGGCCCGAAGCGCACGTAGTCGGTGTTGCAGACAAGGCGCGCGATCGAGCGGTGCAGCACCTCCACGCCCTTGGGCACGCCGGTGGAGCCCGAGGTGTAGATCACATAGGCCAGGTCGGTGGCCTGGGCCACCTCGGCCGGCGGCGCGGTGTCGGCACCCGCGTCGTCCAGGGCCTGTTCGTCGACGCGCAGCACACGCCCGGCAAAGGCCGGCAGGCGCGGCGCGGTGCCGGCATCGGCCAGCACCAGCGGTGCAGCGGTGTCGCGCAGCATGAAGGCCAGGCGCTCGGCGGGATAGTCGGTGTCCAGCGGCAGGTAGGCGCCGCCGGCCTTCAGGATGGCCAGCATGGCCACCACCAGGGCCGGCGTGCGCGGCAGCGCCAGGCCCACCGGCACCCCGGCCGTGACGCCGGCGGCGCGCAGCGTGTGCGCCAGCCGGTTGGCGCGGGCCTCCAGGGCACGGTAGCTCAGCACCTCGTCGCCCTGCGCGACGGCGGGTGCATCGGGCGTGCGCGCCGCCTGCTCGGCGAACAGCGCATGCACGGTGCGGTCGCGCGGGTAGGGTCGGGCGGTGTCGTTCCAGGCGTCGAGCAGCGCCCGCTCGGCGGCGCAGGGCAGCGGCAGTGCGGCCAGCCGCGCCTCGGGATCGGCCACCACGCCTTCGACCAGGGCCTCGAAGTTGGCCGCCAGGCGCTGCACCGTCTCGGGCAGGAACAGCTCGGCGTCGAACATCCAGAAGCCGACGAAGCCGTCGTCGGTGTCGTCGAAGGTGAGGTGCAGGTCGTACTGGCAGGCGCCCAGGTCGGGCCGCATCACCGCAAAGCGGACGCCGGGCGTCTGGCTGCGGGTGATGGCCGGATCGCGCATGTCGAAGGCCACCTGGAACAGCGGCGCGCGGCCCGGATCGCGCGGCGGCTGCAGGCGGTCGACCAGGGTCTCGAACGGGATCTCCTGGTTGGCGTGGGCGTCGAGCAGCACGCGGTGCACGCGCTGCAGCACCTCGGTGAAGCGCGGATCGCCGCCCAGGTCGGTGCGCAGCGTGAGCATGTTGACCGCAAAGCCCACCAGGCCGGCATGGCGCTCGTCGTGGCGGTTGGCGACCACGCTGCCGACGACGATGTCGTCCTGCTGGGTCGTCCAGGCCATCAGCGCCTTGAACGCGGACAGCAGGGCCACGAAGGGCGTCACGCCCCGCTCGCGTGCCAGGGTCTTGAGCCGGCGCGACAGCGCGGCCGGCACCGGCACCACACAGCGACCGCCCCGGCGCGAGGGCTGGCTGCGACGCGGACGATCGGCGGGCAGCACCATGCCGTCGAGGTTGCCCTCGAGCCGGCGCTGCCAGAACACCGCCTGGGCCTCCAGCGCGCCGGAGGCCAGGCGCTGGCGCTGCCACTGGGCGAATTCGGGGTATTGCGCCACCGCGGCCGGCAGCGCCTGGCCGCGCAGCAGCGCCTGGATCTCGCCGAACAGCACCTGCAACGACCAGCCATCGGCGATGGCATGGTGCATCGACAGCTGCAGCCGCGCACGGCCGTCGGGCAGGCGCCACAGGCAGGCGCGCACCAGCGGCCCGGTGGCCAGCTGGAACGCTGCGCGCACCTCGTCCTGCTCGGCCTGGGCCAGCGCCGCCGCATCGGCCACAGTCGCCTCGCGCACCGGCACCGCCAGCGCGGGCTCGATGCACTGCACCGGCTCGCCTTCCAGCAGCGGCAGCCGGGTGCGCAGGCTGTCGTGCCGGGCCACCAGCGTGTCGACGATGGCCTGGATCTGCGCCAGTGGCGGTGGCGCGTCGAAGCTGACCGAGCAGGTGACGTGGTAGGCCGGGTTGTGCGGCAGCAGCCGGTCGATGAACCACAGGCGCTGCTGGCCCGAACCGATGGGCAGCACGCGCGCGGCCGGGCGCTGCGCCGCCGCGGCCGGGTCCGGTGCCTCGGCCTGCGCCTGCGCCTGCGCCGGCGCCGGCGTGGGGATGGCGGCGGCTGGCGCCGCTGCACGGGCGCTGTCGATGCGCTCGGCCTGCTGCGCCACGGTGGTGGCGATGAACACATCGCGCAGGCTCCAGCGCACACCGAAGCGCTGGGCGATCGCGTGCAGCAACTGCGTGGCCAGCAGCGACTGGCCGCCCAGGTCGAAGAAGCTCGCGTCGACGGCGATGGCGTCGACGCCCAGCACGCGGCGCCAGATCGCGGCCACCTCGATCTCGGTGGGCCGCGTCGGCGCGTTGAAGCCCTGGCCCTGGCCGACCAGAGCTGCCAGCGCCGCGACATCGGGCGCCCCCTCGGCCGTGCGCGGCAGCGCGTCCAGCACCTGCACCTGCAGCGCCAGCGGGGTGCCGAATCGGTCGGCCACCGGCGCGGGCGCGGGCAGCCATGCAGCGTCGGTCTCGGCCACCACGCGCAGCCGGCGCGGGGTGGGCGCATCGTCGCGGCGCGCAGCGATTGGCGCGGCCTGCGGGTCCAGCCCCACCAGGCAGGCCGCGGGCTCGGCCGCCAGCAGCGCCTGCAGGCTCAGCAGGCCCTGCTCGGGGGCGATCTCGAGACCGCCCATCGCGCGCAGCGGCTCGGCGGCGCCGTAACGCTGGTTCAGGCCGGTGTCGCGCCAGGCACTCCAGCCGATCACCCGCACATCGGGCGCGGCCAGCGCGTCGATGGCACGGCTGGCCGCCGCGTAGGCGCCGAACTGCGCGCCGCCTCCCAGGCCCACGATGGACGAGTACAGCACCAGCGGGGCGCCGTGGGCGCGGGCCAGCGCCCGCAGGTTCAGCGCACCGTCGATCCGGGCGGCCAGGCGCGCGTGCAGCGTCGCCTCGGTCTCGTCGGCCACGGCGCACTCGGACACCTCGGCCGCGAGATGGAACACCGCATCGGGTGCACCACCGGCCAGCCAGGACGCCAGTGCCGACGCCAGCGCGCCGGCGTCGGCCACGTCGGCCACCGCCGCGTCGCACCCGGCCGGCGCCCGGCCGCTGCGCCCGACCACCAGCACCTGGGCCTGCCAGCGCGTGACCAGCATCTCGCACAGCAGCCGCCCGGCGCCGCCGGCACCGCCGGCCACCACATAGCGCCCCTGCCGGCGCAGCAGCGGCCGCGCAGCCGCCTGCGGCACGGGCACCCACGGCGCCAGCACCGGCACACGGCGGCCGCCGCACCAGGCCACCTCCTCGGCCGGCAGCCCGGCGGCGATTTCGGCAGCCACGGCCGCCGCGGCCTCGGTGGCGGGCAGGCGCGACACGTCCAGGCAGCGCAGCGTCAGCGCCGGCTGCTCGCGCGCGGCCGACTGCAGCAGGCCCACCAGGGCCGCCTGATCGGCCTGCGCGGCATCGGGCGCATCGCCGTCGGCCACGTGCTCGCCGCAGGCGCCCACCCAGCTCAGGCCCACCTCGCCGCCATGGCGGTGCAGCGCCGCCATCAGCCGCGCCAGGCGCGCGCCCTGGGCCGCGGCCCGCCGCGCTGGCGAGGCATCCGCCACACCGGGTGGCGCCAGCACGACGAGTTCGAGCCGGCGCCGCGCATCGGGCGCCAGCGCCATGAAGGCCGCGGCGAGGTCGTCGCCGGGCTGCCGGGACACCACGGCACCGTGCGCGGCCAGCGCGGCAGCCAGGGCGTCGGCCAGCGGACCGGCAGCGCCGATCAGCGCCACCGGCGCCGCGATCGGCGCCGTGGCCTCGTCCCCCGGCCGCAGCCGCCAGCTGCGGCGCATGAACCATGGCGGCAGCGTGTGTTCCGACGCGCTGAGGCGGTCCACGCGGCGCAGCGCGGCCTCGAAGCGGCCCTCGGCCAGGGCCTGCTGCAACGCGCGGCGCTGGATCTTGCCCAGCGAGGTCTTGGGGACGTCGGCGCGCGACAGCGGCACGCGCACGGCCGGCACCAGGCCGAAATCGGCCAGCGTGCGCTCGCGCACCGCGCGCAGCGCGGCGGCCAGCGTGGCGTCGTCGTCGGCCGCCGGCACGAAGAACACGGCCAGTCCCTCGCCGCCATCGGCCCGCGGATCGCCGACCGCACAGGCCGCCGTAAACGAGCGCTCGACCAGGCCGGTGTCCTCCACCGCGGCCTCGATTGCGGCGCCGGGGTAGTTGGCGCCGTTGACGATGATCACGTCCTTCTCGCGGCCGGTGATCGTGAGCACGCCGGCGTCGATGCGCGCCAGGTCACCGGTGCGGAACCAGCCATCGGGCGTGAACACCTCGTCGCGCGGCGGCTGGTTGCCGTGGTAGCCGGGGAACACGGTCTCCCCAGCCACCTGCAGCGAGCCCACCTGGCCCTCGCGCAGCAGCCGGCCCTGCTCATCGACGATGCGCAACCGCACGCCGGGCAGCGGCGGGCCCACCGGCACGCAGGGGTCGGCGTCGCTCACGCTGTCGGGCGTCAGGGCCGGCCAGTAGGCCACGCCCGACGAGATCTCCGACATGCCCCAGGCCGGCACCATCGCCGACGGCCGCAGGCCGTGCGGGGCCAGCAGCGTCAGGAAGCGGCGCGCCGTGGCGGCCACCACGGCCTCGCCACCGTTGGTCATCATGCGCAGCGCCGACAGGTCCCAGTGCCGGCCGGCCATGCGCGCGGCCTGGCCGTTGACCAGCCCGTAGGCGAAGTTGGGGGCGAAGGTGGCGGTGGCGCCGAAGCGACTCATCAGGTCGAGCCAGACCAGTGGATCAGCGCCCACCGTCTCGGTGGCGGCATGCACCTGCAGGCAGGCCGCGCCCACGTCGCGCAGGTGCATCAGCACCAGACCGCCGACATGGTCGAGCGGCATCCAGTTGACCGACACCGTGTGCGGCCCCAGGCCGTTGACGCGCACCGAACCCAGCCCGCGCGCGATGAGGTTGCGATGGCGCAGCGGCACGCCCTTGGGCCGGCCGGTGCTGCCGGAGGTGAGCATCATCAGCGCGATGTCGTCGCGCGCCGGGCGGGCCACCGCGGCGGGCGCCGCCGCTGCCAGGTCCGCCACCTCCAGCACGCGCGGCGCGGCCACGCCGGCGCGCCCGAGCGCCTGCGCCACGGCGGCGGCCTCGCCGCTGCCGGCCAGCACCGTCGCGCCGCCGAGCAGTGCATGGGCGTCGGCCAGGCGGCGCACGTTGGCGCCCAGGTCGGTGTACGACACCGCCACCGGCGTGGGCACCGGCACCACACCGGCCACCAGGCAGCCCCAGAAGGCATCGAAGAACTCGCGGTTGTGCCGCACATGCAGCAGCACGGCATCGCCTACACGCAGCCCGGCCGCCAGCAGGCCACCGGCCACGCGCCGCGCATCGGCCAGAAGCTCGGCATAGCTGCGCGTGGACTCGATGCCATCGGCGTCGATGCACACCAGCCCCGGGCCGCTGCGGATTTCGGCCGCCGCGGCCAGCAGGGCCGGCAGCGTCCACGGTGTATCGGGCGGCGCATCGAGCGGCCCGCCATCGGCCAGCGCCAGCGGCCCGGCGCCCTCCTGCGCCACCGCCGCGGCGGCCGCGGCAGCACCCGTGCCGGGCAGGCTCAGCGGCGGGCGCTGCCAGCCGGGCAGCAGATCGGCCAGATGCAGTGGCGAGGGCGGCTCGCACACCGGCCCGAGCGCCACCGCCGCACGCACGCCGGGCTGCCGCGCCAGCGCGGCCTCGGCCGCACGGCCGGCCGTGTCGTCGGGCAGCGGCAGCGCGCGCAGCGCCTGGGCATCCACCTGACCGCCCGCGTCACGCGGCAGGTGATCGACACGGTCCACCACGATCTCGTCGAAGCGGCTGCCCCAGGCCTGGCGCAGCCGCTGCAGCAGCGCGTCGGGCTGCCACGGCCCGCGCACCACGACATGCACGACGCCGACACGATGCCCGGACGCGTCCGAACGTTCACTGACGCAGACGTCCAGTAACGCAGGCTCTTCGCGAAACATCTGAAGTCGGTCCATGCGGGCGGGCGGCCTTTTGTGAAGCAATACTATGGCATCGCCTCCTGCCCGGCAGGCACCGGACCGGGTCGGCCCCGACCCCAAGGTAGGGGGTCCACGCAGGCGTCTGAAAAGGGGCGTTGGGCGATACTGGACGCGTACCTTCGGAGCGCATTTCTCCATGGACATCGACGTCAGCCCCCGCCGCATCAAGGCCTTGCCGAATGCCGTCCGCCAGCCTTTGCTGAAGCTGGGGCTGAAGCTCATTCCACCGTTCAACCGCGCGGTGCGCCGCACCCGGCTGGGGGCGGTGGAGTTCTATCCCTGCGACGAACTGCCCTGGGTGGCCGAGCTTGAGGCGCACTGGACCGAGATCCGCGACGAGCTCGATGCCGTGCTGGCCCGGCTGGCCGACGTGCCCGACACGCACAAGGCCTATGCCGGCCAGGAGTTCCTGTCCACCGACGACAAGTGGAAGGCCTTCGTCTTCTGCCGCGGCGCCGGTGAATGGGAGGAAGACAACTGCCGCCGCTGCCCGACCACGCGGCGCCTGCTCGAACGGGTGCCCGGCCTCGAGCACGCGATGTTCTCGATCCTGGCGCCGGGCAAGCGGCTGCCGGCGCACCACGGGCCCTATGCCGGACTGGTCGACTGCCACCTCGGCCTGCGCGTGCCTGACGACCGCGATCATTGCAAGCTGCGCGTGGGCGACACCACCGTGTCGTGGGACCTGGGCCGCATGATCGTGTTCGACGACACCTTCGAGCACGAGGTCTGGAACGACACGCCGCACCACCGCGCGGTGCTGCTGATGTATGTGCGCCGGCCGCTGCCCCTGCCACTGCATGTCGCCAACCTGGCCCTGATGCGCTTCATCGAGCGGGTGCTCTGAGCGGCCGATGAAGGTCCTGGTCGCGATCTGGGGCAGCACCGGCGACATCCTGCCCTCGCTGGCCATCGGGCGCGAGCTCAAGCGCCGCGGCCATGCCGTGGCCTTCGCGGCGAACCCGTACTTCCAGGGCCTGGCCGAGCGCGCCGGCCTCGAGGTGCTGGCCGTGGGCGAGCGTGCGCACCACGAGGCCATGATGGCCGACAACGACCTGTTCGATGCGCAGCGCCTGTCGCCGATCGAGCTGCTGGAGAAGCACTACTTTCCGCGCATGGCCGACTTCCACCGGGTCGCGGCGCAGGCCTTTGCGGCGGGCGCGCGGGTACTGGTGGGCGGCGAGCTCGGCTCCATCGCCGCCGCGCAGGTGGCCGGCGTGCCCTGGTTCAAGGTGGCGGCATCACCTGGCGGCAACACCGGCATCGACAGCCGCAGCGACCCGCTGCACCCCGAGCGGCCCATGCCACGGCCGCTGCGCTGGCTGGCCGGCAGCGGGCGCGGCGTGTGGCTGTACTGGCGCCTGCACCACGCCCGCCATGGCCTGTGGCGCTGGCCGCGCCTGCAGGGCGAAGCGGCCTTCATGACCGACGAGGCGCGCGCGTTCCGTGTGGCGCTGGGCCTGCGGCCCGAGTTCGACTGCGCGCCGCGCGAGGCCCTGTGCATGTGGCCCGCGCACTTCGCACCGGCACAGCGCGACTGGCCGCCCCGCATGCGCGTGTGCGGCTTTCCGCTGTATCCCCGCCCGCAGCCGCCGCTGCCGCGCGCTGAACGGCGGCTGGTGGTCATCACCACCGGCACGCTGGCTGCCGCCCAGGATGCGTTCTACGACAAGGCGGTGGCCGCGTTCATGCGCCTGGGCCGGCCCGACCTGCAGGCGCTGCTGGTCTCGCCCAACCAGTGCCACATCCCGGCCTCGCTGCCCGAGGGCGTGCGCCATGTCGCACACGCCCCGTTCGACGAACTGATCGGCCGTGCCGCGCTGGTGGTGCACCACGGCGGCATCGGCACCGCGGCCTATGCGCTGGCCGCCGGCGTGCCGCAGCTGATGATGCCGATGCGCGGCGACCAGTTCGACAACGCCAACCGCGTCCAGCGCCTGGGCACCGGGCGCATGATGTCTGCCGCCCGCGACAGCGTGGACGACATCGCCCGCACCATGGCCCGGCTGATCGACTCCGAGAGCGTGGCCGCGCGCTGTGCCCACTGGCGCGAACGCACCGACGCCGAGACCGGGGTGAGGCAGGCGGCCGACCGGGTGGAGACGGTGGTGGCACCGCGCCGCGCCGGGCCCCGCGCCGGGGGGGCGCTGGCCGCGGCCGTGTCGGGGTCGTGGCGATGAACGCGCCGGCACCTGGCGCCGCGCTGGCCGCGCCCTGCCTGCTGCGCGTGGACGGCCTGCGCAAGACCTATGTCTCGACCGGCTTCCGCAGCCTGCTGGGCCTGCGCCCGCCCCGGATCACGCAGGCGCTCGACGGCGTGTCCTTCGCGCTGCAGGCCGGTCAGGTGACGGCCTTGCTGGGCCCCAACGGCGCGGGCAAGACCACGCTGATCAACATCCTGTGCGACCTGACCCGCGCCAACGAGGGCCGCGTCGAGCTGGCCGGCTTCGAGATCCCGGAGCAGGGCCGGGCCGCACGCCGCCGCCTGGGCTACTGCTCCACCAACGACCGCAGCTTCTTCTGGCGGCTGTCGGGGCGCAGCAACCTCGAGTTCTTCGCCGCGCTGCAGGACTACCCGCGCGAGGAGGCGCGTGCGCGCGCCGACGAGATGCTGCGCCGCTTCGACCTGCAGGCCCACGCCGAGAAGCTGTTCCACACCTACTCGGCCGGCATGAAGAAGCGCCTGGGCCTGGCGCGCGCCTTCCTGCACGAGCCCTCGGTGCTGCTGCTCGACGAACCCACCAGCGGGCTGGACACCCGCTCCACCGACGAGCTGCTGGCCATGGTGCGCCAGGAGATCGGGCGGCGGCCCAAGACCGTGCTGTGGGCCACGCACCGCGCCGACGAGATCGAGCGGCTGTGCGACCGTGTGATCGTGATGATCGGCGGACGCGTGCACTTCGACGACAGCGCCGAGCGCTTCCTGGGCATCAGCCGCCGTCACATGGTGTTCACCATCGAGGCGCTGGCCCCGGCGGCCGGCAGCGACGCCTTCACCGAGGCCATGGCGCGCCTGGGCCTGCAGTGCGGGCCGGTGAACGAGCGCGGCGAGCTCGCCCTGGTGGGCCACGGCGACGAACGCGCGCTCTCGGGCGTGCTGTCGGCCGTGATCGCCGCAGGCGCCTTGGTGCGGCAGGTGCAGCGCCAGGCCGAGCCGCTGCACCAGGTGTTTTCGCACCTGGCCAGCGGCGAGCGCGCGCAACCCGCCACGCATGCCGCCGGGGCCTGACGCCATGCACCTGAGCCGCACCATCGCCGCCTTCCTGCGCCGCGACTTCGAGATCGCGACGAGCTACAAGGTCAACTTCGTCTTCCAGCTGACCTACGGCTACTTCATCGTCGCGGTCTTCTACTTCATGGCCAAGCTGATGGACGGTGGCGCGGCGCGCGAGGCCCTGGCGCGCTACCAGGCCGACTACTTCTCGTTCATCCTGATCGGTGCCGCGGTGGCCGGGCTGATGCAGGCCTCGCTGAACGGCTTTGCCGACCAGCTGCGCATGGGCATGACCGAGGGCTCGCTGGAGATGACCTTCTCGTGCCCCGTGCGCCCCACCTGGGTCATCGTGCTGCCCTGCGTGTGGTCGATGGTGTTCGAGACGCTGAAGGCCTGCGTCGTCATCGCCATGGGCATCGTGCTGTTCGGCGCCGACCTGGGCCGCGCCAACCTGGCCAGCACGGTGCTGATGGTGCTGGCCACGGTGGCCTCGTACAGCGTGTTCGGCCTGCTGGTGGCGTCGATGATCCTGGTGCTCAAGCGTGGCGACGTGCTGAACACCGCCTTCAGTGCCGCCACCGCCATGATCGGTGGCGCGTTCTTCCCGGTCGAGCTGCTGCCGCCGTGGCTGGGCTTCGTCGCCCAGGCGCTGCCGATGACCTATGCCTACGACGGCCTGCGGCTGGGGCTGCTGGCCGGGGCCACGCCAGTGCAGTTGCTGCCGCAGCTGGCCAAGCTGCTGGCCTTCGCGGCCGTCGGCCTGCCGCTGGCGTTCATGGCCTGCACGGCAGCGATCGCACGCGCCAAGCGCGACGGCAGCCTGGGCGTGTTCTAGCACCCCACGCCGGTTGCCACGCCCGCCCCCACGCCCATGACCACCGCCCCCGCGTCCGCCCCGCAGCGCCAGGTGGTGGCCGGCATGCCCGCGCAGCGCCTGTCGGCGGCCTTCGTCGTCGAGGACGCGCTGGGCCACGTCACCCACGCACGCGCGCTGCGCGCCGCAGCCGCCGAGCGCGACGACCTGGCGGCGCATTTCGTGCAGATCCCCTACACCGCCACCGACTGGCCCGGGCGGCTGCGCGGCCTGTCGTTCAGCGCCCGGCTGTCGCTGCGCGCACGCTCGGCGCTGGCCCAGCTGCCGCAGGCACCGCAGGCGCTGTTCTTCCACACCCAGGCCCTGTTGCCGGCGTGCTGGCACCAGATCGCGTCGACGCCCAGCGTGATCTCGATGGACGCCACGCCGGCCGACTTCAACCAGCTGGCCTTCGCCTACGACAGCCAGGTGGCCACCGGCACCAAGGGCCGCATCAAGCACCTGATGTTCCGCTCGCTGTTCGGCCGCGCGCAGGCCTTTGTCGCGATGTCGGCCTGGGTGCGCGACGGGCTGCAGCGCGACTACGGCGTCGAGGCCTCGCGCATCAGCGTCATCCCGCCGGGCATTGACACGGCCGAGTTCTCGCCCCCCCCGCCGCGTGCGGCCGGCGGCCCGACGCGCCTGCTGTTCGTCGGCGGCAACTTCCTGCGCAAGGGCGGCGCCACGCTGCTGCAGGCCTGGCGCGCCGGCCTGTCGGCCGACTGCGAGCTCGACATCGTGAGCCGCGACGCCGACATCCCGCCGGCACCGGGGCTGCGCGTGCACACCGGCCTGTCGCCCGGCGATCCGGCGCTGCGCGCGCTGTTCGCCCGCGCCGACCTGTTCCTGCACCCCAGCCAGGGCGACGCGAGCCCGTTCGCCATCGTCGAGGCGCTGTCCAGCGGGCTGCCGGTGATCGCCACGGCCGTCGGCGCGGTGCACGAGATGGTGATCGATGGCCGCACCGGCCTGGTCGTGCCGGTGGGCGATGCCACCGCGCTGTTGGCCGCCGTGCGTGCGCTGGCCACCGACGCGCCGCGCCGCGCCGCGATGGCCGCTGCCGCCCGCGCGATGGCGCTGGCGCAGTTCGACGGCCGGCGCAATGCACACCGCGTGCTCGACCTGGTGGCCGCCGCGGCACGGGGAGAGACGCCATGAGCGCGCAAGGCCCGCGCCACGCCGCGCCCCGTGCGATGCTGATCAGCCACAAGCATCCCTACCCCACCGATGACGGCAAGAAGGCCGTGCTGGCCGGGTTTGCCGCCTGGCTGATCGAACGCCATGGCGCGGCGCAGGTCACCTACGTGGTCATCGACCATCCGCCCGCCGACGGTGTGGCCGAGGCCCTGCCCTGCGAGACGGTGTGGATCCCGCCGCCCGGCCGCATGGCCCAGGTCGCACACGCGCTGGCCAGCCTGGCGGGCCTGTCGGGCCTGTCGCTGCAGGAGGCCATGACCCGCTCGGGCCGTGTCGGCGCCGCGTTGCGGGCGCTGGTGGCGCAGCGGCGCCCGGCGCTGCTGGTACTGGACACCCTGCGCGTCGGCCAGTACGTCGAGCAGGGCCACGCCGACGGCCCGCGGCGGGTGCTGTACATGGACGACCTGTTCCACCTGCGCTTCGCACGTCTGGCCGCGCTGGCTGCGCAGGGCGCGGGCCAGGCCATGGCGCCGGCGGGCACCTTCGCGCGCGTGCTGCCCGCGCCAGCCCGGGCCCTGCTGGCCTGGCCGGCGCTGCGCAACCGGCTGTACCGGTTGGAGGCACGCAAGGTCGAGCGCCGTGAACTGGCCGCACCGCACCGCTTCGACACCTGCCTGCTGATCAACCCCGACGAGACGACGCTGCTGCGCGCGCGTGCCGGCGCCGCGGCGGCACAGGTCCAGACCGTGCGGCCCCTGCTGGTGCAGGGCCCCACGCCGCCACCGCGGGCCTACGCCGGCGAGGCGCTGTTCGTGCTGTTCGGGTCGCTGCGCCATCCGGTGCACCGGGCCTCGGTGCTGCGCTTCATCGGGACCGAGGGCGATGCGGTGTTCGCGGCGCTGCCGGGGCTGCGGCTGGTGATCGTCGGCGACGGTGCCGACACCGGGGTGGTCGAGGCCTGCCGGCGCCGGCCGGGCACCGAGTTGGCGGGCTTCGTGCACGACATCGCGCCGCTGTTCGCGCGCGCCTGTGCGCTGCTGGTGCCCTCGCTGGCCGGTGGCGGCCTGCGCCTGAAGGCACTCACCGCCATGCACCACGGCCTGCCCATCGTGGCCACCGCAGCCGGCATCGAGGGCCTGCCGCTGCGCGACGGCGAGCAGGTGCTGCTGGCCGACACGCCCGCCAGCTTCGCCGCCCCGATGCAGCGCCTGCTCGACCGCGACTGCAACCGCCGTATCGGCGAGGCCGCGTCGGCCGTGTTCGAACGCGAGTTCGGCCGCAGCCGCGTCTTCGCCGATTTCGACCACCTGTTCGGCCTGCGGCCCCCCGGCCGCCTGCCGCTGCCCGCCGACCCGCTCGTTTCCCCATCCCTGCCATGAAGCCACTCTGTCCGCTCCTGGCGCTGGCGCTGCTGGCCGCCGGCTGCAGCACCGCCCCGCGCTACCAGACCGAACGCGGCCTGCCCGACCTGCTGGCGCAGACCACCGCATCCGCACCGGCGCAAAGCGCCAACACGCTGCCGCGCCTGCCGGCCAGCGCGCCGCGCCCGGCCTACCGCCTGGGCGCGGGCGACGAACTGGCCGTCACCGTGTGGGGCCCGCGCGAGGTCTGGCAGGACGTGGTGCCGCAAGGCGGCAACCCATCGCGCAGCCAGGTCACGGTGCAGGACGACGGCGCCATCGTGCTGCCCCTGGTGCGCCGTGTGGCCGTGGCCGGCCTGACGGTGACCGAGGCGCTGCAACGCATCGGCGAGGCCTACCGCGGCGTGGCCGGTGCGCGCTTCCAGGTGGATGCCGCGCTGGCCCGCGCCCGCCCCCAGACGGTGCTGGTCGAAGGCGCCGTGGTCCGCCCCGGCCAGGTGACGCTGGCGCCCGAGGGCAGCACGCTGGGCGAGGCCGTGGTCGGCGCGGCGGGCGGCCTCACCGAGGCCGCCAACCCGGCGCGTGGCGTGCTCTTCCGCGGCGGCGACCAGTACGCGCTGGACTGGGACACGGCGCAGCAGGGCGGCAGCGACCTGCACCGCGTGGCGCTGCAGCCGGCCGACCGCATCTACTTCCCGCCCCGCCGCGTCGGTGTGGTGTATGTCTTCGGCGAGGTCTCGAACCCCGGCCTCTACCCGATCCCCACCCAGGGCCTCACGGTGCTGCAGGCCCTGGCACAGGCCAAGGGCCCGCTGGTGCCGCAGGCCGACCAGCGCGCGCTGGTGCTGCTGCGCGCCGGCGACGCGGCCGAGCCGGCGATCTACCGCTTCTCGCTGGAGGAGGCGCTGGCCGCCCCCGAGATCGCACTGCTGCCCGGCGACCGGCTGTTCGTGCCGGCCACCGGCCTCACCGACTGGGAGCGCACGCTGCGGCAGGCCGTCCCGATCTTCGGTGTCATCCCGCGCTGAGGCCCTGGACATGCGCCCCTTCGACCCCCGCCGCCAGCCCTGGATCAGCCACCATGTGCCGAACCCAGCCGCACGCCTGCGGCTGTTCTGCTTTCCGTTCGCCGGCGGGGGCGCGTCCGCCTACCGAGGCTGGGCCCGCGAACTGCCGTCCGACGTCGAGGTGTGTCCGGTGCAGTATCCAGGGCGCGAGACCCGCATCACCGAGCCGCTGCAGACCGCGCTGCCCGTGCTGGTGCGCATGGCCGCCGGCGCACTGGAGCCGCTGCTCGACGAACCCTACGCCTTCTTCGGCCACAGCATGGGTGCGCTGATGGCCTTCGAGCTGACGCGCGAGCTGCTGCACCGCGGCTTGCGCCCGCCCGAGCAGCTGGTGCTGTCGGCCTACCGCGCCCCGACGCTGCCGCACTGGAGCGCCCTGCCCTACGACCTGCCCCACGACGAGTTCGTCGACCGCCTGCGCAAGCTGGAGGGCACGCCGCAGGCGGCGCTCGACTCGCCCGAGCTGATGGAGATGATCCTGCCGATCCTGCGCGCCGACTGCCAGGTGTGCGACGAGTACCGGCTGCGCGACACCACGCCGCTGCCGGTGCCGCTGGCCGTGTTCGGTGGCCGCAGCGATCCCGAGGCCGGTGAGGCCCAGCTCCAGCCCTGGCAGGCACTCGCCGGCGCGGGCTTCACGCTGCGCATGTTCGACGGTGGGCACTTCTACCTGAACAGCGCACGCGCCGGGTTCATGTCCGCGCTGTCGGAGGTGCTGTCGGCGCGGCATGGCTGAGCTGTTGCGCCGCCGCCCCGATCACCACGCCGCAGCGCGATGAGCCGGCAGCCGACGCGCACGGTGCACTGGTGCGAAGCCTCGGTGGATGCGCTGGCCGGCTGGGACGACCAGTTCGCGCGCTGGCTGCACGCCAACGAGCAAGCCCGCGCGGCGCGCTTCCACCGCGAGGTCGACGCCAGGCGCCACCGCCGCGCCCACGGCCTGTTGCGTGGACTGCTGGGCCGCGCCATCGGCGCTGATCCTGCGGCGCTGAGCTTCGTCGACGCACCCGGCGGCAAGCCGGCGCTGTGGCCGCCCTCGCCCTGGCGCTTCAACCTCTCGCATGCCGGCGACCGGGTGCTGGTGGCCTGGGCCTGGGACATCGAGGTGGGGGCCGACATCGAGCAGGTGCGGCCCGGCATCGGCCGCGAGGGCCTGGGTGAGCGCTTCTTCCACCCGCTGGAGGCGGCCGCGGTGCAGGCCTCGTCTTCACCGGACGACACCTTCATCACGCTGTGGTCACGCAAGGAAGCGGTGCTGAAGGCCTGGGGCGACGGCCTGGCCGTGGACCTGCACCGTTTCGAGGTCGCATCGCCGGCCGGGCACGGCACGGTGACGGCGCCGCCAGACACCGCCGCCGCGCGGCACGCCTGGTGGTGGTGCGATCTGGGCGTGGCCGGCCCCTATCGCGCCGCGGTGGCCGGCGACGGCCTGCCAGCCACGCTGCAGCACAGCGCCTGGCCCTGAGGCTGCCCCGCCACCGCGTGCACGCGGGCCGCATTAGGTTTCGCAAAGGGCGGTTTTTCGCGGGATCGGCCGCCCCGGCTGCGGGGAACACTGACGTACCATGTCAGCCGATCCCCTGTCCCTGCGGAAGCCCCGCACCCTGTGGCGTGCCAGCCGTACCGGCGCAGCAATGCTGTCGGCCCTGTGGTTGCTCGCCGCCTGCGGCGGCGGCGGGGGCGGTGCCAGCAGCAGCACGAGCAGCACCGAATCCACCGCCAGCGCGGCCACCACGGCCAATGCCACGGCGGCATCGCCCCGCACCACCAGCACCGACGCCGCACGCCTGGCCGCCCAGGCCAGCTTCGGCGCCACCGAAGCCCTGGTCGACGACATCCGAAACCAGGGCCCGGGCGCCTGGATCGCCACGCAGATGCAGGCCTCCGGCTCGCATTACCACAGCGGCGGCGGCGACGAGATCGACCGCCAGACCAGCGGCGTGGCCTGGTGCGACCGCGCCGGCGTGGACGTGTCCGCCTGCTGGATGGAGTACCAATCGACCCAGCCGCTGGTGCGCGACTTCTACCGCAACGCGCTGACCCAGCCCGACCAGTTGCGCCAGCGCGTGGCCTTCGCGATCCAGCAGATCGTCGTGGTCAGCAATGCCGAGGTGCTGGGCACCTACGGCCATCGCCGCTGGCACAACGCGCTGCTGGACAAGGCCTTCGCCAACTGGCGCGACGTGCTGCGCCAGGCCATCGTCTCGCCATTGATGGGCGAGTACCTGGGCCACATCAACAACCACAAGGCCGCGCCGAACGAGAACTTCGCGCGCGAGCTGCTGCAGCTGTTCTCGATCGGCACCTGCCGCCTGTCCGCCGACGGCCGCCTCGAGGGCGGGCGCTGCACTGCCAACTACGACAACGAGACCGTGCGGGCCTATGCCTATGCACTGACCGGCTGGACCTATCCGCTTGGCGGCCAGGGCGCCGGCGGCTGCTGGCCGGCCGGCACGAACTGTCGCTACCTCGACGGCGAGATGGTGGCGCTGCCCGCCTACCACGACACCAGCACGCGGCGCCTGCTGTCGGGCATCGTGGTACCCGCCGGCAGCGACCCGGCGTCTGCCGCCGACCTGGTGCTCGACAGCCTGATGGCCCACGCCTCGATGGGCCCGTTCATCGGCCGGCAACTGATCCAGCACCTGGTCACCAGCAACCCCTCGGCGGCCTATGTGACCCGTGTGGCCAGCGCCTTCGACAGCGGGCGCTATACCGCGGGCGCGCAGACCTTCGGCACCGGCCGCAAAGGTGACCTGGCGGCCACGGTGGCCGCCGTGCTGCTCGACAGCGAGGCACGCCGCGCCGATCCGGGCCGCGACTTCGGCCGCCTGCGCGAACCGGCCCTGCTGTTCACCAGCGTGCTGCGCGCACTCGACGGCACCACCGACGGTGAACCCTTCGGCTTCGCCATCGGCGGCGCGCTGCGCCAGGTGGTCTTCCGGCCGCCCACGGTGTTCAGCTTCTACCTGCCCGACCAGCCGCTGCCCGGCAGCACGCTGGTGGCCCCCGCCTTCGGCATCCACGGCGCCAACACGGCACTGGCGCGGCTGAACTTCCTGTCATGGCTGATCGACCAGGGCGGCAGCGCCGCCGGCACGGGCCGCAGCGACGCACTGCCGACACGGGTCGATCTCAGCCGCTTCGCCACAAGCGCCGACGACGCCGGCGCGCTGGTCGACCGCCTGTCCACGCTGGCCACCGGCGGCACGCTGCCGGCATCGGCCCGGTCAAAGGTGGTGCAGGCCGTGCAAGCGGCCGGCAGTGCCGAGACCGGTACCGCCGCCCAGCTGGCACGCGCCAAGCGCGCCGCCTGGCTGGTCTTCGCCTCGCCGCAGTTCCAGGTCCAACGATGAACCCTCAGCATCTCCTGTCGCGCCGCCAGTGGCTGCGCCGTGTGGCCGGCTTCGGTGCCGCCCTGGGCGGCGGCGCCGGCGCCTCGCTGCTGCTGCCCGCCTCGTCGGTGCAGGCGGCCGACTACCGCGCACTGGTCTGCGTGTTCCAGTACGGGGGCAACGACGGCCTGAACACCATCGTGCCGACCGACGACGCCCGTTACGCTGCCTATGCGGCGGTGCGCGGCGAGCTGGCGCTGCCGCGCGAGCGCCTGATTGCCGTGCCGGGCACCGACTTCGGCCTGCATCCGGCGCTGTCGTCGCTGGCCACAATGTTTGCCGAGCGCCGCGCCGCGCCGGTGTGGAACGTCGGTCCGATGCGCCGCCGCCTCGACCTCGCCGGTCTGCGCGCCGCCATCCTGGCCGGCGACGCCAGCGCGGTGCCCGACAACCTGTTCTCGCATTCCGACCAGCAGGTGCTGTGGGAGACCGCTGGCGCCTCGACGCTGGACCGCACCGGTTGGGGTGGCCGGGCCAGCCAGGCGCTGGCCACCACCTGGCCGGTGATGGCGATCGGCGACGCCGGGCTGCGCTTCGGCTTGTCGTCGCAATCGGGCGCGGTGGTGCTGCCGGGCCCGGGCACCGACCTGGTGCCCGCCGGCTTCAGCACCGCCGATCTGGCCACTGCAGCAGGTGCGGCGCGCCGCGACGCCCTGGCCGCCATGTACGCCGCCCCAGGTGATTCAGCCCTGGCCGACGCCTTCGTCGCGGGCCAGCAGCAGGCCTTCGACATGGCCTCGGGTCTGGCCTCGCTGGTCAAGGTGCAGCCCGGCCAGGCCAGCGCATTGGCCGCGGTCGATGCCGCGTTCGCGCCGCTGGTGGCCAACGGCGGCATCCAGACCTCGATGGGCCAGCAGTTCTACCAGGTGGCCAAGATGGTGGCCGCCAGTGCCGGACTGGGCGTGCGCCGGCAGATCTTTTTCACCTCGCAGCATGGCTACGACACCCACCGCGGCCAGATCGCGCGGGGCGACGTGCTGGCTGGCGACCATGCGCGGCTGCTCACCGAGTTCGGTGACGCGGTGGCCGCGCTGCACCGCGCCATGGCCGCCATCGGGCTCGACGGCGCAGTGACCACGTTCACGCACAGCGACTTCGGCCGCACATTCCGGCCCAACCGCAGCCTGGGCACCGACCATGCCTGGGGCAACACGCAGCTGGTGTTCGGCTCGTCGGTGCTGGGCGGGCGCGGCTGGGGCCTGCATCCCCAGCTGCAGCTGGCCGGGCCGGACGACATCGACGCGCTGGCCACCGAGCCGGCCGGGCGCTGGCTGCCCACCACCGCCGTGGAAGAGTACGTGGCCACGCTGCTGCGCTGGTGCGGGGCCGACAGCTCGCAGCTGGCACAGGCGCTGCCCAACCTGTCGGCCGTGAGCGGCTCGTCGCCGCTGGGCTTCCTGCCCGCCTGAACGACACAGGCCGCCCGCAGGCGGCCTGTTGCACGCGATGGCGCCTCGGCGCCGAACGCCTCAGCGACGGCGCAGTCCGCGATGCACGCCGAAGGCCAGCAGACCGGCCATCAGCATCAGCGGCGACGCTGGCTCGGGCACCGGCAGCGGCGTGCTGCCCAGCACACCCAGGTAGGCACCATTGCCACCGGCCGACACACCAACGACCACCAGGCCGTACAGGCCCGCCTGCGGCAGCAACGCCGGCAGCGTGAAGCCGTCGCTGGCGGTCGTGTCGATGCCCAGGAGCGTGGGCGTGTTGTCGGGCGCGACGGAAACAAAGGCGATCGCCGCGATCGCGGCCAGATCGCTGGTCGGACCGGTCAGCGTGGGCGGGTTGGGCAGGACGATCGATGCGACGCCCAGCGACCGCTGCGTCACCGTGAACAGGAACAGATCGCTGAACGGGTCGGTGGCACCGACATGCTGGTTGATCAGCACCCCCGCCTTGTCGGTCAGGTCGCCCATGAGGATCGGGCTCTGGCCGGGGCCGAAGACGCCGGCCAGGGTCAAGGCCTGTGCCGGTGCCACGAATGCGAGGCAGGCGCCTGCGGCAAGTACCAGCTTGGCAATGAGACTGCGCATCATGGCGACCCCTCTACATGCGTTTCGTGCGGAAAAGTTTACAGACCGCACACAATCGCGCCACCCCCTAAAGGAATGTCGCGCAAACGCGCACACCCCCCTGGTCGGTCGTCCACGGCCCATGTCGCCGCGCGCACTGCACGCTACAGTCGGCTTCGATCGATCAGCCGCCCTGCGCGGGCGGGCCTGAGCGAGGCGTGAACCGCGGTGTGCCTGCCGGCCCTGCGGACCGGACCTGGACCCACGCGGGAACGCAGTTTTGGCCTCCGCGCAACCACTTCACCGCCCGTCGTTGCCGTCACCCTGGTGGCCGTTCGCCCTGGCATCGCTGCTGGTCGCGGCGCTGGTCGCGTTCGATCCGCTGCTCAGCGCCCTGCTGCCGCACGGACTGTGGCAGCGGCTGCACCTGCTCGAGCTGGACTACAAGCTGTCGTGGATCGCGCCCTTGCTGATGGCGTCGATCACCTGGCTGCTGTTGCAGGTGCGCAAGGCACCCGATGCCCGCAGCCTGTGGATCGTGCTGCTGCTCATCGCACTGCAGACCAACGGCATCAAGCTCGGACCGGGGCTGGACCTGATCACCTTCCTGCCCTTCCTGATCGCACTGGGCCTGCTGGCCGAGGCCATGCTGCGGCCGGACAGCCCGATGCAGTTGTCCGGGCTGACCTTCTTCGGCCTGCTGCTGCTGCTGCTGGACCTGCCGCACCTGGCCAATCCGCTGGTCCACTCGCCAGTCACGTTTCTCGCCAACTTTGTGTCGGTGTTCCGAGCCCTGCTGGTGGCCTTCGTGCTGGTGAACCTGATCCAGACCGAGCGCCACCTGACGTTCACGCTGCAGGCCTTCTTCGTGGTGGCCATGGCCAGCGCGCTGGTCAGCGTGGGCCAGACCGCACAGGCCTATTTCACCGGCAACTCATGGACGCTGGTGGCCGAGGAGCTGGAGACCAAGCCCACCTTCCTGGGCACCACCAAGCGATCGTCGGGGCTCACCGCCTGGCCCAGCTGGCTGGCCGACTTTTTGGTGATGGCGCTGCCGTTCACGCTGTTCCGCCTGGTGAACGCCAGCACCACCCGAGCACGGGCCGGCCATGTGCTCGCGGTGCTGCTGCTGCTGGCCGGCGTGGTGGGCACCTTCACCTACGCGTCCTACGCGGCCTTTGCGGTCATCCTGCTGCTGTTTCCGGTCTATGGCTGGCCGCACCGCGCCCTGCACTTCCTGATCGGCGCCATGTTCTTCGGCGCGCTGTTCTACGCCTTCGGCGGCTTCGACTGGGCCTGGCACCTGTTCCACAAGCTGGTGCTGCAGTCGGCCGGCATCGTCGAGCGCGATGTCTACCTGAAGGCGGCCATCGAGGAACTCTCGCGTGACCCGTGGTGGGGCTCGGGCTTCCATGCCGAGCAGTCGTTCTCGGAGAACTTCTACCGCAAACGGGTGCACAACACCGGGCTGCAGCTGTGGACCAACCTGGGTCTGGCCGGTTTCCTGGTCTACCTGGCGATGCTGGGCACGCTGTTCACCCAGCTGTGGCTGCTGGCGATGTCACGCAGCGGCCCCATCCGCCAGCACCTGCAGGCCCTGGCCCTGGGACTGACCGGCATCGTTGTCGAGATGTTTGCCGAGCCGCACATGAGCGCGCCGCTGGTCTGGTTCTACCTGGCACTGGCGCAATCGGCGATCCTCATCGCCAACCGGCAGGCGCGCGGCCGCCCGGCCCTGCCACCACCGCCCGCGCCGACCCACCCGATGGCAACCCTTTCTCCAGCCAAGCAGCAGCACGATGCGTGAACACGCGACCCTGGCCGACTACTGGATGGCCTTGTACACCCGCAAGGGCATCATCCTCGCGGTGGCGCTCTCGGCCATGGTCTTCGCCATGGCCATCACCCGCTACCTGCCCCCCGTGTACGAGGCCAAAGCCACGCTGTACGTGCCGGCCAACCTCAGCCCCAAGCTGTACGGGGCCCCGCTCGGGCCGGCGCAGCTGCCACTGCGTCCGCAGCCCGATGACCGCGAGGCGGGCATCCATGTGGGCATCCTGCGCAGCAACGACATGATCGAGGCCGTGCAGCGGCGCTTCCCGCAGAAGGAGGCCGGCTTCTTCAAGAAGAACGTGAACTTCGTGACCAGCCCGCAGTTCTTCACCGACATCTACGTGCGCGACCGCGATCCGCGCCTGGCCGCCGACATCGCCAACGCCTATGTGGAGGCCTACCGCGACTTCCACGCCAACAACCTGCGCAACTCGGCCGAGCGCACCGTCAAGGCGCTGGAGGGCAAGGTGGCGGAACTGCGCACCCGCCTGGTCGCCAAGCGGGCCGAACTGCTGGCCTACCAGGAGTCGAACAAGGTGCTGTCGGGCTCGGCCACCGAGCGCCTGTACCTGCGCCAGCGCGAAGACCTGGAACGCCAGCGCGACGAGAACGCGCTGGCCATCTCGTCGGCGCGGCAGCGCCTGCTGGCCGATGGCGTGGTGCTGGGGCCCAACGACACCGGCGCCCGCGACGACGCCGTGCTGGCCAACCCCCGGCTCGAGCAGCTGAAGGCGCTGGAGGCCCGGCAGACGGCGCTGGGCAAGCGCATCGACGAACTGGCGCGCACCACCGGCTCGGCCATCAGCGAGACCTCGTCGATCCAGAACCTGGAATCCGACAAGCGCGTGCTCGAGCAGCAGCTGGTCAACACTGAGACCAACCTGGCCGAGACGCGGCTGCAGATCGAGTTTCCGAATGTCGAGGTGGTGCAGGTGCAGGTGGCCCGGCCACCGTCGGTGCCCGGCTTCCCGATCATGACCCTGAACGCCATCGTCGCGCTGATCGTGGGCCTGGCCGCGGGCTGCTACTGCGCGCTGCTGCTGGAATACCTGCGGCAGCTGCGGCTCGAGCGCATCCGCCGCCAGCTGGACGACAGCCCCCTGACGGAGGCCGCCCCGTGACGCCACCCACCCGACGCCCGCCGCAGGACCCCAGGGACCTGCTGCTGCAGACCTACCTGGAGATCGAAGCGGCCGAGCGCGCCAGTGGCCGCCTGCCGTCCGGTGGCACCGTGCTCACGCGCTTTCGCGCGCTGTTCGAATACGGCTGCGCCATCGTGCTGGGGCTGCTGATCGCCTCGACCTGCGTGCTGCTGGTCTTCGTCGTCACCCGCGTGCTGCTGCACGTGGACTTCTCGCGCTATACCTGGCTATGAGCGCCGATCCCAGCACCATGCCGCCCGCCGCACCGGCGCCGGCCACCGCAGGCACCGCGTCGCTTCAGCAACGCCTGCACCAGGCCATGCAGCGACGCCTGGCCGCGCAGCTGCTGCCCCATGAGGGCCAGTGGCTGCCCGCCGAGGAGGTGGCGGCCAGGCAGCGTCAGGCACGGCGCAAGGCCTGGATCCAGGCCTTCGAGCTGACGCTGCTGGCGCTGCTGCTCACGCTGGTGTCACTGGTGCTCCTGGGCATCCTCGGCGACCTGGTGTACTGAGCGCCGGGGCATCGCACGCTCAGGCCCCCAGCCTGAGCGTGAACAGCTGCACCGAGTGCGGCTCGGCCTCGATGTCCAGCACACCAGAGGCCGGCCAGTCCAGCTCGCGCTCCACCAGTGCCGCCTGGGGCGAGGCCTCGGCCTGCGCCAGCGCCTTGCGCACCGGCGCCGAGGCATCGGCCACCACCGACTCCACCAGGCGCCGCACTTCCGGCTGGCGCCGCGCATCCACCGTGGCCAGCGCGTCGTCCAGCGGGCGGCCGGCAGCCAGGGCGGCCACCAGGCGGTCGGCCTCGCCGGCGGGCACGCCGTCGCGCCGCAGCGCCTGGCGGATGTCCTCGGGCAGCCTGCCGAGTGCGCGGCGCTGCCCTTCCAGCGCACGCGCGGCGGTGGCCACCTCCGGCGCGATGTTGGCGTGCCGCGAGTCGATCAGCCAGTGCGCCGCACGGCCGGTCGCGCCCGTCAGCCCGCGCACGCTGATGCGCAGGTCCAGCGTGCCGCGGGCCCGCGCCTTGGCACGCTCGGTGTCGGCGCGCAGCCGGGCGCCGTCCGCCTGCTCGCGCTGCTGTGCCTCGCGTGCCCGGTCGGTGGGCAGCGGCACGCCACGCAACAGGCGCTCGCCGTGGCCCTCGCGCGCGAGCTTGCGCATGAAGTCGGCATTGCGCAGCGGGCCGAGCACGTTCTCGGCGTTCTTCAGCATCTCGGGCGTCGGCGTGCAACTGGCCACCAGCACATGCAGGTGGCGGCCATCGCGGAAGGCCGCCGCCCGCACCCACGGGTCGTCGCTGCGCACACGCAGTTCACGGCCACGCAACATCGACAGCAGACGCAGCGCGTGGCAGTTGGCGCGCGCCAGGCCCTGCGCTGTCCAGAGCCCACCGCTGTAGCCGTCGACGCCGGGGTCGACGTACATCTGGAAGATCTGCTGATCGACACCGGCCGCGTGCATGGCCAACACCGAGGCCGCGGCAAAGGCCGCGCCGACATGCGTGGCGTTCAGATCGCCCTCGGGATAGGGCGGCACCGGGGCGAGGTTCCACTCGCTGTTCACGATGGGCGTGTCCCGCGGATAACCGGCGCTGGCCAGCACCTCGCGGATGTAGGGCGTCACCGTCGCATACACCTGTGACGGATCGAGATAGAAACCATGCCACGAGAAGAAGTCGACCGGCAGCCGCGACAGCCTCAGCTCGGGCAGCGGCATCGCCGCGGCGGCTTCGATGAACTGCTGGAACAGGTACTTCTGCTCCAGCGTCTGGTTCACGGCCGCCAGCCGCTCACGCTCGGCCCCGGGCTGCTGCGCCGTGCGCACGCCATTGAAGTGACCGACGCCCGGCCCGCCGATGCGCGCCTTGGGATCGGCCCGCCGCGCCCCCAGCACCGAGGCGCGGTATTGCGCCATGAACTGTTCGAACGAGCCCTGGTAGTACAGATTGGGTTCGTTCCAGGCCTCGTACCAGGCATCGAGTCCCAGCACGCCATTGAAGTGGCGCACGATGGCCTCGACCACCTCGGCCCAACCCGCCAGGTTGGCGGCCGGGCTGAGACGGAACAAGGGCTGGTTCGGATTCTTCTGACGCGTGGTGGACGGGTTGCTGCTGAGCCAGCGCGGCGTGCCGTCCAGCACCAGCATCACCCGGCCGCCGCGCTGGCGCACGCGCCGCAGGAAGTCGTTCAGCGCGAACTGCTCGAGGCGACGCCGCAGCTCGGCCAGGCTGCTTGCGTCCTCCAGCAGTTGATCGCCCAGGCTGACGCGGCTCATGCCCAGGTGCGGCATGTCGAGGATGCGATCGGCAATGCCCAGGCCGAACGCGCCCGGCGTCAGCCAGATGTTGCCGCCGAAGCCGAACATCGGCGGCGCCGAGCGTGCCACCACCTCGTCGGCATCGACATCGATCGACACCGACAGGTCCGGCCGCCCCCGCGCAGCGGCCGATCGGCCCAGCCCGGACAGCGAGGCGGCCACCGGCCAGACCGCCAGCTGGCGACGCGCGCGCGAAAAACCTGCCATGCCACCTCCGTCCGCCGCGCCCCCCGCCCCGGACACCCCCCTTGCGCTGAAGCGATTGGCGCGCCGGGTGGCACCGGGTGGCACCGGGTGGCGCCGCGCGCAAGCATAGCGGCGCCGCCGCCGCACTGCACAACTAGGGAAGGCGCGGCCAGGACCTGCATTCGAGGGCCTCGGCAAGCGCCCCGGCGGCTAGGCGGCATGCACGCATCCCCGCACAATCCGCGCACGACAGCTTCGGGTCTGGCAGGGAATTCGATGGCGTCCTATGCATTGCGCAAGCGGGTCATGGTCACCGGCGGCGCCGGCTTCCTCGGTTCGCACCTGTGCGAACGCCTGGTCAGTGACGGCCACGACGTGCTGTGCGTGGACAACTTCTTCACCGGCACGCGCGACAACGTCGCCCATCTGCTGGGCAACCCGCGTTTCGAACTGATGCGCCACGATGTCACCTTCCCGCTGTACGTGGAGGTGGACGAGATCTACAACCTGGCCTGCCCGGCCTCGCCGGTGCACTACCAGCACGATCCGGTACAGACCACCAAGACCAGCGTGCATGGCGCGATCAACATGCTGGGGCTGGCCAAGCGGCTGCGGGCGCGCATCCTGCAGGCCTCCACCAGCGAGGTCTACGGTGATCCGCAGGTGCACCCGCAGACCGAGGACTACTGGGGGCATGTCAACCCGATCGGTGCGCGCTCCTGCTACGACGAGGGCAAGCGCTGTGCCGAGACGCTGTTCTTCGACTACTGGCGCCAGAGCCGGCTGCAGATCAAGGTGGCGCGCATCTTCAACACCTACGGCCCGCGCATGCATCCCAACGATGGCCGCGTGGTGTCGAACTTCATCGTGCAGGCCCTGCGCGGGCAGGACATCACCATCTTCGGCGAAGGCACGCAGACACGCTCGTTCTGCTACGTGGACGACCTGATCGACGGACTGGTGCGGCTGATGGCCTCGCCGGAAGACATCACCGGCCCGATCAACCTGGGCAACCCGCGCGAGATGACCATGCTGGAACTGGCGCAACAGGTGATCGCGCTGACCGGCTCACGGTCGCAGCTGGTGTTCAAGCCGCTGCCCTCAGACGACCCGCGCCAGCGCAATCCCGACATCACACGGGCCCGACAGCAACTGAGCTGGGAACCCCAGGTGGCGCTGGACGCGGGCCTGGCCCGGACCGTCAACTACTTCACCGGTCTGCTGCAGCGCATCGACCTGCCGGCCTGAGCGCCGACGGGCCAGCCGGGGCGGCGTCCGAGGGGCCATCGCCCGGCCTGCGGGTGATCCGGCGCGATGTTCGGCCGATCCGGCGGCGGTGCATCCGGCATCATCAGCCGCCAGGACATGAAACCGGCCCTCGCCCTGCTGCTGACCGCCATCGGCCTGCCCACACTGGCTGCCGGGCTGCCCGCGTGCGTGCAACCCGTGCGCTTCACCGCCGCGTGGCTGACCGATCCGCAGTTTGACCACAGCAAATCGGCCGCGGAACTGGATGCCCTGGCCGGCGCCGCACGCGGGCCGGGCACGCAGCTCGGACATGTGGTGGTCAAGACCCAGTTGTCGGTGGAGCCCCAGACCACGTGCAACGGACTGACCGTGCGGCTGGACTTCGTGCAGCCGGTGCTGCGCATCGCCCGCGAGATGCCCGCCGGCAGCTGCAGCCACGCCCTGGTGATGGCGCATGAGCAGACCCATGTGCGCATCCACCAGGAGATCGCGCGCCAGTTCAGGGCCCTGACCTACCCCTGGCCAGACCGCCTCGGCAGCGACGCCGTCCTGAAATACGCCAGGCAGCAACTGACGCGGCTGATGGATGCCCAGCGGCAGTTCGACAGCCCGCAGGAATACGCCCGCGGCCGCACGGCCTGCGCCGGCGAGATCCCGCGCCTGATCACGCCTGCCCAGGCGGCATCACGGACGCCCTGACTGCCGAGCCGACAGGCGGGCGCCTGGCCTCGGTGAGGGCGTGGGTGACTCCTCGGGAGGCGCGGGCCGGACGCGGATCAACGGGATGATCGAGCGCCCTGAACGCGTCACTCCACTGTGACGCTTTTGGCCAAATTGCGAGGCTTGTCCACGTCCGTTCCGCGCGCGCAGGCTGTGTGATAGGCCAGCAGCTGCAGCGGCACCACGTGCAGGATCGGGCTCAGTGCGCCGTAGTGTTCGGGCAGGCGGATCACGTGAATACCGGCACTGCTCTCGATGTGGGTGTCGGCGTCGGCAAACACATACAGCTCACCGGCGCGGGCACGCACCTCCTGCATGTTGCTCTTGAGCTTTTCCAGCAGATCGTCGGCCGGCGCCACGGTGATCACCGGCATGCTGGCATCCACCAGGGCCAGCGGGCCGTGCTTGAGCTCACCGGCCGGGTAGGCCTCGGCGTGGATGTAGCTGATCTCCTTGAGCTTGAGCGCGCCTTCCAGCGCGATGGGGTAGTGGCGGCCGCGGCCCAGGAACAGCGCGTTCTGGCGCGGCACGAACTGCTCGGCCCAGCCGATGATCTGCGGCTCCAGTGCCAGCACGGCCTGCAGCGCGGCGGGCAGGTGGCGCAGGTTGCGCAGCGCGGCGGCCTCACCCTCGGCCGGCAGCTTGCCGCGGCGCTTGGCCAGCACCATGGTCAGCAGGAACAGCGCCACCAGCTGGGTGGTGAAGGCCTTGGTGCTGGCCACACCGATCTCCACGCCGGCGCGGGTGATGTAGGCCAGTTCGCACTCGCGCACCATGGCGCTGGTGGCCACGTTGCAGATGGTCAGCGTGCGGGTCATGCCGAGCGAGCGGGCATGCTTCAGCGCGGCCAGCGTGTCGGCGGTCTCACCGCTCTGGCTGATGGTGACCACCAGGGTGCGCGGGTCGGGCACGCTCTCGCGGTAGCGGTACTCGCTGGCGATCTCCACGCTACAGGGAATGCCGGCGATGGCCTCCAGCCAGTACTTGGCGGTCAGGCCCGAGTAGCTGCTGGTGCCGCAGGCCAGGATCAGTACGCGGTCGATGGCGTCGAACACCTCCGCCGCCTTGTCACCGAACAGGTCGGGGTCGAAGCCGGCCACGCCTTCCAGCGTGTCGGCAATGGCCTTGGGCTGCTCGAAGATCTCCTTTTGCATGTAGTGGCGGTAGGGGCCCAGCTCGGCCGCGCCGCTGTGAGCATGCACGGTGCGCACCGGACGCTCCACGCGGGCAAAGCCGCCATCGGCCTGGCGCTGGCTGATCCAGTGCTTGCCCAGGTGCAGGTCGACCACGTCGCCCTCTTCCAGGTAGACGATCTGGTCGGTCACGCCGGCCAGGGCCATGGCATCGCTGGCCAGGAAGGTCTCGCCCTCGCCCACGCCCAGCACCAGCGGGCTGCCTTCGCGTGCGCCCACCACGCGGTGGGGCTCGTCCTTGGCGAACACGGCGATGGCATAGGCACCCTTCAGGCGCACCACGGCCCGCTGCACGGCGTCCAGCAAGTCGCCGTCATACAGCTGGTGGATCAGGTGCGCGATGACCTCGGTGTCGGTCTGGCTGGCGAACTGGTAGCCCTTGGACTGCAGTTCGGCGCGCAATTCGTCATGGTTCTCGATGATGCCGTTGTGCACCAGGGCAATACGATCGCCCGAGAAGTGCGGGTGGGCGTTGTGCACCGCCGGCGCACCATGCGTGGCCCAGCGGGTGTGGGCGATGCCGGTGCCGCCGGCCACGGCATCGGCGGCGATCTGCGCATCGAGCTCGGCCACGCGGCTGGTGCTGCGGGTGCGGCGCAGGGTGCCGTCCTGGTGCACCGCCACGCCGCAGCTGTCATAGCCGCGGTACTCCAGGCGCTTCAGGCCCTCGACCAGCACGGACACGATGTTGCGGTTGCTGACGGCTGCGACGATGCCACACATGGGTTTGGGCCTTTGCTTGCGGTGATGAACAGTGGTTGCCGCGCATGCTAGCCAAGCCACCATGAAAGAGGCGTGCAAAATCAACTTGATTCTGCAATCCATGAGCATGCATGATGCCGTCTGCAATTTTCAGACTGCAATGTTGACTTCAACGCAAGAATCAATCTCGTCAGAGGTGCTGGACGCGATCGACCGCCGTCTGCTCACCCTGCTGCAGCAGGATGCCTCGCGCTCCAACCAGGCCCTGGCCGAGGCAGCGCATGTGTCGCCGGCCACGGCGCTGCGGCGCGTGCGGCGGCTGGTGGAACTGGGCGTCATCGAGCGCCAGGTGGCCATCGTGTCACCGCAGCGCGCCGGCGGGCTGCAGGCCATTGTGGAGGTGACGCTCGACCGCCAGGGCGCCGAGCAGGTGGCCGCCTTCGAGGCCCGCGCCGTGGCCGATGCCGCCGTGCAGCAGTGCTACCGCGTGAGCCCAGGGCCCGATGTGGTGCTGGTGCTGTGGCTGGCCGACATGCCGGCCTACCACGCGCTGGTGCAGCGCCTTTTCACGCAGGACGCCAACGTGCGCAACGTGAAGACCTTCTTCGCCACGCACCGGGCGAAGTTCGAGCCGCGGGTGGATCTGCCGGCCCCATGATCGGGACCCGGCCATGGCGGGCCGCCCGGTCGGGCTGTCGGCCACTGGCGCGGCGCCACCCCATCAGCGTGGCTTGAATCCCTGGTACTTCAGCGCCGCCTCGGACGCAATAGCCACAGGCACGGCGCTGGCCGGCAGGGCATGGTCGTACTGGCCCGACCAGCGCTCGCCGAAGAAGACACCCGGCGGCGCCTTCTCGACCAGGTAGAACCGGTGGGTCCAGTACTTCCTGTCCTGGTCCTGGCACACGGCCACGTAGACGCGGCTGCGCGACACGATGGTGTCCACGTAGCTGTTGTTGATGACCTGCTTCTGGGTCATGTTCTCGAAGCCGGTGGCCGGGTAGGTGTAGACCAGCGTGAAGCTGCGGGTCTTCTGCGTGTCGGCCACGTTGCGATCCTTGATCACGCGCGCCCACTGCACCTTGGCCGCCTCGGCCTTGCCCTCCTTGTAGAGCAGGGGCAGCACGAAGCCCGGACGCAGCAGGTTGTGACCAGAGGGCCTGGTCTTGTCCCCCGCAAAGGGTGGCGGCCCCACGTAGACCACACCAGGCTCCAGCAGCAGCAGGCTCTCCAGCCCTTGGGGCAGCAGTTTGTCCGGCACCTCGTTGTGCTGCAGGTCGGTCTTGCAGGACATCTGGCCGTACTGGTGGTTCGTACGCGCCTCCGGGCTGGCGTCGCGCATCAGGAAGTGCGTGAAACCGGCCAGCGCACGCAGCGTGCGGCTCTTGGACTGGGTGCTGGTGCCGAATGCCTGGCGTCGTCGGCACTGAACTCGCCGGGCTTGGGTTGGGCTGGCGCCAGCTTCTGCGCGGCCTTCTCGGCCAGCTTGTCGAAGAGGGCCTGGGCCGATGCGGCCGTCGGGAACGTGGTCACGAGCATGACCGCGGCCAGGGAGATGGCCAGGCGTTGGAACTTCACGGAGGTGTGCATGTGGTGGTGGCGTTGGTGGCGTTGGTGGCGCTGGTGGCAGTGGTGGACAGATGGCGGCGCGCTGCTCACCGGCCGCCGGCCTGCCAGCCTGCGGTGTGGCGGCGCAGGCTGCTGCCCTCGGGGTACGCCGTGGCACCGGCGGTGCTGGTGGCCGCATCCAGGGTGTCGACGCCCTCGCTGCTGTTGAGCCGCAGCAGCACCTTGTAGCGGTTGACGGTCTGGCTGCCGCTGCTGTCCGTGAGGGTGCTGACCTGGGTGCCGCGCACGGCCGTGCTGCCATCGGCCAGCGTCACCCAGGACTCCAGCGTCATGCGGTGATCACCGCGCGCGCCGTCGATCAGCACCGCGCTCTGGCACGCCGCATCGCTGAAATAGACCACCTCGGTCTGGTAGGTGTAGAGCAGCGGCGTGGTCGCCCCCATGTTGCCCACGGCCACACCGGGCCGGTAGGACGCATAGGGGTAGCTGATGTTCCACTCCGGCACGGTGGCCGTGCCGCTGCCGGTCACACAGGGCTGGTACCAGGCATTGGCCAGCACCAGGCTGTTCTGGTAGCGCTCGGGAATGTCGCTGCCCGAGGCCAGGCCAAAGCCGGTGGCGCCGCTGAAGTTCACGCCCAGCGCCTCGCTGTAGCCGTCGGCGCGCACCAGCCGGCGGCTGCTGCCGCTGCCATCCAGCTTGAGCATGCCGGTGGATTCGCGCTGCACACCGGTGCTGTGGGTGACGGTGGTGCGCGTGTAGCGGTAGGCGCTGCTGCCGTCGGCCAGCTTCACCAGGGCCGTGAAGCGCACACGGTCGCTGCGCAGGTCGGCCGCGTAGGCGTCGCTCACCATGGCCACAGGCTGGGTGCAGGCGGCATCGCTGAAGTAGCCGGTCTCGGTGCTCACCCGGTACTCGTGGTCGGTGCCGGTGCTGTCGTACGCGGCCGTCTCCACCCGTGACTGGTAATTGAAGGCCTGGCCCGAGGCCTCGCTGGCGCGGCCGGCACCCGGCTTGCAGTCGCTGCGCCAGTGCGTGCCGTTCAGCGCCGTGGCCGAGAAGGTGCCGGGCAAGGCACCAGTGGCCAGGACCGCCTGGTCACCGGGCACCGCCTGGGCATAGGTGGCCAGGATGCTGTCCAGGTTGCCGGCGTACAGCATCAGCCGGGCCAGACGCAGAACGGCCTGCCCGTAGGCGTTGGTGCTGCCGCTCAGCACCGGGGTGGTGGTCACCAGATCGGTGTTGCCCAGCGCCGCCTCGCTGACCACGGCGCTGGCCGCCGCCGCCAGGTTGGCGGCGGTGGCCCCGTCCTTGGCCGCCAGGGCGCGGCGCACCGCGGTCTCGGTCAGCGGCGTCAGGTGCACGGTGCGGCTGCCGCTGCTGCCGGCGGTCAGCGTCGTCCAGCTGCGCAGCGGCGTGTCCAGCGGCGTGCTGTCCACGCCCTCGATGGCCTCGTGGTCGTAGGTGCCGCCCGTGGCCTGCACCAGCAACGTGGCGGCATCGGCCGGCACCACCAGCCGATAGGTGCCACCGGCGATGCTGGTGGTGCGCGCCAGCTCGGCGCCCCGCTGCCCATCCGCCCCCACCCGGTAAGCCACCACCGTGGCACCGACCACGGGGCCCTTGATGACCTGCCCTTCCAGCGTCACGGTGGCAGGCTCGTCGCTGCCGCTGCCACCGCCACAGGCAGTCAGCGACAACAGCACCGCCAACGGCGCGAGCGAGGCGGAGAAACGAACAAGGGCAGAGGTGTGCTTCATGACGGGAACCGGACAGTGGGAAAGGCCCGCAGTCTCTTGGCCCCTGCCTGGTCGCCGCATCACATCTTCATGCAGTGCCGCTGCACCATCGGCCTAGGTGTGTGAACTGTGCACGGGCCAGCGCAGGGCGACCCGCCAGCCAGGATGTGCGGGGCCGACCTCGAGCACCGCGCCCAGGGCCCGGGCGCGCTCGCCCAGGTGGCGCAGGCCGCGCCCGCCCGCGGCGCTCTGTTCAGGCATGCCCGTCGGCGCCGATGCGCCAATGCCATCGTCCTGCACGGCCAGCCAACCCGGGCCGGCAGACACCTGCACCCGCGTCGCCCGCGCGTGCTTCAGCACATTGGTCAGCGCCTCCTGCAGCCAGTGCCGCAGGTGATCGGGCCCGCCCGGCCGCGCCATGCCGGGCGGCGGTGGCAGTGCCGGGCCCACCGGCACCTGCCAGTGCAGCGCCAGCCCCGCCTGGCGCAGGCGCGGTTCGAGCCGGAAGCGCAGCTGGCCCAGCAGTTCGCCCAGGTCATCGCCATCGCAGTCCATCAGGTCCAGCGACAGCCGCAACTCGTCCAGCGTGTCACGCAGGCCATCGGCGATCTGCGGCCCCTGCAGCGTGCCGCGCTGCACGGCGGCCAGCAGGCCCACCAGCTGCGCGCCCAGCCCGTCGTGCAGCTGGCGCAGCAGGCGTTGCCGCTCATGCTCGGCCGCCGCGCGGCGCAGCTGCTCGCGGCGGTCGCGCAGGCGCTGGGCCAGCGCCTCGGCCCGCAGGCCGCGGTGCACGCGCCAGGCCAGCAACCAGCCGCACGCCAGCAGGAACAGCGGCAGGCCCAGCGGCGTGAGGTAGGGCTGCGAGTGGGCGTCGCGTGCCGTGGAGAGGAACAGGAACCAGTGGTCATGGCCACTGAGCGCCAGCATGGCCAGGCCACCTGCGGCCACCACCCGTGCCGGCCACTGCCCGCGCCGCCGTGCCCGCCACGCCAGACGCAACAGCACGCCCACGCACACCAGCACCAGCGCGTTCTGCGCCAGGGCACGCCCGGCCACCGGCCCGCCATGCGCCAGCCACAGCGCCACCAGCGGTTGCAGCGCCAGCAACGCCCCCAGCAGCAGCCACCAGCGGCGCGTGGGCAGACCGGCCAGACGCAAGGCCGTGGCGCTGGCCAGCGCCACGGCCGCGCTGAAGCCCAGGTCCAGCAACAGCAGGCGCAGGGCCTGGGACAGGCCGCTGTCCGGCCACCACCACAGCAGCGAGCGCAGCCCCCACGCCGCGGCCGACAGCGCCAGCATGCCGGCCACGCGCTGCCCCGGCCACCACAGCGCATAAGCACCGGCCAGCAGGGCCACGGCCGCGCACACGCTCAGGCTGATGCCGGCCAGCGCCAGCTGCGCGGTCAGGCTGCGGCGGTGTTGCGCGGCCACCCGGTCCCGCGGGCCCACCACCAGATGCGACAGGCCCGACAGCCGCCAGCCGTTGCCCTGCACCTGGATGTGCAGCGTGTTCTCGCCCTCGCGCAGGTCGGCCTGCTCCAGCGGCAGCCACACGGGCCAGGCCGAGTGGTCCTCGCCGTCGCCGGCAGGCTGCCCCGGCGCACCCAGCTCGAGCCGTTGCCGGCCGTTGACGAACAGGCGGACGCGGTCGCCGACGCGCGGGATCAGCAAGCCCAGCGGCGGGCTGTCGCGTGAAGCGGTGAAATGCAGGCGGTAGGTCCACAGGCCGGCGATCGGCGGCTGCTGACGGCGCCAGGCCTCGTCCAATGCCACCGCCTGCCAGTCGGACGCGGCGCCAGGCTGCGCGGGATCGCGCAGGCCCACCGCCCGCTCGGCCTGCCACAGGGTCTGCACCTCGGTGTCAGCGGTGTCGACGGCGGCAGACACGGCGCGCGCAGGCCACACCCACCCGGCCAGCGCCATGACGATCAGGCAGACCAGCATCCCGGCCGATGCCCGCAGCGGCCTCCGGCACCTTGCCCCGGATGGCCCGCCGGCCCGCCCGCCCATCACCTCAGCGCCGCGGCGGCGCTGCCAGCCAGCCGCGCTGCTGCGCCACATAGACGGCCGCCCCGCGCGAGCGCACGGCCAGCTTGGCATAGATCTGCTTGACGTGGTGGCGTACGGTGTTGACGCTCAGGCCCAGCGCGGTGGCGGTCTCGTCGTAGGTGTAGCCGCGGGCGATGTGGCGCAGCACCTCCTGCTCGCGGGCCGTGAGGCTCTCGCCCAGGTCCGGGGTGTCCGGCCCGGCCACCGGGGCGGCCGCCGGCGGCGCCATGCGCTCACGCAGCTGCAGCAGCAGGTGGCGGGCGATGGCGGGCGACATCGGCGAGCCGCCTTCGGTCAGGTGGCCCAGGTGGCGTGCGATGTCCTCGTCACCCTGCCCCTTCACCAGATAGCCACTGGCGCCCGCCGCGATCGCCTGCAGCACGCTGCGCTCGTCGCCGAACACGCTGATCACCAGCACCTGGCAATCCACACGGCGGCGCAGGGCCTCGGCAATCAGTGCCGTGCCATGCCCGTCGGGCAGGCCCAGGTCCACCAGCAGCACCTCGGGCACCTCGCGCGCCAGTGCGGCCTGGGCTTCGGCCACGCTGGCCGCCTGCCAGGCCAGCTGCCAGCCGCCCGGCGCCAACGCCATGCACAGGCGTGCCGCGCTGGCCGGGTCATCCTCGATCAGGCCGACGCGGCGCCCGCCGGCCTGACGCAACGGCAGCTCAGACACGCAGCAGCGCCAGGCCCTTGAGGTACTCGCCCTCGGGGAACTCGATCGTCGTCGGGTGGTCGCACGCGCCTTCCAGGCGCTGCAGGATGGTGGCGTTGACGCCCGAATCCAGCCCGGCACTGGCCACGATCTTGTGGAACAGCTCGGCGCCCACGCCGCCCGAGCAGCTGTAGGTCATCAGCAGGCCGCCGGGGGCCAGCAGCTTCAGGCCCAGGCGGTTGATGTCCTTGTAGGCGCGCGAGGCGCGCTCGGCATGCGCCGCGCTGGGCGCGAACTTGGGCGGGTCGAGCACGATGGCGTCGAACTGCCGGCCCTCGGCCAGGGCCTGGCGCAGGTAGGCGTTGACGTCGGCATCGGCAAAGCTGTGCGCCGTGTCATCGAAGCCGTTGCGGCGCAGGTTGTCGCGCGCGCGCTCCAGCGCCGGGCCGGATGAGTCCACCGTGGTCACATGGCTGGCACCACCCGCCAGCGCCGCCACGCTGAAGCCGCCGGTGTAGGCATAGCAATTCAGCACCGTCTGGCAGCCCAGCTGGCGCACCAGCTGGCTGAAGCGGTGGCGGTTGTCGCGCTGGTCGAGGTAGTAGCCAGTCTTGTGGCCTTGCGCCACGTCCAGGCCCAGCGTCCAGCCATGCTCGGTGATGGCCAGCTCGGTCGGCCCATCGCCGCGCAGCCAGCCGGCGCGCAGTTCCAGCCCTTCCAGCTTGCGCGTGCTGGCGTCCGAGCGTTCGTACAGGCGCTGCAGGCCGGTGATGCGCAGCAGCGCATCGGCGATCACGGGGCGCCAGCGCTCGGCACCGGCACCCAGGAACTGCGCGCTCAGCGTGTCGCCATAGCGGTCGACGATCAGGCCCGGCAGGCCGTCGGCCTCGCCATGCACCAGGCGCACGCCGTCGCTCTGGATGGCCAGGCGCTCGCGCAGTGCGATGGCGCGGCGCAGGCGGCGCTCGAAGAAGGCTTCGTCGATGGCCTCGGCCTCGTCAAAGCTCCAGGCGCGCACCCGGATGCTGGAGGTGGGGCTGTAGGCGCCCCAGCCGAGAAAGCGGCCATCGGCGCCCTCCAGCCGCACGGTGTCGCCCGATTCGGCCTGGCCCTGGCTGATGCTGCCCTGGAACACCCAGGGGTGGCGGCGCTGCAGCGAGCGCTCCTTGCCGTCGCGCAAGCGGATGGTCTTCATGAGGGTTCTTTCTTCTTCTTGGCCCGGGGGTGGGCGGCGTCGTACACCTTGGCCAGGTGCTGGAAATCGAGCTTGGTGTAGATCTGCGTGGTGCTGATGCTGGCGTGGCCCAGCAGTTCCTGCACGCCGCGCAGATCGCCGCTGCTTTGCAGCAGGTGCGAGGCATAGCTGTGGCGCAGCATGTGCGGGTGCACGCCGGTGGGCAGGCCGGCCGCCTGGCCGATGGCTGCCAACCGCGTGCGCACCTGGCTGCTGGACAGCCGCGTGCCGGTGCGGGTGACGAACAGCGCCGGCTCGTCGGCCGCGGCCATCTCGCCACGCAGCGCCAGCCAGGCCGCCAGCGCCTTCAGCGCGGCGCCGCCCACCGGCACGCTGCGCCGCTTGCTGCCCTTGCCCAGCACATGGGCCGTGCCCTCGGCCGCGTCGATCCAGCCGGCGGCATGCGGGCCCGGCGAAGCGTCCAGCCCCACCAGCTCGCCCACGCGCAGGCCGCAGCCGTACAGCAGCTCGACGATGGCGTGATCGCGCGCCGCCAGCACCGGGTTCTCGGTGGGCACCGGCTGGTCGGCCAAGGCCATGGCCTGGTCGACCGACAAGGCCTTGGGCAGCGGTTTGGGCGCCTTGGGCGGGCGCAGTCCGTCCACCGGGTTGTGCGTGACCTTCAGCTCACGGCCCCAGTGCCGGTACAGCCCGCGCCAGGCGGCCAGCGCGATGGCGATGCTGCGCGGCCCCAGGCCGCGCTCGCGCAGCTGAGCCATCCAGCGGCGGATGTGGTACGCCTGGGCCTGGTCGAGCGCGATGCCTTCCTCGGCCGCACTGGCCTGCAGCCAGTGCAGTGCATCGGTGTACATGGCCACGGTGCGCGGCGCCAGACGGCGCGCCACGCGCAGGTGCTCGATGAACTGCAGCACGCCCGGCCCGAGCGGTGCACGCTCAGCCTGCGCGTCAGCCTGCGACACCTGCGTCTGCGCCATGCACCGCCGCGCCTGGGCGTCAGTTCATCGGCAGCAGGCGCGACAGGCCCGCGCCCGCCACCTCGCCGATGCGCACCAGGAAATCGGTGCCCATCTCGGCGGTGTAGCGCGTGGGGTCGGGCGAGCCCAGCACCAGCAGGCCGAAGGGCTCGTCGGCCAGGCCGCCACGCAGGGGGATCAGCGCCACGCTCTGCACATGGGCGGTGTCTTCCAGCCAGCCCACCGCCTCGAAGCCCGAATTCAGGCCGCAATACGGCAGCGCCAGGCTGCCGACGAAGGCCTTGGTGTCCTCGCTGACCCCCTGGGTGAAGGTGAGGTCATCGTAGGCCTCGTCCATGCCCCACAGGCGCAGCGTGGCCTGCGGGATCATGAACTCGTGCTTCAGCGTCGACAGCAGCACCTCGGGCATGTTGCCGGCATAGCGCACCAGCATGATGGCCCGGGTGTAGCGGTGCAGCCGGTCGGCGATGGCCATGTTCTCGTTGCCATGGCGGATCATCTCGATGATGCGGTGCTCCAGGCCGCGGATCTTCTCGCGCAGCATCTCCATCTGCCGCTCCTGCAGCGACACGGCGCGCTGGCCGTGCGGGCTGGTGAGTTGGATGCTGGCCAGCAGTTCGGCATGGCGCTCGAAGAACCCGGGCGTGTTGGCCAGGTAGTTGGCGATGTCGGTCTCGGTGATCGCGCCTTCGATGGTCACAGTTCGATCTCTCCTTGGTACACGGTTGCGGCGGGCCCGGTCATGCGCACGCTGGCGTCGTCGGCCGGCCACTCGATGGTGAGCAGGCCGCCGCGGGCCTGCACGTCCACGCGGCGGTCCAGCCAGCCCAGGCGGATGCCGGCCACCACGGCGGCGCAGGCGCCGGTGCCGCAGGCCAGGGTCTCGCCGGCATCGCGTTCCCACACGCGCAGCGCGATCTCGTGGCGCGACAGCACCTGCATGAAGCCGGCATTCACCTTGCGCGCAAAGCGCGCATGCGTCTCGACCAGCGGGCCCAGCGCCGTGACCGGCGCCTCGCGCACATCGCTCACGCGCTGCACCGCATGCGGGTTGCCCATCGACAGCACGGCCACCTCGACGCGCCGGCCCTCGCCCACGTCCAACGGCCACAGCGCGAAACCGTTCTCCAGGCGCGGCGTCAGGCCGTCGGCGCTGAACGGGATGCGTTCATGCTCGAAGATCGGACGGTTCATGTCCACGGTGACGCGGCCGTCGTCCTGCAGCGTCAGTTCGATCAGGTTGTTCACCGTCTCGACCTTGACCGTGCGCTGCGTGGTCAGGCCCTGCTCGTGCACGAAGCGGGTGAAGCAGCGCGCGCCGTTGCCGCAATGCTCCACCTCGTCGCCGGTGTTGTTGAAGATGCGGTAGCGGAAATCCACCCCCGCACTGCGCGCCGGCTCGACCATCAGGATCTGGTCGGCGCCCACGCCGAAGCGCCGGTCGCCCAGGTGGCGCAGTTGCTCGCGCGTGAGCTCGATCGGCGCGCGCGTGGCGTCGAGCACGACGAAGTCGTTGCCCGCGCCGTGCATCTTGGTGAATTTCAATCGCATGCGCCGATTATCCGCCGCGGTCCCGGCCGTACCGGTCGGCTTCGCCGGGTGGCCGCGTCTTGAACCGGCGGTGCACCCACAGGTACTGTGCCGGCAGGCGGCGAACTTCGTCCTCGATCCAGGCGTTCATGCGGCGCGCGGCGGCCAGGTCATCGTCGCCCGCGAAGTCCTCCCACGGCGGCAGGAAGCGCACGCGGTAGCCCTGGCCACCGGGCAGCAGCTCGGCCACCACCGGCTGCACCACCATGTTCAGGCTGCGCGCCATGCGCGCTGGCGCCAGCAGCGTGGCAGCGCTCACACCGAAGAACGGCACGAAGCCCGCGTCGCGCTCGCCGAAATCCATGTCGGGCAGGTTGAAGAACACATGGCCCTGGCGCACCGCACGGATCAGCGGCAATGCACGCTCGCCACGTGAGAACACCTGGCCCTGGCCGAAGCGCAGGCGGCCGCGGCGCATCGCAGCGTCGAACACCGGGTTGCTCTGCGACTGGTAGATCGACGCCACCTGGCGGCGCTGGAACAACTGGGTGCTGGCGCCGGCCACGTCCAGCGCCACGAAGTGCGGCACCAGCCACATCACCGCGCGGTCGGGGTGGCGGTCGGCCCAGTCGACCTCGCCCTCCACGTGGATCAGGCGGCGCAGCCGATCGTGCGAGGCGTACCACAGCAGGCCGCGCTCCAGCAGGCTGCGCGCCAGCCACTGGAAGTGCTCGCGCGCCAGGCGCTCGCGCGCGGCACCGTCCAGATCGGGAAAGCACAGCTGCAGGTTGCGCAGCGCCACCCGGCGACGCGAGCCGGCCAGTGCGTACAGCAGCCGACCCAGCCCGCGGCCGAGCGCCGCCTGCAGGCCCAGCGGCAGCAGGTGCAGCAGCCACAGCAGCGCCAGCACGGCGCGCGCGCCGAATTGGGCCAGCGGCGAAGCCGATCGACCGGCGCTCAAGCTCCGGTCTCCTCGCCGGTGGCCGCGTGCACGCGGCGCGGCTGCTTGTAGCGGTGGTAGCCCCACAGGTACTGGCCGGGCTGCTGGGCGATCAGGCGGGCCATCTCGTCGTTCAGCACACTGGCGCAGGCCAGTTGCAGGGCCTCGTCATCGGCCGCCGAGGCGGGCAGGGGCGCGGCCGGCTCGCTGACCCGCAGCACCCAGCCCGCACCGGCCGGCAGGCGCTCGGCCCAGATCAGCAGCCAGGCGGCCCCGGTCTGCTGCACCAGGCGGGCCGCCAGCGTCATGGTGTAGGCCGGCCGGCCGAAGAACGGCGCCCACACGCCCATGCCCTCGGGCGGCACCTGGTCGGGCAGCACGCCCACGCACTCGCCACGGCGCAAGGCGCGGATCATCTGCCGCACGCCGGCCAGCGCGGCCGGCGCGGTGGCCAGGCCGGGGCGGGCGCGGGCGGTCTCCTGCAGCGTGCGCAGCCAGTCCTGCCGCGCCGGGCGGTACATGGCGGTGAGCCGCGTGCGCTGGCCCCAGCGCTCGGCGATGGCCTGGGCACAGACCTCGAAGCTGCCCAGGTGCGGCGTCAGCAACACCAGGCCGCGGCCGGCGTCCAGCGCCTGCTCGATGCGCTCGGCCCCCTGCCACTGCACCAGCGGCCCCAGCGGCCGGTCCACCGGCCGCAGCCACAGCCAGGGCAGCTCGGCCACCATGCGGCCGGCCTCGGCCACGGCCTGGCGGCACACGGCCGCATCGAAGCCCGCCTGGGCCACATGGGCCGCCAGGCGCTGCCGGTACACGGCCGACAAGGCGTAGGCCAGCCAACCCAACAGGGCACCCAGACGCTGCAAATTGCTCAGGGAACGCCGCGCTAACCAGCGCATCAGCGACAACATGGTTCTTATAATGGGCGGATCGCCGAGTTAAAGGACAACTTGCGGGGCGAAGCGTGGTGCAAGTCCACGCCGTGCGGCCGGGGCCTGAGCCCTGGCAGTGCGCCAAATACCGCTAAAGCGTTCGCCGCCTCCAGACGTTGAAACGGCGACGCGTTTTTCAACAGCTCAGGAGTGTATTGAATGGCGAACGACTTCCTCTTCACCTCGGAATCCGTCTCCGAGGGCCATCCCGACAAGGTGGCCGACCAGATCTCCGACGCGATCCTCGACGCGATCTTCGCGCAAGACCCGCGCAGCCGCGTGGCCGCCGAGACCCTGACCAACACCGGTCTGGTGGTCCTGGCCGGCGAGATCACCACCAACGCGCACGTGGATTACATCCAGGTCGCGCGCGACACGATCAAGCGCATCGGCTACGACAACACCGAGTACGGCATCGACTACAAGGGCTGCGCGGTGCTGGTGGCCTACGACAAGCAGAGCAACGACATCGCCCAGGGCGTCGACCACGCCTCGGACGACCACCTGAACACCGGCGCCGGTGACCAGGGCCTGATGTTCGGCTACGCCTGCGACGAGACGCCCAGCCTGATGCCGGCGCCGATCCACTACGCGCACCGCCTGGTCGAGCGCCAGGCCCAGCTGCGCAAGGACGGCCGCCTGCCCTTCCTGCGCCCCGACGCCAAGAGCCAGGTGACGATGCGCTACGTGGACGGCAAGCCGCACAGCATCGACACCGTGGTGCTGTCCACGCAGCACAGCCCCGACCAGAGCGAGACCCAGACCACGATGAAGGCCAGCTTCATCGAGGCCGTGATCGAGGAAATCATCAAGCCGGTGCTGCCGGCCGAGTGGCTGAAGGACACGCGCTACCTGGTCAACCCGACCGGCCGCTTCGTCATCGGCGGCCCGCAGGGCGACTGCGGCCTGACCGGCCGCAAGATCATCGTCGACACCTACGGCGGCGCCTGCCCGCACGGCGGTGGCGCGTTCTCGGGCAAGGACCCGTCCAAGGTAGACCGCTCGGCCGCCTATGCCGCCCGCTACGTGGCCAAGAACGTGGTGGCCGCGGGCCTGGCCAAGCAGTGCCAGGTGCAGGTGGCCTATGCCATCGGCGTGGCCAAGCCGATGAACATCACGGTGTACACCGAGGGCACCGGCGTGATCCCCGACAACGAGATCGCCAAGCTGGTGGAGGCCCACTTCGACCTGCGCCCCAAGGGCATCATCCAGATGCTGGACCTGCTGCGCCCGATCTACCAGAAGACCGCCGCCTACGGCCACTTCGGCCGCGACGAGCCCGAGTTCACCTGGGAGCGCACCGACAAGGCCCAGGCGCTGCGTGCCGCCGCCGGCCTGAAGTAAGTCCGGTTGGCTCCGGCGCCGCGCGCGCCGGGCCACAAACGCCAAGGACGGCCGCAAGGCCGCCCTTTTTCATGGCCGAGGGCTTGAAGCCCGCCTCAGTTCAGCCCGCAGATCATGCGGAACGAGCCCAGCACCTGCTCGCCGCGGAAGGGCTTGACGATCCAGCCGTTCACGCCCACGGCCTTGCCGCGCTCGCGCAGCTTGGTGTTGTTCTCGGTGGTCAGCATCACGATGCGCACCTGCTTGTTGCACAGCTCCTGGCGCATCTTCTCGGCCATGGTGATGCCGTCCATGTTGGGCATGTTCACGTCGCTGACCACCAGGCGGATCGACGGGTCGTCGCGCAACTGCGCCAAGCCCTCCCGTCCATCGCTGGCCGTGGCCACCTCGAAACCGTTGCGGCTGAGGTAGCCGGCGACGAAGTCGCGCGAGACGCTGGAGTCATCGACGATCAGGACATGGGCCATGGGCAGGTTTTTCTCGCGCGAGGATCAGGGGCGGCGCGGCAGGGGTGGCGATGTGGCGGTCGACCACGGCGGGTCAGAAGAATTCCAGCGCGCCCGAGGCCTGCGGCGGCACCGCGCTCGCGGCATAGCTGGCGTAGCCCTCGGGCGACCACAGCAGGTTGAAGATCAGGCGCTGCACGATGGTCAGTGCCGGCATGCCGGCGCGGCGCGGATCGCTGAGGCGCCAGCGCACGCACAGCTGCGGGTCGCTCGAGCCGAAGGAGATGTACTTCTGCTCGTGGTTGATGACGATCGGCACCTGGATCTGCTCGCTGGCAAAGGCCTCGGGCGGGATGTAGCGGTTCTTGAACGCCCCCCACACCAGGTTGGTGGTCTCGGCCAGCAGCTGGTTCATGGCCCGGAAGCTCAGGTCCGTGCTGGCCCCTTCCATGCCCAGGCCCTGGATCACCGCCTGGCGCAGGGCGGCCTCCTCGGTCTGCAGCATCATGTAACCACGGCACCAGGTGCTCTCGATCGGGATCAGCGTCGACACCTGGCCGAAGATGATGCGGTCGTGCACCGCGTACGGCGGCTCGTGGCTGACCTCGGCGCCGGGGAACATGCCGGCCAGCGCCTCGCGCGTCAGGTCCAGCACGCCCTGCACCAGTTCATGCGGGTAATGCAGGCGGAACAGGCTGCCCTGCACCAGCTGGCGCAGCATCGCCAGTTCGCCGGTCGGCCAGGGGTAGCGAACCGCCTGGGCATCGGCGTCGGACAGCGGCGCGCTGCCGGTGCGGCGCAGGAAGATCGGCAGCTCGGCGCGCAACGCGTGGATGCTGCGCGCCAGCGCGAGCGCATCGCCGCTCTCGCAGGGCAGATCTTCGGCCAGCAGCACGCCGGCCAGGTCCTTGTGCATGGCCAGCGTCGACTGGGCTTCGGCCGGCGTGCAGGGCAGCGGCATCAGCCCCATGCCGTCGCAGAACTCCAGCAATGCGCGGTAGTGCGAGGGATCGTGCTCCAACAGCAGCACCTTGGCGGCCAGCGACGGGGTGTTGTCGGACATGGAGGCGGGCACGGCGTGCGTGCGTGAGGAACGAAACGGCGGCGCCTGGGCGCCACCCGACCAGCCCTTGTCTTCGGCATCCGGCCGCCGAACTGGAGCCCGGATGCGGGTTGATCCGCCGCCCGCGGGCCTGCGCCGTGTCAGCAGTCGTGCACGGTGTCACCGTCGGCGCGCAGCGCGCCGGCCGCAGCCAGTTCCTCCAGCAGCGCGCGCAGCCAAGCGCGGGCACTGGGCACGCCGCGCGGCGGGTTCAGCGCCCAGGCGCCGCGCAGCAGCGGGGTGTCCTCGGCCCAGTCGAGCAGGGCCTCGACCGGCTGGCTGCGTTCTTCCATCAGGTGGTACTTCAACAGCACCTTCATCGCATGCCGGGCATGGCGCGACGGATCGGCCTGGAAGCCGGCCAGCCGCGAGCGCGCCCGCCCCAGCGCACCGGCCACGTCACTGAAGGGTGCGCCGTGGCCCGGCAGCACCCACCTGACCGGCAGCGCGGCGATCTGGTCGAGCACCGCGCCCACGTCGTCGAACCCGGGCTCGCCCTCGATCTCGGGAAACACCACGCCGAATCCGTGCTCCCACAGCGCGTCGGCCGAGACGAGCACACCGCTCGCGGCGTCGAACAGCATCACCGAGTCGGGGTCATGGCCCGGCGCGGGCAGCACCTGCCATTCGCGCCCGCCGGCCACCAGCGGCTCGCCAGGGGTCAGCACGCCATCGTGGCAGAAGGGCATCAGGCGCTGGCCGGTGCCGTCCCAGCTGCGGCCCACGCCATCGGCTCCCACCGGCGGACGGCTGTCGAACCAGGCGCGCACCGTCTCGGCCTGGCCGGGCGGGATGCGCAGCGGCGCGCCGAAAGCCGCCTGCAGCGTGGCATTGCCGCCGCAATGGTCGGAGTGCAGGTGGGTGTTGACGATGCCGGCCAGCGGCGCCTCACCCGCAGCCGCCAGCGCCTGGCGCACCAGCGCCAGCGTCTGCGCGGCGTGGTTGGCGTGGCTGGCGTCGACCAGCAGCGCCCCGGCCTCGCCGCGCGCCGGGTGGATCAGCAGGTTGTTCGACGACAGCCAGCCGCGCTCCAGCACGGTGAGGCCGTCGAACGGATCGCTGGCGCGGGTGTGGATGGCGGCAGGCATGGCCGCCGATTGTGAAGGCGCCGCAGCGGCCCGGCGGGTCGCGGGGGTGACGCGGGTTGCTTCAGGCCTGGCGGGGTTTGACCTTCGACGCAGCCAGTTTGGCCTGGGTGCGTGCGCGCTCCACATCGGCATCGTGCACCAGGGCCACGCCCATGCGGCGCTTGGTGAAGCTCTCGGGCTTGCCGAACAGGCGGATCTCGCTGTTGGGCACCCGCATCGCCTCGGCCACGCCGTCGAACACGATGCCCTGCGCCTCGACGCCGCCATAGATCACGGCGCTGGCGCCGGGGCTCTTCAGCGTGGCGTCGACCGGCAGGCCCAGGATGGCGCGGGCGTGCAGTTCGAACTCGTTCTGCCACTGCGTGATCATGGTCACCATGCCGGTGTCATGCGGGCGCGGGCTCACCTCGCTGAACCACACCATGTCGCCCTTGACGAACAGCTCGACGCCGAACAGGCCCAGCCCGGAGGGCTGTCCGTCCAGGCCCACGCCCAGGTCGTCGGTGATGGCCTTGGCGATCTCGCGCGAGCGCTGCAGCGCGGTGGCCGTCATCGGGTGCGGCTGCCAGCTTTCCACATAGTCGCCGCTGACCTGCACATGGCCGATCGGGTCGCAGAAGTGGGTCTGCACCTGACCGTCAGGCCCCAAGGCGCGCACGGTCAGCTGGGTGATCTCGTAGTCGAAATCGATGAAGCCCTCGACGATGATGCGCCCGTGGCTGACCCGGCCGCCGGCCATGGCGTAGTCCCAGGCCTTCTGCACATCGGCGGGGCCGTCGATCTTGCTCTGGCCTTTGCCGCTGCTGCTCATCACCGGCTTGACAATGCAGGGGTAGCCGATGCCCCCGTCGATGGCCGCCTGCAGTTCGGCCAGCGAGTCGCAGAACTGGTACGGGCTGGTGGGCAGGCCCAATGTCTCGGCGGCCAGGCGGCGGATGCCTTCGCGGTCCATCGTCAGGCGCGCGGCGCGGGCCGTGGGGATCACGCGCACCTTGCCTTCGGCCTCCAGCGCCTGCAGCTCGGGCGTGGCGATGGCCTCGATCTCGGGCACCACCAGGTCGGGCTTCTCGGCCTCGATCAGCGCACGCAGTTGCGCCGCATCGCTCATCGTGATGGTGCGCGCGTGGTGCGCCACCTGCTGGCCGGGCGCGTTCTGGTAGCGGTCGACCGCGATCGTCTCCACACCCAGGCGCTGCAGCGCGATCAGCACCTCCTTGCCCAGCTCGCCGCTGCCCAGCAGCATCACGCGGGTGGCGTTGGGGGACAGCGGGGTTCCGATCGGCTTCGTCATGGCGGGGCGCAGAAGGTGGGGGTGAATGGCGCATTGTCGCCGCCTCGCCAGCGGCCGGCCGACGCCCGGTTACGCTTGCTGCCATGCCCGCCGCACCGCTCACGCTGGACCACCTGCGCCACCACGCCGTGGCGCGCACGCTGTTCACGCCCACCACGCTGCCGAAGGCCATCGCGCGCCTGGGCTTCGTGCAGGCCGATCCGATCCGCGCCCCGGCGCGGGCGCAGGATCTGACGCTGCGCCACCGCGTCCAGGGCTACCGCGCCGGCGATCTGGAAGCGCGCTACGCCCGGCTGGGCATCGAGGAAGACTTCTTCGTCAACTACGGCTTTTTGCCGCGCGCCACGGCGGCGCTGATGCACCCGCGCACGCCGCGCACGGTGTGGCCCAAGACGCGCTGGCAGCAGGCGCATGAGGTGCTGGCCTTCGTGAAGGACCGCGGCGTGGTGCACCCGCGCGAGGTGGATGCGCAGTTCGCCCACGGCAAGACGAAGAACTGGTTCGGCGGCAGCAGCAATGCCAGCACCCAGCTGCTGGACGGCATGCACTACCGCGGCCTGCTGCGCATCGCGCGGCGCGAGGGCGGCGTGCGCCTGTATGCGGCACGCGATGTGCACGAGCCTGCGACCGATGCCGCTGCGGCCATGGACGCGCTGATCGACGTGATCGTGGCCAAGTACGCGCCGCTGCCGCAACGCTCGCTGTCCGAACTGGTCAGCCACCTGCGCGGCGGCGCCCCGCAATGGGCGGGCGAGCGCGCCGCCGCGCTGGCCCGCACCCGCGCGCGGCTGCCCAGCGCCCGCGTGGACGGCGTGGACTGGTACTGGCCGGCCGGCGAGAACCCGCGCAGCCTGCGCCACGCCCGCACCGCCACCGCCGACACGGTGCGCCTGCTGGCCCCGTTCGATCCCATCGTGTGGGACCGCCGCCGCTTCGAGAGGTTCTGGGGCTGGGCCTACCGCTTCGAGGCCTACACGCCGGCGCCCCAGCGTGTGCGCGGCTACTACGCGCTGCCGCTGCTGTGGCGCGACCAGGTCATCGGCTGGGGCAACCTGTCGGTGAAGGCGGGCCGGCTGCAGCCCGAGCTGGGCTATGTGGCCGGCAAGCCGCCGCGCGAGGCAGCCTACCGCGCGGCGCTGGACGAGGAACTGCAGCGCATGGGCACCTTCCTGGGACTGGGCTGAGCGCCCGTCAGACGCCCACGTTGGCCATCGCTGCCGCCGGGTAACGTGTGCCCGCCACCGGCTGCACGGCCAGCAGCGCATCCACGGCCGCGCGCAGCGCGGGGTTCAGCGGCGTGCGGGCGGCGCTGGCGTTCTCGTCCAGCCGCTCGATGCGCCGCGTGCCGGGGATGGGCACGATGTCGTCGCCCTGGGCCAGCAGCCAGGCCAGGGCCAGTTGCGCCGGGCTCATGCCGTGAGCCAGGGCCAGGCGGCTGACGGCATCGGCCAGCGCCAGGTTGTGGGCCAGGTTGTCGCCCTGGAAGCGCGGGTTGGCGCGGCGCCAGTCGTTGGCGGCCAGCGCATCGGTGCTGCGGATGGCGCCGGTGAGAAAGCCGCGGCCCAGCGGGCTGTAGGGCACCAGCGCGATGCCGAGCGCACGGCAGGTGGGCAGGATGGCGGCCTCGACGTCGCGCGTCCACAGCGAGTACTCGGTCTGCAGCGCGGCGATCGGGTGCACGGCGGCGGCGCGGCGCAGCGTCTCGGGGCCGGCTTCCGACAGGCCCAGGAAGCGCACCTTGCCGGCCTGCACCAGATCGGCCATGGCGCCCACCGTGTCCTCGATGGGCACGGTCTTGTCCACGCGGTGCTGGTAGTACAGGTCGATGTGGTCCACGCCCAGGCGCTGCAGGCTGGCGTCGCAGGCCTGCTTCACATAGGCCGGGCTGCCGTCGATGCGCAGCAGGGCGCCGTCGGCCGCGCGCACATTGCCGAACTTGGTGGCCAGCACCAGCTCGCTGCGCCGCGTGGCCAGCAGACGCGACAGCAGGCGCTCGTTGGCGCCCACGCCGTACATGTCGGCGGTGTCGAGGAAGTTGATGCCGATGTCGAGTGCATGGTTCAGCACGGTCAGCGATTGCGCGTCGTCGGCCGGGCCGTAGAAGTCGGACATGCCCATGCAGCCCAGGCCCAGGGCGGAGACCTCGGGGCCATCGGCGCCCAGGCGGCGGCGGGGAAAGGACGGGGTGGCGTGCGTCATCGTGAGAACTCCGGAAACAGCGATGGATCGAGCAGGCCGCCAGCGTAGGCAGCCACCGGTCCGCCGGCCAGCGCGAAGCTCGCCGATGTTTGCCCGATCCTCCAGACCCGGCCTCTGGCCAGCCCCCGAGCGGCCCGCGATGCCCTGGCAGCCACCACAATCCGCCGGCCATGCTGCCGACACGATCCTCCAGCCTCGATCCCCTGCCACCCGAATGGGCCGCCCGACTCAGCCAGGCCGTGCAACTAGCGCTGCGGCATGCGCCAGTGGACGGCCACCATGCCACCGCGGTGCCGGGGCTGATGCTGATCCGCGCCAGCGCGCCGGCCCAGCCGCTGCCCACGGTGTACGAGCCCGGCCTGGTGGTGGTGCTGCAAGGTCGCAAGCAGGCGCTGCTGGGCCAGCAGGTGCTGCGCTACGACCCGCTGCACTGCCTGGTGGTGTCGGTGAAGATGCTGCCCGCCGGCCAGATCACCGAGGCCTCGCCCGAGGCGCCCTACCTCTGCCTGCGTCTCGGCCTGGACACCCAGGCGCTGAGCGCGCTGCTGCTGGAGCTGGGGCCGGCCGGCACCACGCCCGCCGCGGCGAGCGCCAGCGCCGCCCCCGCCAGCAGTGCCACCTGCGGCCTGAACGTGGCCCGCGTGTCACCGCCCCTGCTGGACGCGGTGCTGCGCCTGCTGCACCTGCTGGACACGCCCGAGCACCTGCGTGTGCTGGCGCCGCTGGCCATGCGCGAGATCCTGTACCGCGTGCTGGTGGGCGAGCTGGGTGGCCCGCTGCGGCAGCTGGCGCTGGCCGATGGCCACGGCCAGCGCATTGCGCGTGCCATCGGCCTGCTGGAGCGCCGCTTCGACCAGCCGGTGCGCATCGACGAACTGGCGGCCGCCGCGCACATGAGCCCGTCCAGCCTGCACCTGCGCTTCAAGCAGGTGACGGCCATGTCGCCGCTGCAGTACCAGAAGCAGCTGCGCCTGCACCAGGCGCGCCGGCTGATGCTGGCCGAGGGCCTGGATGCCGCCGCGGCCGCTCACCGCGTGGGCTATGAAAGCGCCTCGCAGTTCAGCCGCGAGTACCGGCGCCTGTTCGGCGCGCCACCGCGGGCCGAGATCGCGCAGCTGCGCGATGGCGCCGTGATGGTGGATTGAGCGGGGCGGGTGCTCCAGCGGGCCGGGTGCCCCAATCACCTGACCGCCAGCACCCGCGCCGCCAGCTCGGCAAAGCCCTCGCCGCGCTCGGCCTGCGTGACCCAGGCTGGCAGGTGCGCCAGCTGCGGCACGAAGCGCGCGATGTTGGCCACGCCCACGCTCAGCGGCAGGCGCTCGAACATCAGCTGGTCGTTGGTGGAATCGCCCACGTACAGCCAGTCGGCCTGCTCAGCCGGCCCGAAGGCCTGGCCCAGCACCTCGCTCACGGCCCAGGCGGCGGCTGTCCACTTGCTGTGCTCGCCGATCCAGCCGTTGACGTGGATCGAACTCACCGTGGCGGTCAGGCCATGCGCGCGCATCACGGCGCACACGGCGTCGATCTGCGCCGCGTCGAGGTGGGCGAACTCGCTGTGGTCGATGGCGATGTCGGTCAAGCGGCCCGGGCTGTCCTGCGCCAGCGTGGCGCCGGGCACGCGCGCCAGCACCTCGGCCGCACAGGCCTGCAGGCGTGCGAAGCGCGCGGCGCGGGTGGCCTCGTCCACCGTGTAGTCGCGGCGCAGGCCGTCGGGCGCTGCGGCGTCACGGCGCAGCATCACGCCGCCGTTCTCGGCCACGATGGCGGCCACCGGCCAGGCGCGCGCCATCGGCTCGCTCCAGCCGGCCGGGCGGCCGGTGATGGCGATCACCGGCACGCCGGCGGCGGCCAAGTCACCCAGCGCGTGCAAGGCAGCAGGCGCGATGGCGCCGTCGGCGGTGAGCGTGTCGTCGATGTCGGTCAGCACGCCGCGCACGCTGCGCAGGCGCTCGGACGGCAACTCGGCCAGCGGGCGCAGGCGGCGGTTGGGCGCGTCGGCGGGTCGATCAACGGCTGGTGCGGCAGGCAGGTCGCCACGGTGAAAAGCGGACATGGGCCGCAGTCTCGCATGGGCCGCAAAGCCGCCGCGAAGGGCCGGCCGCGCTTGATGCGTGTCAAAGACCGGTGCCCTGCGCAGGCACACCATGCTTGTTTTCATCCGCCTGACACACGAGACCGCCATGGCCAAGGACACCGCCCCCACCTCGCCCAGCCCCGCCGCCCGCAAGGCCGCGCCGCGCCAGTCCGCGGCATCGGCCTCGGCCAAGCCCGCCGCCCGCCGGGCGCGCGCCGTGCAGGCCGGCGACACGCCGCCCTCGATGGCGCCGGCGGCACTGGAGCGCCACCGCGTGGCCCGCGCCCTCACCCGGGCCCAGACGGTGCAGAGCCTGGCCCTCGAGGACGCCCTGGCCGCCGATGCCGCCCAGGCCGGCCTGGGCGCTGGCCAGCCGCCGCTGCTGGACAACGTGAGCCCGCTGCTGGCCGGCGCCTCGCCCGACGACCTGAAGGCCTTGCGCCGCCTGCTGGCCCAGCACACGGCCACCACGGCACCCACGCCCGATGCCGACACCGCGCTGGCCCCCGGCTGGCGCGAAGGCGGCTACCCGTACAAGAACCTGCTGAGCCGCCGCACCTACGAGCGCCAGAAATACCGCCTCCAGGTGGAACTGCTGAAGCTGCAGGCCTGGGTGAAGGAGACCGGCGCGCGCGTGGTCATCCTGTTCGAGGGGCGCGACGCGGCCGGCAAGGGCGGCACGATCAAGCGCTTCATGGAGCACCTGAACCCGCGCGGTGCGCGCGTGGTGGCGCTGGAAAAGCCCAGCGAGGTGGAGCGCGGCCAGTGGTACTTCCAGCGCTACATCCAGCACCTGCCCACGGCCGGCGAGATCGTGATGTTCGACCGCAGCTGGTACAACCGCGCCGGCGTCGAGCGGGTGATGGGCTTTTGCAGCGAGCGCGAGTACGACGAGTTCCTGCGCCAGTGCCCCGAGTTCGAGCGCCAGCTGGTGCGCAGCGGCATACACCTGTTCAAGTTCTGGTTCTCGGTCAGCCGGGACGAGCAGCGCCGCCGCTTCAAGGAGCGCAAGCTGCACCCGCTCAAGCAGTGGAAGCTGAGCCCGGTGGACCTGGCCAGCCTGGACAAGTGGGACGACTACACACGCGCCAAGGAGGCCATGTTCCTGCACTGCGACACCAGCGATGCGCCGTGGACCGTGATCAAGAGCGATTGCAAGAAGCGCGCACGCCTGAACGCCATGCGCTACGTGCTGCACCGCATGCCCTTCGCGCGGCGCGACCTGGGCACCATCGGCGCGGTCGATCCGCTGATCGTCGGCCGGCCCTCGCTGGTGCCCGGCACGGGAGAGGACCTGCTGTCGCAAGGCAACAGCTGAGCCAGGCCACCACACCGCCACACCGCGGAGCCGCTAGCATCGCGGCATGACGTTCGATCGACGCCGCCTGCTGTCCAGCGGCCTGGCGGGTGGTGCGGCACTCGCCCTGCCGGGTGTGTCCCTCGCCGCGCGCAGCGCGCCGTTTCGCCGCCTGGCGGTGGCCGACCCACCCTTCGTCGAGGAGTACGAGGTCGTCATCGCCGCGGCGCCGCCGCTGGCGCGCGGCATCGTCGGCCGGGTGCTGACACGCGCCGTCACCGAGACCGACGAGTACCTGAAGAGCGAGAAGCTCACCGCCGCGCTCGACCCCGACAAGACCCAGTTGCACGAGCACTTCGTGCAGGCCCTGGCCGACGAACTGTCCGAGGCCGAGGTGAAGACCCTGCTGGTGCCGGTGGAAGCTGCCGACAGCGAAGACAAGCTGATGGCCCAGATGCGCCGCAAGGCGCCGCAGGCCGATGCGCTGCTGCTGGCCAACGTGATGGGCCGCTTCGTGGCGCTGCACGGCCTGGCGGCCTACGCGCCGGCCCTGATGGTCGGCGTGAAGGTCATTCCCGCGCAGACCGGCGCCGGCAGCAAGCCGCTGCTGGACGCGGTGTTCACCGCCGGCTTCCGTGGGCTGGACCCGCGTGCCACGCACCTGGAGGTGGTGGACATGCCCGAGCGATTCGACAACGTGCAGGCGCTGCTGGGCCAGGTCGAGCAGGCGCGCAAGGCGCTGCAAAGCGGCGTCGAGGCGGTGGCCGCCGAGGTGGCCCGCCGCCTGATGCCGGCCTGATGGCGTCTTGACGCCCCGCCAGCGCCTGCGGGGGCGAAAAAGCCCACGCTTCGCACTCTGTTTCACGCGCCGCGGCCGGTGCAGGCCGAGTGGCTCTGCGTAGAATGCGCCCCGTTCCGAGGAGCGTTGCGAGGCCGCCGACCCGTCGTGCAGGCCCCAGGCTCGGAACACATGTCGAGTCGGGCCCGCTGTCGGCCAGTCTCCTGCAACCGCGCTCACCCAGCAGTTTGTGCCGAGGGTGAGTGGGTGCCACAGGTTCCCGTTCGCCCCCGGCGTGATCTTCACCCGCCCTGGAGAGCTGAACGATGAACGCCCCCCTGAACGCCATCCACACCGCCCTGGCCGCCGACCAGTACGCCATTGCCGACCTGTCGCTTGCCGACTGGGGCCGCAAGGAACTCAACATCGCCGAGACCGAGATGCCGGCGCTGATGGCCATCCGCACCGAATACGCCGCCGCGCAGCCGCTCAAGGGCGCGCGCATCACCGGCAGCCTGCACATGACCATCCAGACCGCCGTGCTGGTGGAGACGCTGCAGGCCCTCGGCGCCGAGGTGCGCTGGGCCAGCTGCAACATCTTCAGCACGCAGGACCACGCCGCCGCCGCCCTGGTGGCCAAGGGCACGCCGGTGTTCGCCTACAAGGGTGAGACGCTGCGCGACTACTGGGACTACACCCACCGCATCTTCGAATTCGGCGCCGCTGGCACGCCCGGCGAAGGCCCGAACATGATCCTGGACGACGGCGGCGATGCCACGCTGCTGATGCACCTGGGCAAGAAGGCCGAGAAGGACGCCTCGGTGATCGCCAACCCGGGCAGCGAGGAAGAGCGCGAGCTGTTCGCCTCGATCAAGGCCACACTGGCCAAGGACCCCACCTGGTACAGCCGCAAGAGCGCGCAGATCCTGGGCGTGACCGAAGAGACCACGACCGGCGTGCACCGCCTGAACGAGATGTCGGCCAAGGGCCAGCTGATGTTCCGCGCCATCAACGTCAACGACAGCGTCACCAAGAGCAAGTTCGACAACCTGTACGGCTGCCGCGAAAGCCTGGTGGACGGCATCAAGCGCGCCACCGACGTGATGATCGCCGGCAAGATCGCCGTGGTGTGCGGTTACGGCGACGTGGGCAAGGGCAGCGCCCAGGCCCTGCGCGCACTGAGCGCCCAGGTGTGGGTGACCGAGATCGACCCGATCAACGCGCTGCAGGCCGCGATGGAAGGCTACCGCGTGGTGACGATGGACTGGGCCGCCGCCCAGGCCGACATCTTCGTCACCACCACCGGCAACCGCGACGTGATCACCTATGAGCACATGGCGGCGATGAAGAACAACGCCATCGTCTGCAACATCGGCCACTTCGACAACGAGATCCAGGTTGCCAAGCTGGAAGAGAAGTGCCAGTGGGAGGAGATCAAGCCCCAGGTCGACCACGTGATCTTCCCCGACGGCAAGCGCATCATCCTGCTGGCCAAGGGCCGCCTGGTGAACCTGGGCTGCGGCACCGGCCACCCCAGCTACGTGATGAGCTCCAGCTTCGCCAACCAGACGCTGGCCCAGATCGAGCTGTACGCCCACAAGGACGCGTACGACATCGGCAAGGTCTACGTGCTGCCCAAGCACCTCGACGAGAAGGTGGCCCGCCTGCAACTGGTGACGCTGAACGCCCAGCTGACCACGCTGACCGAGGAACAGGCCGCCTACATCGGCGTGCAGGTCCAGGGTCCGTACAAGCCCGACACCTACCGCTATTGAGATGACGCTGCCGATCAGCATCGAGTTCTTCCCGCCCAACACCCCGGTGGGGGCGGAGAAGCTCAAGACCGTGGTGCAGGAGCTCTCGGCCCTCAAGCCGGAGTTCTTCAGCGTGACCTATGGCGCCGGCGGCGCCACGCGCGAGAAGACCCTGGCCACGGTGCGCGACATCGCAGCGCTGGGCTTCGAGGCCGCCCCGCACCTGAGCTGCGTGGGCTCCACGCGCGAAGGCATTGCCGAGATCCTGGCCACCTACCGGGCCCAGGGCATCCGCCGCATCGTGGCGCTGCGGGGCGATCTGCCCAGCGGCACCGCGGTGGCGGGCGAGTTCCGCTATGCGTCGGAACTGGTGAGCTTCATCCGCGAGACGCAGGGGCCCGACTGGAAGATCGAGGTGGCGGCCTACCCGGAGTACCACCCCGAGCAGCGCTACGCGAAGAAGGACCTGCAGCATTTCGCCCACAAGGTGAAGTGCGGCGCCGATGCGGCGATCACGCAGTTCTTCTTCAACCCCGACGCCTACTTCCACTTCGTGGATGAGGTGCGGGCGTTGGGCGTGGACGTGCCCATCGTGCCGGGCGTGATGCCCATCCACAGCTTCTCGCGCATCGTGCAGTTTGCTGCCCGTGACGGCATCGAGATCCCGCGCTGGGTGATGCTGAAGATGGAGGGCTACATGGACGACGCCGCCAGCATCCGCGCCTTCGGGCTGGATGTGGTGACGCGCCTGTGCGAGCGCCTGATTGCCGGCGGCGTGCCGGCCATCCACTTCTACGCGCTGAACCAGAGTGCGCTGACGCTGGAGATCTGCAAGCGCCTGGGGCTCTGAGCGTTGGCCACCGGGCGCTTGGCGCCCGGGCTCATGCCAGATCCGCCCCGCGGGCAGCCAGCAGTTCGCGCAGCAGGCTGCGATGGCAGCGCGCTTCGGTGTCGCAGTAGCACCCCACCGACAGGTTCGAGGTGTGCGACAGCGCGGCCAGCAGGTTCAGCGCCTGCTCGGCCTCGGGCGCCTTCATCTCGCTGCGGTAGCGGCGGACAAAGGCCTGCCAGGCGGCGTCATCGCCAGCGGCCACCGCGGCCTGGCCGTCCTTCATGGTCTCGGCGCTGGGCGCCAGCAGCGGAAACCACACGTCGTACCAGTTCTGCGTGGCGAACTCGGCCTTGGGCACGCCGCGCGGCGGCCGGCGCACGGTGCCGATGCGGGTGCCTTCCTGCTCGGCCCGTGGCGAGCCCAGCCTGACGATGCGCAACACCATGACCTGTCCTCCTGTGCTCCTGCAAGTCGGCGCCGGCCGGCGTCCGGCCTTGCGCCACGCGCAATGTAGCGTGGCGGCAGGGTCGAACGCGCGTCAGATGGGGTTCAGGTCGGCGCCGGCATCCAGCGCCGCAGGTGCGCGGCATTGGCGCCGCGCCGCTTCTTGGCGCCCGACAACTCGGCGCGCGCCACCGTGCGCAGGTGCACCTCGTCGGGCCCGTCCAGCAGGCGCAGCGCGCGGCCCCAGGCCCACAGCCGGGCCAGCGGCGTGTCGGGCGTCAGGCCCATAGCGCCAAAGACCTGCATCGCGCGGTCCAGCACCCGGGTCTGCAGGCGCGATGTCACCAACTTGATCGCCGACGCGTCGACGCGCGCCGCGGCATTGCCCAGCGTGTCCATCTTCCACGCGGCGTGAAGCACGAGCAGGCGCGCCTGGTCGATCTCCAATCGACTTTCGGCGATCCAGTCCTGCACATTGGCGAAGTCGCCCACGCGCTGGCCGAAGGTGCGGCGCTCCAGCGCGCGCTCGCACATCAGCTCCAGCGCCAGCTCGCACTGGCCGATGCTGCGCATGGCGTGGTGCACCCGGCCCGGCCCCAGCCGCGCCTGGGCCATCGCGAAGCCGGCGCCCTCCTCGCCCAGCAAGTGATCGACCGGCACGCGCACGTTGCGGAACACCAGCTCGCAGTGCCCGTCCAGCGCCTGGTGGTCCATCACCGGGATGTTGCGCTCGATGGCCAGGCCCGGGCTGTCCATCGGCACCAGCACGATGGAGTGGCTGTGGTGGTGGTCAGCGCCCTCCTCGTCACTGGGCGAGGCGCTGTGGCCCATCACCAAGGCGACGCGGCAGTTCGGGTGCGCCGCGCCGGTGATGAACCACTTGCGGCCGTTGATCACATAGTGGTCACCATCGCGGGTGATGCGGGTTTCCAGCTGCGTGGGGTCGGACGAGGCCACGTCGGGCTCGCTCATCGCGAAGCACGAGCGCATCTCGCCACGCAGCAGCGGCATCAGCCAGCGCTCGCGCTGCATCGGCGAGGCGAACATCTGCAGCAGCTCCATGTTGCCGCTGTCGGGCGCGTTGCAGTTGAACAGCTCGGCCGCCCAGGGCACGCGGCCCATGGCCTCGGCCAGCGGGGCGTAGTCGGTGGTGCTCAGGCGCGTGCCGGGCTCGTCGTCGGCCAGCTTGGGCAGGCACAGGTTCCACAGTCCCTGCTCGCGCGCGCGGGCCTGCAGGTCGAGCACCAGGTCGAGCGGGAACACGCCGGCGTCGCTCCAGCGGTGCCACTCGGCCATCGACGGCAGCACCAGGTCGGCCATGAAGCGCTCGATCTGGGCACGCAGCGCCAGGCTGCGGGGAGAGGGCGTGAAGTCCATCGCGGTGTGCGGCCAACAGGCCGGCGGTGCAAGCAGAGCGCCGATCTTGGTGGGCCCCACCGGCCCGGCTTGTCGCGGCAGCGACGGGGCTGGCCCGGCGCTTGATGCGCATCAAAGGCCAGTGCCGCGGCGCACGGCCTCAGCTGCGCCAGCGCCTGGCCATCCGGCAGACTGGTGGGCACCGGCGAGGCGCCGAAGATGCCCAGGATCTCCAGCGGCTCCGGCCCCACATTGAAGATCTGGTGCACATGGCCGCGCGGCAGCGTCAGCGTGGTGTCGGCGCCGAAGCGCAGCACCTGGCCGTCGCTGTGCACCTCGCCCCAGCCGGCCAGGCACAGCACCACTTCGTCGCAGTCGTGCTGGTGCGGTGGCGTGGCCGCGCCGGCCGCCAGGCTCTGCCGCCACAGCGAGAGCTGCGCCAGCCCGTCGGCCTGGCCGGCCCAGGTGCTGTGCTGGATGCCCGGCAGCAGCGTGGCAGCGGGCGGGGTCTGTTCGATCAGGTTCATGCGGGTTCTCCGGTTGACGTGCTTCGCAGTGTGGCGATCCATCATTGCCGCGTGAATAGCCTCGCGCGCCGTAACATTGCCGACATTCCATCGTCAATCAGCCAGGGGAACGCGATGCAGGGCCTGCAGCAGTTCATCGCCTTTGCCGAGACCGCCAAGCACGGCGGCTTTGCCGCCGCCGCGCGCGAGCAGGGCGTGGCCCCGTCCACGCTGGCCAAGGCGGTGGGCCGGCTGGAGGCGGCGCTGGGGGTGAAGCTGTTCCACCGCACCACGCGGCAGGTGACGCTGACACCCGATGGCGAGCGCCTGTACCAGCGCTGCCAGCGCGTGCTGGCCGAGGTGGAGGACCTGCAGGCCGAAGCCTCGGGCAGCCGTGCCGTGCCCATGGGCACGCTGCGCATCGATCTGCCGGTGTACTACGGCAAGACCTTCGTGATGCCGCTGCTGGCCGATCTGGCCGAGCGCTACCCGCAGCTGCGGCTGGATGTGCGCATGACCGACACCCAGGTGGACCTGGTGCGCGACGGCGTCGACCTGGCCGTGCGCATCGGCGCGCTCAATGACTCCAGTCTGGTGGCCCGCCGCATCGACCGGCAGCACCTGGTGCTGTGCGCCAGCCCGGCCTACCTGGCGCGGCGCGGCACGCCACGCCGCATCGAAGACCTGGGCGGCCATGCCGCGATCGTGTTCCGCCTGCCCACCAGCGGACGCGACCGGCCCTGGCAGCTGCGCCAGCGCGGCCAGCCGGTGACGCTGCAGCCGGCGCCGCAGGTGCGCGTGAACGAGACCGAAGGCCTGCTGGCCGCCGTGAAGCTGGGCCTGGGCATCTGCCAGCTGCCCGACATGCTGGCGCAACAGGAACTGGCCCGCGGCGAACTGGTGGAACTGCTGCCCAGCTGCCGCCCCGAGTCCATGCCCATCCACGTCATCTACCCGTCCGGCCGTTTGCTGCCGGCCCGCGTGAGCGCCGCCATCGAGGCCCTGACGGTGCTGCGCCACCGGCTGGACGGCGCGGCCTGAGCGGCCGCGCCACGCCCCGGGACACACCGATGTCCGACCGGTCCTACACCTGCACGCGCGTGCCCAGTTCCACCACCGCGTTGTCGGGCAGGCGGAAGTAGGCCGCCGCGCTGCCGGCATTGCGGCTCATCGCGCCGAACAGGCGGTCGCGCCAGCGTTGCAGCGGGCCGCGCAGGGCGGCCACGGCTTCGGCCGGCACCAGCGTTTCGCGGCTGAGGAACCAGCTGGTCTCGAACATCGGCACGTCCAGACCCTGCGCACGGCACAGCGCCATGGCGCGCGGCACATCGGGCTGCTCCATGAAGCCGAAGCGCAGCCGCGCGCGCCAGAAGCCCTGGCCCAGCGGCTCGAGTTGCACGCGGTGCGCCTCGTCGACGAAGGGCGTCTCGGCAAACTGCACCGTGGCCACCACGTTGGTGGCGTGCAGCACCTGGTTGTGCTTGAGGTTGTGCAGCAGCGCCTGCGGCACCAACGTGGGGTCGGCCACCGGGTACACCGCCACGCGCTGGCAACGCGGCACGCTGCCAGCATCCAGCGTGGCCACGAACCCGGCCAGGTCCAGGCCATCGCGCCGGATGGTCGCCAGCACGCGGGCCCGGCCGGCCTGCCAGGTGTGCATCAGCCCGAACAGCAGCGCCCCCACGGCCAGCGGGAACCAGCCGCCGTCGAAGAACTTCATCGCGCAGCCGGCCACCAGCAGCGCATCGATGGCCAGGAAGACGGCCGTGGCACCCAAGGCCAGCGGCGCCGGCAGGCGCCAGCCCAGGCGCACCACCACGAAGGTGAGCACGGTGGTGATCATCATCGTCAGCGTGACGGCGATGCCGTAGGCGCCGGCCAGCGCGCTGCTGCTGCCGAAGCCCAGCACCGCGGCCAGCACGCCAGCGGCCAGCAGCCAGTTCACGGCCGGCAGGTAGATCTGGCCCGACTCGCGTGCCGAGGTGTGGCGCACCGCCATGCGCGGCAGAAAGCCCAGCTGGATGGCCTGGCGCGTCATCGAATAGGCGCCCGAGATCACTGCCTGCGAGGCGATCACCGCGGCCGCCGTGGCCAGCAGCAGCACCGGCCAGATCAGCCCGGCCGGAAACATGCGGAAGAACGGGTTGTCGATGGCCGCCGGCTGGCCCATCAGCAGCGCGCCCTGGCCCAGGTAGTTGAGCGCCAGCGCGGGCAGCACCAGCCCGGTCCAGGCGATCTGGATGGGCTGGCGACCGAAGTGGCCCATGTCGGCATACAGCGCCTCGGCCCCGGTGAGCGCCAGCACGATGGCGCCCACGGCCAGCAGCACGCCTGGGCCGCGGTCGATCAGGAAGTGCAGCGCATGCAGCGGGTTCAACGCCGCCAGGATGCCCGGCTGGGCCAGGATGTTGAGTACACCCGCCGCCGCCAGCACGCCGAACCACAGCACGATGACCGGGCCGAACAGCCGCCCCACCACCGCCGTGCCCAGCCGCTGCACCGCGAACAACCCCACCAGGATCAGCAGCGAGGCCGGCACGACGTAGGGCTTGAAGGCCGGCGTGGCCACCTCCAGCCCCTCCACCGCGCCCAGCACCGAGATGGCCGGCGTGATGATGCTGTCGCCATAGAACAGCGTGGCACCGGCCACGCCCAGCAGCAGCAGCGCACGGCGCAGGCGCGGCCGATGCCCCACCGCCTGCACGGCCAGCGCCGTGAGCGCCAGGCCGCCGCCCTCGCCCCGGTTGTCGGCGCGCAGGATCAGGATCACGTACTTCAGCGTGACCACCCCCATCAGTGCCCACACGATGCACGACACCGCGCCGATGAGGTGCGGCGCATCCAGCGGCACACCGGTGGCCGGCGAGAACACCTCCTTCATCGTGTACAGCGGGCTGGTGCCGATGTCGCCGTACCCCACGCCGATGGCGCCCAGGGTCAGGGCGGCCCGTGAACTGCGCTGCGGGTGGGCAGCAGAAGGAGCGGATGCAGGCGAGACGGGTGGCTCGGCACCTGCGGGAACAGCGATGGCCATGATGTCCAGCCCTGTGCAGGCTGTCAGTGAACAGGCCTGCACGGTGCCGCGGCCGGCATCAGGAACGCATAAGCGCCACCCATGGCACCCGCGCCACCCACGCCACCCCCACGGCAGGGAACCGGACGCCCAAAGCAAAACAGCCAGCACGTGCGTGCTGGCTGCTTGCTGGTGTTGGTGCCCAGGAGAGGACTCGAACCTCCACGGAGTTACCCGCTAGTACCTGAAACTAGTGCGTCTACCAATTCCGCCACCTGGGCTTTCAGGTCAGTCACTGACTGAAGCCCACGACTATAGCAAGAAATTCGGGAGATCCTGACGCTTCCACCAAATCGGCTGCATCGGCAGGCTGATCGGCTGACGGTCCATGCCGCAGGTCTGTGCTGCCTGTCGGCAGAAGCCAGGGACACGTCGCCGGCGCCAGGCGCCACGGCTCACGCCCCCTCGACCAGCCGATAGCCCATCCCCGGCTCGGTGAGCAGCAGCCGCGGCTCGGCCGGCACCGCTTCCAGCTTGGCACGCAGTTGGCCCATGTACAGGCGCAGGTAGTGGGTGTGGTCCACGTACTCGGCGCCCCACACGTCGGCCAGCAGTTGGCGGTGGGTGACGATGCGGCCCGCACTGCGCACCAGGCGGGCCAGGAGCTTGAACTCGGTGGGCGTGAGGTGCACCGGCTGGCCGTCGCGCAGCACGCGCGGGTCGGCCAGGTCGACGCACACGCCTTCGTGCTGCCAGCGGGTGATGGCGGGGGCCAGGGCGGTGCCGCGGTGGCGCAAGGCCACGCGCATGCGCGCCAGCAGCTCGGCCATGCCGAAGGGCTTGACCAGGTAGTCGTCGGCGCCGGCGTCCAGCAGGCGGATCTTCTGGCCCTCGGCCTCGCGCGCCGAGATCACCAGCACCGGCAGGCCGTGGCGCTTGCGCAGGCTCTGCAGCAGGGTATCGCCGTCGCCGTCGGGCAGGCCCAGATCCAGCAGCACCAGGTCCAGACCCGGGCTGGCCTCGCCTGGCCGCGCGGCATGGGCCACGACAGCCAGGCCCTCGGACAAGCTGGCTGCGGTGAGCACCTCGTAACCCTCCACCGCCAGCGCGGCGCGCAGCGTGGCGCGCAGCGCGCGGTCGTCTTCCACCAGCAACACGCGCAGTGTCATGCATCCGCCTCCGGCGCCGGGGCCGGTGGTTCGCGCAGCGGCAGCCAGCATTCGAAACTGCTGCCGCCATGGCCGCGGGCGCGCAGGCGCAACTCACCGCCGTGCGCGCGGGCGATGGCGCGGCACACGGCCAGGCCCACGCCGGCGCCGCGTGTGGGCAGCGGCGCCGCCGCACCAGGCATGGCCTCGGCCCCGCGCTGGAAGACCTCGAAGATGCGCTCCCGCCAGGCCGGCGCCACGCCGGGGCCGCGGTCGCGCACGGCCAGCACAGCCCAGCCCAGCGAGGCCGCGCTGGCGTCCGCGGCGACCTGGCCCGGCAGTCCGCTCGATAACCCGCCAGGCAAGCCGCCCGGCAACCCGCCCGGCAACCCGCCCGGCAACTGGCGCCGCACCAGCAACTCCACCGCGCCCTCGGGCGGGGTGTGCTTCAGCGCGTTGTCGATCAGGTTGTCCAGCAGCTGGCTCATCAGCAGCGCATCACACCACAGCAGCGGCAGGCCCGGCTCCACGCGCACGCGGGTGCGGCGCTCAGGGTCGCGCGCGCGGGCATGGCGCAGTGCGGCACCCACCAGCTCCTCGGCCGATTCCCAGTCGCAGCGAAGGCTCACGCCGGGCGCATCCAGGCGTGCCAGCTGCAGTGTGTTGTCGGTCAGGCGGCTGAGCTGGCCCACCTCGTCGACGATGCGGCGCGCCAGGGCCTGGCGTTGCGCGGCAGGGAGCCGCTCGCCCTGCTCGTCCAGCGACGAGGCGGCGCCCAGAATGGTGGCCAGCGGCGTGCGGTAGTCGTGCGAGATGGCGGCCAGCAGCGCGTTGCGCACGCCCTGAGCCTGGGCCGCATCGTGGGCACGCTGGGTCTCGCGGGCAGCCTGCTGGCGCTGCAGCGCCAGGCCCAGCGGGTCGCACAGCGCCTGGGCATGGTCGCGCACAGCGTCGTCACCGCGCTCGGGCGCCGGGCCGGTGAGCACGGCCGCCCCCCAGCAGCTGCCACGGCCGCGCAGCGGCAGGTACCAGGCGGGCAGCTCGTCGTGCCGGCCGGTGCCGGGGCCCATGGCATGGCCCTGGCGCAGGCAGTGCCACAGGCCGGCGCGCTGGTCGGCATCGGGCTCGCCCACGCGCAGCACGGCGGCATCGTCGTTGCCGGCCGGCAGGCCGTCGATCAGCGCCATCAGCGCCACCGGGCCGCCGCTCAGCGCCACCAGAGAGGCATGCAGCGCGCCCGTGTGGGCCAGCGGATCGACGGCGTCACGCAGGGTCTCACTCCAGTGGCGCAGCTGCTGCGCCTGCCGCGCGTGGCGGTGGGCCTGCTGCGCCTGGTGGCGCTGCGCCGCCATCAGCGCGGCGACGATCCAGTTGACGCCCAGCATGGCCCCCAGCAGCAGCGCATGCTGGTGCAGGTTGACCGCAAAGCTGCCGCGTGGCGGCACGAAAGCCCAGTTGAAGGCCAGCACCGCCAGCGCGCTGGCCGCCGCCGATGCCAGCACCGGCAACCACAGCGAGGCCACGGCGGCGCTGAGCACCAGCACCATGGCCAGGTTGGCCAGATCCACCTGGCCATCCAGCACCGCCATGGCGACCCAGCCGCCCATCCAGGCAAGCCCCGCCAGCGCCAGGCGCGCGGGCAGGCCGGGCGGCACCGGATCCGTGGTGAGTTCGTCGACTGCTGGCATGCCTGCACGGTAGCAAAGCCCGCATCAGGAACGCATCAGGGCGCAGCTAGCATGCGGCTTTCAATCCCGCTGCCACATCCCACAGCACCCACCGCACCATGGCCCACGACCCCACCCTGGCCCTGACACCCCCCTCCCCCGCCGCGCTGCGCGGTCTGCGCGTGGTCGAGATGGGCCAGCTGATCGCCGGGCCGTTCGCGGCCAAGATGCTGGGCGAGTTCGGTGCCGAGGTGGTGAAGATCGAGCCACCCGGCGCGGGCGACCCGCTGCGCAACTGGCGCCTGTTGCAGGATGGCACCTCGGTGTGGTGGCAGGTGCAAAGCCGCAACAAGCAGTCGGTGGCCATCGACCTGCGCAGCGCCGCGGGTCAGGACCTGGCACGCCGCCTGATCGCCGAGGCCGACGTGCTGGTGGAGAACTTCCGCCCCGGCCAGCTGGAGGCCTGGGGCATGGCGCCCGAGCAGCTGCTGGCGCTGAACCCGAAACTGGTGATGCTGCGCGTGTCGGGCTACGGCCAGACCGGGCCCTACCGCGACAAGCCCGGCTTCGGCGTCATCGGCGAGGCCATGGGCGGTCTGCGCCACCTGAGCGCCGAGCCCGGCCGCGTGCCGGTGCGCGTGGGCATCAGCATCGGCGACACTCTGGCCGCGCTGCATGGCGTGATCGGCGTGCTGATGGCGCTGCGCCACCGCGAGGTGAACGGTGGCCAGGGCCAGGTGGTGGACGTGGCGCTGCATGAGGCGGTGTTCAACTGCATGGAAAGCCTGATCCCCGAGTACAGCGCCTTCGGCGTGGTGCGTCAGCCCGCCGGCAGCGCGCTGCCCGGCATCGCGCCCAGCAACGCCTACCCCTGCAGCGACGGCTGGGTGCTGATCGGCGGCAATGGCGACAGCATCTTCAAGCGGCTGATGGCCGTGATCGGCCGCGACGACCTGGCCCAAGCGCCCGACCTGGCAGACAACGCCGGCCGCGTGGCCCGCGTGGCCGAGCTGGATGCGGTGATCGGCGCCTGGACCGCCCAGCGCACCATGGCCGAGGCCCTGGCTGCGCTGGACGCCGCGCGCGTGCCCGCCGGCAAGGTGTACACCGCCGCCGACATCCACGACGACCCGCACTACCGCGCCCGCGACATGATCCTGCAGCAGGCCACGCGCGACGGCCACACCGTGGCCGTGCCCGGCATCGTGCCCAAGCTGTCGGCCACGCCGGGCACGGTGCGCAGCAGCGCGCCCCGGCTGGGCGACGACACCGACGCCGTGCTGGCCGGCATGGGCCTCACGGCTGCGCAGATTGCCGAGCTGCGGGCGCGGGGCGTGGTGGCCTGAGCGGCCTGCGCCTCACTCGTTGCTGATCTTGCGCTCGGTGATGATGCGCTTCCACTTGGCCAGTTCGTCGGCCGCCGTCTTGGCCAGCTGGGCCGGCGTGCCGCCCACCCGGTCGATGCCCAGCACCGCCAGCTTGCCGCGCATCTCGGGCTGGGCGATCACGGTGTTCACCGCCGTGTTGAGGCGCTGCACCACATCCGCCGGCAGGCCCTTGGGCCCGAACAGGCCGAACCAGGTGACCGACTCGAAGCCCGGCAGCGTGTCGGCCACCGGCGGCAGTTCGGGCGCCAGCGGGCTGCGCTGCAGCGAGGTGACGGCCAGCGCACGCAGGCGCTTGTCGCGCACGTGCGGCATGCCGGTGGGCAGTGAGTCGAACATCACGTCCAGGTTGCCGCTCACCAGGTCGGGGATGGCCAGCGCCGTGCCCTTGTACGGGATGTGGGTGACGAAGATGCCGGCCTGCGCCTTGAACAGCTCGGCCGTCAGCTGCACGATGGTGCCGTTGCCGCTGGAGCCGTAGTTCAGCCGCCCCGGCTTGGCCCGCGCCAGCGCGATGAAGTCCTTGACGCTGTGCGCCGGCGAGGCGTTGGGCACCAGCATCACGCTGGGCGCGTTGCCCACATGCACGACGGGCGTGAAGTCGCGCACCGTGTCGTAGGGCAGCTTCACGCCCAGCGCCGGCCCGATGGTGTGGGTGCTGGTGGTGGCCAGAAGCAGGGTCAGGCCATCGGCCGGCGCCTTGGCCACGATGTCGCTGCCCAGGCTGCCGCCGGCACCGGGCTTGTTGTCGATGACCACGGTCGCGCCCAGGGCCTCGCCCAGCCGGGTCTGCAAGGCGCGGGCGAACAGGTCGGTGGCGCCACCCGCCGGAAAGGGCACGACCAGGCGGATGGGCTTGGGCTGGCTGTGCGCCGGCAGCCAGGGGGCCAGCGCGGCGGCGCCGGCCGCGGCCAGCAGCAGGGCGCGGCGGGAGGGAAGTCGGTTCATGGCAGGGCGAGGGCGTTCAGGGATGGGGATGGCCCCATCCTATGCCGTCGCTGCCGCCCCGATCAGGCCCGCCAGCCGAAGGCCGCGTGGCTGACCACCACAGTGTCGTCGGCGCCGCCCGGCGTGCCGGTGCGGGCCTCGAACACCAGGCGGCCCGGGCCGTCGTGCCAGCCCAGGATGCGCAGCGTGTCGCCGGGGTACACCGGCGCCGAGAAGCGCGCGCGCAGGCTGGCAAAGCGCGACGCATCACCACCGGCCAGCGCGCGCAGCAGCAGCTGGCCGCAATGGCCGTAGGTGCACAGCCCGTGCAGGATGGGCCGCGGAAAGCCGCCGAAGCGTGCCGCCTCGGGGTCGATGTGCAGCGGGTTGTAGTCGCCCGACAGGCGGTACAGCATGGCCTGCGTGGTGGGGATCACGGCCTGCACCTGCACATCAGAGGCGCGCGCCGGCGGCTCGATCTTCATCGAGCGGGTGAGGCCACGGCCGGTGAAGGGCGCGATGTCGCCCAGCGCCGCCACGCCGCGGCGGAACGAGCCGAACACCATGCGCACGCACAGCCGGCCTTCGGCGTCGTGCGCCTCGCTCTCCACCTCGACGAAGGCGCTGCCCTTGCCGCGCGGGTGCGCCGCCAGCAGGCGCGAGCGCACCTGCACCGTGCCTTCCAGCGGCAGCGGGGCCAGCAGCTCCAGCTGACGCTCGGCGTCGATCATCAGCGGGCCGGGTGAGGGCGGCAGCGCCGCCGGATCGAGCTGCAGGCCCAGGCTGCCCCAGCGGATGGCGAAAGTGGGAAACACCGCGAATTCGGGGTGGCCTTCGTAGACATAGCGCAGGTCCGGCGCCGCGCCGGGTGTGCCGGTGCTGCCCGGCAGGCCGATGCCCAGTGCATACAGCAGCACGCTGCGGCGGGTGTAGCTCAGCGGCACCGGTGCGCTCCAGGCGCCGGGTTCGTCGCCCTGCAACAGGGCTTCGGGGTGGTAGGTGGCCATGGGGTCGTGCTTGTAGGGCATGGGCTGCAGACCGGCTGTGCCGCAGGCGACAGGCGGCCGCGGATGCCGCCCGGATGCCGCCACATTCGTCCCTTCCGACGATTTGCGGCCGCCGTCACGCGCAGCACCATGCCGGCAGGCGGCCCTGTGCCGGGGCCGGGCATCGGTTGGCATCAAGGGACGGCCATGGACTTCGACTTCTCCCCCGATCAGCGTGAACTGCAGGCGCAGGCGCGCCGCTTCCTGGCCGACCAGTGCGGCCGCGCCCAGGTGCGCGCGGTGCTGGACGGCCCGCAAAGCTTCGACGCCGCGCTGTGGAAGGGCCTGGGGGCGCAGGGCTACCTGGGCGCTGCCATCCCCGAGGCCTATGGCGGCATCGCCGAAAGCGACGGCCTGGCCGACGGCGTGCTGGCCCAGTGCGTGATCGCCGAGGAACTGGGCCGCGCGATCGCGCCGGTGCCCTTTGCCAGCAGCATCGGCCTGGCGGCTCCGCTGATCCTGGCCGCCGGAACGGAGGCGCAGAAGCAGCGCTGGCTGCCCGCGCTGGCCAGCGGCGAGGTGATCGCCACCGTGGCCTGGGCCGAGAAGCCGGGGCGGCTGGATGCGGCGCAGGTGGCGGGTTGCGCGGTGCGCGGCGGCAAGCTGTCGGGCACCAAGCAGCCGGTGGCCGATGGCGACATCGCGCAGCTGCTGATCGTGGCCGCGCGCGGCGAGGCCGACACGGCCGGCAACTACAGCCTGTGGCTGGTGCAGGCCGCCGCTGCCGGCATAACCCGCACCACGCTGAGCAGCGTGGACCTCACCCGCAGCCAGGCCCGCATCACGTTCGACGGCGCCAGTGCCGAGTTGCTGGGCACGCCCGGCCAGGGCGCCGCGCTGCTGGATGCGGCCCTCGACCGCGCCGCCGTGCCGCTGGCCTTCGAGCAGGTGGGCGGCGCCGACAAGGCGCTGGAGACCGCCGTGGCCTACGCGCAGGAGCGCTACGCCTTCGGCCGGCCCATCGCCACGCAGCAGGCCATCAAGCACATGCTGGCCGACATGTACGTGTCGGCCACGCTGGCGCGATCGAACGCCTACTACGGCGCCTGGGCGCTGAGCACGCAATCGGCCGAGCTGCCCGAGGCGGCCGCCACCGCGCGCGTGGCCGCCACGCAGGCCTACCAGCACTGCGCGCGCAACAACCTGCAGACGCATGGCGGCATGGGCTTCACCTGGGAGTTCGACTGCCACCTGCACTACCGCCGCTCGCAACACCTGGCGCTGGCGCTGGGCCCCCTGAGCCAGTGGGAAGACCGGCTGGTCAACGCGCTCAAAGCACGGCGCGCTGCAGCCTGATTTCAATCCAACGCACCCCAGACACGGAACCCCAGCGATGAACTTCGACGACACCCCCGAAGAAGCCGCCTTCCGCGCCGAGGCGCGCGCCTGGATCGCCGCCAACGCCCCGGACAACCTGAAGCCGCAGCTGGAACTGGCCGGCTTCGGCCAGCCCGCGCTGACCAGCGGCGACGTGATCGCCGAATCCAAGGCCTGGCAGAAGAAGAAGGCCGAGGCCGGCTGGGCCTGCCTGCATTGGCCCAAAGACTACGGCGGCCGCGGCGCCACACCCATCCAGCGCGTGATCTGGCAGCAGGAGGAAGGCGTGTACGCCAAGCTGGCCGGCGTGTTCATCATCGGCCAGGGCATGATCGCGCCCACGCTGATGGCCTATGCCGCCGAGGACCACAAGCGCCGCTTCCTGCCGCCGCTGGCCTCGGGCGAGGAGATCTGGTGCCAGCTGTTCAGCGAGCCGGTGGCCGGCTCCGACCTGGCCGGCCTGAGAACCAAGGCCGAGAAGGATGGCGACGACTGGATCATCAACGGCCAGAAGATCTGGACCAGCGGCGCGCACTACTCCGACCACGGCATGATCCTGGTGCGCACCGATCCCGGCGTGGCCAAGCACGACGGCCTGACCATGTTCTTCCTGGACATGAAGAGCCCGGGCGTGGAGGTGCGGCCGATCAAGCAGGTGAACGGCCAGAGCGGCTTCAACGAGGTGTTCTTCACCAACGTGCGCGTGCCCGATCACCAGCGCCTGGGTGGTGTGGGCCAGGGCTGGCGCGTGTCGCTCACCACGCTGATGAACGAGCGCCTGTCCATCGGCGCCGGCATGCCCACGGGCTTTCCGGAGCTGTTCGACTGGTGCTGTGAATTCGAGACCGGCGAGGGCAAGGCCGTGGACGACCCTGCCGTGCGCAGCCGCCTGGCCACCTGGGCCGTGCGCACCAGCGGCCTGAAGTACACGGCCTACCGCAGCATCTCGGCCCTCAGCAAGGGCCAGGAGCCGGGACCGGAGAACTCGATCGGCAAGCTGGTGGCCGGCAGCACGCTGCAGGAGATCGCGCAGTTCGCGCTCGACCTGCAAGGCCCCGCCGGCATCCTGATGGGCGACGACCAATCCGAGGCCGCCGCGCGCTTCCAGGCCATGCTGCTGCGCTCACCGGCCACGCGCATCGAGGGCGGCACCGACGAGATCCTGCGCAACATCATCGCCGAGCGCGTGCTGGGCCTGCCGGCCGACTTGCGCGCGGATCGCGGACTGCCGTTCAATCAGATCCCGACCGCGGCCACAGCCAAGAAGCGCTGAACACCCATTTCCATCCTTGAAGAGAAGTCGCTCAAGATGACTGCCATCACCCAAGCTGAAGCCACCGCCCTGCCCGGCCTCACCCGCTACCCGCATGTGTTCGAACCGCTCGACCTGGGCTTCACCCGGCTGAAGAACCGCATCCTGATGGGCTCGATGCACACGGGCCTGGAAGAGGCCGCCGACGGCTACCCGCGCATGGCCGAGTACTACGCCGAGCGCGCGCGCGGCGGCGTGGGCATGATCATCACCGGCGGCATCTGCCCCAACCTGGAAGCCGGCCGTGGCAGCAAGCTCAGCACGCCCGAAGAGGCCGCGCAGCACCAGCTGATCACCGACGCCGTGCACCAGGCCGACCCGGATGTGAAGATCTGCCTGCAGATCCTGCACACCGGCCCGCTGGCCGGCAACCCGGATTGCGTGGCGGCCTCGGCCGTGAAATCGCGCATCGGCCGCCACACGCCGAATGCGCTGGACGAGGCCGGCATCGAGAAGCAGCAGGCCGACTTCGTGCAATGCGCGCGCATGGCGCAGTTGGCTGGCTACGACGGCGTGGAGATCATCGGCTCGGCCGGCTACCTGATCAGCACCTTCCTGGTCCAGAAGACCAACCTGCGCACCGACCAGTACGGCGGCCCGTGGGAAAACCGCATGCGCTTCGCGGTGGAGGTGGTGCAGCGCGTGCGCGAAGCGGTGGGCCCGAACTTCATCGTCGTGTTCCGCATCTCGGCGATGGACATGCTCGATGGCGGCCTGGCCTGGGACGAGGTGGTCTCTCTCGGCAAAGCCATCGAGGCCGCCGGCGCCAACATCATCAGCACCCACTTCTGCTGGCACGAAGCACCGGTGCCCACCATCGCCACGATGGTGCCGCGCGCGGCCTTTGCGCAGGTGACCGGCCGGCTGAAGAAGCACCTCAAGGTGCCGATGATCACCAGCAACCGCATCAACATGCCGCAGGTGGCCGAAGAGGTGCTGGCGCGCGGCGATGCCGACCTGGTGTCCATGGCCCGGCCGATGCTGGCCGACCCCGATCTGGTGACCAAGGCGCTGCAGGGACGCGAGGACGAGATCAACACCTGCATCGCCTGCAACCAGGCCTGCCTGGACCACACCTTCGGCGGCAACCAGGAGGTGAGCTGCCTGGTGAACCCGCGCGCCTGCCACGAGACGCTGCTGCAGTACCTGCCGGTGAAGGCCGGCAAGCGCGTGGCCGTGGTGGGCGCCGGCCCGGCCGGCCTGGCTTATGCCACGGTGGCCGCCCGCCGCGGGCATCAGGTGACGCTGATCGACACCGCGGCCGAGATCGGCGGCCAGTTCAACCTGGCCAAGCGCATCCCCGGCAAGGAAGAGTTCCACGAGACCCTGCGCTACTTCCGCCGTCAGATCGAGCTGCTGGGCATCACGCTGCGGCTGAACACCAAGGCCACGGCTCAGGCCCTGAAAGACGAAGGCTTCGACACCGTGGTGGTGGCCACCGGCATCACGCCGCGCACGCCCCAGATCGACGGCATCACCCACGCCAAGGTGGTGCCCTACATCGACGCCATCCTGGGTCGCAAGCCCATCGGCAAGACGGTGGCCATCCTGGGCGCCGGCGGCATCGGCTTCGACGTGGCCGAGCTGATCACGCACGAGGGCACCTCGGCAGCGCTCGACATCTCCACCTTCGCGCGCGAATGGGGCATCGACTTCGTCAACCACCCGCGCGGCGGCGTCACCGGCGTGCAGCCGCAGGTGGCCAAGAACGACCGCACCGTGTACCTGATGCAGCGCAAGGCCGATGCGCTGGGCAAGAACCTGGGCCGCACCACCGGATGGACGCACCGCATGGTGCTGGGCCGCCGCGGCGTCAACATGGTGGCCGGCGTGGAGTACCTGAAGATCGACGACGCCGGCCTGCACACGCGGGTGAACGGCGAGCCGCGGCTCTTCGAGGTGGACACCGTGATCCTGTGCGCCGGCCAGACGCCGCTGCGCACGCTGCACGATGAGCTGCTGGCGCTGGGCGTGAACTCGCAGCTGGTGGGCGGTGCGTTTGAAGCATCCGAGCTGGATGCCAAGCGCGCGATCAAGCAGGCCAGCGAGATGGCCGCCCTGGTGTGAACACGCCGCAGCTGATCCACGTCGACGCCAACGGCCTGCGCCTGGCCGCGTGGGAGTGGTTTGCCGAGCAGCGCGGCAAGGCACCGCCGCTGCTGTTCGTGCACGCCACCGGCTTCCACGGCCGGGTGTGGGACCAGGTGATCCACCACCTCACGGCCAGCCTGCCGCAGCCGCGTCACATCGTCGCGCTGGAACTGCGCGGCCACGGCCGCAGCGCATTACCCACGCACCTGCCGGGCGGATTGCCCTTCATGGGCTGGAGCGACTTCGGCCGTGACGTGGCGCTTGCCGCCCGCGCGCTGGGCCTGGAGCGCGCCGTGGGCATCGGCCACAGCATGGGCGCGCACAGCCTGATCCAGGCCGCGGCCTTCGAGCCCAGCCGCTTCGGCGCGCTGGTGACGATCGACCCGGTGCTGTTCGAGCCCGAGGCCTATCACCGCATGGACGCGTTCGATGCCGTGGCCGCGGCCAAGCATCCAGCCGCCTCGCGCAAGAACCATTTCACCTCGCCCCAGGCCATGGCCGAGCGCTTTGCCGATCGCGTGCCCTATGCCCGCTTCGACCGCCAGGCGCTGCGCGACTACTGCGAGCACGCACTGAAACCGGTGATCGACGCCCAGGGCCACCACCAGGGCTACGAACTGTGCTGCGCCCCGCTCACCGAGGCCATGATCTACAGCAGCGCGCACTTCAACGCGAGCATCTACGCCAGCATCCGCGCACTGCACATCCCGGTGCGCGTGGTGCGCGTGCGCGACCGCGATCCATCGGTGCTGCCCTTCGACCCGCTGGGCTCGCCCACCTGGGCTGGGCTGGCCGCCGAGTTCCGCCACGGGCACGAGGTGCATCTGGCCGATTGCAACCACCTGATGCCGATGGAAGAGCCGGCGCGGGTGGCGGGCTTGGTGCGCGAGATGCTGTGAGTCGGCGGCACTTGCCGCAGATCAAGCCGCGTGCCGGCGGCCCGGTCGTAAGCTGAAGGCTGTCCACGCCGCTCGCCATGCGCCCGCTCTTCCATCTTGTGCTGCACGCCCTGCTGGCCATGCTGCTGCTGGCAGCGGGATCGGCCTCGGCCGCATCGCACAGGCATGGCGCGGTGCAGGACGCCACACCCGTGGCGCTGGCCGCCGAGGCGCGCCCCGCGGCCCCGCACGCCGCCTGCGACCCCCATCGCCACACCGGCAGCGCCATGGCCACGCATGGCAGCACGCCGCGCTGCAGGCAGGCCTGCCTGGCGCTGTCGGCCGGTTTCGCGGCCGTGCTGCCGGTGCAGGTGCCCGCGCTGTGGCTGGCCCATGGCGCCAGCGCGCGGCTGGATGCGCAGCCCACGCTGCCCCCGGGCCGCGTGGTGATGCCTGAGCGCCGCCCGCCCCGGGCCATCTGAGCGCCCTGCCCCGGCCCGCGGCCGGAGCCCCTCTCTCTCACACCGCTTTCCGGCGCCCGCCGTTCGGCCCGCCGTGCCCTCTTCCGTTCCTGCGAGGAACCCGATCATGAACATGACCCATTACATGCAACTGCTGGCCGACAACCAGCCCTGGAACCTGCTGCTCTTCATGGTGGTGCCGGTGCTGCTGGCCGAGACCGTGGCCGTCACCGAGCTCTTCGTGCTGCTGCGCCGTGGCGCGGCCGGCGCGCTGGCGCAGATCAACCGCGCGGCCAGCATCCTGGGCGGCCTGTACTTCGTCGGCGTGTTTGTCTGGCTGATGGCACACGCCGTGCTGCCACTCACCCGCGACGGCGGCTGGCGCGGCCCGGCCGATGTGATCGCCGTGGGCTTCTACCTGGCGGGCGTGCTGCCGCTGGGCGCCATGGCGCTGATCGACCTGGGCCTGGTGGGCCGGCGCTGGACCACCGAGCAGCGCCTGGCACGCCACGCCGTGTGCGTGGCCATCTTCCTGGTGGTGGCCCACATCGCGATGATCTTCGGCATGCTGGATCCCACGCTGATGTGGAACGACCCGGCCTCGATCCACGCACCACAGGGCGGACATGCCGGGCATGCCACGCCTTGATTGATAGCACTTCGCGATATCATACTGCTGTGAACGCTCGTCACCGCAAGACGCTGGCCTCGATCTTCGCCAAGCCCACCTCGGCATCCATCGTCTTTTCGGACATCGAAGCGCTGATCAAGGCGCTGGGAGGCGCCGTGACAGAGCGCGAAGGCTCGCGTGTGAAGATCGAACTGGCCGGGCATCAGTGGCGCTGCCATCGGCCGCATCCCGGCAAGGAAGCCAAGCGGTACCAGGTGGAAGAAGCGCGAGAACTGCTGGAGCGCGCAGGAGTGACCCCATGAACACGATGAGCCACGGCGGCTACACGGCCCGGATCGAGTTTGACGAGCGTGATGGCATCTTCGTCGGTCGCATCCTGGGCCTGCGCAGCATCATCAGCTTTCACGGCGAGACGGTGACCCAGTTGCGGCGCGAGTTCGCCGCTGCGGTGAAGGACTATTTGCGCGACTGCGAGGCACAGGGCCTGGCGCCCGAGAAGCCCGCCTCAGGCAAGCTGCTGCTGCGTGTGCCGCCCGAGGTGCACAGCCGCGCCCTTGTGGCCGCCCAGGCCAAGGGCAAGAGCCTGAACCAGTGGGCCACCGAGGCGATCCAGCGCGCCGTGGCCGAAGGCTGAAGCCCGCTCGCACGCCGATCGCCAGCTCGGTGGCGGGTTCACCCACCCTCCCCCGCCACCGCCTGCAGATGCGCCACCATCGCCCTCGCCGCGGGTGACAGCAGCGCCTCGCCACGGCCCACCACGACGAAGCGGCGTCGGGCCCAGTCGTCGCTCAGCGGCACCAGGGCCAAGCGTCCGGCGCCGGCGTGGGGCACGGCCGATTCGCGCGGCAGGATGGCGAGCCCTAAGCCCACGGCCACGATGCGGCAGGCGGCGTCCATGCTCGACACCTGGATGCGGTGCACCAGGCTGCGCCCCAGCAGCGCGGCGTGGCGCTGCATCAGCCGCTCCATCATGCCGGCGGTGGCCACACCCACCGAGTGCTGGTCCAGCGTCTCGGCAAAGCTCAGTTGGCTGCGCCGTGCCAGCGGGTGGCCGGGCGCCATCGCCACGCACAGCTGGTCACCGCGGTAGGGCCAGGCCTGCAGGCCCTGCAGGTCGGCCGCATCCCACATCACGCCGAGGTCGGCCGCGCCCTCGCGCAGGCTGCGCGCGATGTCGGCGCTGTTGCGCTCGTCCAGGCTCACCTGCAGCGTGGGGTGCTGGGCCAGGAAGCGGGCGATGTCGTCAGGCAGCTGCTCGGCCAGCACCGACGGGCTGGCCAGCACGCGCACGCTGCCCTGAACCCCCTGGCCGAAGGCGCCCAGTTCGGCGCGCACGCGCTGCATGCCCGACAGCCACTCGCGCGCGCCGGCCAACAGCGCATGGCCGGCCGGCGTGGGCAGCACGCCGCGGCGCTGGCGCTGCAGCAGCGGCACGCCGGCGTCTGCTTCGAGTGCGGCAATGCGCTTGCTGAGCGCCGAGGGCACCAGCGCATGGCGCTCGGCGGCGCGCGCCAGGCTGCCCTCCTCGCACACGGACACGAACAGCTGCACCGAGACGGCATCGAAGGGACGGTTCATTGGGGGTCTGGATTGCGACATGCTGAAATGGCCAAGACGTTCCTGATTGGAACGTCAACGCTGAAAATTTGCCACCCAGGATTCCGATCGGAACGTCTAGAGTGTGCGGCCATGACGTCTTCCTCCACCCCTGTTTCCCCGTCGGTCTCGGTTCGCGAAGTGGGCCTGCGTGACGGCCTGCAAAGCATCGCCCGCACCGTGCCCACCGCCACCAAGCTCGATTGGCTGCGCGCCGCCCATGCCGCCGGCCTGCGCGAGATCGAGGTGGGCTCCTTCGTGCCCGCCCGGCTGCTGCCGCAACTGGCCGACACGGCCGAGCTGGTGGCCGCCGCGCGCGCCCTGCCCGGACTGACCACCTCGGTGCTGGTGCCCAACCTGAAGGGCGCGCAAGCCGCGCTGGATTCGGGGGCAGATCTGATGCTGCTGCCGCTGTCGGCCAGCCATGCCCACAGCCTGGCCAATCTGCGCAAGACACCCGACGAGGTGGTGGCCGAGATCGCCCGCATCCGCGCCGCACGCGATGCGGCCGGCAGCCGCTGCAAGCTGGAGGTCGGCATGAGCACCGCGTTCGGCTGCACGCTGCAGGGCGAGGTGGCTGAAAGCGAGGTGCTGCGCCTGCTGCAGGCCGTGCTGGACGCCGGCGCCGACGTGGTGGGCCTGGCCGACACCGTGGGCTACGCCAACCCGCTGCAGGTGCAGCGCCTGTTCGAGCGTGCCCGCGCCGTGGCCGGCGATCGCCTGGGCTGCGCGCACTTCCATGACACGCGCGGCCTGGGCCTGGCCAATGCCTACGCGGCCTGGCAGACGGGGGTGCGCCAGTTCGACGGCTGCGTGGGCGGCATCGGCGGCTGCCCGCATGCGCCCGGCGCCAGCGGCAATGTGGCCACCGAAGACCTGGCCTGGCTGTTCGCCAGCATGGGCGTGGCCACCGGGCTGGATTTCAACGCGCTGATCGCGCTGCGCGCGCGCATTGGCCAATGGCTGGAAGGCGAGGCGCTGCATGGCGCGATCTGGCGCGCTGGCCTGCCCAAGAATTTGAAGGAGGCTGCATGAACGCGCCCGAGAAGATGTCTGTGCAAGCCGCCGCGCCGCAACCCCTGGCAGGACTGAGGGTCGTTGAATTCACCCACATGGTCATGGGCCCCACCTGCGGCATGGTGCTGGCCGACATGGGTGCCGAGGTGATCAAGGTCGAGCCCATCGATGGCGAGGGCACGCGCCGCCTGCTGGGCGCCGGGGCCGGCTTCTTCCCGATGTTCAACCGCAACAAGAAGAGCATCGCGGTGGACCTGAAGCAGGCCGACGGCGCCGAGGTGGCGCGCCGCCTGGCGCTCAGCGCCGACGTGGTGGCCGAGAACTTCAAGCCCGGTGCGCTGACCAAGTACAGGCTCGACTACGCCAGCCTGTCCGCGCGCAATGACCGGCTGATCTACGTCAGCCACAAGGGCTTTCTGCCCGGCCCCTACGAGCACCGCACCGCACTCGACGAGGTGGTGCAGATGATGGGCGGCCTGGCCTACATGACCGGCCGGCCGGGTGATCCGCTGCGCGCCGGCACCAGCGTCAACGACATCATGGGCGGGCTGTTCGGCGCCATCGGCGCTTTAGGCGCCCTGATCCAGCGCGGCATCACCGGCCGCGGCATGGAGGTGCAGAGCGCGCTGTACGAGAACAACGTGTTCCTGATGGGCCAGCACATGCTGCAGTACGCGATGACCGGCCGCCACCCACAGCCCATGCCCGCGCGCGACAACCCCTGGGCCGTGTACGACGTGTTCACCGTGAAGGACGGCGAGCAGATTTTCCTGGCCGCGGTGAGCGATGCGCAGTTCGCCACCTTCTGCGATGCGCTGGACCTGCCCGACCTGAAGGCCGACCCCCAGCTCGCCACCAACAACCAGCGCGTGCAGCGGCGCCCGCAGCTGCTGGCCACCTTGCGTGAGCGCCTGGCCCACCGCCCCGCCGCCGAGCTGGCCGACATCATGGAACGCGCCGGCCTGCCCTTCGCGCCGATCCGCCGGCCCGAAGACCTGTTCGACGACCCGCATCTGAACGCCACCGGCGGCCTGGCCGATGTGGAACTGCCCGACGGCGCCGACGCCGGCCGCACTGTGAAGACCACGCTGTTCCCGATCACCATGGACGGCCAGCGCCTGGGCGTGCGCCTGCAGCCGCCCCGCTTTGCCGCCCACACCACCGAGTTGCTGGCCGGCCTGGGCTATGCGGCCGACGAGATGGCCGACCTGCGCCAGCGCAGCGTGGTCGCCTGACGATTCCGATCCCACAACACCACCGATACGGAGACACGCCATGACGCAGACCCTGAAGACCACGCGCCGCGCCACCCGTCGCGCGATCACCCTGGCCCTGCTGTCGGCCGCCGCTGCCGCGCTGGCCCCGGCCACCGCGCTGGCACAGAGCGATGCCAAGCCCATCCGCTTCGTGCTGCCCAATGCCACCGGCTCGGGCGTGGACGCCATCACCCGCGCCGCCCAGCCGGCGCTGGCCAAGGCGCTGGGCCGGCCGGTGGTGGTGGACAACCAGCCGGGCGCGGGTGGCATCGTGGGCCTGCAGGCCATCGCCCGCTCGGCGCCCGATGGCAGCACGCTGGGCGTGGTGTCCAACAACGTGGTGATCTTTCCCAGCGTGTTGAAGAGCATGCCCTTCGACATCCCCGGTGACTTCACGCCCATCGCCGTGGTGGGCTCGACGCCGGTGGTGCTGGTGGTCAATGCCAAGGTGCCGGCGGCCAATGCCAAGGAGTTCGTGGCCCTGCTGCTGCAGCGCAAGGGCGACCTCACCTATGGCTCGGGCGGCAACGGCACCATCCTGCACCTGGCCGGCCAGCAGTTCCTGGAAGAGAGCCACACCACGGCGCGCCACATCCCGTACAAGGGCGTGGGTCCGATGGTCACCGACCTGATCGGCGGCCAGATCGACTTTGCCGTGGTGGCCCTGCCCAGCGTGCAGCAGCACCTGGCCTCGGGCGCGCTGAAGGCCATCGGCATGGGCACGGCCCAGCGCGTGGCCGCCGCGCCCAACATCCCCACGATGACCGAGCAAGGCCTGCCGGGCTATGTGGTGGAGGCCTGGTTCGCGGTGATCGGCCCCAAAGGCCTGCCCGCCGCCGAGGTGCAGCGCGCGCACGCCGCCGTGGTGGCCGCCTTCAACGACCCGGCCACCAAGGAGGCCATGGCCAAGCAGGGCAATGTGATCAACGTGGGCGCGCCGGACAAGGCCATGCCCTTCTTCCGCGCTGAACTGGCCCGCTATGCGCAGCTGGTGAAGAAGGCGGGCGTCGAGGCGCAGTGACCGAACCCGCTTCCAACGCCGCGCCGTGGCTCAGCGGCCGCCGTCTCTACCTGACGAAAGACGCGTCCACGCTGCAGGCCCAGCTGGCTGGCACGCAGCTCACGCTGGCCAGCGCCGGTGCGCTGCGCGATGACATCTCCACCGACGAGATCTCGCCGCTGGCCGCGATGGTGAACTTCGACGCCGAACTGGGCCGTTACGCCCACACCGGCTTCACCGCCGCCGACGGCACGCGGCCCATCGGCAAGAACGCACTGCGCGATGCCGCGCCGGTGGTGCTGGTGGGCGGCCGCCGCTACGGCAAGGGCAGCTCCCGAGAGCACAGCCCGCTGGCCGAAGTGTCGGCCGGCGTGCGCCTGGTGTTCGCCGAGAGCTTCGAGCGCATCTACCGCCAGAACGCCGACAACCTGGGCCTGATCACCAGCACCGACCTGGGCCTGCTGACGCGGCTGGAACGCGGCGAGCCGGTGACGCTGGACCAGTTTCTGGCCGGGCGCGATGCGCAGGCCGCGGCCATCCTGCGTGCCGGCGGCTTGCTGGCCTACGGGCTGGGCCATGCCGATGCTCAACCCGCGCCCGGACCGGAAGAGGCCGACCGGCCGCGCACGCTGTTCGAGAAGATCGTCGCGCGCCACCGCGCCACACCGGGCTTCGTGCGCGCCGACCTGCGCTTCATCCACGAGTACTACACCGGCATGTGCCACCACCTGCTGGCCGGGCAGTTCGGTGAAGCCTACCGGCTGCACGACGCGTCCCGTATCGTCTGCTTCGAAGACCACCTGAGCTATGTGCACCGCAGCCCGCTGCACCTGGGCCAGGGCCTGGTGGGTGGCGTGCGGCGGCTGCAGCGCGCGCACCGTGATTTCGTGGCCCGGCACGGCCTGGTGGACCACGGCCCGCTGGGGCCCGACCAGCAGGCCGCGGACGCCGACGGCGGCTCGCAAGGCATCTCGCACGCCATGGTGGCCGAGCGCTACGCCCTGCCCGGCCAGCTGATCGTGGGCACCGACTCGCACACGCCGCACAGCGGCGCGCTGGGTTGCGTGGCCTTCGGCGTGGGCAGCACCGACATGGCCAATGCCTTCGCCACCGGCGCGGTGCGCTTTGCCGCCAGCCCTGAGGTGCTGCGCATCGAGGTGGATGCGCCGCTGCCCGCCGGCGTGAGCGCCAAGGACCTGGTGCTGCACCTGCTGGCCCTGCCCGCGCTGCGTGCCGGGGCTGGCGTGGGCCGGGTGTTCGAGTTTGGCGGGCCGGGCGTGCGCGCCTTGTCGATCGACGAGCGCGCCACGCTGACCAACATGACGGCCGAACTGGGCGGCTTCACCGGCATCGTCGAGCCCGACGCCGAGACGCAGCGCTTTCTGCGTGAACGGCGCGGCGTGGACTTCCACATCGAGCCGTGGATGGCCAGCGACCCCGGCGCGCGCTATGCCGAGGTGATCACCGTGGATGCCGCGGCCTTGTCAGCGGTGGTGGCCCGGCCGGGTGATCCGGGCCGCGGCGTGCCGCTGGCCGACCTGCCGATGACCGAACGGCCGCACGTGGACATCGGCTATGGTGGCTCGTGCACCGCCGGCAAACGCGAGGATTTCGCGCAGTACCACGCCGTGCTGGCCTGGGCCGCTGCCCGCGGCCTGCGCGTACCCGACGGCACGCGGCTGTACCTGCAGTTCGGCACCGCCGACGTGCGTGACTGGTGCGCCGCCCAAGGCTGGCTGCCGGTGTTCGAGGCCGTGGGCGCCGAGTTGCTGCAGCCCGCCTGCGGCGCCTGCGCCAACTGCGGGCCGGGCTCGTCGGAGCGCGCCGATCAGGTGACGGTGAGCGCGATCAACCGCAACTTCCCTGGCCGAAGCGGCCCCGGCGGTGTGTGGCTGGCCAGCCCGGCCACCGTGGCGGCCAGCGCCATCGCCGGCACGCTGCTGTCGTTCGACGAACTGCAGCAGCGCAACCCGGGCTGAGGCTGGGTCAACCCACCTGGAGAAACTCCACCCAGTTGCCATCCGGGTCCTCGACCATCGCGATTGACACGCCCGGCCGGATCTCGCGCGGCTTCATCGCCACCTTGTGGCCGGCGGCGGCGCAGGTGGCCACCATCTCGGCCAGGTTGCTGACCGTGATGGTGAAGTAGCGGTAGCCCGAGGCGCCCTGGATGCCGCCCGGCGCGGCCTGGGCCGGCAGGCTGGGCACGGCCACCAGCTTGATCAACGTGTCGCCGCACATCAAGCGGTGCATGGTGCCGTCGCCCACCGGCATCGGGATGCTGGCCTTGAACTCCAGGCCCAGCACATCGCGGTAGAAAGCCAGCATGGCCTCGCCGTTGGTGGTGACGATGCCGAGATCGATGCCCGGCTTGGTGATCTGAACGCCCATGGTGCTTGTCTCCTGTGGATCAGACTGCGGTTTGGCCGGTCAGTTGTCGTGTGACGGGATGCGAACTCGACAGGCCGCCGTCCACCACCAGTGCCTGGCCGTTGACGTAGCTGGACTGATCGCTGGCCAGGAACAGCGCGGCATTCGCCAGCTCATCGGGCTGGGCCGCGCGGCGCAGCGGGTTCAGGCGCCCCAGCTTGTGGGTGACGCCCTTGTCCTTGGCGTAGTCGAAGGTGGGCTGGGTCATGCCGGTCTCGGTGAGGCCGGGGCAGATGGCGTTGACGCGCACGCCGGCCTCGCACAGCTGCTGCGCGCCCACCGTCACCAGGTTGATCACGCCGGCCTTGCTGGCCGAGTAGGCCGGCCCGCCCGCGCCCGAGCGGATGCCGGCCACGCTGGCCGTGCAGATGATGCTGCCGCCACGGCCGGCATCGGCCATGACCTTGCCGGCGTGCTTGATCATCAGCCAGGGGCCGATCAGGTTGACGCGCAGCACCTCGGTCCACAGGTCCACCGTGGCGTCGAAGATGCCGGCCATGCCGCCTGAGATGCCGGCGTTGGCGAACGCGATGTCGAGCTGGCCATAGGCCTCTTGCGCGGTGGCCACCAGGCGCATCACGTCGGCTTCGTTGCCCGCGTCGATCTGCAGCGCCACGGCCTGGCCGCCGGCGTCGATCACCTGCCGGGCGGTGGCGTGCACGGCCTCGGTCTTGTCGCCCAGCACCAGGCGCGCGCCTTCGGCGGCAAACAGCCGCGCCGCGGCGCGGCCGATGCCTGAGCCGGCACCGGTGATCAGGGCCACGCGGCCTTGCAGGCGGCCGCCCGCGTTGGGGGCAGAAACGGGGGTGGGGGTCATCGGCACTCCGGCAGTCGGTCCACAGATCAGGACGATCGGCCGATTGTGGGCAGCCCGCCTGCCCCGCGCTGCCCCCTACCGGACAGCCGCGCCCGCTGTCACGCCGTCATGCCGTCACGCCGTCATGCCGCGCGGCGCCGGGCGGCACCCGCCACGCCGGCCAGGCCCAGCAACCACAGCGCCACGGTGCCGGGCTCGGGCACCGGCGCGCTGAAGCCCAGCTGGTCGCTGGCCACGCGCTGCAGCAGCAAGGCCTCGGCCGAGGACAGGCCCAGGTCGCGCGCCGCGATCTCGGCCGCGCCGAAGCGCGCCGGATCCTGCCCGGTCAGCGTGCCGAACAGCGTGAGTGCGCTGAGGTACGAGCCCGCCACGCTGGCGTGCGTGCCGTCGTTGAACCACAGGTCGATCAAGCCGTCGGTGGCGGCTGAGGCGCCGTACATGTCGCGCGTGGCCACGCCGCTGGTCACCGCGCGCAGAAAGGCCTGGCCCACCGGCGCGATGCCGGCAAAGCCGCCGCTGCCGTCGTTGTCGGCCACGTCCACGGCGCGCAGGTAGGCGGCGGTGTTGTCGGCGGTCATGGCCTCCAGCGAGTCGTAGTACGAGCGGGCCGGGCTGTTCAGGTCATAGAGTGCATTGCCGGTGCGCGGGTCGATGGTGTTGGTGCCCGGCGCGTTGATGATGTTGGGCCGCGCCCAGGGCTGCATCAGCCAGATCTGCGCGTTGGCATTGGCATTGCCGTTGGCGACGATGTTGCGCGTGGTGCTGTTGCTGCATGACGCGGTGCTGCCGCCGGCCGCCACGCAGTTGGCCACGCTGCCGTACAGGCCCTCGTACAGCCCGCGCTCGGTGTAGCTGAGCGCGGTGCCCTGGTGCACCCAGTTCTCGATCACGTTGGCGTAGGCCGTGAACGCCGGGTTGTTGGAGCCCAGCGCCACGCCGTTCACCGTCTTGGGCGACAGCGCCTCGTCGCTCTGCTCCTGCAGCACCACCTGGTCCCACTTCTGGCTGCCGATGTTGCCGCGCAGGTCCCAGTTGCTGTTGGCGGTGTTCAGGAACTGTCCGCGCAGCGAGGCGGCATTGCGCGTGGACAGCGAGACGTCGTAGTTCAGCCCGGCCTGCACCGTCAGCTGCTTGAAGATGCCGGGCACGCCACCCCAGGCCACCGTCTGGCTGTGCGGCGAGTACGAGGTGAACTCGGCGCCGGTAGCCGGGTTGATGGTGCCCGCCGGGTACGAGTTGGTGCCGGTGAGGTTGGTGAACGGCGCACCGGTGGTGAAGGCCAGCGCCGGATCGCGCCCGCCGTTCAGCGCGCCCTGCGGCTGGGTGAGGTCGTGCACATTGGCCGCGTTGTAGGTCAGCACCGGGTTCAGGCGGCCGAAGGTGTAGCTGTTGCCGACGAACAGCAGCTTGATCGGCTCGCTGCTGGCCGCATGGGCCATGCCGGGCAGCAAGGTCAGGCCGACAGCGGCGGCGCAGGCCAGCGCGGTGAGCGAGCGGCGCAGCGGGCTGCGGGCGCGTACGGGGTGGATCGGGTGCATCGTTGTCTCCTTCGGGCTGTGGTTGTGGTTGGTGTGGTCGCTGCGGCCATCGCGTGTCAGCGCATCAGCGCGGCGGCACGCGCTGGCTCAAGGGCGGCGGCTGCCAGCCGGGCAGCCAGCGGCAGTCGCCGGCAAAGCGGCTGCGCAGGGCCTCGCAGCGTGCGGCCAGGGCGGCCTCGCGGGGGCGCTGACCGGTGGCGGCCCAGTCCAGCAGCGCCTCGAGCAAGGCGGGGTAGACCGGGTCGGCCAGGTAGCTGTGCTCGGCATGGTCGGTGTAGACCTGCAGCAGCCGGTCGGCACGGCCGGCGCGCGCCATCGTGCGGCCGAACTCGCCCGACAGCTCGACAAAGGCCACCGGGTCCTGGCGCGCATGCACGGTGATCACCGGGCGGTCGATGGCGCCGGTGGGGTCGGTGTCGTCGGCGAAGGTGCGCACGGCCGCGGGGTCGGCGCGGTAGCGCAGCACGCCGGCGTTCAGCGCCGCGTCGTCGGCCGAGCCGCTGTAGCGCACGCCCTCGTTGCCGAACACCGGGCGGTCGCCGCTGCGCTGGTGCGCGATGTCGGCAAAGTGGAAGGTGGCCCAGTTCAGGTGGCCCAGCACGCTGCGCTCGGGGATGCGGATCACGTCCACCAGGGTCTTCAGCCGCTGGGCCTGCTCGGGCGTGCGCTGCGCCGCCGGCAGGCCCAGCCCCAGGCAGTTGCGGGCGCGCGCGGCCAGGTCGGCGGCGGTCATCGTGCTGCCGGCCGGCAGGCCCATCCACAGCGGGTAGGCCGGCTCGTCGGGGCGTGGGTGGTTGGCGCACAGCTGCTGGTAGACCACGCGCAGGTCGAGCCGGAAGTCGTAGCTGCGCGTGCCGCCGGCCAGCACACCGCTGGTGAGCAGCACGGCGTCGTAGCGGGCGCCGGCGCGCTCGGCCAGCTTGGCGGCCACGCTGGCGCCCCAGCTCTGGCCGTGCAGCACGGTGCGCTGCGGCTGCGCCACCTGGGCCACGAAGATGCGGCGCGCGCGCTCGGTGTCGTCGCCCGCGGCGCGCACCTGCACCCCGCCCTGGGCGTAGCTGCTGCCCACCCAGGCATGGCCGGCCTTCACCACGATGGCCCAGCGCTGCAGGTCCTCCAGCGTGCGGTCGGCCCGCGGCGCGCCCAGCAGCGGCCCGCCGTGTGCATGCACCACCAACACGCCGCTCCAGGCCGGCGGCACGGCGGCCAGCACATGGGCGCCGGCGCTGTCGCGCCCGGCCAGGCAGCGCGTGCCGGCCGGCAGTTCGGCCGGGCAGGCGGTGGGCTGCAGCGCCGGCTCGGTGGCGGCAGCTGCCGCCACCGCGCTGGACGCGACATTCGGCGCCGGGGTGCTGCAGGCGCTCAGCCAGGCCAGGGCGGCCAGCGCCAGGCCAGCGCCGATCCAACGGGGGAGACAGGGACGGGGAACACGCGGTGTCGAGGGCATCTGCGGATGGTGGCCAGCCGTCGTCATAGCGTCAAATACCATCCAACACCGGAATCAATACGTTCACCATATGGATCTGCGCCAGCTGCGCTACTTCGTCGCCGTGGCCGAGGCCGGCCACATGACCCGCGCCGCCGCCACGCTGGGCCTGCAGCAGCCGCCGCTGAGCCAGCAGATCCGCGCCATCGAGGGCGCGCTGGGCACGGCGCTGTTCCTGCGCCATCCGCGCGGCGTGGCCCTCACCGATGCCGGCCGCGAGCTGCTGCCGCGCGCGCGCCGCGTGCTGGCCCTGCACGGGCAGCTGATGGACGACATGCAGCGCGTGGCCGCCGGCACCGCCGGCGTGCTGGACCTGGGCCTGACCAGCTCGGCCGCGGCCCATGCCTTCACGCCCACGCTGCTGCGCGACTGGCGCCGCGCCCACCCGCAGGTGCAGCTGCGCCTGAGCGAGGCCACCGCCGCCGAGCTCACCGAGCGCCTGGCGGCCGGCAGCCTGCATGCGGCCTTTCTGCGCGTGCCGGTGGCCACGCCGCCCGGCCTGCAGTTCGACACCCTGCTCACCGAGCCGGCCATGCTGGCCCTGCCGATCGACCATGCGCTGGCCCGCCGCTACGGCCGCGGACAGCCCGTGCCGCTGGAGGCGCTGGCCGGCGAGCGCCTGATCCTGGCCCGCCGCCCCGGCGCACCGGGCCTGTATGCCAACCTGCTGCGCCAGCTGGAGCAGCGCGACATCACGGTGCAGGTGGTGGCCGAGGTCGAGCGCATGCTCACCAACCTGAACCTGGTGGCCGCCGGCGAGGGCCTGTCGGTGGTGCCGGCCTCGATGACCGGCGTGCACACCGAATCGGTGGCCTACCGCGCGCTGCCACCCGACCAGCCGCTGGACGCCCCGCTGACCCTGGTGCACCGGCCGGCCGAGGCCTCGCCACTGCTGCAGCGCTTTTGCCGCAGCGCCTGCGAGACGGCGCAGGCCTGGGCGACAACGTGAGCGTCCTCTCACCACCTGCGGAAAGCGCCAAACGGCGGCCCACGCGGCGCCGCGCGCTGGGCCTGGCGCTGGGCGGCCTCATCGGCGCGCGGACAGCCCCTGCGCTTGCGGTCACCACCTCGCCCGGCCCTGCCACACCCGGCCTCACTGCAGCTGCCAGCAACGCCGCAGCCTGGCCGCAGCGCCCGCTGCGCCTGCGCTCGGCCTACCCGGCGGGCGGCGTCAGCGACGAGGTGCTGCGCGCGCTGGCCGCCCGGCTGGCGCCGCGCCTGGGCGTGCCGGTGCTGGTGGACCACCTGCCCGGCGCCGGCGGCGCGCTGGCGATGGACTGGCTGGCCCATGCCGAGCCCGATGGCCAGGCGCTGGTGTTCAGCGCCACCAGCCCGCTCACCGTCTCGCCGCACCTGGGCCGGCTGCGCTACGACCCGTTGCGCGACATCCAGCCGCTGTTCGCGGTGATGGCGGTGCCGCTGCTGGTGGTGGGCACGCCCGCGCTGCGCGCCGCCACGCTGGCCGAGGCCCTGCGCCTGCCGGGGCCGCTGCGCTGGGCCAGCTCGGGCCTGGCCACCAGCGGCCACCTGGCGCTGGAGGCCGTGCGCCTGGCCAGCGGCGCGCCCATCGTGCACGTGCCCTACAAGGGCGGCGGCCAGCAGATCAGCGATGCGCTGGGCGGCCAGTTCGAGCTGTTGTCCAGCAACGTGGCGGCGGCCCAGCTGGCCCTGGTGCGCCAGGGCCGGCTGAAGGCCCTGGCCGTGGGCGCGGACAGCCCGCTGCCCAGCCTGCCCGGCGTGCCCACGCTGGCCCAGGCCGGCTACCCCGAGGCCAACCTGGGCTCCACCTTCGGCCTGTTTGCGCCCGGCGGCACGCCGGCACCGCTGCTCGACGCCCTGCACCAGGCCCTGGCCGCCACCACCGCCGACGAGGCCTGGCGCCAGCGCCTGATCGCCGCCGACAACCTGCCGCTGCAACTGGGCCGCGCCGCCTTCACCGCGCGGGTACAGGCCGAGTGGCGACAGCGTGGCGCGCTGGTGCGCCGGCTCGGGCCCGCACTCGACGAGGCGCGCAGCTGATGCCGCACCGCACACCGGCGTCCTTCGCGTGACAGCCGCGCCGCGAGGGCACACTTACCCTGGCCGGCCGTGGCCGCAGCGCCCCTGAACGCATTCCACCGACACCCCGCGGCCGCGCGCCGCCCAGGAGACCCGCGATGAGCACCCAGCCCAGCTTCGAGACCATCCGCCTTGCCGTCGACGGCGCGGTGGCCACCCTCACGCTGAACCGCCCCGAGCGCCTGAATGCCGCGCCGCCGCAGATGTTCGGCGAGATCCGCACCGCACTGCAGTGGCTGCCCGGCAGCGGCGCCCGCGTGCTGGTGATCACCGGCGAAGGCCGCGCCTTCTGCAGCGGCGCCGACCTGCAGGGCCGCGCACTGGCCGGCAACCTGACCCGCGGCGCCGGCGCCTTCAAGGCCCTGACCGAGCAGTACGGCCCCACGATGCTGGCGCTGGCCGAGCTGCCGATGCCGGTGATCTGCGCCGTCAACGGCGTGGCGGCCGGCATTGGCGCCTCGCTGGCGCTGGCCGGTGACTTCGTCGTCGCGGCCAAGGCGGCGTACTTCCTCGAGGCCTTCGTCAACATCGGCCTGGTGCCCGATGGCGGCGCCACCTGGATGCTGCCGCGCCTGGTGGGCAAGGCCCGCGCCATGCAGATGATGATGCTGGGCGAGCGCATCCCGGCCGAGCAGGCCGAAAGCTGGGGCCTGATCTACAAGGCCGTGGACGATGCCGAATTCCAGGGCCAGGTGGCCGCGCTGGCCCAGCGCCTGGCCAACGCCCCCACGCTGGCGCTCGGCCTGATCCGCAAGGGCGTGGCGCGCTCGCTGCAGCAGACCTATGCCGAGACGCTGCAGATGGAAGCCGCCCACCAGCATGTGGCCGGCGACAGCGCCGATGCCGCCGAGGGCGGCGCCGCGTTCCTGGAAAAGCGCAAGCCGGTCTTCAAGGGGGAATGAGGCACCCGGCCTGGCGGGTACGCCAGGCCACCCGCCGGGCGGGTGGCGCGGGCCTGCTTGGGGCGGCCCGGCGCTGGCCCGCGTGGCGCACGTCAGTTCACGCCAGCACCTCCGGCTTGGCCGCCAGCGCCTCGGCCACCAGCGGCCGCAGGCCTTCGGCCCGGCCGCTGGCGATGGCATCGCGCAGTTCATGCCGCATGCGCGGCTCCCAGAACTTGCGGATGTGACCGCTGATGCCGTCGATGGCTTCCTGCCGGTCGGGCATGGCTTCGAAGAACTGGCCGATGCGGTTGGCCATCAGCACCAGGTTATCCAGGTCCATCGCGTGTCTCGGCGTCAAAGGTCGGGGGTGGTCGGGCCCAGGGCGGGCAGGCCCAGGCGCTCGCTGAAACTGTAGGCCACCAGGTCGTCGCCGCGCACAAAGCCGGCCAGCAGCAGGCCGCAGCCGCGCGCGGTGTCCACGGCCAGCGCGGTGGGCGCCGACACGGCGGCCAGCGCCGCTACACCGGCGCGCGCGGTCTTCTGCACCATCTCGAAACTGGCGCGGCTGGTGATGCAGAGGAAGCCCTGCGCCCGCTCTTGCGCCGGCACCGCCTGCGGCCCGCGCTGCAGCGCGCCCACCAGCTTGTCCAGCGCGTTGTGGCGGCCCACGTCCTCGCGCACCACGCGCACCGTGCCATCGGTCGCACACCAGGCCGCGGCATGGGTGGCGCCGGTGCTGTGCTGCAGCACCTGCCACTGGCGCAGATCACGCTGCGCGCGGCCGAAGGCGGCGGGGTCGAAGGCCACGGCCGGCAGCATGGGCAGCACCTGGCGCACCTGGGCCAGGCTGTCGGTGCCGCACAGGCCGCAGCCGGTGCGGCCGGCCAGCGTGCGACGGCGCTCCTTCAGCCGCCATTCGCAGGCGGCAGCCACGTCCAGCCGCAGCTCGATGCCATCGGCCACGCGCACCTCGTCCACGCCGTACAACTCGCCGGCATGGTCCAGCAGGCCTTCGGTGAGGCCGAAGCCGAGGGCGAAGTCGGCCAGGTCCATCGGCGTGGCCAGCATCACCGCATGCGTGATGCCGTTGAACACCAGGGCCACCGGCAGCTCCTCGGCCAGCGCATCGGCCTGCGGCGCGGCGGCGCCGTCGCGCCGGGCCACCACCTGGGCCAGGCGGGCACCGGCGGGCGGCAGCGGGGCGTCCATGGGCTTCACTTGGCGGTCACCGGGTGATGTGCGCCGCCCTTGGCCGCCGGGTGGTGCGCCTGCTCAGCCAGCGACAGCTGCGTGCGGTTGAAGTCCGCGTACTCCGTCTGCCAGGCCGACGGCTGCATCACCTTGCTCACCTGCACCGCCGTCACCTTGTACTCGGGGCAGTTGGTGGCCCAATCGGAGCTGTCGGTGGTGATGACGTTGGCGCCGCTCTCGGGGAAGTGGAAGGTGGTCCACACCACGCCGGGCTGCATGCGCTCGGTCACACGCGCGCGCTGCACGGTCTGGCCGGCACGGCTGCTGATGCCCACCCAGTCGCCATCGGCGATGCCGCGCGCCTCGGCGTCGTGCGGGTGGATGTCCAGCCGGTCCTCGTCGTGCCACTGGTTGTTGGGCGTGCGCCGCGTCTGCGCGCCCACGTTGTACTGGCTTAAGCATCGGCCGGTGGTCAGCAGCAGCGGGTAACGCTGCGTCACCTTCTCGTCGCTGGGCACGTACTGGGTGTTGAAGAAGCGGCCCTTGCCGCGCACGAAGCGCTCGCGGTGCATGATGGCGGTGCCGGCTTCGTCCGTGCTCTCATTGCACGGCCACTGCACGCTGCCCAGGCGCTCGATCTTGGCGTAGCTCACGCCGGCGAAGCTGGGCGTCAGCGCGGCGATCTCGGCCATGATCTGTTCCGGATGCTCGTAGTGCATCGGGTAGCCGAGTGCGGTGCTGAGCTTTTGCGTGACCTGCCAGTCAGCCAGGCCGGCCAGCGGCGGCATCACCTGGCGCACGCGGCTGATGCGCCGCTCGGCATTGGTGAAGGTACCGTCCTTTTCCAGGAAGCTACTGCCCGGCAGCAGCACATGGGCGTACTTGGCGGTCTCGTTCAGGAAGATGTCCTGGACGACGATGCATTCCATCGCCTCCAGCGCCGCCTGCACATGCTGGGTGTTGGGATCGCTCTGCGCGATGTCCTCGCCCTGGCAATACAGGCCCTTGAAGCTGCCCGACAGCGCGGCGTCGAACATGTTGGGAATGCGCAGGCCCGGCTCGGGGTCCAGCGTGACGCCCCAGGCGGCTTCGAACTGGCTGCGCACCGTGGTGTCGCTGATGTGGCGGTAGCCCGGCAGTTCGTGCGGAAAGCTGCCCATGTCGCAGCTGCCCTGCACATTGTTCTGGCCGCGCAGCGGGTTCACACCCACGCCATCGCGCCCCACCATGCCGCAGGCCATGGCCAGGTTGGCGATGCCGATGACCATGGTGCTGCCCTGCGCATGCTCGGTGACGCCCAGGCCGTAGTAGATGGCCGAGTTGGGGCCCTGCGCATACAGGCGCGCGGCAGCGCGGATCTCGGCCGCCGGCACGCCTGTCGTGGCCTCGAACGCCTCGGGCGAGTTCTCGGGCCGGGCGACGAAGGCGCGCCAGTCGTTGAAGCTCTTGCTGTCGCAGCGCTCGGCCACATAGGCCTCGTTGACCAGGCCTTCGGTGACCACCACATGCGCCATGGCCGTGATCACCGCCACATTGGTGCCGGGCTTGAGCGCCAGGTGGTGGTCGGCGCGCACATGTGGCGCATCCACCAGGTCGATGCGGCGCGGGTCGATGACGACCAGGCGCGCCCCAGGATGCTCAGCTGAACCACGCAGACGCCGCTTCATGCGCGACGCGAACACCGGGTGCGCATCGCTGGGGTTGGCGCCGATGACCACGATCACGTCGGCCTGCGCCACGCTCTTGAAGGTCTGCGTGCCGGCCGAGGTGCCGAAGGTCTGGCCCATGCCGTAGCCGGTGGGCGAATGGCAGACGCGGGCGCAGGTGTCCACGTTGTTGGTGCCGAAGGCTGCGCGGATCAGCTTCTGCACCAGGTACACCTCTTCGTTGGTGCAGCGGCTGCTGGTGATGCCGCCCACCGAATCCTTGCCGTGCTTCGCCTGGATGCGCTTGAACTCCGCCGCAGCGTGACCGATCGCCTCGTCCCAGCTCACCTCGCGCCAGGGGTCGGTGATCTTGGCGCGGATCATGGGCTTGGTGATGCGGTCCTTGTGCGTGGCATAGCCCCAGGCGAAGCGGCCCTTGACGCAAGAGTGACCTTCGTTGGCCTTGCCGTCCTTCCACGGCGTCATGCGAACGACCGTCGTCCCTTTCATCTCCGCCTTGAAGCCGCAGCCCACGCCGCAGTAGGCGCAGGTGGTGACCACGCTGTGCTCGGGCTGGCCGAGCTCGATGACGCTCTTTTCCTGCAGCGTGGCCGTGGGGCAGGCCTGCACGCAGGCGCCGCAGCTGACGCAGTCGCTCTGCATGAAGCTGCCGCCCTGCCCTGCCGTGACGCGGCTGTCGAAGCCGCGGCCCGAGTTGGTCAGCGCAAACGTGCCCTGCACTTCCTCGCAGGCACGCACGCAGCGGTTGCAGACGATGCACTTGGACGCGTCGTACGTGAAATAGGGGTTCGATTCGTCCTTGGCGTCGGCGCAGTGATTTGCACCCGTCACACCGGCCACGGCCTGGCCGGCATTGCCGTAGCGCACGTTGCGCAGGCCCACCACGCCGGCCTGGGTCTGCAGCTCGCAGTCGCCATTGGCGCTGCAGGTCAGGCAGTCCAGCGGGTGGTCGCTGATGTAGAGCTCCATCACGTTGCGGCGCAGGCGCTGCAGCGTGGGCGTCTGCGTGCGCACCACCATGCCGGGCTCGCACGGCGTGGTGCAGCTGGCCGGCGTGCCCTTGCGGCCGTCGATCTCCACCAGGCACAGCCGGCAGGAGCCAAAGGGTTCCAGGCTGTCGGTGGCGCACAGCTTGGGCACCTGGATGCCGGCCTCGACCGCGGCGCGCATCAGCGAGGTGCCGCGCGGCACGCTGACGGTGTGGCCATCGATCTGCAGGCTGACGGTCTCGGCAGATTCGCGCGCCGGCGTGCCGTGGTCGATCTCGGGGGCGTGGTGGTGCAGCATGGTGTTCCTCTGCCTCGTTCGGTCAGGCCGCCGATGGCGTGGCCGCGGCCGGCGCGCCATCGCGCGCCAGGCCGAAGTCCTGCGGATAGTGGTTCAGCGCCGACAGCACCGGGTACGGCGTCATGCCGCCCATGGCGCACAGGCTGCCCTGCAGCATGGTGTCGCACAGGTCGCGCAACAGTTCCACCTGCTGCGCGCGCTGCACGCCCTGGCTGCGGGTGATGCGGTCGATCACCTCCACGCCGCGCGTGCTGCCGATGCGGCAGGGTGTGCACTTGCCGCAGCTCTCGATGGCGCAGAAGTCCATCGCGTAGCGCGCCAGCCTGGCCAGATCGGCCGTGTCGTCGTGCACCACGATGCCGCCATGGCCCAGCACCGCGCCGATGGCCGTGTAGGCCTCGTAGTCCAGCGGCACGTCCCATTGGTGCTCGGGCACATAGGCGCCCAGCGGGCCGCCCACCTGGATGGCCTTGATCGGCCGGCCGCTGCGCGTGCCGCCGCCAAAACCGTAGACCAGCTCGCGCAGCGTCAGGCCGAAGGCCTTCTCCACCAGGCCGCCGTGCTTCACATTGCCAGCCAGCTGGAAGGGCAGCGTGCCATGCGAGCGGCCCACCCCGTAGTCACGGTAGTACTGCGCGCCGCGCGCCAGGATCACCGGCACGCTGGCGAAGGTGATCACGTTGTTGATCACGGTGGGCTGGCCGAACAGGCCTTGCAGCGCCGGCAGAGGCGGCTTGGCGCGCACGATGCCACGCTTGCCTTCGATGCTCTCCAGCATCGCGGTTTCTTCGCCGCAGACGTAGGAGCCGGCGGCCTGGCGTGTCTCCAGATGGAAGGCGCGGCCGCTGCCGGCCACGCTGTCACCCAGCCAGCCGGCCGCGGTGGCGCGGGCAATGGCCTCGTCCATCGTCGCCAGCGCGTGCGGGTATTCGCTGCGGATGTAGATGAAGCCCTGCGTGGCGCCCACGGCCAGCGCGGCAATCGCCATGCCTTCGATCAGCTGGTACGGGTCGCCCTCCATCAGCATGCGGTCGCTGAAGGTACCCGAGTCGCCCTCGTCGGCATTGCAGACGATGTACTTCTGCACGGCTTGCGCATGCGCCACCGTGCGCCACTTGATGCCGGCCGGAAAGGCCGCGCCGCCGCGCCCGCGCAGGCCCGAGTGCGTGACCTCGTGCAGCAGCGCCGCGCTGTCCAGCGCCACGGCCGCCTTCAGGCCGGCCCACCCCTCGTGCGCGGCGTAGTCGTCCAGGCTCAGCGGGTCGGTGAGGCCCACGCGGCGGAAGGTCAGGCGCTCCTGCAGCGCCAGATACGGCATCTGTTCGGACACGCCGTGGCGCAGCGCATGCGCGTCGCCCCGCAGCAGGCCGGCATCGAGCAGGCCCGGCACATCCTCGGCCATCACCGGCCCGTAGGCGATGCGGCCCTGCGGCGTGGCCACCTCGATCAGCGGCTCCAGCCACAGCAGGCCGCGCGAGCCGTTGCGCTTCAGGTCGATGGCCAGGCCGCGGCGGGCTGCCTCGGTGGCCAGGGCCGCGGCCACCTCGTCGGCGCCAGCGGCCAGCGCGGCCGAGTCGCGAGGCACCCAGATCGTCGTCACCGGGCTCATGCACCCTCCCCTGCCGTCACGGCCACGCCCAGCGCCTGCAGGCGCTGCGCCAGCCGCTCGGGTGTCATGCGTGCATGCAGCCGGTCATCGATCTGCACCGCCGGGCCGGTGGCGCACAGGCCCAGGCAGTACACCGGCTCCAGCGTCACGGCACCGTCGGCACGCGTGCCGTGCATGGCGCAGCCCAGCAACGCCTCGGCCGCCTGGGCCAGCGCCTCGCTGCCATTGGCCTGGCAGGCCTCGGCGCGGCACACCTGCACCACATGGCGCCCGGCCGGCGTGCTGCGGAAGTGGTGGTAGTAGCTGATCACGCCATGCACCTCGGCGCGCGAGCGGTTCACCGCCTGGGCGATGCCCGGCACCAGGGCCGGCGGCACATGGCCGAGCGCGGCCTGCACATCGTGCAGCAGCGGCAGCAGGGCGCCGGGGCGTTGGGCGTGGCGGGCGATGGCCTGGGCCAGCGCCTGCTGCTGCGCCGGGCTCGGCACGGGCTCGTGATGCGGTTCTGTCATGGGCGAGGCGGGGCGTGGCGTCGGTCGGGCGTGTGGCCGCACCAGGGCCGAAAGCCCTCATGCGCCGCGGGGCATGATGGTCATGCGCGGGCCCGCTGTCCAATGGAATCGCCGAACCGGGCGATTCAATCGGCTGATGACGGGCAGGCCCTGGCAGCGGCCCCTCAGCCCTGACCCAGCTGCCCGCTGTGCCGCGCCACCTCGGCCAGCCATTCGGCGTCGGCGGCCAGGCGCAGCGCGGCCTCCAGGGCCTGGGAGCGGCGTGCGCCCGCAGCCGCCATGAAGGCGATCGGCGTGCGCAGCTCGGGCTCGCCCAGCGGCCGCGCGCACCACCCCGGCTGACCCGCCACGGTGGCCACCACCGCGCCGGGCAGCACGGCGGCCAGCTGGCCGGTCTGCACCGCGGCCAGCAGCGCGCTGACCGAATTGGTCTCCAGCACCGGCTGCACCGCCAGACCCAGGCGCCGGAACTGCGCGTCGATCAGCACGCGGTTGTGCATCTCGGCCGACAGCAGCGCCAGCGGCCGCGTGGCGGCGTCGGCCCAGGTCATCGGCGGCAGGCGCTGGCCCGCGGGTTCTGGCGCCGCCAAATCGGCCGCCAGACCGGCCGCCAGATCGGTCGTCGGGTTGGGTGACGCGGCGGGCCCGTGGGTCAGCACGTAGTACTGCTCCAGGTACTGCGGCCAGACCTGCGGTGCGGTGCCGCGGCCCGCGCGCTCGGCATAGCCCAGGCCCAGGTCGAGCGCCAGCGCGTCCAGTCCGGTCTCGATCTCCTGCGAGGCCATCGACCGCACCTGCGGCTGCACGCCCGAGTGGCGCGCCTGCAGCCGTGCGGCGAAGCGCGCGGCCACCGGCACGGCCGTGGGCACCGCGCCGATCAGCAGCCGTCCGCGCGGTTGCTCGGCGCTGCCGGCCAGTTGCTGGCGCAGCGCCTCCTGCTCGCGCAGCACGCGGTGGGCGGTGGCCAGCACCTGCTCGCCTTCGGGCGTCAGCCCCTCGTACTGGCGGCTGCGCCGAACGATGGCCACGCCCAGGTGCGCCTCCAGCGCCCGCAGCGCATTCGACAGCGCCGGCTGCGTGATGTGGCAGGCGGTGGCCGCACGGCCGAAGTGCCGGTGCTGCGCCAGCGCAGCCAGGTAGCGATAGGCCTCGATCAGGTTCATCGGGGTGCGAGCGTACCGCGACGCCGTGGCCTGCCCAGGGCACCCATCGCCCAGGGGCCCGGCACAACCTGCGGACGGCATGCGGCTGTATGATTATCAAGGTATTTGTTTTACCTGGACAATCCATGCAGGACGGACAGGCGGGAAAGAAAAACTGCGTTAAATCATGAACTTGGCGTCGATTCCGAAAGTCCTGGGCGAGCGATCGGGTTGCTCAGTCGCTAGGCGACAGGTCCGCGGCAGCGACGCGTGACGCCCTCACCGAAGCCCCGCGCCCAGCCGGTGCTGTCGGCGGCTGCCACGCGCCGTCTGGGATCGCACCAGATGGCCTTTGTGCGCGCCTGGGCCGAAGGCCTGGACGCCGCGCAGGCCTGGCAGCGCTACATCGGACAAGGCCAGCCCGCCGACGGCCGGCGGGTGCGCGCCGAGCTGCAACGCCTGCTGGATGTGCTGCGTGGCGTGGCCCGCGCGCAAGGCCGAGCCGATCTGGCCGCGCTGCTGCGCCGCGACCCCGAGGCCATGGCCGAGGCTGGGACGGACCGGCCCAGCCTCGACGACTTCCGCGCGCAACAGCCCGAGGACTTCTACTCCGAAGCCGAACTGCTGGAGCTGTACGAGGCCACGCACGGCGCGCCGGATGCGCGCAGCGGCGCACGCCGCCGGCAGCGCCTGCGCGCGCGCCAGGTGGCCGCGCTGCAGTGGCTGGAAACCGTGGCCGTGCGCGAGCCCCGGCCCGACGATGCGGTGGGCGCCTGGCTGGACGAGCGCCTGGCCGCGCGGCTGGCGCGGGCCGGCCTGCACCGGCTGGACGATTTGAAGCAGCGCATTCAGGCCCGGGGCTACCACTGGCACCGGGGTGTCGAGCGCGTGGGGCCGGCGGCGGCGCAGCGTCTGGCCCAGTGGTGGCAGGAACATGCCCGCACGCTGGGTGCCCTGCCCGCCTGGGCCCTGACGCCGCCCCACCAGCTCGACCGCCCTAGCCTGATGCGGCGTGCGGCAATGCCAGCCCGCCCGGTGCCGCTGGAGCGGCTGCGCGTGCCGGCCGGCCTGACCGGCAGCAACGGCCGCTTCCGCGCCGCGCCGGCGCACCTGCGCATCGCGGCGGCCGACGACCTGCAGGCCTTGCAGGCCTGGCTGTCGCTGCGCACCGCGGGCAGCGCCACCTGGCGCGCCTACCGCAAGGAGGCCGAGCGCCTGACGCTGTGGGCGCTGTGGATCGCGGGCAAGCCGGTGTCGTCGCTGGACGCGGCCGACCTGCACGCCTACGCTGCGTTCCTGGCCGCCCCGCCAGCAGACTGGACGGCGCCCCGCGGCACGCCGCGCTGGCACGATGACTGGCGCCCGTTCGAAGGTCCGCTGGCCGAGCGCTCGCGGTCGATGGCGCTGGGCATCCTGCGCGGGTTGTTCGCCTGGTGGCAGGCCCAGGGCTACCTGGCGGTTAATGGCTGGACAGTTGAGGAAGCCACCCCGCCGGTCGATCAGCCGGCCGATCAGCCGGCCAATTTGCGCGTGCCGACCCAGCGTGCACCCGGCCTGCGCCTGCCGCGTGCGCTGGATCTCGACTTGCAAATTGAACTGAGGCAGTGGATCGACCTCCGCATCCGGCAGCAGGGCCGCACGCCCGCCCTTTTGCGGCTGCGCGCCATGCTCTGCCTGGCCCTGGATGCGGGGTTGCGGCCGGCCGAGTTGGCGGCCGCCCGCATCGGTTGGCTGCAGAGAACACCCGACGCGGACACGGCAGTGACTGGCGTCGTCGAGACTTGGCTGCAGGTGACCGATGGCCTCGGCTGCAAGGCCCGGTTGGTGCAACTGCCGGCGCACGTGACGCACGCCCTGCGCAACTACCTGGACAGCCGCCCGCTGGACGCCCCAGCCGCTGGCGCGTCGCACCAGGCTCCCTTGCTTGCCCAGCTGCGCACTGAATCCGCACTGTCCGCAGCGCGCCTGTATGAATTGTTCGCCCAGGCCTTCAGCCACTGCGCCGACGAACTGTCCAGCTTCAAACCGGATGAGGCCCTGCGACTTCGGCAGGTTTCGACGATTTGGCTGCGCAACGGCTACGGATTGCGTGCTGCGGCCGAGGGCGTGGCCGGCCCCACGCTGCAGCAGCAGATGGGCCACCGCAGCCGCGCATCTGCCGCCGCCTACAGCCGCCTGGCCCGCGGCCTGGATTCGCCGGCCCCGACCGATGCCTGAAAAGCAGAAGGGGGTGGAACGGTTCCACCCCCTTCTGCTTGCTGGCCCAAGGCGAGTGCCTGGTCGACCGTCAGCGCGTTGGCTCGAACCTCAGCGCCGGCCCTTGGGCTTGCGCAGGAACTCGTCGATCCATTCGGCCAGCGCCACCAGCTTCTCGGCCGGCACCTGCCCCGGCTTCAGCGACATGCTCACCTCGCCACGACTGCCCTGGCTCACCGTGCCGACGGCCACACCGTCGTGTTCCAGCGTGATGGTCTGCGGGGGGTGGAACGGTTCCACCCCCTTCTGGCCAGCGGCCACCAGGCGATCGAACACGTCCTTGGGCTTGCGATCGGCAGGGCCTGACGCCTGGGCCGTGGCGCAGGCCAGCACGGCGTCCGGGTTGCTGGCCAGCGCGTCGGCCAGTGGCTTGGCCCAGCGGAACTGCAGCGCCAGTGGCGAGGCGAAGGCCTGCACGATGGCGTCGGGCAGATCGGCCAGCGCCAGCGCCTTGCCCAGCGCGCTGAGGTCCACGCCAATGGCCTCGGCCAGCTTGCGGTTGGACGGGAACAGGCCCTGCTGCAGCGCCCGCCGGTACATCATCCCCTGCTCCCAGGCCGACAGATCCTTGCGGGCGCGGTTCTCGCGGTCCATCTCGACGAACAGCGCGCGATCGTCCAGGTTGTCGATCACGGCCAGCACCGGCAGGCCCAGTTCCAGGCAGGCACGGTGACGGCGGTGGCCGAACACCAGTTCGTAGCGCTCACCCTCGGCCGCGGCGCCCTCGCCCGTGACCCCGCCCGCCCCTTCGGCCGCCACCACCCGGCGCACCTTGATCGGCTGCACATTTCCGCCGGCGCTCTCGATCTCGGCGCGCAGCGCGGCGAACTCGGGCGTGGCGTAGTTCAGCGCATGGCGGTTGGCAAAGCGGCTGGCGTCCACCTGGCGCGGGTCGAGCAGTCGGGCGGCCTTGGCGCCGTCCCACTGCGCCAGATCGCCCAGCGCCTCGTCGAGCTGGCCGCGCAGCGCATCGGCCTCCTGCGCCTTGGCGCGCAGGCTCTCGTTCTCGCGCATCAGGTCCGAGCGCGCGTCGGTGGCAAAGGCCATCATCGCGCCAGGCGCCGTCTTCGGGCGGTGCAAGCCCATCGGCTCATGGACCACCGCCGCGGGAGCCGCCGGCGTGCCGGCCGGTGCCGACGCGGCGGCCGCAGGCGCCGGCTGACCGCCGGGACCGGGCGACGGCGCCACGGGGGAGGGCAGGGCGCCCGGCAGGGCGCTGAAGTCCAGCTTGGCCGCCTTGGCCGTGAGCTTGTTGCTCGCCATCTGCTCAGCCTCCCAGTTGTTCCACCTGCATGGCCCACACGGCCACGATCTGCTGTTCCACCAGCTCGCACATGCGATCGTAGGCGTCGCGGGCGCGGGCAAAGGTCTTGGCGTTCATCGCGCCGCGTGGCAGGTCGTACACCGTGCCGAACTCGGCCGACGCGGTGGCCGTCACCGCCGTCTTCGGGATCTCGATCGGCAGCACCTTCTCGGTGTAGCCCTCCAGCACCCACTGCCGCACCACCGAGCTGGCCGCGTCCGACGACTCCACGCGCGACAGCAGCACGTCGATGAACTCGAAGGTCTTGTCCTGGCCGCGGCTGCGGATCAGCTGGTTGCACAGGTCGGAGAACAGGTCCCAGAACTGCGCCGACGAGGCGAAGTCGAGCGCCGACGGCGGCAGCGGCATGATCACGCCGTCGGCCGCCATCAGCGCGTTGATGGTCACGTACGACAGCGAGGGCGGCGTGTCGATGACGATCACGTCGTAGTCGGCACGGGCCTGGTCGAGGCCGCGGTCCAGGCAGCGCCAGAACTCGAAGCCCGGATCACGCGTCTGGCGCGCCGGCAGCGCGAACTCGGCGCCGAACAGCAGCGGCGCCGCGCACACCAGGTCGATGCCCGGCCAGTAGGTGGGGCGCACCGCGTAGCTCAGGTCTTCCTGCTGGCCGCCGAACAGCAGCATGGCGGTGTGCTCGGGCTCCACTTCGGCATCGGGCAGCACGCCGAACAGCGTGGTGGCCGAGCCCTGCGGATCCAGGTCGACCACCAGCACGCGGTGGCCGCGCATCGACAGGCCTTGCGCCAGCGTCACCGCCGAGGTGGTCTTGGCCACGCCGCCCTTGAAGTTGGCCACGGTCAGCGTGGTGCCGGCCGCGTGCTCGGGCCGCAGGTGCTGGCTGCGGAAGGCGCGCACCCAGTCGCGCGCCTCGTCCATGCGCCACTCGCGGCGGTTGCCCACCATGTGGCCCTCGGGCAGGTCGCCCCGGGTCAGGCGGTAGGCGATCTTGCTCTTGTCCACACCGCACAGCGCGGCCAGTTGCGCGGCGCTGACCGTGGGGGCGGTCTTGGCGGCGTTGGGCGACAGCATGGTCGCGCGGATCTGCGTCATCATCGCCGCGATGCGGGCGGCCTGCAGCTCGATGTCGGCCAGCGATTGCCGGCGGATCGGTGCGGTGCCTGGCCGGGCGCCATCGGCCAGCACGGTCTTCTTGCCATCCATCAGGAGAGTCCCCGTTCAATGCAGTACCTGCGATTATCTGCCCATCCACCCGAAAATCGCATGACGGACGGTGCATTGAACAGGGGCCGGGGCATCTGCGGACACTTCGTGGAGGCCTTGAACCCTGGGGTTTCCCAAAGATCTTCACATCTCCCGGGGGAGATTCAAAGGTAGTTCATCTTCTTCAAAAGATTAAGCGCCTGTGGATAAGTCAATTTATCCATTTAAAACAAGTACTTGCAGAAATTTTTTCAAGCAACTTGTCCGGATGCTTACCGCATCCGTCCGTGCGCTTACCGCTTCTGTCCGTGTTTTAACCGCCTGGCGTCCGCTGACTACCCGCACCGCGCGCGTGTGACGGCTGGCACACGGCCCCGATGGGCCGAACGGGCTGTTCCAGTCGCTTTGGCAAGTGTCCGCGTTCTTACCGGACAGCCCGGGCGCGGGTGAGTGCGGGCGTTCTGGCCGACTGTCCAGGTTTTTACCGCCTGACGAATGCGCCGATTCCGGCCCGATGTCCAGCTTTTTACCGGCTTGGGACAAGCGGATGGAACCGTCCCGGCGATGCGGCGGCGGTGTCTGTCCAATCGAAGAAGGACATATCATTGCGCATGGACAGTTCGACCCCGCCGGCGCCCACCCCGTTGCCCGAGCCCGCCTCGGCCACACCGGTGCTGGTGCCCGGTGTCGACACCGGCACCGAACTGCGCAAGCCGCACGAGATGATCGTGCTGGTGCCGCGGGCCAAGCGGGTCACGCTCACCGGCCGGCGCATCTACAACGCCTTGCTGCAGGTGGCGCAGTCGCGCCTGGCGGCCATGAGCAGCATGCCACCGGCCGATTACATGTTCGAGGCGCCGCTGCCCGCCATTTTGCGCACCACCGGGTCCAGTGGCGAAGACCGCACCGCCGCCAAGCGCTACCTGCGCGAGATGCGCGGGCTCGAGGTCGACTGGGAATCCACCGCGCCGGGCGATGGCGTGAAGTGGCGCGGCTTCTCGATGCTGTCGGAAGTGGCCATCGAGATCCGCCATGGCGAGAACTGGGTGTCGTGGTCCTACCCGCCCACGCTGATGGCTGCGCTGAAGGAGCCCACGCGCTGGGCGCGCATCGACCTGGACATCCTGGCCAAGCTGGGCACCTATGCCGCGCTGGCGCTGTACGAGATCTGCGCGCGCTACCGCGACAACCCCTCGGGCGTCACCAGCCGCAAGCCGGTGCAGTGGTGGGCCGATGCGCTGAGCGCCGCGCCCGCTGGCGCCGAGCGGCGCGAGTGGCGCAAGTTCAAGAACGAGCGCGTGAAGGACGCCATCGAGGAGATCAACCGCGAGACCGACCTCGAGATCGAGCTGATCGAGCACCGCGAGGGCAGGGCGGTGGTGGAGGCGCAGTTCGCGGTGCGCAAGAAGCGCGCGCCGGCCCGGCTGCCCACGCGCGAGGCCGCGCCGGTGGATGCCAACCTGGTGCTGCGCGCCGAGAGCCTGGGCGTGCGCGAATCCAAGCTCGAAGGCCTGATCAACGAGTTTGGCGAGGCGGCGGTGCGTGACAAGGTGGAGGTGCTCGAGCGCCGCGCCAGCAACAGCCGGCTGCGTGGCGTGGACAACGCCTATTCCTACCTGCGCTCGCTGCTGCGCCACGACGAGGCCGGTGCCGCCAGCGTCGCTGGCACCGAGACCGTGGCCGGCACGGGCGCGGCGGCGGTCTCTGCGGCGGATGCCGCGCCGCTGCCTCGCGCCATGTCGGCCGCGTCGGGTGCGCCGGCCGCGGGTGCCGCCGCGGCACCGGTCACGGCGCTGTCGGCCGTCTCGGCGGCGGCTGCCGCCCCCATCGTGCCGATCACCGGGCAGGGCGGCACCGCTGCGTTGTCTGGCGCCCCGGTCTCGCCGGCGCTGGCCGCGCATGAACAGCAGGGCCAGTGGCTGGCCGGTCGCATCGCCGAGATCAAGGCCGAGATCGCCGCGCTCGATCCGCTGCACCGCCAGCCCTGGGTCGACCAGGCCCTGGCCGAACTGGCCGAGAAGGGCCTGCTCAGTGCCGTGGTGTCACGCCGCGCCGCCCAGGGTGATGTGCTGCACGGCATGCTGGGCTCGGTGGTGGTGAAGCGCTATGCCACCGCGCGCTATGGCGCCGGCTGGGACCGGCCGGCGCCCGCTGCGGGTCAGTAGGTCCAGGCCAGGCGGGCGTGCAGGTAGCGCCCGTTCAGGCCGGTGGGATCGGTGAAGTTGTACGGGAACGCACCGCCGTAGCTGCTGTCGGCATAGGTGCGCGCCGGATAGCGGTTGAACAGGTTGGCCGCGCCCAGGCTCGCGGTCAGGCCGCGGGCCAGTGCATAGCGCGCCTCCAGATCCACCACCCAGGTGTTGCCCAGGCGCTGGGCCGGGGCGCCGTCCACCAGCGGCGCCGCGCTGTCGAAGGAATAGGCCCACACCGGCCCGTAGCGCGTGGCGCGCAGGTTCAGGCCCCAGGCACCGGCCTGCCCGGCCTGGCCCTGCTGCCAGTCGGCGCCCAGGATCAGCTTGTGCCGTGGCGTGCCGCGGGTCACGCGCAGGCGTGCGTCGTCGCCGATCAGCGTCAGCGCCGGGTCGATGGCGCTGAGTGCGGCCGAGCCCTGGCGCACCGCGTCCAGCACGGTGCGGTTCAGGTTCAGCGCGGCGTTCAGCTGCAGCGCGCCGCCATTGGCGCGCAGCTCGTGGCTGGCCGCCAGGTCCAGGCCGGTGGTGGTGGTGTCGAGTGCATTGGTCAGGAAGGCCACGCTCTGGATGTCGCTGCGGCCGTGGGCGGTCAGCCAGTCGCTCACCGCGTCGCTCTGCAAGTCGCTGCTGCGGGTGATGCGGTCCTGCACTTTGACGCGGTAGGCGTCCAGCGTCACCGTGGTGGCCGCGGCTGGGCGCCACGCGGCGCCCAGCGACAGGTGGCGCGAGGTCTCGGGCTTGAGCGCCTGCGCGCCGAAGGCCTGGGCCAGCGCGTCACTGGCCGGCAGCAGCGCGTTGTTCTGCAGCGCCGTGCCATCGGCATTGAAGTTCAGCGTGGCGAAGCGGAAGCCCGTCTGCGCCAGCGCCGGCGCACGGAAGCTCGTGGCCAGGCTGCCGCGCAGCAGCCACGCGGGGCTGAGCTTGACGCGGCTGGCCAGCTTGCCGGTGGTGGAACTGCCGGCATCGCTGTAGTCGGCCGCACGCAGCGCGGCGGCCAGCAGCCAGGCGCGGCTGAGTTCCAGCTCGGCATCGGCGAACACCGAGCGCACGTTGCGGCTCAAGGACACCGCATCCTCGGGACGCAGGCCGGGGCCGGCCTGGGCGCCCGGTGGCGCGCTGGTGACGCTGCCCGCGGCGTACGAGGCGGCATCGCCCGGCCGGGTGCGGTAGGTCTCGTGCAGCCACTCGCCACCCAGCGCCAGGTTCAGCGCACGGCCGCCGTCCAGCGTGAAGGCGCGGCTGGCGTCCAGGTTCAGGCTGGTCTGGCCCGAGCGCAGCGTGGCCAGGTGGAACTGCGTGGGGCTGGCCGCGCCCAGCGAGGCGTTGAGCGACTGCTGGACGCCCTGCTCGTAGCGGTTGTCACCCACGCGCAGGCTGGCATCGCTGGCCCAGCCGGCCCAGTCGAAGCGCGCGCCCAGCGTGGCGCCCAGGTCGTTCACGTTGCCGGTCGTCACCGGGCGGTAGCCGGCCGGGTACAGCGCGGCCACATTGTTCGGATCGCCGGGGTAGCGGAAGAAGGCCGCGCCCTCGGTGCCGCGTGTGTGCAGCGTGGCAAAGCCGTAGCCCAGCACGCCGCTGGCCAGCGGCAGCGTGGCATTGGCAAAGGCGCTGGCCGCGTGCAGCTTGGGGTCGCCACTCTTGAACAGCACCTGGCCATCGAGCGCCAGGTCTTCGGGCGTGCTGTTCCACGAGGTCCAGCCGGCATCGCTGCGGCCGGCGCGGTGGGTGCCGGCCTGGCGCTTCACTTCGGCACCCAGGCGCAGCGTGCCGCCGTTGGAAAAGCTGAAGCCATGGTCGGTGGCCAGCTGCACGGTCTGGCCGTCGGTGATGGTGCGGCCGGTGGGCGCGAACTTCGTGTGATAGGCGCCCACATCGGCACTGGCGCTGCCACCCGTGCCGCCGCTCTTCAACACGATGTTGATCACGCCGGCCACGGCGTCGCTGCCGTACTGCGCGCCGGCGCCATCGCGCAGGATCTCGATGCGCTCGATGGCGCTGCCGGGCAGGGCGTTCAGGTCCACAGGCACGGTGCCCTGGAAGATGCCTTCCAGGTCGAGCACGGCATTGGTGTGGCGGCGCTTGCCGTTCACCAGCACCAGCACCTGGTCGGGCGCCAGGCCGCGCAGCTGTACCACGCGCACCGAATCCGCGCTGCCGCTGGCCGACACGCGCGGCTGGTTGATCGACGGCGACAGCGCCTGCAGCGCCGCGCCCACTTCGCCGGTGGCGCCGAGCGCCTGCTCGACATCCTTGGCGCTGAAGCGGTCGACCGGGGCCACGCTGTCGAACACCGTGCGGCCCTTGACGCGTGAGCCGACGATGGTGACTTCGGCCGCCGTTGCGGGCTCTGACTGGGCGAAGGCGGGCAGGGCGCCGAGGCTGGCCAGCACCAGCAGCGAGAGCCGGCGTTTCAGGGGAGGCAGGGATCGGTTCATGGCAATGAGGCGTTGTTGAAGGACGAAGCTGAGAAACGGAAAGCGAGCGAGAGCGGGGGAGGGCGGCCGGGCTGCCGTCAGCGCGCGCTGCGCGTCAGCGGCCACAGCAGCAGCGCGCCCAGCGCCAGCACGGCCAGGCCGGCGATGGCCCCGGCCTTGACGTAGACCACGCTGGACCACAGCAGGTAGGCGCTGCAGCCGGCAAACAGCAGTGGCAGCCACGGAAACAGCGGCACGCGCAGCGGCCGCGGCGCCTGCGGCAGGCGCACGCGCAGCACGATCAGCGACAGCGCCGACAGCGTGAGGAAGAACCAGTACACCGGCGACAGGTAGTCCACCATGGTGGCAAAGCCGCCGCGCGTGGCGGTGCCGAAGCCCACCAGCAGCAGCGCCACGCTGCCCAGTGCCAGCACCGCGCCGGGCGGCACGCCGCGGTCGAAGTCCCAGTCGCCCAGGCGGCCCAGCAGGCGCGTGGGGTGGGGCAGGTCGCGCGCCGCGGCATAGGTGGTGCGGGCGCCGGCGATCAGCGTGGCGTTCATCACCGTGATCGAGGTGATGGCCACCACGCCGACGATGGCCACCTCGCCCCAGGGCCCGGCGGCGCGGCGCAGCAGCTCGGCCGCCGGTGCCTCGCTGCGCGCCAGGCCGTCCAGCCCCAGGCCTTGCAGATAGGCCCAGTTGGCCAGCAGGTACAGCGCAGCCACGATGGCCAGCCCGCCCAGCAGGGCCTGGACGATGCCGCGCCGCGGGTCGCGCATCTCGGCCGACAGCGTGGCGGCATCGCTCCAGCCGCCATAGGCCAGGAACACGAAGACCAGGGCCACGCCCCAGGCCGGCCGATCGGCCGTGACCACCGGGTTGGCCAGCGGCGTGGCCGGCGCCTGGCCCTGCAGCACCAGGCTCAGGCCGGCCGCACCCACGGCCAGCAGGCCGGCGATCACCAGCAGCATCAGCCCCACCTGGGTGCCCAGGCCCCAGCGCGCGCCGCGCAGGTTCAGCGCCATCAGCAAGCCGATGGCGCCGGCGGCGAACACCGCGCTGCCGTAGCGTCCCAATGGCACCAGCTGGCCCAGGTAATCGCCGAACACGAAGGCGAGCAGCGCCATCGAGCCGGTGTGGATGACCGCGAAGCGCGACCACGCGAACAGCAGCGCCAGCCGCCGGCCATAGGCCAGGCGCAGGAAGTGGTAGTCGCCACCGGCATCGGGGAAGGCCGCCGACAGTTCGGCAAAGCACAGCCCGCCGATCACCGACAGCACACCGCCCAGCGCCCAGGCCAGGTACAGCGCCTGGTCACTGGCCAGGCTCTGCGCCACCATCGGCGAGGTCTTGAAGATGCCGGCTCCCACCACCATGCCCACGCACACCGAGATGGCATGCCACACGCCCAGCTGGCGTCGCGGCGGGGCGGGGTCGGCGATGGGATCGGCCGCGGAGGCGGAGGGGACGGCGGGCGCAACAGCGGGAGGCATCGACGACATGGGCACGACTGTACCCAGCCGCTGGCCGCTCAGCGGCTCATGCGCGCATCCGCTAGCGTGGCCGGCGTGCGGCCGCCGGCAGCCGCCGCTGCGTGTCGGCCGTGTGGGCCTGCATGGCCTCGGTGCGGACGGCGGCATCGCGCAGCAGCGGGCCGATCAGCGCCGCCTCGGGCAGGTTGGGCCAGTAGCGCGGCGGCATCTCGCGGCACATCATCGCGGGGTTGGCGCGGGCCGGGTTGAAGGTGCTGCGGTAGTAGGCCAGCCACAGGGCCTCGCCGGCGTCGGCGGCCGGCGCGTCCTCGCGCCGCGCGGGCGGGCCGTAGTGCAGGGTGCTGCGCGGGCGCGGGCGCGGGGTGCTGGGTTCGTCGGACGAGCCAGGCGCATGCAGCGCCGGATCGGGATCCCAGCGCACGCTGCCCCAGGGCGTCAGGATGGCCCAGCGCATCGCGGCAAAGCGGCGCTGGAAGAAGGGCGCCGCCGCGCGCAGCACCGGGTGCGCCGGCTCGAACCAGGCCACGTGGCGGATGGCCGGTGTACCCGCCGTGCTGCCATCCTGGGCCGCGGCGCTTTCGTCGTCGGCCACCGGGCGAAAGCGCACGAAGGCGTGCATCTTGTGGATCTCGCGCGAGACCTCGCGCGCCATGCGCTCCAGCCGCAGGCGGTCGGGGTGCAGGCGGTCCAGCCAGATGCGCGGGTCGGCGTGCAGCCGGCGCGCATAGCCATGCACCCAGGCAAAGCGCAGCGGCTCGGCATGCAGCAGCGCCTGGCGCAGCAGGCGCTCGGCTTCGGCGGGCAGGCCCAGATCAGCCCGCTGGGTGCGGCCGCGCTCGCTGTGCGATGGACGCTCATGTTGAGCATCATTCACCGGCGCATCCGAGAACAGGTCGCCGAACAGATCGGTCTGCTGCGGCGAGCCATCGTCCCAGCGCACGGCCTCGGGGGGCACGTCGCACACCAGCAACTCGGCCAGCGCGGCCAGCACACCGGCCACGTCGTCGGGGCCGGCCAGGTGCACGGTGCGGCTCATGGCACCGCCACCGCGGGGGCGAACAGGTCCAGCTGCGGCGAGGGCTTGCGGGCCGGCCGGATGGCGGCGGCATCCCCCGGCTCAGCGTCACCCGCGCGCCGCCGCCCGTCGCGCGCCAGCCAGCGCTGCAGCGCCTGCGCATCGGGCCGGTGGTCGGGCAGCACCACGAAGCACAGCACGCGGGCCGATTCGGTGCCCAGGCGCGCGATGTCGGCCTGGCGCAGCGTGCGCACCCGGCGCGCGGCCAGCAGGCGCTCGACCGAGGTGCTGCCCAGGCCGGGCACGCGCAGCAGGGTTTCGCGCGGGGCGCGGTTCACGTCGACCGGAAAGGCCTCAGGGTGGGCCAGCGCCCAGGCCAGCTTGGGATCGATGGCCAGCGACAGCATGCCGCCGGGCGTGACCAGCTCGTGTTCCTCGAAGCCGTAGAAGCGCATCAGCCAGTCGGCCTGGTACAGCCGGTGCTCACGCATCAGCGGCGCGGCCTGCGCCGGCAGCCGCGGGCTGGCATGCGGGATCGGGCTGAAGGCTGAGTAGTACACCCGCTTCAACTTGTGGCGGCGGTACAGCGCCACGCTGGTCTTCAGGATGCTGCGGTCGTCGCTGGCATCGGCGCCCACCACCATCTGCGTGCTCTGACCGGCCGGGGCGAAGCGCGGCGGCCGCGGCACACGCGGTGTGGCACCGGCCATCGAGCGTGGCGCCACGGGCGCACGCCGGGCCGCGGCGGTTTCATCGAGCCGGGTGCGGATGCGCGCCATCGAGCGCGAGATGCCGGCCGCGTCCTTCTCGGGCGCCAGCGCGCGCAGCGCGTCGGCCGAAGGCAGCTCGATGTTGATGCTCAGCCGGTCGGCATGGCGGCCGGCGCGGGCCAGCAGGTCGTCGCTGGCGTCGGGAATGGTCTTCAGGTGGATGTAGCCGCGGAAGTGGTGGTCCTCGCGCAGGCTGCGCGCCACCTCCACCAGCTGCTCCATCGTGTGGTCGGGCGAGCGCACGATGCCCGAGCTGAGGAACAGGCCCTCGATCAGGTTGCGGCGGTAGAAGTCGAGCGTGAGCTCCACCACCTCTTCGGGCGTGAAGCGGGCGCGGGGCACGTCGCTGCTGACGCGGTTGACGCAGTACAGGCAGTCGTACTGGCACCAGTTGGTCAGCAGGATCTTCAGCAGCGAGATGCAGCGCCCGTCGGGCGCATAGCTGTGGCAGATGCCCATGCCCGAGGTGCTGCCCAGGCCCCGCTGGTCGCGCGAATCGCGCTTGGGCGCGGCGCTGGAAGCGCACGAGGCGTCGTACTTGGCCGCATCGGCCAGGATCTCGATCTTGCGGTGCAGGTCGGGCATGACTGTATTTTCATACAGTCTTTCGTGCCCGCGTCAAAACCCCGCCGGTCGGGTGGGCTCAGTCCTTGAAGATCGGCGGGCGCTTCTCGATGAAGGCCCGCACCGCCTCGCGGTGGTCCGGGCCCAGGTGGGCCAGGGCCTGGTAGGCGGCCGAGGTCTCCAGCACCGATTCCAGCGTGTTGTGCACGCCCTCGCGCAGCAGCTTCTTGGTCATGCGCAGCACGCCGCCAGGGTTGCGCGCGATGCGGCCGGCCAGCGTGCGCGCGGCGTTCATCAGTTCCTCGGGCGCCACCACCTGGCTCACCAGGCCGCAGGCCAGGGCCTCCTGGGCAGTGATCGGGTCGCCGGTGAAGGCCATCTCGGCGGCCTTGGCCGCACCCACCGCGCGCGGCAGCAGCCAGGCGCCGCCGTCGCCCGGCACGATGCCCACGCGCACGAAGCTCTCGGCAAAGGTGGCCGTGCTGCTGGCGATGCGCAGGTCACACATGCAGGTGATGTCGAGCCCCGCGCCCACGGCCGGGCCGTTGACGGCGGCGATCACCGGCACGTCCAGGTGCCACAGCGCCTTGGGGATGCGCTGGATGCCGTGGCGGTACTCGTTGCGCACGGCCTCGGCATCCAGCGTGCCGGCCTCGGCCGCGTCGGCAAAGCGCGCCATGTCCTTGACGTTGCCGCCCGAGCTGAACACCGGCCCGGCGCCGGTGAGGATGACCGCGCGCACCGTGCGGTCGGCCGCCACGGCCTCGATGGCCGCCACGAACTCGGCCACCGCGGTGTTGCCGGTCAGCGCGTTGCGCGTGGCCGGCTGGTTCATGGTCCAGGTGACGACCGCGCCGTCGCGGGTGATCTGCAGGAAGTCGCTCATTTTGTGTATTTCTGTTCGTGGATGGATGAAAGCTCAGGCCGTGTGTGGATGGTCACTGATGCGCTGCAGCGTGTGCAGCAGCGGTGCATTGCTGCCGTCCACCAGCGCTGCGCCCAGCACGCGGTGCCAGTGCGATTCGCTGCCAGCAGCCTGGCGCCAGGCGTGCAGGCGGCGGGTGTAGAGCTGCAGGTCGAACTCGCGCGTGAAGCCGATGGCGCCGTGAATGGCATGCGCCAGCGCCGCCACCTGCAAGGCCGCCTCGCTGCAGCGCGCCTTGGCGGTGGCCACGCGCAGCGGGTCGGGCCGCAGGCTGTGGCCATCAGCCCAACCGGCGATCTGCGCGGCCATGCGGGCGGCGAACACCTCCTCGGCCATCACGCTCAGCTGGTGCTGGATGGCCTGGAACTTGCCGATCGCGCGGCCGAACTGCTGGCGCTCATTGGCATGGGCCAGCGTGCGCTCGAACACGGCGCCCAGCGCGCCGGCCAGTTGCTGGGCCAGCACCAGGGCTTGCCATTCACGAACATCGGGCAGGGTAGGGGGCTGCAGCACCGGCGCGGCAGCCCAGGCGGCGGCCGGCCAGGTGAGGGTGGCGTCCAGCTCGAAGGCGGCGGCGTCAAGCTGCGCGGCGGCCGTCGGCAACAGGCGGTACTGGGCGCCATCGCTGGCCAGCACGGCCACGGCGCAGCGCGCGCCCGTCACGCCCTGGGCGCGCAGCGCACCGTCCGGCAAGGCCCGCATGCGGGCCAGCGCCACCGGGCCATCGGGCGTGGCGAAGCCGGCCTGCGCCAGCAGCGCGCGGGCCAGCATGGTCTCGGCCAGCGGCACGGGCAGGGCATGGGCGCCGCACAGCGTCCACAGCGGCGCCACCTGGGCCAGCGTGAGCCCGGCGCCACCGGCGGCTTCGGGCACCAGCGCATCGGCAAAGCCGGCGTCGGCCAGCGCGCGCCACAGCGGCTGCCAGGCGGGTGGGGCGGCCGCGCCATTCGTCGAGGCCACGGCCGCCTCGATGGCGCGCACGGTGGCGGGCGTGCAATGGTCGGCCAGCAGCGCGGCCAGGGCGTCGGAGAACAGGGTGTCGGTGGCTTCGGTCATCGGGGAACCTTTCAGCGCAAGCCGAGGCCGCGGGCGATCATGCCGCGCAGGATGTCGCGCGTGCCGCCGCGCAGCGAGAAGCTGGGCGCCACCTGGGTCACATAGGCCAGTGTGCGCAGCAGTTCGGCGGGCGGCTCGCAGTCCTCGGGCCGCGAAGCCAGGTCGTCGGCGATCAGCGCCGGAATGGCCTGCTCGACGCCGGTGCCCAGGTCCTTGACCAGTGCGGCCTCCACCACCGGGCTTTCGCCGGCAGCCAGTTTGGCGGTGACGGCGATCGACATCGCGCGCAGCGGCGCCAGCTGCGCGGCGATGTGCCCGGCCAGTTGCACGGCGGCGTCGCTGCGGCCTTGCGGCGTGCGCACCCAGTGCAGCCATTCGTCGAACAGCACCATGCTGGAGTACAGCCGCTCAGGGCCGCTGCGCTCGTAGGCCAGCTCGGCCGTCACCTGCGCCCAGCCCTGGCCCTCGGTGCCGATCAGCGCGTCGGCGTCCAGCGCCACGTCGTCGAAGAACACCTCGCAGAAGTGCCGGTCGCCCGACAGGTCGGTGATCGGACGGATGGTGATGCCCGGCAGACCCAGCTCGACGATCAGCTGCGACAGGCCGGCATGCCGGTCTTCCGGCGCGCCCGAGGTGCGCACCAGCGCGATCATGAACTGCGACTGGTGCGCGTTGGTGGTCCAGATCTTCTGGCCGCTCAGACGCCAGCTGCCGTCGGCCTGGCGCGTGGCACGGGTGCGCACGCTGGCCAGATCGGAGCCGGCGCCGGGCTCGCTCATGCCGATGCAGAAGAAGGATTCGCCGCGGCAGATGGCCGGGATGTGGCGCTGCTTCTGCGCCTCGGTGCCGTACTTCAGGATCAGCGGCCCGCTTTGCCGGTCGGCGATCCAGTGTGCGCCCACCGGAGCGCCGGCGTTCAGCAGTTCTTCCACCAGCACATAGCGGGCGTAGGGGCTGCGGCCGCCGCCGCCGTAGTCACGTGGCAGCGTCAGGCCCAGCCAGCCTTGGGCGGCCAGCGCGCGGCTGAAGGCGGCGTCGTGCCCGCTCCAGCTGCGCGCGCGGCGCACGGCCGGCATGTGGCGCAGCTGTTCGGCCAGGAAGGCGCGCACCGGGGCGCGCAGCGCCTCGTCCTCGGGCGGGATGGGCGTCAGGCTCAGGCTGTCGAGGCGGTTCATGGCGGGCCAGTGTGGCCCGTTCACGCGCCGCCGTGGTCACTTAGGTGTCAAGGCGCGGGAAGCTCCGGGGTGCCCTTACCTCGGGATCATGAAGGTGCTCTTTTCTCGCAGTAAGCGGGCCGCGTCGCCATCGTGCGCCACGCGCTCGATCGTGAAATGGACCTCGTGCGCACCGGCCTTTTGCTGCTGCACCGTCTGCGGCGGCACGCGCAACGCCAGCGTCAGCCAGCGGGCCTCGGCCGGGCCCAGCTTCAGCGGCTGGCTGTCGGCCACCAGGCCGGGCAGGCCGTCGGCGCTGACGCGGTAGGTCTGGGCCGCCTCGGTGGCGTTCATCACCTGCAGGCGGTAGACGTTCTCCACCCAGCCATCGTCGACCATGCGCGCCAGCGAGGCGCGGTCGCGCACGATGTCCACCTTGAACGGCGTGCGCAGCGCCAGGCTGGTGCCCAAGGCCAGCGTGATCAGCGCCAGGATGGCGGTGTACACCAGCACCCGCGGCCGCGCCATGCGGCGCAGCATCTGGCTCTGGCTGAGCCCCTGCGCCAGGCCGTTCTGCGTGGCATAGCGCACCAGGCCGCGCGGGTAGTTCATCTTGTCCATCACCTGGTCGCACACATCCACGCAGGCGGCGCAGCCGATGCACTCGTACTGCAGACCCTTGCGGATGTCGATGCCGGTGGGGCACACCTGCACGCACAGGTTGCAGTCCACGCAGCTGCCCAGGCCCAGCTGCGACGGATCGGCCTTCTTGCTGCGCGAGCCGCGCGGCTCACCGCGGGCGCTGTCGTAGCTGATGATCAGCGTGTCCTTGTCGAACATGGCGCTCTGGAAGCGGGCGTACGGGCACATGTACTTGCACACCTGCTCACGCATGTAGCCGGCAAAGCCGTAGGTGGCGAAGCCGTAGAACAGCACCCAGAAGATCTCCCACGCCCCCAGCGTGCCGGCAATCACCGACGCAGCCAGCGTGTGGATGGGCGTGAAGTAGCCGACGAAGGTGAAGCCCGTCCAGCCGGCCAATGCCAGCCAGCTGGCCTGCTTGCCGCTCTTGCGCGCCAGCTTGTCGGCCGTCCACGGGCCGGCGTCGCGTTTCATGCGCGCGGCGCGGTCGCCTTCGAATTGGCGCTCCAGCCACATGAAGACCTCGGTGTACACGGTCTGCGGGCAGGCATAACCGCACCACAGGCGCCCGGCCACCGCGGTGAACAGGAACAGCGCGTAGGCGCTGATCAGCAGCAGCGCGGTCAGGTAGATGAAGTCCTGCGGGTACAGCACCAGCGGGCCAATGTAGAAGCGCCGCGCGCCCAGGTCGAACAGCACCGCCTGGCGCTGGTTCCAGCTCAGCCAGGGTAGGCCGTAGAACACCAGCTGGGTGATCCACACCACGGCCCAGCGCCAGTTCTGGAACAGGCCCTGCACGGCCTTGGGGTAGATCTTCCTGTGGGCCTGGTACAGGAAGACGGGCTTGACTTCGACCGTCTCGGCAGGCCGGGGCGTGGCGCCCGGATCGGCGGTGGCGGCGGTGGTGTGGGCGTTCATGGCGGATGGGGGATGCGGGGTTTCGATGGCCGTGTGCGGGGCAGGGGCCTGCGGCGCGGTGCTCATGCCTGGGCGTCTTCGCCGATCAGCAGGCGCGTGTCGCTCAGGTAGCGGTGCGGCGGCACTTCCAGGTTGGTGGGCGCGGGCTTGTTCCTGAACACACGGCCGGCGCCGTCGAAGGTGGAGCCGTGGCAGGGGCAGAAGAAGCCGCCCGGCCAGTCGCCGCCCACGCTCGGGTGCGCGCTGCCCTGCGGCACGGCCGTGGGTGAGCAGCCCAGGTGCGTGCAGATGCCGATCACCACGAAGATCTCGGGCCGCGTCGAGCGCTGCACATTGGTGGCGTAGGCCGGCTGCTGCTCACGCGCCGAGGCCGGATCGGCCAGCTGCGCATCGTGGCCGCCCAGCGCGGCCAGCATCGCGGCCGTGCGCCGCACGATCCACACCGGCTTGCCGCGCCACTCCACCGTGGTCATCTGGCCCGGGGCCAGCGCGGCGATGTCCACCTCCACGGCGGCGCCCTGGGCGCGGGCGCGCTCGCTGGGCGCGAAGCTGGACAGCAGCGGCACGGCCGTGCCCGCCGCCGCCACGCCGCCGGCCGCGCCGGTGGCGATCAGCCAAGTGCGGCGCTCGGGGTCGGCGGCCTGGGGTTCGCTGCCAGGCAGCGGCTGCGGGAGGGGCAGGGTGGATGTGACCATGGTCAAGACAGCGCAACCCGCGTGCCAGGCACCAGCCAGGCACCAGCCGGGCCACCGCGCCGAGTGGCCGCGTGCGAAAACACCAGCGCTGACAGCCACTTGCGGCGCTTTCGACGGATGGCTGCAACGGCCTGCAGCGCCCGATGTGATGCCACTCAAGCCGCCATTGGCTGCCAATGGCACTGCCATGGCAGACAAACTGGCAGTGCCGGCGTACGATGCCCGCCACCATGGCCAAGCCCACCGCGACCACCCCGCCGCCGCCCGAGCTGCTGTCCTTCCTCGAGACCCTGCCCGAGCCGCACATCCTGTTCGGCACCGACTACCGCATCCTGGCCGCCAACGCCGCCTACCGGCGCCAGTTCAGCCCGCGCGCCAGCGTCGTCGGCCGCACCTGCCATGCCGTGTCGCACCACATCGACGTGCCGTGCGACCAGGCCGGCGAAAGCTGCCCGCTGGCCCGTGCCCGCAGGTCGGGCCAGCGCGAGCAGGTGCTGCACCTGCACCACACGCCGCAGGGCGAGGCCTATGTGCAGATCGCGCTGACGCCGCTGCGCGATGCCAGCGGCCAGCCCGCCTTCTTCATCGAGCAAATGCAGGCGCTGCCGATGGCCACAGGGTCGGCCAGTGGGACGGCGGTGCAGGGCCTGATCGGCCGCTCGCCCGCCTTCCAGCAGATGCTGGAGCGCGTGGCCCGCGTGGCGCCGTCGCAGGCCAGCGTGCTGCTGCTGGGTGAATCGGGCACCGGCAAGGAACTGGTGGCCCGCGCCGTGCACGAGGGAAGCCCGCGCGCCAGTGCGCCGCTGGTGGTGGTGGACTGCGCCAGCCTGCCCGAAACCCTGTTCGAGAACGAGTTGTTCGGCCATGAGCGCGGCGCCTTCACCGGCGCCAGCGGCCCGCGGGCGGGCCTGGTGGAAAGCGCGCATGGCGGCACGCTGTTCCTCGACGAGGTGGGCGACATCCCGCTGAGCATCCAGGTCAAGCTGCTGCGCCTGCTGGAAAGCGGCACATTCCGCCGCGTGGGCGGCACGGAGTTGAAGCGCGCTGACCTGCGCGTGGTGGCCGCCACCCACCGCGATCTGCAGGCGATGGTGGCCGACGGCCGCTTCCGCGAAGACCTGTACTTTCGCCTGAGCGTGTTCCCGATCCGCCTGCCGGCGCTGCGCGAGCGCGCGGGCGATGTGCGCCTGCTGGCCGCTGCGCTGCTGGCGCGCGTGGCCCATGCGTCGCAGCGTGCGCGCCGACTGGTCTTTGCGCCGGCCGCGCTGGCCCTGCTGGAACAGCAGGCCTTTCCCGGCAATGTGCGCGAGCTGCGCAACGTGGTGGAGCGCGCCGCACTGCTGTGCGATGGCGACACGATCACCGCCGCGCACGTGGCCGATGCGCTGGAAGCCGGCTGGGCGCGGCCGGCCGGTGGTGCGCGACGGGCGGGGCCGTCAATGGCTGAAAAGGTGAGCGTCCAACCGGACGATGCCGGGCTGGCCCGCGCCCGCAGCGGCGCCGTCACCGACGATGAACTGCGCCAGCACCTGGCCCGCCATGCCGGCCGCCGCGCCGATCTGGCCCGCGCCCTGGGCTGGAGCCAGCGCACGCTGTACCGGCGGCTGGCTGCGTTGGGTGATGCGCCCGATGAAGGCCGGCAACGATGAGCTTGCCAGCTTGTAGCTCATGGGCTACATTTTGGCATGCGCGTCGAAAAGACCGACGAGTATCGTGATTGGATAGATGGCCTGAGGGATCTGTCAGGGCGCGCTCGCATCCTGATGCGGGTAGACCGCCTGATCCATGGCAACCCAGGCGATCACCGGCATCTGACTCACGGCGTGTCCGAGCTGAAAGTGGATGTTGGACCTGGCTATCGCGTGTACTACACCTTGCGTGGTGATCGGCTTCTGCTGCTCCTTCTGGCGGGCGGCGACAAGTCCAGCCAGCCGCGTGACATTGCCAAAGCCATTCGCCTGGCCGAGGCTTACAAGGACTGATTCAACATGACCACCAAGCGCACAGCTGTCGCCGCCAACGTCGACGCCCAGCCAGGCAAGGCTGCCAGGACCAAGACATCCAGCTATGACGTGGCCGAGCATCTGCGTACGCCCGAAGAAATGGCTGCCTACCTTGATGCTTGGCTGACAGAGGCGCCCGACGATGTGTCGGGCATCGCACGTGCGCTGGGAGACATTGCCCGCGCCAAGGGCATGAGCCAAGTGGCCAAGGAGGCAGGCCTGAGCCGCGAGAGCCTCTATCGCGCGCTGAGCGAAGGTGGCAACCCCAGCTTCGCCACCGTGCTCAAGGTGGCCCGAGCGCTTGGTGTCCGGCTGCACGCGCAGCCGGTCTGAACGCAGCGCGAGCGGCCCACCTGCTCAACCCATGCGCCGCCACGTATCGATGCAATGCACGGCCAGCGCCGTCACCCAGCTGGGCTGGCCAGGCACGAAGGCCAGGCCGTAGCGCGGGCTCACCAGAAAGCCGCCGCGCTCGAAGGCCGTGGCGTCGTGAGCCCGCACATGCGCACCAAGCTGTGGAAACAGCAGCATCTGGCCATTCAGCCACAGCAGCGGGGCAGGGCGTGTGATCTCCTCCAGCCGGCCGGTGCTGGTCTGGAAGCGGTGCACCACGTCCCCGTGGTCCAACTCCAGCAGGCCGATCGGCAGCAGTTGGCGGCTGCGTGGCGTGCCACGACGTGCGATCAGCTGGACTTCGGTGGTGCTGAAGGGCGTGTCACCGAAGTGCACATACGGCAGCAGATCCATGGCTGCAGCATAGGACGGCGCGTGCTGCGCCGCCCTAAGGTGGATCAGATCCCGCCGGCGATCCGCTCAGCGATCGCGATGCCCATCTCGGTGGTGTTGGCCGTGCCGCCCAGGTCACGCGTGCGGGGCCCGTCGACCAGCACCGCCTCGATGGCGCGCAGCATGGCGTCGTGCGCGTCCTTGCGGCCCAGGAAGTCGAGCATCATTGCCGCGCTCCACACCATGGCCACCGGGTTGGCGATGTTCTGGCCGTAGATGTCGGGCGCGCTGCCGTGTACCGGCTCGAACAGGCTGGGGAACTTGCGCTCGGGGTTCAGGTTGGCGCTGGGCGCGATGCCGATGGTGCCGGTGCAAGCCGGGCCCAGGTCACTCAGGATGTCGCCGAACAGGTTGGTGGCGGCCACCACGTCGAAGCGCTGCGGCTGCAGCACGAAGCGGGCGGAGAGGATGTCGATGTGCTGCTTGTCCCAGGTCACATCGCTGAACTGCGAGGCCACTTCGGCCGCGCGCTCGTCCCACCAGGGCATGCTGACCGCGATGCCGTTGCTCTTGGTGGCCACGGTCACATGCTTGCGCGCGCGCTGGCGCGCCAACTCGAAGGCGTACTTCAGCAGGCGCTCGCTGCCCTGACGGGTGAACACGTTCTCCTGGATGACGAACTCGCGGTCGGTGCCGGGAAACATCACGCCGCCCAGCGAGGTGTATTCGCCCTCGGTGTTTTCGCGCACGATCAGCATGTCGATGTCGCCGGGCTTCTTGTTGGCCAGCGGGCAGGGCACGCCGGGCATCAGCTTGGCGGGGCGCAGGTTGATGTACTGGTCGAACTCGCGGCGGAACTTCAGCAGGCTGCCCCACAGCGACACATGGTCGGGCACGGTGGCCGGCCAGCCCACGGCGCCGAACAGCAGCGCATCCATCGGTTGCAGCTGCGCCTTCCAGTCGTCGGGCATCATCTGGCCGTGCGCGGCGTAGTAGTCGCAGCTGGCCCAGTCGATCTCGGTGAGCTCCAGGTTCAGGTCGAAGCGCTGGGCCACGGCCTTCAGCGCGCGCAGACCTTCGGGCATCACTTCCTTGCCGATGCCGTCGCCCGGGATGATGGCGATCTTGTGGGCTTTGCTCATGCGTGCGTCTCCTGGCGTGGGGCCGAATGGTGAAAGCAGCCATTGTCGCCGTGCACGGATTGGCATCAATGCAGGTTTGGTTCATCCGTCATGCACGCTTCGTGCATGATCGGCGCCATGCCCAGCCGCCGCGCCCCGCCCGTTGTTGAACCTGCCCTGGCCGAGCCCGCGCCCGCCGGCCCGGTCAGCCTGCCCTCGCACGACGACCTGCGCGTGTTCACCGTGGTGGCGCGCCGTGCCGGTTTCAGTGCCGCGGCCGAGGAGCTGGGCGTCTCGCCCGCCTACGTCACCAAGCGCATCCGCCTGCTGGAGCAGGCCCTGGGCACGCCGCTGCTGCTGCGCACCACGCGCCGCGTCACCGTCACCGAGGCCGGCGAGCGCGTGTACGGCCATGCGCTGCAGGTGCTGGACGAACTGGACCATTTGGTGCAGGCCGTGGGCCATGCACGTGAGCAGCCACGCGGCCTGCTGCGCGTGTGCAGCAGCTTCGGCTTCGGCCGGCGCAGGGTGGCGCCGGCCATCTCGGCCCTGGTGGAACAGCACCCCGGCCTGCAGGTGCGCTTCGAGGTGTTTGACCGCCTGGTGGACCCGGTGGCCGAAGGCTACGACCTGGACGTGCGCGTGGGCGACGAGATCGCGCCCAACCTCATCGCCCACAAGCTGCTGGACAACCACCGCGTGCTGTGCGCCGCGCCCGCCTACCTGGCCAAGGTGGCCCGCAGCGGTGGACCGCCACGCACACCGGCCGATCTGTCGCAGCACGCGTGCCTGGTGATCAAGGAACGGGACCACCCCTTCGGCGTGTGGCGCCTGCAGGGGCCAGGTGGCGCAAGCGCTACCGCCAAGGTGACCGGTCCGCTGTCCACCAACCACGGCGAGGTGGGCGTGCAATGGGCACTGGACGGCCGCGGCATCGTGCTGCGCAGCTGGTGGGACATTGCCGAGCATGTGCACGCCGGCCAGCTGCAAGTGCTGCTGCCCGGCTGGCACCAGGCCGCCAGCGTGTGGGCCGTCACGCCGCAGCGTCTGGCCAATTCCGCCAAGGTGCGGGTGGCGGTGGCGTTCTTGCAGCAGTGGTTGAGGAGGACGGTGAGGGCGACCGCGGGGCCGGAGGCGGGGAGGGTGTGATGGGGTGGACGCTGCGGATGGGGGGCAGGATATGCTTGGGTTGCGCCCGTATCTGGGTACGCCCGCATCGCCCGTTTCCGGATACGGCGCGGCTCCGCGCTCGATAACAAGTTAGGCCACACAGACTCAACGCCACTTCCCCCTCGTACCGCAATGCCACAGTACACATCACCGGAAGTCGTCATCCAGAGGCAATTGGATGCATACAACTCGAAGAACCTTGAGGGCTGGCTCAGCACCTACGCACCGGACGCTCGCCAATACGAACTTGGCGGCAAGCTCCTCGCGGAAGGACATGATCAGATCAAGGCTCGAACGGCTCCAAGATTCTCAGAGCCCAATCTCCATGCAAAGCTTCTGCGCCGGGAAGTCATGGGCAATGTCGTAGTCGACCACGAGGATGTCACTCGTACTTTTCCTGAAGGTCCGGGCCATATCGAGCTCATCTGCGTGTACGTCGTCGAGCAGGGCCTCATCCAAAGCGCCTCGTTCGCATTCGGGCCCCAAGTACTTGCCTGCGGCGAAAACCGTATGGCCTAACAGGTCGGTCAACCGGAGGCGCCACGGCAGGCCAGCCGGGCCGTGCAACCGCCTTGGTTTATCGTCGGCCGCACGGCCCGGCCGTCCTGCCGCGTCGCCCCGGTTACCTCTGCGTTAGCCATCACAGGGAGAGTCGAGTCATGTCCGTGCCGCCCAACATTGATCGCTTCAACAAGGCAACGCTGCTCGTCTTCGACACGCTGTACTTGGCGTTCCCTGTTCCTGTCGAGCTAAGTGCGTCCAAGATTGCGATGGACACACTCCCTCCTGACGCTGAGTTCGACGAATCGTTCGAATCGATCAAGCCTGTCTTCTACACCATTGAGTTCCTGAAGAAGGAAGGCTATATCGATTATGTCGACCACTATCTAGACGGCACGGCCTTCCAACAGGCAAGGCTCACAAGCAAGAGTCTGGCTTTGCTTGGCCAAACGCCAGATTCATTGACTACACACGTCAGCATCGCCGAAACGCTTCGTGATTTGGTCAAGGGGGGTATTAAGAATGTCGGATCTGAGGCCGCCAAGAAGGCGGTAGAGCTTGTCTTCGCGCACGGAGGCACTTTGCTGAGCCTGAGCCAAACAGCAGGTGGCGGGTAATGGCTAACCTGTTCGTCAACCGGATCGGCTAAAGCCGGCTTCGCCGGCTTTAGCCGTTCGGTTACGGCCGAAGTTAGCCCTCTCCACAAGCACCCGTGATGCCTAGGCAACTTTCAATTGCAAACAAGCTTCTTTCCCTGCGCGGCCGAATGGAGATTGCTGATGGCCAAGGGAATCAAGCCTATGAAGCTCGAGGCGAGTTTTCGCTGTTGTCGCCTACTTGGCGAATTACGGGCGAGGGAAGAGAAGTCGCTCAAGTTCGCAGAAAGATTTTTGCATGGGTTCCGACTTGGGTCGTTTGCGGCGAACTCGGCGAGTTCAAGGTCAAGCGTAAGCTCCTTTCGTGGACTCGCCAGTACTACGCTGTCGGAGGCGAACTTGATGGCGCGATCATCAAAGGTAATCTGTTTGACCTTCGCTTTGAGGTGCAGCTGGGCGAGGAAACCATCGCGCGAGCCACAGGCAGGATTCTCACGCTGAGAGGCCGGCACAACATCGAAGTGATTGGCCAGCCGGAGTTGTTCGTCGTCATAGCAATGGTCATCCTGCACTTGGATAGACGATATGAGCGGCAATGGAATAATGACGAATAGATCGCCACCGATGAGGAACAGACTGCACATCTGCAGACTGGCTTCTTGCGGTCAATGCCGAGGCCCCATATACGAACCGCTCGACACGGACCCATTCGTTCAACGTGCACAAGGTACTGGCGAGTTATCGAGCTTGCCTGCCGCCAATCTGACCTCTGGAGCCTGACGCATTCGGCCGTACTCGGCGGTGGCCGGTGTGTAACCCTGTTCTCATGCTGATCGAGACCGTGCTGTCCGCCCTTCTCAGGCCACGCGTTGGACCATGGCGTCACGCACTGGCACTGTTTCCGGCAGCCATTTTCCCTTCCGCTGCGCTCTTCAAAGTTGCGTTGACCATCTCCGTCGCAACAGGTCTTCCTGCGCAGCAACTCATGCCGCCTGATCGCTCTCCTTCGATGGGCGAAGTTCTTGGCGCAGTGGCCTTCGCGCCAGTGGCTGAGACCCTTTTGCTAGCGGCAGGTCTTCGGATTCTGTGTCTACTGAAGCAGAGCCTTCTGGTAACTGCTGGCCTGTCGGCAGTTATCTGGGGCCTGCTACACGCCGTCCAAGGGGCGCTCTGGTTCTTCGGCACATTCTGGAGCTTCTTTCTGTTTTCCTGTGCCTTTCTGGTATGGCGACAGCGCTCTTTCGCTCATGCCTTCATCGCTGCCTCAGTCCCGCACGCATTGGTCAATGGCACTGCGATGGCCCTGCTGGCTGTAAGGGGTGCCGCCTAGCTATTCGCTCAGCCGGACCGATTGCGACGTGCGGCCCAGATTCCTTCCTCCTCATGCCGGGCTCTTGGCTGCACACCGCAACGGCAACTGCAGGGGCTTCAACCGAAGTCAACCGACCTGTGACATTGACGAGAGGCCGCCCCTTCAGCGGCTATGCCGCTTGTTGCTTCTCAGCCTCACCATCGTCCCGGCAGAGAGAGATTCGGCCGTGGGCCGCTGTGCCCGCAACCGGCTCACAATCGCCGGCCTGGGGGCATGGCGCCAGTCGCCGAAGGGGACGGGCCGATGGCCGGTGTGAATGACGCGTGTGTGCAGATCCGCCGCGCCACGGCGGACGATGCAGCCTGCCTGTCGGCCGTGGCCACGCAGGTGTTTCTGGAAACCTATGCCACGCAGGGTGTGCGGCCCGATCTGGCGCAAGAGGCCAAGGACCAGTACGCCGAGCCGGTGTTCGCGCAGCGCCTGGCGCTGCCCGATGTGGAGATGTTCGTCGCCGTGGCCGAGGGCGGCGGCCTGGTCGGCTTTGTCGATGTGCAGCATGGCCGCGCATGTCCGGTGCCGGCGTGGGCTGGCTCGGAAGTGCTGCGGCTGTATGTGCTGCGCGCGTTCCAGGGCCGGGGCCTGGGCCGCGCGCTGCTGCAGCGGGCCGAGCAGGCCGCGCGGGGCGCGCCGGTTCAGCCGGCAGGCGCGCTGTGGCTCACCGCCTGGGTGGGCAATGGGCGTGCCCTGCGCTTCTACCCCCAGGCCGGCTTTCGCGATGTGGGCCGAACCACCTATGTCATCCACGGTGTGGGTTATGAGAACGTCGTGTTCGCCAAGACACTGCGGGCTGAGGCAGGTGCCGCGGCCGTGGCCGATGCGGTGCCCACGCACGTTGACGCCCTGGTCTGGTCGTCCACCGTGGCCGATGTCGACTGGCACGAACTGGCCTCGCTGTACCGCCGTGCGCCACTGGGCAACAAGTCGGCGGCCGATCTGCAGACGGTGTTCGGCCACAGCCGCTACCGCTGGCTGGTTCGGCAGCGCGGGCAACTGGTGGCGGCCGGCCGCGCGCTGGCCGACGGCGGCGATTGCTCGTACATCTGCGATGTGGCCGTGCTGCCCGAGTGGCAGGGCACGGGGCTGGGCCGACAGATCGTGCAGCGCCTCGTCGACGACAGCCGCGGCTACCGCAAGATCATCCTGTACTCGGTGCCGGGCAAGGAGGGCTTCTACCGCAAGCTGGGCTTTGGCCACATGCTCACGGCGATGGCCATCTTTCGCGACCGCGATGCGGCCATCGCGCGCGGGCATCTGGCGGTGGATTGAGCGGCAGTGATCACCCCTACCCGGAGCACCCGATGGCCAAGTACCTGATCTCCTTTCCCAGCGGCGAGATGGCCTGCACGCCCGACGAATTGCCGGCCGTGGCCGACGCCGCGCATGCGGTGGTGCGCGAGGCCAAGGCGGCCGGCGTGTGGGTGTTCGGCGGTGGCATCGACGAAGCGGTGCCGCCGGTGCGCGTGGCGGCCGATGGCTCGGTGACGCCCGGCACCTACCCGCAGACGCAGCGCCTCGAAGGCGGCTACTCGGTGCTGGAATGCGCCACGCGCGAAGAGGCCGTGCACTGGGCCGCCAAGATCGCCGCCGCCTGCCGCTGCGCGCAGGAGCTGCGGGTGTTCATGCACGATCCCGAGGTCTGAGCGACGTTGGGGCCGGCCGCGGTGTGCGGCGCCACGCACAATGCCGGCCATGCACGCACTCGTCCTTGAACAACTCGACCAGATCCAGCCCAGCGCTCAAAATGAGCGGTCTCAGTGGCTGGATGCGCGCCAGTGGGTGGCCTCGGGCGCGCCGCTGTGCCGCACGGCCAAGCCGGCCACGCCGCCCAAGCACCTGGTGGCCTACTTTCCGGTGGTGGACGACGGCCACATCCTGCTGGTGGACCACCGCAATGCCCAGCGCTGGCTGCCCAGCGGCGGCCATGTGGAGCCGGGTGAAGACCCGCGCCAGACGGTGGTGCGCGAGCTTCTGGAGGAGCTGGGCATCGCCATCACCGTGCCGCAGGTGCCGGCGCCGCTGATGGTGTCGGTCACCGGCACGGTGGGGCTCACCGCGGGCCACACCGATGTCTCGCTGTGGTACCCCATCCGCCACCCGCGCCATGCGCCGATCGTGTTCGACGAGGCCGAGTTCCACGGCGTGCGCTGGTTCCCGTTCGCTGAAGCGGCACGGCTGCCCAGCGATCCCAACCTGGCGCACTTTCTGGCCAAGCTGCAGGCGGCCGGGTAGGCGCCCGGCCGCGGTGCCGTGTCCGCTCAGTACGGGCCGCTGCCCTTGGCCGGTGCCACCGGCGCGGTGCCCAGCCCGAACTCGCGCGCCAGCTTGCGCGTGGCCTGGGCCAGCAGGCTGGTGTCGATGCCCACGGCAACGAAGCGGGCGCCGATGTCGAGATAGTGCCGGCCGGCGTTGACGTCGCTGGTCAGCGTGCCGGCGGCCTTGCCGCAGGCGGTGATGCGGCGGATGGCGCCGTCGATGGCGGCCTGCACGTCGGGGTGGCCGGGGTTGCCGCGGTGGCCCATCGATGCGGCCAGGTCGGCCGGGCCGATGAACACGCCGTCCACGCCATCGACGGCGCAGATGGCTTCCAGGTTGTCCAGCGCGGTGGCGGTCTCGGCCTGCACCAGCAGGCACACCTCGTCGTTGGCCTCGTTCAGGTAGTTGCTGCGCGCACCCCACTGCGACACACGCGCCACGGCCGAGCCCACGCCGCGGTTGCCCTGCGGCGGGTAGCGCATGGCGCGGGCCATGGTGGCGGCCTGCTCGGCGGTGTCCACCATCGGCACCAGGATGGTCTTGGCGCCGATGTCCAGCACCTGCTTGATCAGTGCCGTCTCGCCCTGCACCACGCGCACCACCGGGTGGCTGCCATAGGCCGCGCAGGCCTGCAGCGCGTGCAGCATGCTGCGTACGTCATTGGGCGCGTGTTCGCCATCGATCAGCATCCACTCGAAGCCGGCGGTGGCGCACAGTTCGGTGGCATACGGGTCGGCCAGCGACAGCCACAGGCCGACCTGTTGCTGGCCGCTGGTGATGGCGGTCTTGAAGGGGTTGCTCATGGTCGGTGTGCTCCTCGGGGGGTCTGCCGGCATTGCCGGCCAGGCGCCATGGTACGTGCGGTGGGCGATGGAGTGCCGTGGCACCGCTGCCCGCGTGGCCTGCGCTACTGCAGGCCGCCCTGGCAGACGTACTTCAGGTGTTGATAGTCCTCCAGCCCGTGCACCGAGCCCTCGCGGCCGTAGCCCGAGTGCTTGACGCCGCCGAAGGGCGCGGCCTCGGCGGCCAGGGCGCCTTCGTTCACACCCACAATGCCGGCCTCCAGCGCGTCGGTCACGCGGTGGATGCGGCGTACGTCCTGGCTGTAGAAGTACGCGGCCAGGCCGTAAGGCGTGGCGTTGGCCTGGGCGATCACCTCGGCTTCAGTGCTGAAGCGCGTGACCGGCACCACGGGGCCGAAGGTTTCCTCACAGGCGCAGTCCATGGCCGGCGTGGCGTCCACCAGCACGGTGGGGGCGTAATAGTTCGGGCTGGCCAGCGCCGCGCCCTGCAGGCGCCTGCCGCCCACCACCACGCGCGCGCCCTTGGCCACGGCATCGTTCACATGGCGTTCGATCTTCTCCACCGCGCGGGCGTTGATCATCGGGCCGATCTGCGAGCTGGTGTCGCTGGCCGGGCCCACCTTCAGTGCACCCACGCGGGCGGCCAGCTTGGCCACGAAGGCGTCGTGCACGGCCTCGTGCACGTACACGCGGTTGGGGCACACGCAGGTCTGGCCGCCATTGCGGAACTTGGCGGCCATCAGGCCATCCACCGCGGCATCCAGCTCGGCATCCTCGAACACGATGAACGGTGCGTTGCCGCCCAGCTCCAGGCTCAGTTTCTTCAGCGTGGCGGCCGACTGGCGCGCCAGGTGCATGCCCACCGGCGTGCTGCCGGTGAAGCTGATCTTGCGCACGCGGTCGTCGGCCAGCCACACATCCACCACGGCCGGGGTCTGGGCGCGCGAGGCGGCCACGATGTTCAGCACGCCGGCCGGCACGCCCGCCTCGTGCGCCAGCAGCACCAGGGCCAGTGCGGTGAGCGGCGTGTCTTCGGCCGGCTTGGCCACCACGGTGCATCCTGCAGCCAGGGCGGGCGCGATCTTGCGCGCGATCATCGCCGCCGGAAAGTTCCACGGCGTGATGACGGCCACCACGCCCACCGGCTCAGGCACGGCCATCATGCGGCGGCCGCTGACGGGCGCGGGAATGATCTCGCCATTGCTGCGCGTGGCTTGCTCGGCAAACCACTGCACATAACTCGCCGCGTACTGCACCTCGCCCACACCCTCTGCCAGCGGCTTGCCCTGCTCCAGGCTGATCAGCTTGCCCAGGTCTTGCGCATGGGCCTGGATCAGGTCATGCCACTTGCGCACGATGGCGGCGCCGGCCTTGGCCGGTGTGGCGCGCCAGCTGGCAAAGGCCGCGTGCGCAGCATCGGCCGCGGCTTGCGCATCCGCCGCACCGCCGTCGGCCACCTCGGCGATGGCCGACAGGTCGGCCGGGTTGGTGACCGCGTGGCGCGCAGCCTCGCGGCCATCGCGGTTGTCCACCCACTGGCCGCCGATGCAGTGGCGGGTGCGGATCAGGTCGGTGCGGGTCAGGGTGAGGGTCATGGTGACGACGTCAATCAAGAAACAATGCCGAGGTGCCAGGGCACGAACTCCTGGTCGCCCAGGCCCAGCAACTCGCTCTTGGTGCGTTCACCACTGGCCGTGCGCAGGATGTGCTCGAAGATGCGCTGGCCCATCTGCTGGATGTCGAGGTCGCCATCGATCACCAGGCCGCAGTTGATGTCCATGTCCTCTTCCAGGCGCGTGAACATCGGCGTGTTGCTGGCCAGCTTGATGGTGGGTGCCGGCTTGCTGCCGAACATGCTGCCGCGCCCGGTGGTGAAGCAGATCAGGTTGGCGCCGCTGGCGATCTGGCCGGTGGTGGCCACGGGGTCGTAGCCCGGCGAGTCCATGAACACGAAGCCGTGCTGCGTGATCGGCTCGGCGTACTGGTACACCTCCATCAGCGGCGTGGTGCCGCCCTTCATCGCCGAGCCCAGGCTCTTCTCGAAGATGTTGGCCAGGCCGCCGGCCTGGTTGCCGGCGCCCACCACGCCGTTGAACTGCGCGTTGTGGCCGCGCGTGTACTCGGCCCACCAGTCCAGGCGGTCCAGCAGCTTCTGGCCCACGGCGGGCGTGATGGCGCGGCGCGTGAGCATGAACTCCACGCCGTGGATCTCGGGCGTCTCGGACAGGATGGCGGTGCCACCGTGGCGCACCAGGATGTCCATCGCCGCGCCCAGCGCCGGGTTGGCACCGATGCCGCTGAAGCCGTCGGATCCACCGCACTCGGTGCCGATGGTCAGGTGCTCGGCGCTGCAGGGCTCGCGCGTGCAGGCATTGGCCGCCGGCAGCATGGCCTCGATGGCGTCGATCATCGCGGCCACGGTGGCGCGGGTGCCGCCGCTGTCCTGCATCACGAAGGGCTTGATCTGCGGCTGGTCGCCTAGGCCCTGGCTGGCGATCAGGTCGGCTACCTGGTTGCGCTCGCAGCCCAGGCCCACGATCAGCGCGCCGGCCACGTTGGCATGCGTGGCATAGCCGGCAATCGTGCGGCGCAGCAGGTCGAAGTGCGGGCTGGGACTGGACATGCCACAACCGCTGGTCTGCGCGAAGGCCACCACGCCATCCACATTGGGATAGGCCGCCAGGCGTTCGGGGGTGAAGTGCGCCGCCACCTTGTGGATGGCCGTGGCGGAGCAGTTCACCGTGCTGATCAGCGCGATGAAGTTGCGCGTGCCCACGCGGCCGTTGGCGCGCTTGTAGCCCATGAAGGTGGCGCGCTGCGCCACCGGTACGAAGTCGACCGGCTTCACATCGAGCCCGAAGCCGGGGTCACGGTACTCGTCCACCAGGGCCATGTTGTGGCCGTGCACATGCTCGCCCGCAGCGATGTCGCGCGTGGCCGCGCCGATCACCACGTTGTACTTGAGCACGCGCTCGCCCTGGGCGATGTCGCGCGCGGCAATCTTGTGGCCGGCCGGCACCTGGGCCTTGAGCTTCAGGCCGAACTCGGGCAGCTCCTGCCCAAGGGCCAGCGGGTGGCGCACCACCAGCACGTTGTCATGCGGGTGCAGGCGGATCAGCGGGGACATGTCAGCCCTTGGCGAGCAGTTCGCGCAGCTTCAGCCGTTCGATCAGCTGGGTGTCGCGCTTGTAGGTGGCGGCGATGTAGGCCGCGTAGTCGGGCCCGTCCAGGTACATCGGCGGAGCGTCGATCTTGTCGCAGGCGGCCAGGAACTCGGGGCTGTTGGCGGCGGCCTTGAAGGCCTCGCGCAGGCGCTTCTCGATCGCGGCGTCCAGGCCCTTGGGCGCTCCGATGCCGTTGGGCGCATCGACCACCACGTCCCAGCCCAGCTCCTTGAGCGTGGGCGTCTCGGGGAAGTCGACCGTGCGCTTGGCACCCCAGGTGGCCAGCAGTCGCAGCTTGCCGGCCTTGACATGCGGCGCCCAGCTGCTCGAGTCGGCCAGCGCATCCACCTGGCCGCCCAGCAGGTCCTGCAGCGCCGGGGCGCCGCCCTTGTACGGAATGTGGTTGAACTGCACGCCGGCGGTGTGGGCGAACTCCTCCATGCCCACATGCGTGGCGCCGCCGATGCCGGCCGACGCGTAGGTGATCTTGCCGGGGGCGGCCTTGGCAGCGGCCACCAGGTCCTTCAGCGTTTTGTAGGGGCTGTCGGCGCGCACGGCGATGCCGAAGGTCTGGCCCGACACGCGGGCCAGGTAGGTCAGGTCCTTCATCGGATCGAGCTGCACCGTGCCCAGCTGCGCGAAGCGCGTCACCGAGATCGGCACCTGGCCGATGGTGTAGCCGTCGGGCTTGGCGGTGGCCAGCGCCTTCAGGCCCAGCATGCCGGACGCGCCGGCCTTGTTCTCCACCACCACGGTCTGGCCCAGCGGCTTGGCGGCGGCGGTGCACAGCGCGCGCATCAGCGTGTCGGCGGTGCCGCCGGCCGGCCACGGGCAGATGAAGGTGATCGGCTTGTCGGGGTAGGTGGCGGCGCGGCCCAGCGACGGGACGGCGACGGCCAGCGACGAGAGCGCGAATTTGCGGCGGGTGAGGCGGGGGAAGGTCATGCGGGCTGTCTCCGGATGTCGTGGTGTCTGGGCACCGAGCGGGGCGCATGATGCGTTGGCCTAACATCGCCGTCCAATGAAGAAGTGGACAGGCTGGATGCCATTTTTGATATGAAGAAGAATGACAGCCGCGTGGAGCGCCTGCTGCGCTCGAACCTGAAGCTCAAGCACCTGCAGCTGCTGCTGGCGCTGGACCAGTTCCGGCATCTCGGACGCGCCTCGGAGTACCTGTCGCTCACGCAGCCGGCGGTCAGCAAGACGCTGGCCGAGGTGGAGCGCCTGTTCGACGTGCCGCTGTTCGTGCGCAGCACGCGCGGCACCGAGCCCACACCGTATGGCGTGACGGTGGTGCGCTTCGCGCGCTCGGTGCTGGCCGATCTGGAGCGCACGCGCGAGGAACTGCAGGCCGTGGCCAGCGGTGCCGCGGGCCGTGTGCGGGTGGGGGCGATGGTGGTGGCCACGCCGGTGCTGCTGGTGCAGGCCGTGGCGGCGATGAAGGCGCGCTCGGCGCAGACCACGGTGGCCGTGGAGGAGGGCGACCTGACCCGCCTGCTGCCGCGGCTGCGCCAGGGCGAGCTGGACCTGCTGGTGGGCCGGCTCGAGCCGGGCTATGCCGCGCCCGACCTCGAGACCGAGCCCTTCTACGACGAAGCCATGTGCATCGTGGTGGCGCCGGAGCATCCGCTGGCCGGGCGCAGCCGCGTGCGCTGGACCGATCTGGCGACGCAGCCCTGGGTGATGCCGCCGACCTGGGCCTCGTCACGCATCAAGCTGAACCAGCTGTTCTACAAGCACCGGCTGCAGCCGCCGGTGGACGTGATCGAGACCGCATCGTTCCTGGTGACGCTGACGGGGCTGCGCGAGCACGGCGCGGTGGGGTTCTGGGCGCGCTCGGTGGCCGAGCACTTCGCGGCGCAGGGTCTGGCCCGGGTGCTGCCCGTGGCGGTGCCGATCGATCTGCCGCCGGTGGGCCTGATCACGCTGCGCGGCCGCCTGCGCGCACCGGCGGCCGAACAGTTCATCGGCTGCCTGCGCGATGTGGCGCAGGCTGTGGCGGGGCGCGGCGCCGCGCGATGATCAGGCGCGTCCGCGCGCCCGGCGCAGCGCGGCGGCGGCGGCCAGCTCGGCATCGAGCGCCGGCTGCAGCGGCGCGCGGCACAGGCCTGCCTGCGCGTAGTGCAGGTTCTCGTACAGCTGTGCAGCGGCGGGCATGGCCTGCAGCAGCTGATCGAGCGCCGGCCCATGCGCGGCCTCTGCCAGCAGCTGTTGCACCTGCATGGCCACCTGGCGGTACTGGCCGGGGCTGGCGTCACGCGGCTGGCGTTCCAGCTTCTCCAGCAGCAAGGCCATGGCGGCCAGGGCATGCAGGGCGGGCGGCAGGGCGCGTTGCGTGGAGCTGGGCGTGGACATGGTGTGCGCGGCGGGGTTGGGCGGCGGGATGACGCATCAACTGCAGGCCGCGCCCTAGATTTCAAGGGCTGGGGCTGCCGGCGGGCCTCGGGCCTCGGGCCTCGGGCCTTGGTGGGTCGTTGCGGTTTGTCAGGTCAGACGTAAGACTGAACTAACGGCTTCGGTGTCTTTTTTGCGCGTCGTTGATAGAGGTTTGACGGTCACCGGAGCCTTGGATACGGAATAATGCCGTTAGTTCGTTTATGGTTCAAATTCAAGACATCTTCGATCGCTGGCTGGCGGAGGAGCACCGCTTGGGCCGCCTTCACCGTCGCTCGTCCCAGGCTGTTTACGCCGCGATGTGGGGCGCGCTCGCGCAGTGGTGCCTGGGCCAGACCCCCGCCGTGCGCCAGCTAGTCGAGCTGGACAGCGCCACACTCGCGGCCTTCGTGGCCTCACGCGAGGCGCTGCTGCCGCCGGGCGAGTCGCTCACCCCACGCTACGCATGGCGCCTGATGAGCCTGGTACGCCGGGTGCAGACCTGGGCCGCCGCCGCACCGCGTGGGGGCACTGCGGCCGATCTCTTGATGGCCGCCCGTCCGGAAGTCCGCTTGGCCAATCTGCAGCGCAGCAACGAAGCGATCGAGCACCTCGGCACCGACGAGGTGAGACGGCTGCTGCGCGTCATTGGCCACCAGCACCGACTGGCGCGGCAAGGCCGGCTGGCGCGCTGGCAGGACCTGCGCAACGTCACCGCGGCCGCGCTGCAACTGGGGGCGGGCCTGGGTCCTGGCGATGTGCGGGCCCTGACCTGCCGCGATGCCGACCCTGCGCTGTCGCCCCGCCACGCCGCCACCGGCAGCAACCAGGCCTGGCCCGATCTGCCCCCGCCAGTGGCCGACAGCGCCGCCACGCCCGCTCGCACAGCGCCGCGCCTGTGGGTGCGTGTGCCCGCCAACGGCAACGCGCCCACGCACGAGGCCCCGCTGGCGCCCTGGGCCACGCGCGTGCTGCTGGCCTGGCTGCAGCTGCGTGCGCAGCTGGGCATTCCAGGCGACTGGCTGCTGCCGTCCACACGCACCGGCAAGCCCTGGGGCAAGGTGGCGCAGTACGAGGCCGGCTGCGCCGTGCTGGGCGCGGCCGACATTCCAGCGCGTGCCGCCGGCGGCTCATTCCGCCTGCGGCACAGCTTTGCGCTGCGCCAGCTCGAGCGCGGCCATGCGCCCGACACGGTGGCCCGCTGGCTGGGCGTCAGCGATCCGGCGGTGATGCAGCGCTACCTGCGCTGGCAACAGCGTCCACGCGACGCCGAGGACTGATCTTGCCGCCAGGCCAGACCGGCGCCCCCATTCACGGCAGGTTGCGCCAGGCCAGGCCCAGCGCCAGCGAGCTGCTGCTGCGCCGGGCCACCAGCGGGCTTTGCGCAGCCTGTGACTGCAGCTGCGACAGGCCCAGGCCGGCAAAGGCGAACCACACGTTCGACACCGCCCACTGCGCCGTGCCGCCCACGTGCAGGTCACGCAGGCCGCTGCCCGGCACATAGGCGGTGCGTCCGGTGCGCGCAGCCACCTCGGGCGCGATGCCGAACTGGTGCCGCATGGCCTGCGCGTCGGCCAGGCCGATGCCGGCGCCGAACGACACCCGCCAACCGGGCCCGGGCACGAGGCTGTAGCCCAGGTCCACACCGCCCAGGGTGCCACCCCCGCGGCCCGCGAGGTCCTGACTGACATGGGCCGACACGCCCCAGCGCCCACCCAGATCGCGGCTGGCGTAGAGCTTGCCCCGCAGGCTGGGGCGCTGGTCGGGCAGACCGGCCAGCCGCGGGTCATCGCCGCTGCTGCGCCCGCCATCCACGCCCAGTGACGCGCCCAGGCGCCAGTGCGCGCCCTCGGCCAGCTCGGCACTGGCCCCGGAGCCTTCATCACCGGTGCGCCCCAGCAAGCCCGAGGCGCGCGGCCCGCTCAGCCGGTAGCGGCCCCACTTCACCGTCCACAGCGGACGCAGCTTCCAGGCCAGTTGCGACGAGCCCGCATACGCCGGCCGGTTCACCAGCGCCAGGCCCAGGGCGTACTCGGTGGCGGCAGGCTGCGCAGGCGCCGCCGCCGCAGCGGACGGCTCACCGGCCTCGGCCTGCGCCGTGGCCGTGTCGGCCGCGTGCGCCCACGCTGGACACAGCGCGGCCGCCGTCACACCGATCACCCCGGATGCGCGGGCCACGCACCGCGCCCCTCGCCCCATGCCGGCCCGTCGCGTCGCCGGAAAACACGCTGCCCTTGCCTCGCCCGCACGATCGATCTGCATGGCCCGATCATCACCGATGGCCGGGCGCCGCGATCACCGCGGGCAGCCCAGAACCACACAGGTGGTCGTGGCGTGCGCATACAAGCGGCCGTCGGGGCCCAGCAAGCGGCCTTCCGCAAAGCCCAGCGTGCGGCCGCTGTTGATCACCCGGCCCTCGGCCCGCACCAGCGGCACGTCCGGCGTCAGCGCGCGCACATAGCTCACCTTCAGCTCCGCCGTGGTGTAGCTCACATCCGCCGGCAGCATGGTGTGCACGGCACAAGCCACCGCCGAGTCCAGCAGCGTGGCGATCCAGCCACCGTGCACCGTGCCCAGCGGGTTGAGAAAGCGGGCGCCGGGCCGGCCCTGGAACACGAAGCGGCCGCGCTCGTACTCGATGGGCCAGAAGTCCATCGACGCGCCAATCGGCACCGAGGGCAGTTCGCCGCGACCGATGGCGTCGAACATGTCCAGCCCGGTCATGCCAGCCAGTTGCTCGCGACGCGCCACGCCGGGTGCGGCCAGCAGGCCACGCACCCGGGCTTCATCGGCCTCCCATCGGGCCAGGGTCTCGATCACATCGGTCGGCAGTTCATGGGCACGGTTCACGGCTTCACCTTGTTTGTTGCAGGTACATTCATTGTAGGTACACTAAAAACCTTCGATGCCGCAAGGTCTCTGCCGGCACACACCGCCGCCAGAGCCCCCGCCCGCCCGGAGCCCGACATGCCGCCACGCGCCCTGCAAGCCAACGACAGCCCCGCCGACGACGACGCCGCCGCCGCCATGCCCGCGCCGCAGGGCTGCAGCAACTTCCGCCTGCGCCAGGCCGACCGCGTGGTCAGCCGCTTCTACGACAGCCACCTGCTGCCGCGCACCGGGCTGAAGACCTCGCAGTACTCGCTGCTGAGCCACATCGCCGCGCTGGCGCCGGTGCAGCCGGCCGTGCTGGCGCAGCACATGGGCCTGGAGCCCTCAACGCTGACCCGCAACCTGCAGCCGCTGGTGGCCCAGGGCTGGGTGCAGGTGGGGCCGGGCCACGATGCCCGCTCGCGCGCGATCGTGCTGACCGACGCCGGCCTGGCCAAGCGCCAGGACGCCCGGCGCGCCTGGAAGGCCGCCCAGCTGGCCTTCAACGCGCGCATCGGCGCCGAGCGCGTGGCCCAGCTGCATGCGCTGCTGGACGACTGCATGCGCCTGATGGGGCCCGAACCCCTGGACGCTGGCACCGACGACCGCGCCGCCACCGCACCCGCCTCACCCCCCACGGCCACGCGCCGCAAAGGAGCCCGCCATGGTTGACCAGCCCGCCCGTCCGCCATCGGCCCAACCCGCGGTGCCCGCCCTGGCCTGGGTGCTGCTGGCCGCCGCCGGCACTTTTGCACTGACCATGGGTGCGCGGCAATCCATGGGGCTGTTCCTCGGCGCCCTGAACACGCACACCGGCCTGGGCCTGGCCAGCATCAGCCTGGCCTTCGCCTTCGGCCAGCTGTGGTGGGGCCTCACCCAACCGCTGGCGGGCATGGTGGCCGACCGCGTGGGGCCCGGCCGGGTGCTGGTGTGTGGCGTGCTGCTGGTGGCCGCGGGCACCGCGCTGATCCCGCACATGCACTCCACGGCCGGGCTGATCCTCGCCATTGGCGTGCTGGCCGCCGGCGGCGCCGGCATGGCCGGCCCGTCGGTGCTGATGGCCGCCACCACGCGTCTGGTGCCTGCGGAGCGGCGCGGCCTGGCCACCGGCGTGGTCAACGCGGGCGGCTCGTTCGGGCAGTTCGTCTTCGCACCGATCGCCCAGGCCATCACCGCCGCGGCCGGCTGGGCGGCCGCCTTGCAGACCCTGGCCCTGATGACGCTGCTGGCGTTGCCCGCGGCCTGGGTGCTGCGTGGCCAGGGCCAGGGCGCCGCCACCACGGCCGGCGTCCCGCGCCAGACCACCCGCGAGGCCGTGGCCCAGGCCCTGGCCGACCGCAGCTATCGCCTGCTGGCCGCGGGCTTCTTCGTCTGCGGCTTTCACGTGGCCTTCCTGGCCACGCACCTGCCGGGCGTGGTGGCCTCGTGCCAGCTGCCGCCCGAGGTAGGCGCCTGGGCGCTGGCGATGATCGGCCTGTTCAACATCGTCGGCAGCTTCGGCATCGGCTGGGCCATCGGCTTCCAGCACGGCCGCTGGCCGATGAAGCGGCTGCTGTCGCTGATCTACGCCACGCGCGCCGTGGCCGTGCTGCTGTTCGTGCTGGCCCCCAAGACGCCTGGCGTGATGCTGGCCTTCGCCGCGGTGATGGGCCTCACCTTCCTGAGCACCGTGCCGCCCACCGCCGGCCTGGTGGCGCGCTTCTTCGGCCCGGCGCACATGGGCACCCTGTTCGGCCTGGTGATGGTGACGCACCAGATCGGCGGCTTTCTCGGCGCCTGGCTGGGCGGCAAGGCCTTCGAGCGCAGCGGCCACTACGACTGGATGTGGTTCGCCGACATCGCGCTGGCCGTGGCCGCGGCCTTGCTGCACCTGCCGATCCGCGAGCAGCGCCCGCCGCTGCCCGCGGCCGCGTCACCCACGGCCTGAATCGCCCGGCGCGCACCACCGGAGCGGCGCGGCCAGCCTCAGGCCGGATACAGGCCCAGCACCTGCCCGCGCAGCCGGGTCAGGCCCAGCAGCGCGCCGATGAAGGGCGTGTCCACCCCCACGCGCTGGGCGATCTCGTGCACCGCGCTCACCAGCGCGTCCAGCTCGATCGCCCGACCCGCCTCCACGTCCTGCAGCATCGAGGTCTTGAAGGCTCCCAGCTTGCGCGTGATCTGGTGCCGGTCTTCCGGCGTCTGCGTGATCTCGCAACCGATCGCGGCGCCCACCGCCTGAGCCTCGGACATCGCACGGGTGCACAGCTGGCGCGTCAGCGGGTCGTCGAGCACCTTGTCCACCGTGGCACCGGTGATCGCGGTGATGGGGTTCATCGTCATGTTGCCCCACAGCTTGTACCAGGCGTCGCGCCGCACATCGGCCGACAGCGTGGCCTCGAAGCCGGCACGGTCCAGCAGCGCCACCAGGGCCTCGGCCCGCGCCGACGACGCCTGCGATGCACCCAGCGGCTCACCGACGATCAGGCCGCGCCCCATCACATGCGTGGCCACGCCCGGCGCCTCGGTGAAACAGCTGGCATGCACCACGCAGCCCAGCACCTGCGCGAAGGGGATGGCCGCGGCGATCGCGCCGTCGGGGTCCACCGCCGCCAGCGGCTGGCGGCCCAGCGCCGGCAGGGCCTCGCCAAACCACCAGGGCACGCCGTTCATGGCCGGCAGCACCACGGTGTGCGGGCCCAGCAGCGGGGCGATGCCCGCCGCCACCGCGGCCAGGGCAGGCGCCTTCACGGCGATGATGACCAGATCCTGCTCACCCAGATCGGCGGCTTGCGCGCTGGCCCGCACCGGGGCACTCAGCACCTCGCCGCCCTGGCGCAACCGCAGCCCGTGCGACTGCAGCGCCTGCAAGGTGGCGCCGCGCGCCAGCGCGCTGACCTGCACATCGGGCAACAGGCCCAGCCGCGCCCCGATGAAGCCGCCGATGGCCCCCACACCCACCACGGCCACACGCAAAGGCGCGGCGCTCATGCAGGCCTCCGCACACGGGCGGCACGCGCGGGAAGGGACGGGCGGTCGTGGCAGTGGTGACACTCGTACATGGCGGGAAACGGCGCACCGGACGGCACGTCTGAAAGTCGGTATCGGCCCATTCTGCCGCCAGCCCGACGCACCCGCGCCGCGACGACAATCGAGGCCCCGCCGCCCCTGACCGAGCCCACCCTTGAACACGCCCGAGCCCAAGCCCGAACACGAACAGCGCGGCATCCAGAGCATCGAGGTCGGTGGCCAGCTGCTGCGCGCGCTGGCGCACCAGGGCCGGCCGATGGCGCTGAAGGACCTGGCCGCCGCCGCCGGCATGGCCGCCGCCAAGGCCCACCCGTACCTGGTGAGCTTCGGCAAGATCGGCCTGGTGGAGCAGGACAAGGCCAGTGGCCGCTACGGCCTGGGCCCGCTGGCGCTGCAGCTGGGCCTGATGAGCCTGCAGCAGGTGGACCCGGTGCGCATGGCCGCGCCGCTGCTGGACGAGCTGGCGGCGGAGACCGGCCACACCCTGGCCATCGCCGTGTGGGGCACGGCCGGGCCCACCATCGTGTGGCTGGCCGAATCGCCCGCCGCGGTGCACGTGAACATGCGCCAGGGCACGGTGTTCTCGATCGCCGGCACGGCCTCGGGCCGGGCCTTCGCCGCCCATCTGCCCGAGGCCCTGGTGCGCCCGTTCTACGAGGCCGAACGCCGCGACGACACGCTGGCGCCGTGGCCGCAGTTCGAGCGCCAGGTGCTGGCCGAGGTGCGCGCGCAGGGGCTGTCGCGCACCGATGGTGGTGTGGTGGCGGGCGTCAGCGCCCTGGCGGCGCCGGTGTTCGACCACCGCGGTGCCATGGTGCTGGCGCTGGTGATCATTGCCCCGTCGGCCGCGATGGACACGGCCTGGGACGGCGCCATGGCCCGCCGGCTGCGCGAGGCGGCGGCGTCGGTGTCGCGCCGGCTGGGCCACGGGCCGGCCGGCGCCTGAATCGCCCCCCCGCAAGGGTCAACCGGGCAGGGCGGGCAGGTCAGGCCGGCAGCGCGTCGCCGGCCACGGCGTGCAGGCCCATCAGCCGGCGCAGGTGGGCCAGCAGCGCCGCCTCGCCATAGGGCTTGCCCAGCAGCACGGTGACGCCGGCGCGCTGCGCCTCGTCGCGGTGCTGGTCGTCGGCGGCGGTGATCATCACCACCGGCAGCTGCGCCGTGGCGGCGTCGCCGCGCACCGCGCGGGTCAGTGCAAAGCCGTCCAGGCCGGGCATGTCCACATCGGTGATCAGCAGATCGGGGGCGCGGCTGCGCACCAGGCGCAGCGCGGCGTCGCCGTCCTCGGCCTCGATCACCTCCCAGCCCTGGGCCACCAGCAGGCGATGGAGCTTGACGCGCACCACCCGGGCATCGTCGGCCACCAGCACACGGCGTGGGCGGGCGCCCAGTTCGTTCGGATCGAGCGGCGGCACGCGCGGCACCGAGGTGCGCACCATGAAGTCGCCGGGCCGCACGCTGGCCGGGCGCGGGCTGGCGGGCAGGGCAGCGGGGGTCGGCGCACGGGTCGGCGCATGGGTCAGGGCAGGGCTCGGCTGAACCGCGGGTGCCGCAGCGACGGCGGCCCTCAGCGCCTCGGTGCCACCGGCCTGCGGCGGCAGGCCGGCGCGGGCACGCGCCACCGAATCCACCACCTGCTGCCAGGGGGTGGTGCGGGTGGGGTCGAACACGGCCGGCCCGGCCGGCTGGGCCGCCGTGCCGTCACCGGCGGCCGCGCCGGCCACCGGGGCCTGGGCGGCCGCAGCCGCCCGTGCGGCACGGGCAGCCGCCAGGCGGTCGGCATGGGCCGCCAGCTCGGCACGGATGGTCTCCTGGCGCCGCGCTGCGGCGTCGGCCTCCGGCGCGGGGGCCGAGCCAGGTGCCGAGCCGGGTGCCGGGCGCGCCGCCGCGGTGGCCTCCACCGGCGGTGGCGAGGCCGGCATCGCGTGCCGTTCCCAGTGTGCCCCGCGGCGGCGGCGGGCCAGCAGGCGCCACCCCACCAGCACCACGGCCAGCACAGCGCCACCCCACAGCCATCCCGTCGCAGCATCGAGCACGATCACCAGTCACTCCATCAGTCGTTGGCCGCGATGATGCGGCGGCGCGCGGCGGGTCGATCGGCCGAAGAAGCGGGCGCTGCCCGCGTTGTCCGGGCGCTGCCGGCCGGGCTGGCGGGCTTGACAAGCGCCGAGCGGCGCGCACGGCCGGCGCGCTGCGCCTTCGCCCGGGCGGCCAGCGCCAGCGCGCGCACGCGGGCGATGTCCTCGTCCGAGAACACGCCGTTGACGCCCGAGATCGCCGCCAGCTTCATGCCGTGCTTCAGGCCCAGCTGGTAGATCTCGCGCACCTTCTCCCACTCGATCTGGCGGCCCACCGTGAAGTTCTCGAACTTGCCCTCCAGCGCCAGCACGATGGTCTCGGCCAGGCAGGCATAGGCCACGCCCCTGGGCAGTCCGATGTTCTTCATCTGCACCTCGCCGGGCAGCTGGATCTCGCCGCTCTCGATCACCAGCACGTCGGGGCGCTTAGCCACCTCGGCCGGCGGCAGATCGAGCGGGCGCGCCACATCGGTGATCACGCAGCCGGGCTTGACCTTCAGGATGTCGAGCACCTTCTTGCCGGCGCCCGAGGTGGCGGTGACGATCATGTCCATCTCGCCGATGTGCGTGTCGGCCTGGGCCGACAGCACCACCTTGGCGTCGGGCGTCTCGCGCAGGATGGATTCCTTCAGCGCCAGCAGCTTGGCCGTCTCGGGCGACACCAGCGTCACTTCTTCGGCGGCGCGCACCATCAGCCGCGCGCAGGCCGAGCCGATGGCCCCGGTGGCGCCGACGATCATGGCCTTGAACTTCACCCGTTCCTTGCTGCCGGGTTTGGGCTTGGGCAGCAGGTTCATGCGCAGCAGCGCATCGTGCGCGGCCCACAGCGCGCCGCTGGCCGAATAGCTGTTGCCGGTGGTGATGGGCAGCGGCGCACGGCGCGCCACCGTGACGCCGGCATCGCCCACCACCTTGGTGAAGGCGCCCAGGCCCATGATCTGCGCGCCCAGCTTCTTGGCCATGTCGGCCGCGGCCAGCAGGCGCCGGTAGGTGAACTCGGGCCGGTGGTTCATGATCTCGCGCGGCGTGCCGCCCACGCTGATCAGCCAGCCCTCGCATTCCACCCCGGTGGGGCTGCGGATGCCCTCGACCTTGCTGTAGACGAAAGGCGGCGCATAGGCCATCACCTTTTCCAGCGAGTCCATCAGCAGCGGCGGCGACACGCGGCTCAGCAGCTCGATCGGCTTGACCTTCTTGAAGTACTCCTGCGACAGCGGGTGGATCACGAAGGCGAAGCGGTTCACCCGCTTGAAGCCGTTGGGGTACAGCAGCCGCGGCTGCAGGCCCTGGCTGGTGAGGATGCCGAGGTAATCGTCGTCGGCGATGTCGTCGGCCGCCTTGCCGGTGGCGGCCAGCACCATGGCATCCAGCAGCGCGGGGTCGAGCACCTGGCCCTCGCACAGCGGCGCGCCATCGATCACCAGGAGCACCCCGCAGTCCTTGAAGCGCGCCAGGCGTTCGTCGTTCACCGTGGTGGTGATGATCGTCTTGCCGGCCAGCTCTTCCAGGCCGAAGCCGTCGAGCTCGTGCACCGGCGCCACCACCACGGTGGCGCGGGCCATCGCCTTGCGCAGCACGAACTGCGTCCACTGCCGCAGCAGCGGGCCGCTCATCATGCGCGGCGGGGTCCAGTCGCTCACGTAATGCGCGCCGCTGGCGTACAGGCCCAGCGCGTCCAGCGAGGTCAGCAGCTTGGGCACGCCCAGCTGCATCAGCGGGTCGGCGAACAGCAGGTTCTCGGTGTACTCCTGCATGGCCATCGCCAGGCGGTAGTTGGCCAGGCCCGAGAAGAACAGCACGTTGGCGTTGTCGAAGTAGTGGCCCAGCGAGGTCTGCGCATGGCGCAGCGCCCACTCCAGGAAGATCTCGGACAGCCGCGCGCCGTTGGTCACCGGCACGCGGTGGGCCACGCCGGCCAGTCGGGCGAAGTCGGCGTCGATCTCGCGCTGGGCGCCGATGCGGGCGCTGTCCTTCACCAGCCCCAGGCCGATGGCCTGGGCATGGCGGTCCCAGTACTTCAGCAGCTTGGTGGCTTGCGCCAGGCTGCCGTCGGTGCCCACGCGCTGCACGTGCAGGTCCTCGCCCAGAAACCGGGTGCGCAGCTCGAAATCCTGGCGACGCGCACCGAGACTGATGCCGATCACGTTCTTCATGCTCTTCCTTCGGCAAACTGGCCAAAGTCAAGATGATGGAGCCGCCGGATGATTCCCGAATTGATCAGCGACATGGCCCGCAGTGTTGGCCTGCCCCGGTTGAAGCGCGCCGCCGGTGTGGTGACCAAGCGGCTGCCGATTCCGCAGCCGGTGCTGCTGGTGGGTGCCGGCTCGTCGGCCCGGCTGGGCCAGGCGATTGCCGATTTCGGGCACCGCAGGCTGCTGCTGGTGACCGACGCGATCATCACCAAGCTGGGCCTGGCCCGGCCGCTGACCGACGCACTGGCCGCCGCCGGCGTGGCGGTGGAGGTGTTCGACGCGGTGACGCCCGATGCACCGATTCCGCTGGTGGAAGCCGGCGTGGCGCGCTACACCGCCGCCGGCTGTGACGGCGTGGTGGCCGTGGGCGGCGGCTCGGCGATGGACGCGGCCAAGGTCATCGCGCTGGCCGCCGCCAATGGCAAGGCACCGGCCGAGCTGGTGGGCTATTTCAAGGGCCGCCACGGCCCGGCGCCGATCTACGCCGTGCCCACCACCGCCGGCACCGGCAGCGAGGTGACGGTGGCCGCCGTCATCTCCGACCCCGGCAGCGACAGCGTGCCCGGCCGCAAGATGGTGGTGGCCGACACCCGCATCGTGCCCGAGATGGCCGCGCTCGACCCCACGCTGATGCTGGGCCTGCCGGCCGAGGTGACGGCGGCCACCGGCATCGACGCGCTCACCCACGCCATCGAGGCCACCATCAGCCAGTGGGCCACGCCGCACACCGACCGCCATGCCCGCGCCGCCGTGGCGCTCATCTGGCGCTGGCTGAAGCGGGCCCATGCCGACGGCGCCCACCTGCAGGCGCGCGAGCAGATGGCGCTGGCCAGCACCTGGGCCGGCCTGGCCTTCACCCGCGCCAACGTGGGCAATGTGCATGCCATCGCGCACCAGCTGGGCGGCCGCTACCACACGCCGCATGGCCTGGCCAACGCCATCATGCTGCCGGCCGTGCTGCGCTTCTGCCAGGCCGAGGCGGCTGCGCCGCTGGCGGCCCTGGCGCGCGCCGTGGGCCTGGACGACGGCATCGACGACGGCCATTACGCCAACGCCGCACTGGCGCTGCGCTTCATCGACGGCGTGCAGGCGCTCAACGACGCGCTGGGCATCCCGCGCACGCTGGCGGCGCTGCGTGAGGAGGACATCCCCGCGCTGGCCCGCGCCGCCTGCTGGGAGGCCGACACCAACTACCCGGTGCCGCGCCGCATGACGCAGATGGCCTGCGAGGCCCTGCTGCGCAGCGTGCTGCCGGCGCCATCCGCCGCCAAGAAGCCGGCCGCTCGGCGGCGTCGCGCGGCCGTTCAGTCGAACGGGTAGCGCACGCCCAGCCGGCGGCGGATCTCCTGCATCCAGCCGGCCAGCGCCAGGGTTTCGTCCAGCGGCATGGTCGGGCTCTCCGGCAGGCCTGCGCGCACGCAGCGCACGGCCTCGTCGATCTCGCCCTCGAAACCGTTGATCTCGTGCGGGCGCTGCAGCAGCACCGGCGGCTGGCCGTGGCGCTGCAGCGTGGCCTGGGTGGCGCCCCAGAAGGGCTCGGCCAGGCGGATGCAGCCCCGTTCACCCTGGATGGACAGCGCGTTCTCGCCCTGGCCGTCCACCGCGCAGACGAACTGCGCCACCGCACCCCCGTCGAACACCAGGCTGCCGGCCACGCGGCGGTCAACCCCGGTCGGCGCCAGCGCGCCGTCCACATGCAGGCGCGCCAGCGGCGGGCAGCGGCCGGGCGCCGGCTCGAGCGCCCAGCGGCTCATGGCCAGGTTGTAGACGCCCAGGTCCAGCAGCGCGCCGCCGGCCAGCGCCGGGTTCCAGATGCGGCTGTCGGGCTCATAGGGTGCGGCGAAGCAGAAGCTGCTCTGCACATGCTGCACGGCACCGATCTCGCCGGCATCCAGCCAGGCGCGCGCGGCGGCCACCGCGGGCAGGAAGCGCGTCCACAGCGCTTCCATCAGGAACACGCCGCGCTCGCGCGCCAGCGCCACCACGCGCTGCGCCTGGGGCAGGGTGGCCACCAGCGGCTTCTCGCACAGCACCGCCTTGCCGGCCTGCAGACAGGCCTCGATGGCCTGGGCATGCTGGGCATGCGGCGTGGCGATGTAGACGCCGTCGACCGCCGGATCGGCCAGCAGCGCGGCCACATCGGCCGCCACCTGCGGCACCGGCCGGCCGGCCCGCGCCCACTGCGCGGCAAAGGCCTGGGCGCGGCCCGCGTCGCGGCCCTGCACGGCATGCAGGTGCATGCCGGGGCGCTGCTGCACCACCTCGGCGAATCTGTGGGCGATGCGACCCGGCCCGATCAGGCCCCAAGCGAACGACGACATGCCTTGCCCACTCCAGCAACTGCGCGCCCCGGCGGCGCGGGTGGCGATCATCGCAGGCCAGCGCACTCAAGTTCGCGCCGAGCCAGCCGATCTTGCCGTGGCGGGCCGTCACGCAGCACCTCGGGCCGCCACCGTGCCGGCGCCCGCCGGCCGCCGCCCACCGGACCCTGCCCATGCCGCCGCTGCATTCCCCCACGCCGCCCCCACCGGGCCCCGCCACCCCGCCCAGCCTGGCCCAGCGCATCGGCCTGGCCTGGCGGGCCGCGCGCGCCGCCTGGCGCCAGAGCGCCCCGGCCCCAACCCCGCCCATGGCCCCGCCCAGCCCCGCTGCGGCGCCGGCCCCGCCCGTGGCCGGCGACGGCGGCCTGGCCGACCTGCTGGCCCACAGCCCCGACCTGGTGCTGCACCTGGACGCCGACGGCCGCGTGGTGGGCGGCAACGAGCGCGCGGCCCTGCACCTGCGCGCCGCGCTGCTGCCCGGCGCGCGCCTGCGGCGCCTGGCTGCACCCGGTGAGTGGCGGCGCTGGCTGCGCCAGATCCGGCCCACGCTGCTGATCCGCGGCGTGTGGGCCGGCGAGACCACGCTGCGCCTGGAGGGCCGCCATGTGCCCTTCGCGCTGACCGTGCTGGCCCAGCGCGACCGCGCCGGCCGCTGGCAGGGCTGCACCGCGGTGCTGCGCGACCTGTCGGCCGACCAGGCCGCGCACCAGCAGACGCAGCGCCAGAACCAGATCCTCAGCGCCATCACCGAGGCCCTGCCGGCCACCGTGGTGATCGTCGACTCGCAGGGCCGCTACCGCTATGTCAACAGCGCCTTCGAGCGCTACGCCGGGCGGCCGGCGGCCGACATCATCGGCCGCACCGCCGGCGAGGTGCTGGGCGCCGACGAGGTGGCACGCCGCCGCCCGTTCATGAAGCAGGCCTTTGCCGGCGAGCCGGTGGAGTTCGTGCTCGACTACCCCACGCCCGAGGGCACCACCTGGCTGGCGCTGAGCTGCCTGCCGATCAAGCTGGACGGCGTGTTCGACGGCTTCGTCGGCATCAGCCAGGACATCACGATGCAGCGCCGCGAGCAGGAGCGCCTGGCCCACCTGGCCGAGCGCGACCCGCTGACCGGCCTGCTCAACCGCGCCGGCTTCGAGCAGCGCGTGCAGCAGCAGCGCCTGCAGGGCACGGGCGACGAACTGGCCCTGCTGTACATCGACCTCGACCACTTCAAGGCCATCAATGACACGCTGGGCCATGCCGCCGGCGACCAGGTGCTGCAGGGCGTGGCCCGCCGCCTGCAGCGCGCCGTGCGCAGCACCGACCTGGTGTGCCGCCTGGGCGGTGACGAGTTCGCCATCCTGCTGACCGGCGTGTGCGACCGCGCGATCGCCCGCGGCGTGGGCGACAAGGTGCTGGCCGCCGTGGGCCGGCCCTTCGAGCTGTCGGGTCAGACCCGGCACGTGGGCGCCAGCATCGGCGTGGCCGTGCTGCCGCGCGCCCAGGCCAGCGTGGCCGAGCTGCTGCACGAGGCCGACGCTCGGCTGTACCGCGCCAAGGCGGCCGGCCGCGGCCGGCAGGTGGGCGAGGACGAGCCCACGGACGGCGCGCCGGCACCGCGGGCCGCTGTCACCGCGGTGGAACCCGCCCCGCCAACGTCAGCGTTGGCATCTGCGGAACCCGGCACCACGCCCGCCGCGGCCACGGCCAGCGCACTGGTGGCCAGCGCCATGGCGCGGCGCGCACCGGTGATGCCCGGCGCCCCAGGCACGCCGGTGGCGCCGCCACTGGCCGACACCACCCCGGCACCACACTGAGAGGCGCACGGGACCGCACGGAGCCGACCCGCAGCGCGCGCGGCAATCAGCCGGGGTCAGTGCCGTCGTTGCCGTCACGCAAGGCCGCAGCGCGGCGGTGCAGGCGCTGCAGCAGCGCGTCCACCTGCGCCAGTTCGGCGTCGCTCAGTTCGGCCAGCAAGGCCTGGTTGACGGCGGCAATGCGCGGCAGCAGGCGTTGGCACGCCGCCTCGCCGGCGGGCGTGAGGCTCAGCCGCGCCTCGCGGCGGTCGGCCGGGGCCGCGGCGCGCAGCAGCAGGCCCTTGGCCGCCAGCGAGCCCAGGGCCCGCGAGGTGCGCGCACGGTCCAGCCCGGCACGCTCGGCCAGCGCCGAGGGCGCGATGCCGGGATGCTCGGCCAGCAGCGCCAGCAGGCGCCACTCGCGCCGGGTAATGCCGGCCTCGCGCTCGCACAGGCGCACCACCGGCTGGCGCGCCAGGTTCTGCAACTGCGCCAGGCGGTAGAGGAACAGATCGTCTAGCCGCTGCGGCGCGCGCAGGGCCGCGCCGCGGGACGGAAGGCTGGCGCCATCGGGCGCCGCAGGGTCGGCCATCGGGTAAGCCCGCAGGATGATTGACTTGGTCAATCCATTGTCGGCTGACTAGAGTGCGCCGGTCTGCCGCTTCCACTTCACACTGCCATGCCCACCATCACCCGACGCCTGACCCTGCGTGCCAGCCTTGCGCTGGTGGCCCTGGCCCTGCCGCTGGCCGGCTTTGCGCCACTGGCCACGGCCCAGACCGGCACCTCGCGCATCGTGGTGGGCTTTCCACCCGGCGGCTCGGCCGACGTGATCGCCCGCCTGCTGGCCGACACGCTGCGCGAGACCGGCCTGGGCACGGTGATGGTCGACAACAAGCCCGGCGCCGCCGGCCGCCTCGCCATCAACGCCGTGCGCACGGCCAAGCCCGACGGCCAGACCCTGCTGCTGGTGCCCAGCGGGCCGATGGTGATCTTTCCGCATGTGTTCAAGAAGCTGGACTACGACCCGGTCAAGGACTTCGCGCCGGTGTCGCTGCTGGCGCGCTTCAACTTCGGCGTGGTGTCCGGGCCAGCCACCGGCGCCGGCACCATCGCCGAGCTGATGGCCAAGGCCAGGGCCAAGCCCGACACCGCCACCTACGGCACGCCGGGGCAGGGCACGGCGCCGCACTTCCTGGGCGTGATGCTCGAGCAGGCCATGGGCGTGCCCTTCCTGCACGTGCCCTTCCAGGGCGGCGCACCGGCCAACACCGCGCTGGTGGGCGGCCATGTGGGCTACAAGATCGACGTGGTGTCCGAGTCGGCCGAGCTGCACCGCCAGGGCAAGGTGAAGGTCATCGCCGTCACCGGCCCCGAGCGCGACCCGCAGGTGCCCGAAGTGCCCACGCTGAAGGAGCAGGGCGTGCCGCTGGAGATCACCGCCTGGTTTGCGCTGTATGCGCCGGCCGGCACGCCGCCCGAGGTGCTGGGCAGGATCGAGAAGGCCACGCAGGCCGCCGTGCGCAGCCCCGCGCTGCGCGAGAAGCTGCAGAAGCTGGGCTACCAGCCCGTGGGCTCCACCGGCACGGAACTGGCCGCCGCGCAGAAGGCCGACCTGGCGCGCTGGGAGCGCCCGATCAAGACCACCGGCGTGCAGCTGGACTGACACCGCGCCTGGAGACCCCCGCATGCATCGCCGCCAAGTTCTCACCGGCCTGGGCGCCAGCGCGCTGGCCCTGGCCAGCCCCATCGCGCTGGCACAAGACGCCTTCCCCAGCCGCCCGCTGCGCTTCGTCAACAACTTTCCGCCGGCCGGCCCGTCCGACATCCTGGCGCGCAGCGTGGCCGATGTGTTGCAGACGCAGTGGAAGCAGGCTGTGGTGGTGGACAACCGCGCCGGGGCCGGCGGCAACCTGGGCGCCGATGCGGTGGCCAAGGCACCAGCCGACGGCTACACGCTGCTGTTCGGCATCGACAGCACCTTCACCGTCAACCCGCATGTCTACCGCAGCATGCCGTTCAAGCCGGCCGACCTGAAGCCGGTGCTGGTGATGGCTGCCTCGGGCCTGCTGATCGGCGCCAGCACCTCGGCCCTGCCGCAGGTCAAGACGCTGAAGGACCTGATCGCCGAGGGCAAGATGCCCAAGGGCCTGAGCTTCAGCTCGGGCGGCAACGGCAGCCCCGGCCACCTGGCGGCCGAGCAGTTCACCGATGCCGCACAGGCCCGCGTGACCCACATCCCGTACAAGGGCAACACCCCGGCCGTGCAGGCCGTGGTGGCCGGCGAGGTGGGCGCCGGCATGCTGGCCACGCCCGGCATGCTGCCGCATGTGAAGAGCGGCAAGGTGGCCGCACTGGCGGTGACGAGCCGCGAGCGCAGCAGCCTGGCGCCCGAGGTGCCCACGGTGGCCGAACTGGGCCTGCCGCAGCTGGAGCAGGAGGTGCTGTATGTGGTGATGGCGCCGGCCGCCACGCCCGAGCCCATCGTGGCCCAGCTGGCCCAGGCCATCACCGCCGCGCTGCAGCGCCCTGACAACCAGCAACGCCTGGCCCAGCTGGACATGCGCTGGGAAGGCCTGACCGGCGCCGCCGCCAGCAAGCGCCTGGCCGAGGCCAGCGCGCGCTACCAGCGCATCGTCAAGGCCACCGACATGAAGCTCGACTGACCCCATCACGCCCCCATGACCGAGCGCCGCCCCGAATTGAACTCCCGCCGCCCCAATTTCATCTTCATCGTCGCCGACGACCTCGGCTTTGCCGACCTGGGCTGCTACGGCGGCCGCGACGCCAAGTTCGGCCCCGTGTCGCCGGAGCTCGACCGCCTGGCTGCCCACGGCCTGCGCTTCAACGAGGGCTACAGCAACTCGCCGGTGTGCTCGCCCACGCGCTTCGCCATGATCACCGGCCGCTGGCAGTACCGGCTGCGCGGCGCCGCCGAAGAGCCGATCAACAGCCGCAGCAAGGGCAGCACCACGCTGGGCCTGCCGCCCGAGCTGCCCACGCTGCCCTCGCGCTTGCGCGCTGCCGGCTACCGCACCGCGCTGATCGGCAAATGGCATCTGGGCTATCCGCCGCACTTCAGCCCGCTGAAATCAGGCTACGAGGCGTTCTACGGCCCGATGTCGGGCGGCGTGGACTACTTCAGCCACTGCAGCAACACCGGCGCGCACGACCTCTTCGAAGGCGAGACCGAGCGCCACGACGAGGGCTACCTGACCGACCTGCTGAGCCGCCGCGCCGCCGATTACGTGCGCCGCATGGCCGGCCCCGACAACGGCGGCGGCGCGGCCCCGTTCCTGCTGAGCCTGCACTACACCGCACCGCACTGGCCGTGGGAGACGCGTGACGACGCGCACATCGTCGACGACGTCAAGGCCAACCTGTTCCACCTGCACGGCGGCAACATCCACACCTACCAGCGCATGATCCACCACATGGACGAGGGCATCGGCTGGATCGTCGACGCGCTGCGCGAGACTGGCCAGCTCGACGACACGCTGATCGTCTTCACCAGTGACAACGGCGGCGAGCGATTCAGCGACAACTGGCCGCTGGTGGGCGGCAAGATGGACCTCACCGAAGGCGGCATCCGCGTGCCCTGGATCGCCCACTGGCCGGCCGGCATCGCCCCCGGCGGCGTGACCGACCAGCACTGTCTGACCATGGACTGGACGGCCACGATGCTGGACCTGGGTGGCGCCGCGCCCCTCGACGACTGCCCGCTGGACGGCGTGAGCCTGGCCCCGGTGCTGGCCGACCCCAGCGCGTGTTTTGAGCGGCCGATGCACTGGCGCATGAACCACCGCGGCCAGCGCGCGCTGCGCCAGGGCCGGTGGAAGTACCTGCGCGTGGACGGCCACGACTACCTGTTCGACATCCCGGCCGATGCCCGCGAGCGCGCCAACCTGGGTCCGCGCCAGCCCGAGCGCCTGGCCGCCATGCGCGCCGACTGGGAGGCCTGGAACGCGTCGATGCCGCCGATCCCCGAGGACGCCACGGTCAGCCTGGGCTACGGCGCGAAGGACATGCCTCAGCGCTGAGCTGCGGGCCGCCCTGCATCTGGTGGCGCTGGCCGATGGCTTAACCTCGGGCGCATGCACGCCCGACCGACCATCCTGCTGCTGAACGTGGCCCACGCGGTGGACCACATGTTCCTGCTGATCTTCGCCACCGCCGTGGGCAGCATCGCCGCCGAGTTCGGCTTCGCCCGCTGGGAAGACCTGATGCCCTACGGCGTGGGTGCCTTCGCGATGTTCGGCCTGGGCTCGCTGCCCGCCGGCCGTCTGGGCGACCTGTGGGGCCGGCGCGCGATGATGGGCGTGTTCTTCTTCGGCATGGGCGTCTCGGCCCTGCTGGCGGCGCTGGCCCAGGGGCCCTGGCAGCTGGCCGCGGCGCTGACGCTGATCGGCGCCTTCGCGTCGATCTACCACCCGGTGGGCATCCCGATGCTGCTGCAGGGCGCGGCGCGGCCCGGCGCCACCATCGGCGTCAACGGCCTGGCCGGCAACCTGGGCATCGCAGTGGCCGCCGCGGTCACCGGGGCGCTGATGCAGGCCCTGGGCTGGCGCGCAGCCTTCGCGGTGCCGGGCGTGCTGTGCCTGCTGCTGGGCGCGCTGTTCCTGCGCGTCGTGCCGCCCGAGGCCGAGGCCCCGGCACGGCGCAAGGGGGGTGCCGGCGTGGCCTACAGCCGCGCCCAGGTGCTGCGCGCGCTGGCGGTGATGACCGTGGCCTCGGCCACCGGCGGCATCCTGTTCAACCTGACCACCAACGGCAACGCGCAGCTGCTGGCCGAGCGCTTCCACGGCCTGATGACCGACCCCGCGCGGCTGGGTGCGGTGCTGGCCAGCGTGTACGCGATGGCCTCGCTGGCCCAGGTGGTGGTGGGGCGGCTGATCGACCGCGTGGCCCTCAAGCCGCTGTACCTGGGCGTGGTGCTGATGCAGGTGCCGGCGCTGCTGCTGCTGTCGCGGGCCGAGGGCTGGTGGGCCTATGCCGCGATGCTGGCGATGATGGTGTTCATCTTCGGCGCGATCCCGTTCACCGACGCGATGATCGCCCGCTACGTGGACGACGCGATGCGCTCGCGCGTGGCCGGGCTGCGGCTGGCGGTGTCGCTGGGCATCAGCTCGCTGGCGGTGTGGCTGCTGGGCCCGCTGGTCAAGGGCCTGGGCTTCAGCGCGCTGCTGCAGCTGCTGGCCGGCGTGGCGCTGTGCACCGCGTTCACGGTGCTGTGGCTGCCGGCCGAGGCCGCCGGGCGCCAGCGCCCGGCGGCCTGAGCCGCAGGTTCAGGGCAGGTTCAGCAACCAGGCGCCCAGGCCATGCGTGGCCACGTACATCTTGCGCGCCGACGGGATGATGGTCAGCGAGGCCACCTCCACATGGGGCATGCCCGGCGCCGCCACGGTCCAGCTGCTGGTGCCGGCGGCCAGGCGGAACACGCCGAAGTCGCTGGCCGCGTACAGATCGCCGGTGACGTCGTCGCGCGCCACGTCGGTGATCGGGATGTCGCCCAGGTCGAAGCTGCGGTCGGTCCAGGTGGCGGTGCCGGCGTCGGGGTTGTAGACCACCTCGAACACATGGCCCGGCGTGGCCGGCGTGCTGGCGCTGAAGCCGCTGTACGACACCCAGGCACGGTTCGGGTTGGCCGGGTCGACATGGATGCCGCTGACGAAGCGGTTCGGATCGGCACTGGACAGGGTGTCCAGGCGCGTCCAGGCCACCGCGCTGGCCGGCTCGGCATCGACATTGCGCGACAGGAACAGCCGGCCCGTGGTGGTGGCCGCCCAGGCGGTGCCGGTGTCGGACGCGGTGCGGCGGATGGCCGCCATCGCGCCGCCCGCGCGGTCGTTCGCATTGCCGGCGGTCAGCCAGACCGGGCCCACCGGCACCCAGTCACCGCACACCACCTGGAACACGCCGGTCCACTCGTTGCACTGGCGGCGGAACTCGGCCAGGCTCATCGTTCCCATGCCCCAGGTCTTGGTGCGGTAGACGGTGCGGCCGGTGCCGGCGAACATCGTCTTGCTGACCTTGGGGTCGGAGATGATGGGCACGTAGAACTGCGTGTTGGCATGGCCGTAGATCGGATCGCCGATCCAGTTCCAGTCGGCCATGTCGCCATGGCTGAAGTTCACGTCGGGCGACGCATCGAAGTAGGTGTGGAAGCGGAACGCCGGCTCGCCGACGTCGAAGCCCGACTGACCGCCGTCACCCACCATGGTGTTGATCCAGCGCGTCGGGTTGCCGCTGGACTGCCAGGTGCCGTTGTCCTGCGTGCCGCCCTGCACCAGGTTGACGTTGTGCGGGCTGACCGACAGGCTCTGGAACTGCAGCGTGCGCAGGCCCTTGTTCATGCTCTCCAGCCGCTCCGGCACGCGTGACAGCAGCTGACGGCAGCGCGTCAGCCGGTCACCCGACAGCGGACGGTTGTCGCACCACGACGACACGTTGCTGAACAGGCCGCTGGAGCGCACGATGCCACCGTCGCCGGCCTCGAAGAACTGCATCGGGTTGGCGGGGTGGACCACCAGCGCGTGCTGGTCCGGGTGCAGGCCGTTCGGGTTGACCGGATCGGTGCCGTCCATGGTCATGTCGGTGAACGACACGCCACCGTCGGTGGACAGCACCACGCCACGGCCGTTGGAGATGTTGCCGGTCTCACCGTAGCTGTACGAGCCACCGAGGTAGACCACGTCGGGATGGCCGGCCGGCGACACCACGAAGTTGTCGTACCAGCACTGGCCGGTGCAGTAGTTGTACGAGCCGTAGCCCGGGTCGGCCGGGTTGCTGCTGGTCAGCATGCTGAAGACCGGCGCCGCGGCGCGGGCGTCGTCGGTGCGGAACAGCCGCGCCGACGGCGAGCCCACATTGCCCTCGGCCACATACAGCCGCGTGCTGCCATTGGGCAGGCGGTTGACGGCCAGCATCGCCCGGGTGGACGCGTTGCCAGCATTCAGCGAGGGCTTGATCTGCACCCAGGTGGCGCCGCCATCGGCCGAACGCCACACGCCGCGTGAGAACGACGAGGCGTACACCACGTCGGGGTCCACCGGGTCCAGTTCCACCTGGCGCACGCCGCGCGGCGAGCAGGTGCTGCCATTGCCGGCCTGCGCAAGCAGGGTCAGCGCCGTGCACTCCGCGGCGGTGGCCGCGCCGTTGTGCAGGAAGGTCCAGGTCTGGCCGCCATCGGTGCTCTTGTACAGACCCCATTGCGGCGCGCCCGGCACCAGCGTCACCACGCCGGCCGTGCCCACGGCCGACACGCCGCGCCCGGCCCGCACCGACGCCGCGTACAGCGTCGACGGGTCGCCCTTCTTCACGGCGATGGCACCCACGCCACGGGCATTGAAGGCGGCACTGCCGTACGGGCCGGTCCAGCTGTCACCACCGTCGGTACTCTTGTACAGCCCCACGCCGGCGATGCAGCCGCTGCCGCAGGAGTTGGCCTCGCCGGTGCCCACCCACAGCGTGTTGCCGCTGGGGTCGTTCGGGTCGAGCGTGATGGCGCCCACGGCATTGATGCCGAAGGGCCCGCTCAGGTACTGCCAGTTCGGCTGTCCCGACAGCGCGTTCTTGGTGCGCCAGATGCCGCCACCGGCCGGTGCGGCCCACAGCCGGCATTGTCCGGGGGCGCAGTTCGGGTCGATGGCCAGCGCCACGGTGCGGCCGGCGGCCAGGTAGTCGTTGGGCACATAGCTCGACGAACTGCGGAACGGCGTGCGCGGGTACAGCGCGTCGGCCGGCCCCACGCTCACGAAGGTGCCGGGACGGCCCTTGCCGGACGGGAAGTTGCGCCCACCCACCGCCTTGGCCGCGGTACGCGCAGCCTCGATGCGCGCCAGCGGGATGTCGGTGTCGGGGTAGGCGCGCTGCAGGAAGCCGCCGTCGCCGGCCGAGCCCGGGCCCTCGATCGCGTTGGGCGGCAGCGCCTGCTTCAGCAGCGTCAGGTGCTCACGCAGCGCACCGGGCTTGCCGCCCTTGGGGGCAGGCTGCCGTTCGGGGGCTGGGGCGGCGGCGGTGCCGGCGTCCGGCGTCGCAGGGCTGGCATCGGCGGCCTGCACTGGCGCGTACAGCGCGCCGAGTGTCAGACACAGACCGGCCAGCGCACTGGCCATGGTTGGGCGCATGGGGCTCTCCTCGGTAAGGCGGGTGTGACATCGGCCGCCCGACGGGTTGGGCGGCCTGGAAGACCATTGGCCGTCGCGGCCCGACCTGTGTCAACGGTAACAAGCCGTAGTGCCCGCCAGATCCCCCTGAAACAAACGTGTCGACATAGGGATTGAGCAACGCCGCCCGTGCGTGGGACGCCCGCGCCAACGGGCCGCTGCGACGGTGCCGCGTGGCGACAATCACGCCCTGTGAACGCGCCCCTGCCGCCCCCTGCCACCGATGCGCCCTACAGCGTCGCGGTGCGCACGCTGTGCGAGTTCACCGCCAAGCAGGGCGACCTGGACCGCCGCTTCACCCCCAGCGCCACGGCGCTGGAAGGCCTGCTCGGCCAGGGCCTGGTGGCGCAGCGCCGCGGCCCCGACTACGAGACCGAGATCGCCCTGGAGGCCACGCTGGGGCCGCTGCGCGTGCGTGGCCGCGCCGACGGCTACGACCCGCGCCGCCGCTGCCTGGAGGAGATCAAGACCCTGCGCGGGCCGCCCGACGAGATCCCGGCCAACCGCCGCCGGCTGCACTGGGCCCAGCTGCAGACCTATGGCGCGCTGTTCTGCCGTGCGCGCGGCGTCGACGAGATCGCGCTGTCGCTGGTGTACTTCGACATCGCCAGCCAGACCGAGACCGAGCTGCGCCAGGTGTACGGCGCCGCCGAGCTCGAGACCCTGCTGGCGCAGCGCTGCCAGGCCTTCAGCGCCTGGGCCCGGCAGGAGCTGGCCCACCGCGCCGCCCGCGATGCGGCACTGGCCGGCCTGGCCTTTCCCGAGCCCGCCTTCCGCCCCGGCCAGCGCGACCTGGCTGCCGCCGTGTACCGCACGGCACGGCAGCGCCACCGGCTGCTGGCACAGGCGCCCACCGGCATCGGCAAGACCGTGGGCACGCTGTACCCGCTGCTGCGCGCCATGCCCGCCGAGCGCATCGACAAGATCGCCTTCCTGACCTGCAAGAACACCGGCCGGCTGGCCGCGCTGGAGGCGCTGCACAACCTGCGCGGCACACCGTCGGCCGGTGCGCCGGCGCCGCTGCGCGTGCAGCTGATGCTGGCCAAGGAGGAGGCCTGCGTGCACCCCGACAAGGCCTGCCACGGCGACGCCTGCCCGCTGGCCCGCGGCTTCTACGACCGCCTGCCGGCCGCGCGCGCGCAGGCCGTGGCCCAGGCCTGGCTGGACGGCCCGGCGCTGCGCGCGGTGGCGGCGCAGCACCAGCTGTGCCCCTACTACCTGGGCCAGGAGCTGCTGCGCTGGGCCGACGTGCTGGTGGGCGACGTGCACCACCTGTTCGACCCGCACGGCCAGCTGCCCGGCCTGGCCCAGGCGCTGGACTGGCAGCTGGCCGTGCTGGTGGACGAGGCGCACAACCTGGTCGAGCGCACGCGGCGCATGTACTCGGCCCAGCTGCGGCTGCGCCAGATCGACACCGCGCTGCGCAGCGCCCCGCCCGCCGTGGCGCCGGCGCTGGCCGGTCTGCGGCGTGCCGCGGCGCAGTTGCTGGGCGAGGCCGGGCCCCCCGAGGGCACGGTGCTTGGCCGCGTGCCCGAGGGCTTCGCCCAGGCGCTGCAGACGGCCACCGGCGCGCTGGCCGAGCATTTCCAGCAGCAGCCGTTGAGCGTGGGCACGCTGCTGGACTTCTTCTTCGAGCTGCAGCGGCTGCAGCGGCTGGTGGACACGCTGGGCGAGCATTCGCTGTTCGAGCTGCAGGCTTCGCCGCCCACGCCCACGCTGCCGGACGACGCCCCGCTGGCCGCGCTGCCCGCCGACGGCGATGGCGTGCTGGCCGTGCACAACGTGGTGCCCGCGCCGTTCCTGCGCCCGCGCTGGGCGGCGCTGCACAGCGCCACGCTGTTCTCGGCCACGCTGGCGCCGCCCGACTTCGCCCGCCAGTTGCTGGGCCTGCCCGACGACACCGGCTGGATCGACGTGCCGCCGGCCTTTCCGCCCGAACACCTGTGCGTGCAGGTGGCCGACGGCCTGTCCACGCGCTATGCGCACCGCCGCCGCTCGCTGCAGGCCTTGGTCGACACGATGGCCCGGCAGTTCGACGCGCACCCCGGCAACTACCTGGCCTTCTTCAGCAGCTTCGACTACCTGGCCCAGGCTGCGGCCCAGCTGGCCCGGCAGCGCCCCGACATCCCGCAGTGGTGCCAGCAGCGGCGCATGCCCGAGGAGGCTCGCCTGGCCTTTCTGGCGCGCTTTGCGCCGCAGGGCCGTGGCATCGGCTTCGCGGTGCTGGGCGGCGTGTTCGCCGAGGGCGTGGACCTGCCGGGCCCGCTGCTGATCGGCGCCTTCATCGCCACGCTGGGGCTGCCCCCGGTGTCGCCGCTGCAGACGCACCTGCGCGAGCGGCTGGACGCGCTGTTCGGCCCCGGCCACGGCTACGCCGACCGCGTGCCGGCGCTGCAGCGCGTGGTGCAGGCCGCCGGCCGCGTGCTGCGCACCCCCGACGACCGTGGCTGGCTGTGGCTGTTGGACCAGCGCTACCGCGCGCCCGAGGTCACGGCCCTGTTGCCGGCCTGGTGGGGCCTGGCGGACGCCGCGACCCACCCGGCCGCCTGAGCCCGGTCGCGCCAGCGCCCGGGCACCCGCGCACCCGCGCACCCGCGCACCCTTGCACCCGTGCACCCGCGCAGGCCGGCTGTGCCGGCAAGCCCGCGTCGGCACGGGGATACTGGCCAACACCTCCGCCGCCCCACCGTCCGCATGTCCGCACCCGAGAAGCAGCACACCCTGCTCGGCATCCTGTTCGTCATTGGCGCGGCCTGCTGCTTCGCCACGATGGACACCACCATCCGCTACGTCGGCGCCTACTTCTCGGTGGCCCTGGTGCTGTGGGCGCGCTACGGCCTGCACGCGGCCATCATGACGGTGTGGATCGCGCTGTCGCGCGCGCACGGTTTCCGCAGCGCCAACCCGATGTTCCAGATCGCCCGCGGCACGCTGCTGGCCTTCTCGTCCACCATGGCCTTCGCGGCGCTGCGGCGCATGCCGGTGGCCGAGTTCACCGCCATCACCATGCTCACGCCGGTGGTGGCCACGCTGATCGCGCGCGTGTGGCTGGGCGAGCCGGTGTCGCGGCTGCGCTGGGCGCTGGTGGTGGGTGGCTTCGTCGGCGCGCTGATCGTCGTGCGGCCGGGCAGCGGCATCATCGGCTGGGCGGCGCTGCTGCCGCTGGCCGCGGCGTTCTCGAACGCCAGCTTCCAGATCATGACCAGCCGCTACGCGCCGCACGAGAACCCGTTCACCACCAACTTCTACACCGGCCTGACCGGCATGACCATCGCCACGCCGCTGCTGCTGGCCAGCGTGGCCGACCCGATCGACACGCTGCTGCAGGCCCCGGCCGAACAGGTGGGGGCGCTGGCGGCCATCGCGGTGCTGGGCACGGCCGGCCACCTGCTGCTGATCATGGCGCTGGGCAAGGCGCCGGCCAGCACGCTGATGCCCTTCCAGTACGTGCAACTGGCCGCCGCCGCGCTGGCCGGCTACCTGGCTTTCGGCCTGGCTCCCGACGGCTGGAGCTGGCTGGGCATGGCCGTCATCGGGGTGTGCGGCGCGGCCAGCGCCTGGCTGAACGTGCGCGCCGCGGCCGACCGGCACCGCCCGGTCAGCGCCGTGCAGGTGGACACGGTGGCCGACTGACGGGCGGCGCGCTCAACCCGCCTCGGCCAGCGCCTTGGCGATGCGGTGGCGCGCCACGCGCGCCTTGGGCACCGGGTGGTCGAACCAGGCGCGCACGTCCTCGTCCAGCCCGATGCCGTGCATGAAGTTGTAGATGGCCTTGCGCAGGCCCACGCCCAGCAGGTCGTGGTCGGTGCCGGTGGGGTCGGTGAAGTCGACGTCGTTGCGCGCGAACACGCGGCCGCCATCGGGCACCGGCAGCGGCTTCAGGCGGATGCCGTAGGCGTCGGGGTCCAGGCCCACCGGTGAATGCACGGTGCAGGCAAAGCGGTGGAAGAAGCCGCTCTGGATGCAGCCCTCGGCAAACAGCTGGCGCACGGTCTCCAGCGCGTCCACCGTCTCCTGCACGGTCTGCGTGGGAAAGCCGTACATCAGGTAGGCGTGCACCAGGATGCCGGCGTCGCTGAAGGCCTTGGTGACGCGCGCCACCTGGTCCACCGACACGCCCTTGTTCATCTTCTGCAGCAGGCGGTCGCTCGCCACCTCCAGGCCGCCGGTCACGGCGATGCAGCCGCTGTCGGCCATGGCCAGCGCCAGCTCGCGGCTGAAGCTCTTCTCGAAGCGGATGTTGCCCCACCAGCTGATGGCAGTGCCGCGGCGCGTCAGCTCGGCGGCAAGCGCCTTCAGGCTCTTGGGTGGCGCGGCCTCGTCGACGAAGTGGAAGCCGGTCTGCCCGGTCTCGGCCACGATCGTCTCGATGCGGTCCACCAGCCGTTCGGCGCTGGCGGCCTCGTAGCGGCCGATGTAGTCCAGGCCCACGTCGCAGAAGCTGCACTTCTTCCAGTAGCAGCCGTGGGCCACGGTCAGCTTGTTCCAGCGCCCGTCGCTCCACAGCCGGTGCATGGGGTTCAGCATGTCCAGCAGCGACAGGTAGCGGTGCAGCGGCAGGCCGTCCCAGGTGGGCGTGCCGGTGTCCTCGAACGGGATGTCGGGCTCAGGCCAGTTCACGTAGTCCACGCGCTGGCCATCTGCGCTGCGGCGGAAGGTGCGCACCAGGCGCTGCGCGCCGCGCTGACCCTGCAGGTGCTCGATCAGCGCCAGCACCGGGCGCTCGCCGGCGTCCAGCGTCACGTAGTCCACATGGTCGAACACGCGTGGCTCGGCCAGCTCGCGCAGCTCGGTGTTCACGTAGCCGCCGCCCAGCGCGATGGCGATCTGCGGATGCCGGGCCTTGATCGTCTGCGCGATGCGCAGCGCCGCGTACACGGCGCCTGGGAAAGGAACGCTCAGCAGCACCAGGCCGGGCTGGTGGCGTTGCACCGCCTCCAGCGTCAGGCGTTGCAGCAGGCGGTCCACCAGCGTGGGCGGCGCGGCCAGCGCCCGGGCCAGCGGCTCGAAGCTGGCCTGGCTCTGCGCCAGGCTCTCGGCATAGCGCACGAATTCGAAGCGCGGGTCGGCGGCGTCCTTCACCACGTCGGCGAGGTCATTCAGGAACAGCGTGGCCAGGTGCTTGGCACGGTCGGTCTGCCCCAGTGCGCCGAAGGCCCAGGCCATCGGATCGCCGCCGTCGGGGTCTTCGTAGACGTCCAGGCTGCGGAATCGCTCGCCCTCGGGCAGGAACTCGCGGCCGGCGATGCGCTGGGCCAGCGTGCCGTCGCGCCCCTGCAGAAAGGCCACGGCCGGGCCGATGGCCGCCCGGTAGCGCGCGAAGTTGGCCAGGAAGAAGGCCACGCGGTCCGAACGCTCGCGCTTGGGCTGGGCTTCGGCCTCGGTCTTCAGCGCATCCAGCCCGTCGGCCGACAGCAGCGCCAGCGCCAGGGCCAGCGCCAGGTCTTCCTGCTGCGCGGCGATGCCGCGGCCGCGCAGAAAGCCGGTGAGGTAGGCCGTGGACGGGTAGGGCGTGTTCAGCTGGGTCATCGGGGCGATGACCGACAGCACGCGCAGGGGCTGGCCGCCGGGGCCGCAGGCCAAGGCGTCGGAAGCAGGCAGGGACATGCCGCGATTGTCTCTGCCCCGGCATGCCCCTGGCCGCCGGGGGCCTGCGGCCGCCAACGTCATGCCACCGCCGGGCCATCGCCGGGCCATCGCCCCGCCAGCGCGGGAATCCCGGCGCTGTTGGCGGCTTCGGCCGCCGGCCGAGCGGCGCACCATCGTCGCCTGGGCGCGTGTGCGCGGCACGGGCCTTGCTGACAACCGGATTTGAACCGCACGCGCTCACCGGGCCCTGCCGTGATCCACCTGCTCAACCTGCTCGCCGCCATCGCCCTGCTGGTCTGGGGCACCTCCCAGGTGCGCACCGGCATGCTGCGCGTGTTCGGCGAGAACCTGCGCGGCGTGCTAGCCCGCAGCTTCGGCAACCGGCCGGCCGCACTGGCCGCCGGCCTGGGCGTGACCAGCCTGGTGCAAAGCAGCACCGCCACCTGCCTGATCGTGGCCAGCTTCGTCGGCAAGGGCCTGGTGCCCACCGCGGCGGCCCTCACGGTGATGCTGGGCGCCGACGTGGGCACGGCGCTGATGGCGGTGGTGTTCTCGTTCGATCTGCGCTGGCTGTCGCCGCTGCTGATCGTGGTGGGCGTGGTGCTGTTCACCTCGCGCCAGACCGCCGCGTCCGGCCCGGCCGGGCGCATCGGCCGGGTGCTGATCGGCCTGGGCCTGATCACGCTGGCGCTGCAGCTGATCGTGGCCGCCACCCGCCCGCTGACCGAGGCGCCCGCCGTGCGCGCGCTGCTGGCCGCCCTGCCGCACGAGGTGCTGCTGGACATGGTGGTGGGCGCCACGCTCACCGTGGCCTGCTATTCCAGCCTGGCCATCGTGCTGCTCACCGCCACGCTGGCGGCGCAGGGCCTGGTGCCGGTGGATGTGGCGCTGGGCCTGGTGCTGGGCGCCAACCTGGGCAGCGGCCTGCTGGCCTGGCTGGCCACCGGGGCCGATTCGCCGGTGGCGCGGCGCCTGCCGCTGGGCAACCTGCTGTTCAAGCTGACCGGCGCGCTGATCGCCATGCCGCTGCTGGGCCCGCTGCTGCCGCTGCTGGCGCAGTGGGTGCCCGATGTGCATGCGCAGGTGGTGGGCTTCCACCTGGGCTTCAACGTCGTGCTGGCGCTGCTGTTCGTCGGCGTCACCGGCCCGGTGGCGGGGCTGGTCGACCGCTGGCTGGCCGAGACGCCCGAGGCCCGCCACCATGCGCGCAACAGTCACCTCGACCCGGTGGCCCTGGCCACGCCCAGCCTGGCCATCAGCTGCGCCGCGCGCGAGGCCCTGCACCAGGCCGACGTGGTGGAGGCCATGCTGCGCGGCGTGCTGCCGGTGCTGCAGAACAACGACCTGGCGCTGGCCGGCCAGCTGCGCGCACGCGACGACGAGGTCGACCGGCTCTACACCGACATCAAGCTCTACCTCACCCGCATCTCGCGCGAGGCGCTGAGCGAACGCGAGGGCCGGCGCTGGACCGACATCGTCAGCTTCACGATCAACATGGAGCAGATCGGCGACGGCATCGAGCGCGTGCTGATCGACATCGAGGACAAGAAGATCCGCAAGGGCCGGCGCTTTTCGGACGCCGGCATGGCCGAGATCTGCCACCTGCACGAGCGCCTGCTGGCCAACCTGCGCCTGGGGATGAGCGTGTTCCTCGACGGCCACGCGCGCGACGCGCAGCGCCTGCTGCAGGAGAAGGCGCGCTTTCGCGAGCTGGAGCATGCCTACGCCGCCACCCACATCGCGCGCCTGCAGGAGCACACGCCCGAGAGCATCGAGACCAGTTCGCTGCACCTGGACCTGCTGAGCGAGTTGAAGCGCATCAACTCGCACATCTGCTCGATCGCCTACCCGATCCTGGAAAGCCGCGGCGCGCTGGCCGACACCCGGCTGCGCCCCAGCCAGCTGGCCGGGCTGGACGAACTGCCGCATTGACGACAGCCCCGGCGGGCCGGCCCCAACACAATGGGCCGATGAACTTCGCCGACTACCAATGCCTGACCTTCGAGCGGCGCGGCCGCGTGCTCACCGTGGCGCTGAACCGCCCCGAGCAGCGCAACGCGGTGAATGCGCGGCTGCACACCGAGCTGTCGCGCCTGTGGCCTGAGCTGCAGCGCGATGCCGACTCCGACGTCATCGTGCTCACCGGCCGGGGCAGCGCCTTCTGCGCCGGCGGCGACATCGACTGGATGCAGCAGCATGTGGACGACCCCGCCAGCTTCGAGCGCATGGCACGCGAGGGCAAGGACATCGCCCTCGGCCAGCTCGACCTGGAAAAGCCGCTGATCTGCAAGATCAACGGCCACGCCACCGGCCTGGGCGCCAGCCTGGCGCTGCTGTCCGACATCAGCGTGATGAGCGACGAGGCGAAGATCGGCGACCCGCATGTCGGCGTGGGCCTGGTGGCCGGCGATGGTGGCGCCCTGATCTGGCCGCAGATCGTGGGCTATGCCAAGGCCCGGCGCTACCTGTTCACCGGCGAACTGCTCCCTGCCGCCGAGGCCGAGCGCATCGGCCTGGTCACCGAGGTGGTGCCGCGCGCGCAGCTCGACGCCCATGTGGACGCGCTGGCCGACCGCCTGGCCGCCGGCGCCACGCAAGCCATGCGCTGGACCAAGATCACCGTGAACCTGCCACTGAAGGCGCTGTTCCACGCCCACTTCGACGCCGGCCTGGCCTACGAATGCCTGTCCAACCGCACCGAAGACCATGCCGAGGCGGTGGCGGCCTTCCGTGAGCGGCGGCCACCGCGCTTCACCGGGCGCTGAACGGCGCCGCCCGGCACGGCCAAAGGCGTTCCCGGAACATCCGCCCGATTGGGGATGGGCACCGTGGACCGGCCACGGCTACGTCACGCTCACCGGCAAGTCCAGCCACAGACCCAAGCCGCCGGGTTGGGCTCGCCCGGCCTGCGGCAGGGCGCGTCAGCGCCCCATGCGCGACACGGCCAGCCAGCCCACCGGCTCGGCCGCGTTGCCCCAGGCCTGGCGCACCCAGCTGGCCACTGCGGCCATCTCGTCGTCGCTGAGGAACTGTGGCGGCATGCCGTGCGGTCGTGGATGCGCCGCCGTGGCCGGCGCAAAGCCCCCGTGCCGCAGCGCCTGCACCAGGTTGGTGGCCGTGGGCAGGTTGACCGAGCGGTTGCCCGCCAGCGCCGGGTAGACGCCCGCCACCCCCTCCCCCTGGGTGCCGTGGCAATCGGCACAGTGCCGGGTATAGAGCTGCTGGCCCAGCGTGCGGCGCGCGTCGTCCAGCGGCGCAGGCCGGGCGGTGTGCGTCGTCGCCGCGGCCGGGCAGGGCAGGGTGGCGAGGTGGGCGGCCACGGCGCGCAATTCGTCCTCGGGCCAGTGCTGGGTGCTGCCGCGCACCACCTCGGCCATCGGCCCGGCCACGGCGTCGGGGCCCGACTGCCCGTCGCGCAGCAGCGCGACCAGCGCCGCGCCGCGCGCCGGCTCGGCCTGGCCCCGGCCGCTCAGGCAGGCCAGCGACGGGGCTTCCCAGTCGCCCATGGGCATCAGCCCGCCGCGCAGCGCAGCGGGGTCGATGCGGCCGCCCAGCACATCGCGCGGGGCATGGCATTCGGCGCAGTGGCCCGGCCCGCGCACCAGCCAGGCGCCCCGATCGGCGCTGGGGCCGGGGGGCGGGGCCGGCTGGTCGGCGGCCGGACGGAAGTACAGCGCGCGCCAGGCCGCCAGCGCCGGCTGGCTGCCGAAGGGCCAGCGCAGCGCATGGTCCGGGCGTGCGGCGGCCACCGGCGGCAGCGTGCGCAGCCAGGCGAACAGCGCGTCGCTGTCGGCGCGGCCGATGTGGGTGAAGCTGGTGTACGGAAAGGCCGGCACCAGGCGCCGGCCATCGCGGCCCCGGCCATGGTGCAACGCGCGCCAGAAGTCGTCGGCGCTCCAGCGGCCCAGGCCGGTGTCGGCATCGGGCGTCAGGTTGCCGGCATACACGGTGCCAAACGGTGTGGCCAGCGCCCGCGCACCGGCATAGGCGGCACCGCCCGGCGCCGTGTGGCAGCCGGCGCAGTTGGCCAGGCGGGCCAGCTGCGCGCCGCGGGCCAGCGTGGCGGCGTCGGCAACGCCCGCGGTGGCGGGCACCGTCTCGGGCAGGCGGTCCAGCCAGGCCACGGCCGCCGCCAGACCGGCCACCGCCAGCAGCGCACCCAGCCCCAGCCGCCGCAGCCCACGGCGCCAGGCGCCGCGCGCCGCTGGCCCGGCGCCCGCGGGCGCAGGCCCCGGCTGCGCGCTCGGCGGTGGCGGCGACGCCGGGGTACCGGTGGCCATCACCGCGCCTCGGGTGCCGCGCCGCAGCGCAGCGGCATCGGGGCCGGCAGGGCGGCCACGGCGCGGTGGTCGGCCGGCATCGGCTGGCGGGTCAGCCAGGCGGCCACTGCGGCCGAGGCTTCCGGGCTCAGGCGTGCCGCCACGTCGTGCATGCAGTCGGGCGCCAGCGCGCGGCGCGTGCCGGCGCGCCAGGCGCCCAGCTGGGCGGTGATGTAGTCGTGCGGCAGGCCCAGCAGGCCGGGCACGGCCGGGGCCACGCCGGTCAGCGCCGCGCCATGGCAGGCCGTGCAGGCGGGCACCCGCCGCGCCACATCGCCCTGGCGCACCAGCTGCTCGCCTTGCGCCAGCAGCGCCGGTGTGGCGGGGCCGGGCTGCGGCGTGGGCCAGGGCAGGTCCAGCGCGGCGAAATGCGCGGCGATCTCGCGCAGGTATTCGTTGCTCAGCGGCGCCAGCAGGCGCGCCATGCCCTCGTGGCGGCGCTGGCCGTCACGGAAGTTCAGCATCTGCCGGTACAGGTAGCCGGCCGGCTTGCCGGCGATGCGCGGCACGAAGGCGCTGCCCACGGCACGGCCCTCCGCGCCATGGCAGGCGGTGCAGGCCAGCACTCGGCGCGCCATCGAGTCGATGGGCGGCAACGCTGCCGGTGCACCAGGCGTTCTGCCCGGTGCCGCAGAGGCCGCTGAGGCCACCGGGGCCGTCAAGGTCATGGGCGCGGCCGCCGGCGCGCCCTGCGCCCAGGCCACCGGCCCGGCGGTCAACAGGCCCCAGACCAGCGCCAGCAGGGGCCAGGCGGCAAGGCGCGCCAGGGCGCCAGGCGGCTGGGGAATCAGGCAACGCGGCAGGCTCATCGATGCCCGGCACTGTAGCGCGCCGGGGGGCGCGGCCTGAGCACTCCCCGTCAGACCCGGTACCCGGCCACCAGGCTGTGCAGGCGCTGCGCCTGCTCCTGCAGGCTGTGGGCGGCGGCGGCGCCTTGTTCCACCAGCGCCGCGTTCTGCTGCGTGGCCTGGTCGAGCGAGGCCACGGCCTGGTTCACCACGTCCAGGCCCTGGCTCTGCTCGGTGGTGGCCACGTTGATCTCGGCGATCAGGCTGCTGACCCGCTGCACGCCCGAGACGATGTCGCCCATGGTGCGCCCGGCGCCCTCGGCCGCCTGCGTGCCCTGCGACACGCGCTCGACCGAGGCCTCGATCAGCCCGCGGATCTCGCGCGCCGCGGCCGACGATCGCTGCGCCAGCGTGCGCACCTCGCCGGCCACCACGGCGAAGCCGCGGCCCTGCTCGCCGGCACGGGCGGCCTCCACCGCCGCATTCAGCGCCAGGATGTTGGTCTGGAAGGCGATGCCATCGATGGTGCCGATGATGTCGGCGATGCGGCGCGAGGCATCCTGGATGCCGGCCATCGTGTCGACCACGCTGTGCACCGCCTGGCCGCCCTGTTGCGCCACCTGCTGGGCCTGCGCGGCCATGTGGTTGGCCTCGGCGGCGGTGCCGGCGCTCTGGCGCACGGTGCCGGCGATCTGCTCCATCGACGAGGCGGTCTGTTGCAGGTGGCTGGCGGTGGCCTCGGTGCGCTGGCTCAGGTCGGCGTTGCCGGTGGCCACCTCGGCGCTGGCCACGCGGATCGATTCGCTGCTGTCGCGCACCTGCTGCACCAGCTGGCGCAGGGCCTCCTGCATGCTGGCCATCGCATCGTTGAGGCGGCCGACCTCCGAGCGCTCGCCCGTGGCAGCCAGGCGCTCGCCCAGATCGCCGGCCGCGATGCGCTGGGCACTGGCCTCCAGCCGGGCCAGCGGCACGCTCAGCGAGCGCGACAGCAGCACGCCCGAGCCGGCGGCCACCAGCACCGCCAGCAGCACCGCGCCCAGAAACACGGCGCGCGCGAAGGCCAGGTCCTCGTGCACCTTGGCGCCCACATCCTTGGCCCGGTTCTGCTGGAAGCTCACCACCTCGCGGGCCACGCCCATGTACTCGTCGGCGGTCTTCTTGAACTCCTCGCCGATGCTGGCCACCTGCGCCGGGTTGCCGCGGGCGGCCAGCAGCCGCTCGCGCGTGGCCAGGTAGCGCTTGCGCACATCGGCCAGGCGCTCCTGGCCGGCCCGGCCCTCGGGCGTGGTCTCCAGTTCGGCGTAGCGCTTCTGCACCTCGGTCGTGCGCGCGGAGGTGGCCTTGATCTTGTCCTCGAAATGCGCCTTCAGCCCGTCGTCGGCGCTCAGGCCCAGGGCGAGCGCGCGCTGCGAGTTGGTGGCGATGGCCTCGCGCCATTCCTGGGCCAGGGCCAGGCGTTCGGCCTGCTCGGTGACGAGGTTGCGGATCGAGGCTTCGGTGGAGGCCAGTTGCGGCAGCGTGACGGCGATCACCGCCAGCAGCACCGCCAGCACCAGGCCGTAGGCCAGCGCGACGCGTTGGCCGATGCGCCAATGGTTCAAAAATGACATGGAAAGGCCCTCGCGGGACAGTCAGGACAACAGGTTGCAGGATCTGACCCTCGTCCCGCTGTGACTGCCCCGCGAGGCCGATGGCCATGGGGGTATATCGGCCGCCGCACACGGAAATGGAGCATCCCGGCGCAGCGCCCCAACCGCGGTCAGGGTCTTGACCGGCCCGTGGCGCGGTCAGGGACTGCCGCGCGCCTCGGCTTCGGCCTCGATCTCGGCCTGGGCTTCGGCCTCGCGCGCGGCGCGCTGGCGGCGCTGCGACTCACGCCGCGCCAGCCACACCGTGGCCGCGCTGATCACCGTGCCGCCCAGCAGCGTGGCGGCGCTGGGCACGTCGGAAAACAGCAGCCAGCCCATCACCGCCGACCACACCAGATCCAGAAAGCGCGCCGACTGCGTGGCCGAGATGTCGGCGGCGGCAAAGCCGCGGGTCAGGCAGTAGTGCCCGGCACTGCCCAGCACGCCGCACAGCGCGAACAGCGACCACTGCGCCGTGCTCAGCCCCTGCCAGTGCCACAGCGCCAGCGGCAGGCTGATGATGGACACGGTGATCGACTGCCACACCAGGATCACGCTGGCCGTCTCGTACCGCGTCATGGCCTTGGTGAGCAGGAACGAGCCGGCGAACACCGGCGCCGAGGCCAGCATCACCAGGTGCCACACCCCGCCCGATCCCGACAGCTTGGGGCCCACGATGATCAGCACGCCGGCAAAGCCCAGCAGCGTAGCCACCCAGCGTTCCCAGCGCATCGGCTCCTGGAAGGCCAGGCGGGCGCCGATCATGATGAAGATCGGGCCGGTGAAGCCGATGGCCGTCATGTCGGCCAGCGGAATGCGCGGCAGCGCCGTGAACCACAGACACAGGCCCAGCGTGTGCACCAGGCCACGGGTGAACTGCGCGCCGACATCGCGCGGCCGGTAGGCGGCCAGCCCGGCCGGCAGCACGACCGGCAGCAGCACCAGCAGGCCGAAGAAGTACCGCAGGAACTGCGCCTGGAACGGGTCGATGTGCAGCGTCAGGCCCCGCATCAGCGCGTTGAGCATGCTGAAGATCAGCCCCGAGCTGCTGATCCACAGCAGGCCGCGGGTGGTGGGGCTCCAGTGGGCGGTGCGGGCGGTGGCGCGGCTGACGGCGCGTTCGATCGGGGCGCGGCAGCGCGAGACGAGGTTCATCGGAGGGGACGGCTGCCGCCCGTCGGCGGCCCTGCGGCAGGGACCATCGAGCGTCGGCGATCGAAGGCCTTGCGCGCTGTCAAGCGGGGGACAGATGGGGCACCCGCCTGGTCACCCGCCAACCTATCATCCACGCATCCACATACCCCACCCGGCATGACGATGAGCAAGAACTACCCGGAGATCACGCGCGAGGTCTCGGCCCTGATGGCCAAGCTGCGCGCCGACACGCCCGACACGCTGCGCGGCTTCTCGGCCCTGGCCCAGGCGGCCGGCAAGGCCGGCGTGCTGGACCGCAAGACCAAGGAACTGATCGCGATGGCGCTGTCGGTGTCCGCGCGCTGCGACCCCTGCCTGGGCTTCCATGCCGAGGCGCTGGTCAAGCTGGGCTGCAGCCGCGCCGAGTTCGAGGAGATGCTGGGCATGTGCGTGTACATGGGCGGCGGCCCGTCGCTGATGTACGCCGCCCACGCGCTGCAGGCCTACGAGCAGTTCGGCGGCGAGACCGCGCCCTCGGCTCAATAGTGCGGAGGCAGCTCGTCGCGCAGGCTGCGGAACGGTGGCTGGCCGGCGTCGCCGCTGGCGGCCTGGCTGCGCAGCGCCAGCACCTCGCGCACCAGCGCGTCGATCTGCGCCTGCTGGCGCACGATCACCTCGTTCAGGCGGTCGAGCGCGTCCTCGGTGAAGCTGAGCTTGATCTCCAGCTCGGTCAGGCGTTGGTCGGTCGGGTGGGTCAGGTCATCGGGCATGGCCCGATTGGACACGATGCGCGGGCTACAGCGGCGCCGCGACGCCCAGCCGCTGGCTCCAGACCCGCATCTGCTCGGCCAGCGCCGGCTCGATCGGGATGCCCTCGGCGCGGCGCTGCGCGTCGTGGTCACGCTCGGGATCGCCGGGCATGCGCGGGCTGCCGGGCTCCAGCGCCAGCTCGCCAGCCAGCTGCGCCACCACGGCGGCCAGCATCGCACCACCGGCAAAGCGCGCCGGCTCGATGACGATGAAGAAGGCGCCGATGCGCCGCGGCGCATCCAGGTCCTTGAACATCGGCGGAATGTGGGCGCCGAAGGGGGCGCCGTTCAGCGGGCCGCACAGCAGGTCGACCATCAGCGCCATGGCATAGCCCTTGTGGCCGTACTGCTCGCCGCCCAGCGGCGTGACAGCGATGGCCGCATCGGCATCGGTGGTCGGCTGGCCGTGGGCGTCGATGGCCACGTCGGGCGGCAGCGGATGGCCCTCGCGCCGCGCGTTCATCACGCGGTTCCACGGAATCGACGTGGTGGCCATGTCCAGGCAGGTGGGTTCGGCCCCCGCGCGCGGAAAGGCGATGCTGATCGGGTTGGTGCCGAAGTAGGGCCGCGTGCCGCCATGCGGCGCCGCGATGCTGTCGGCATGCGTGAATGCGAAGGCCACGAAGCCCTGGCGCGCCGCGGCCCGCGTGTACAGGCCGATGGCGCCGCAGTGCGACGAATCGTTCACCCCCACGGCCGCGACGCCGTTCTCGCGCGCGATCTCCATGGCCAGCCGGTTGGCCTTGTGCGCCACCACGATGCCCTGGCCGGCATCGCCGGCCACCTGGGCGGTGCAGGGGCCGCTGCGCGTGATCTGCAGCTGAGGCCGGGCCTTGATCGAGCCGCGCGTCAGCCGGTCGAGGTAGTGCGTGAGGCGCGCGATGCCGTGGCTGTCCACGCCCCACAGGCTGGTCTGCACCAGGCTGTCGGCGAGCTCGGCGGCATCGTCGGCCGGCATGTCCACGGCCTGCAGGCAGGCGGTGGCCCAGGTGCGCAGCGTGTCGTGTGGAACCGGAACGGATCCGGCAGCAATCGGATGGCTCATGTCACATCACCGCGCCCAGTTGCCAGGGCACGAATTCGTTCTGGCCGTAGCCATGGATCTCGCTTTTGGTCTTCTCGCCCGAGGCCGCGGCCAGCATCATGCGGAAGATGCGCTCGCCGGCCTCGTCGACCGTCTCGCCGCCGTCGACGATGTCGCCGCAGTTGATGTCGATGTCCTCGGCCTGGCGCGCGTACAGCGCGTTGTTGGTCGACAGCTTCAGGCTGGGGCTGGGCGCGCAACCGTAGGCCGAGCCACGGCCGGTGGTGAAGCAGATCAGGTTGGCGCCGCCCGCCACCTGGCCGGTGGCCGACACCGGGTCGTAGCCCGGCGTGTCCATGTAGACGAAGCCCTGCGCCGTGACCGGTTGGGCGTATTCATACACATCCACCAGGTTGGTGGTGCCGCTCTTGGCGATGGCGCCCAGGCTTTTTTCCAGGATGGTGGTCAGCCCGCCGGCCTTGTTGCCGGCCGAGGGGTTGTTGTCCATCTGCATCTGGTTGCGGGCGGTGTAGGCCTCCCACCAGGCGATGCGCCGCGTCAGCTTGTCGGCCACCTCGGCGCTCACGGCGCGGCGGGTCAGCAGGTGCTCGCCGCCGTAGATCTCCGGCGTCTCGCTAAGGATGGCCGTGCCGCCGTGGCGCACCAGGCGATCGACCGCAGCGCCCAGCGCCGGGTTGGCGCTGATGCCGCTGTAGCCGTCCGATCCGCCGCACTGCAGGCCCACCACCAGGTGCCGCGCCGGCACCGGCTGGCGCTGCACGCGGTTGGCCTCGGGCAGCATGGCCTTCACCAGCTCGATGCCGCGGGCCACGGTCTTGGCCGTGCCGCCGGTGTCCTGGATGCTGAAGGCGGCCAGCTTGGCGCCTTCCTGCAGGCCCTCCTGCGCGATCAGGCCCTGGATCTGGTTGGTCTCGCAACCCAGGCCCACCACCAGCACGGCGGCGAAATTGGGGTGCTTGGCATAGCCGCCCAGCGTGCGGCGCAGCACCTGCAGTTCCTCGCCGTCGCTGGCGGTGGCGCAGCCCATGCCGTGGGTGAGCGCCACCACGCCGTCGACGTTGGGGTAGTCGGCCAGCGCCTCGGGCTTGATGTCGCGGCGGAAGTGGTCGGCGATGGCGCGTGCGGCGGTGGCCGAACAGTTCACGCTGGTGAGCACGCCGATGTAGTTGCGCGTGGCCACGCGGCCCTTGCGCCAAGGTTCATCGCGCACGATGCCCATGAACGTGGCCGGCTCGGCCACGTAGGCGGTGGGCGTGGCGGCGGCGCCGGGCTCGTGCGCGCGCTCGAAGGCGCTGAAGGCCAGGTTCTGCGTGTGCACATGTTCGCCGGGCGCGATGTCGCGCGTGGCCGTGCCGATGATCTGGCCATAGCGGCGCACCGGCTCGCCCTGGCGGATGGCGCGGGTGGCCAGCTTGTGGCCCGGCGGCACCAGGCCGGCCACGGTGACGCCCTCGGCCGGCAGCGCCGTGCCGCCCACCAGCTGCTGGCGGGCGATGACGACGTTGTCGTCGGGATGGATGCGGATGACGGGGGGAACGCTCACGCGAAGCACCTCGGTTCGGTCAGAAGGGGGAGAGGGCGCCGGCCGCGGCGCCATCAGCGCCGGGCCTGCGCCTGCACGGCGTCCCAGGCGGCGGTCTGCAGCGTGCGCACCAGGGCGGGGTCGAGGCCGGCGGTGTAGCCCAGGCCCACCGGGCTCTTGCCCCACAGCGCCGCATAGGTGGTGCAGGCGGCCAGGTAGGTGCCGGCCAAGCTGGGATGGCGCTTGTCGGGCGCATACAGCTGCACGGCAGGGTCGAGCGCCAGCGCACGGGCGAAGGCCAGGCCGGCCGGGATGACCTGGGCACCATTGGCCTTGCCGGCGGCGGTGTACTGGGCCGCCAGCGCCTCGGTCATGTCGGGCTTGTCGGCGTAGGCCCAGGACATGAACAGCACCGGGCGGATGCCGCGCTCGCGCAGCAACGTGGCGTTCTTCTTCACGGTGTCATGGAAGGCGCCCTGCAGCTGCGGGTGCACGGGGCACTGGCTGCAGTCCATCATCACCACGCTGTCGAACTGCCGGCCCGGCGGATTGAAGCGGATCTCGTTGTCGCCCACGAAGGAGTAGCGGCCCAGCCCGCCCGGCCGCAGCAGCGACGGCAGGTCGTGCCAGTCGAGGCCCGAGCCGCTGATGGTGGACGAGACGCCGCGCACCCGCACGCCGCCCGAAGCCGCCAGCAGACCCACATGGCCGTGCAGGCTGTTGTTGTAGTAGAAGAAGCTGTTGCCCACCCACAGCATCGACTGCGGCGGCCCGGAGGCCGCGGGCTCGGCCGTCGCGGGCGCGGGCGCGCTCGACGCCCCGCCGCCCGGCACGGCGCAACCCTGCATTCCCAGCACCAGGGCCAGGGCAGCCAGCAGACCGCCGGCCCCCCACAGGCGCCGGCCCCGGCCGGAGGTACAAGCGGTCGATGGCGTCATGCGGGCCTCCTGCGTCCAGTTCGTGCGGCGGTGGGCAACCACGGGCTCAGGCGTCGATCAGCGCCGGATCCCAGGCGTACACGGTCTGCTGCTGCTCGCCCAGCTTCTGGATGCCCAGGCGCATCACGTCGCCCGGCTTCAGGAACACCGGCGCCGGCTTGACGCCCATGCCCACGCCCGGCGGCGTGCCGGTGGTGATCACATCACCGGGGTTCAGCGTCATGAACTGGCTGACGTAGCTGACGATCTTGGCCACCGTGAAAATCATCGTCTTGGTGTTGCCGTTCTGGTAGCGGTGGCCGTTGACCTCCAGCCACATGTCCAGGTTCTGCGGGTCGCCCACCTCGTCGGCCGTCACCAGCCACGGGCCGATCGGGCCGAAGGTGTCGCAGCCCTTGCCCTTGTCCCAGGTGCCGCCGCGTTCGATCTGGTACTCGCGCTCCGACACATCGTTGATCGTGCAGTAGCCGGCCACATGCTTGAGCGCATCGGCCTCGTCGACATAGCGCGCGCGGGTGCCGATCACCACGCCCAGCTCCACCTCCCAGTCGGTCTTCTTCGAGCCCTTGGGCAGCACGACGGCGTGGTTGCAGCCCACGGCGCTTTCCACCGTCTTCTGGAACACGATGGGCTCGGCCGGGATCGGCAGGTTCGACTCGGCGGCGTGGTCGGCGTAGTTCAGGCCGATGGCGATGAACTTGGTCATGCCGGTGAAGGGCACCTGGTACTCGCCCAGCGGCACCACGGGCAGGGTGTTCACATCCACGCTGGCCAGCGCCGCCAGCGCCGACGGCGACAGCGTGGCCGGGGTGATGTCACCGATCAGGCCGGACAGGTCACGCACCTGGCCCTGGGCATCCATCAGGCCGGGCTTGGGGTTGGCGCGGGGGCCGTGGCGGAGGAGTTTCATGCTTTGTGCTTTCTGTCGAGAGAGTTCAGTTGCTCCAGCCGCCGTCGATGACTTGAGCGGTGCCGGTCGTGAAGGAAGATTCGTCACTCGCGAGATAGACCGCCAGCGCGGCGATCTCGCTGACCTTGCCCAGGCGGCCCATGGGCTGGCGGGCCACGAAGGCGGCTTCCACCTGTTCCAGCGTCTGGCCGCTGGCGGCGGCCTGGGCGGCAATGCGGTCGCGCAAGCTGGGCGACTCCACCGTGCCCGGGCAGATGGCGTTGCAGCGCACGCCCTGGGTGATGAAGTCGGCGGCCACGGCCTTGGTCAGGCCGATGATCGCTGCCTTGGTGGTGCCGTAGATGAAGCGGTTGGGCGCGCCCTTGATGCTGCCGGCCACCGAGGCCACGTTGATCACCGAGCCACCCACGCCGCCCGCCTTGGCCCGCGCCAGCATCGCCGGCACGAAGGCCTGGATGGTGCGGAACATCGAGCGCACGTTCAGCGTGACGGCCATGTCGAAATCGGCCTCGGTGCACTCCAGCACAGTGCCGGCATGCACGAAGCCGGCGCCGTTGAACAGCACGTTGACGTCGGTGTGTGCCGCGGCCAGCGCGCGGATGGCGTCGGCATCGGTCACGTCCAGGCGCTGCACGCTGTGCCCCGCGCCCAGCTCGGTGGCCAGGCTGTCCAGCAGCGCCTGGTTGATGTCTGTCGCGATCACGCGCGCGCCCTCGGCCGCGAAGGCCAGCGCGGTGGCGCGGCCGATGCCCTGGCCGGCGGCGGTGACGAGGGCGGTCTTGCCCGCAAGTCGGGAAGTCATGCTGTGGTCCTGTGCAAGGGAAGAGGAGAGAGAGAAAACGGTGCGCCGGCTTAGGCCTCGGCCACCAGCTGCACCTTGGTGCTGCGCGTCTTGTCCAGCGCCAGATCGAAGGCCTCGCGCGCCTTGGACAGCGGCAACTGCGCGGTGATCAGCGGCCGCACGTCCACGCGGCGGCTGCGGATGGCCTGCACCGCCCAGTCGAAGGCCAGGTGCGCGCGGAACACACCGCGGTAGTCCAGCTCGCGGGCCATGATCTTGTTGGCCGGGAACGCCACCTCGTCGGGCAGCGTGCCCACCTGGATGATGCGGCCGCCGCGCTTCGTGACGGTCAGGCAGCCCAGCAGCGCGCCGGGATGACCGGCACATTCCAGGCTGACATCGGCCACATCGGCCAGCGTGGCCAGGTCCACCTGGTCGCTGCGCAGCACCTCGTCGGCGCCGCACTGCAGTGCCACCTCCAGCGCACGCGGCTGCACATCGGCCACGATGATGCGCGCCGCACCGGCCAGGCGTGCGGCCAGGGCCGTCATGCAGCCGATGGTGCCGCCGCCGGTGATGAACACCGTCTCGCCCAGCACCGGGCCGGCGCGGTGGATGGCGTGCAGGCCGATCGACAGCGGCTCGGCGCAGGCGATCTCGCCCAGGCTGATGTGATCCTCCGTGATCGGTGTGAGCTGCGCCTCGCCCAGCACGAAGCGCTCACGGAACATGCCCTGCGCATGCGGGAACACGCTGGCACTGCCGAGAAAGAACATGCTTCGGCACAGGTTGCCGCGGCCGGCGCGGCAGTAATCGCAGCGGCCGCAGGCGTGCGAGGGGTTGCAGGCCACGCGGTCGCCGGGCTTGACCCGCGTGACGGCCGAGCCGATGGCATCCACCACCCCCGAGGCCTCGTGGCCCGGCACCAGCGGCTGGCGCACGGTGAAGGCGCCCACGCGGCCGTGGGTGTAGTAATGCAGGTCGGATCCGCAGATGCCACCCGCGCCCAGGCGCAGCCGCACATCGTGCGGGCCGAGCTCGGGCGGGGCTTCGTCGATCAGGCGCAGGTCATGCGCGGCGTGGATCTGGCAGGCCAGCGTCATGGTGTCTCAACCCCGGCCCACGAAGGGCATCTTGGTGGCCATCACGGTGGTGAACAGCACGTTGGCGCTCAGCGGCAGGCGGGTCATGGCCATGAAGGTCTCGACCAGCGAGGACATGTCCATGCGCGCCTCGGGGCGGATGCTGCCGTCGGGCTGCGGCACGCCGGCGGCCATCTTCAGGGTCATGTCGCTGGCCACGTTGCCGATGTCGATCTGGCCCACGGCGATGTCGAAGTTGCGGCCGTCCAGCGCGGCGGCGCGGGTCAGGCCCGAGACCGCATGCTTGGTGGCCGTGTAGGCGATGGTGCCGGGGCGCGGCACATGGGCCGAGATCGAGCCGTTGTTGATGATGCGACCGCCCTGCGGTGCCTGCGTCTGCATCAGCTTGAAGGCCGCCGACAGGCAGAAGAACATGCCGTGCAGGTTGACATCGACCGCGCGGCGCCATTCGCTGGCCGACAGGTCGCCGGGCAGCGTGTTGGGCAGCGACACGCCGGCGTTGTTGAACAGCAGGTCCAGCCGGCCGAAGCGCTCGCGCACGGTGTCGAACAGCTGCGCCACGGCCACGTCGTCGCTCACATCGCAGGGCAGGGCGTGGGCGCGGCTGGCGGCCTCACCGGCGGCGGCGGCCGTTTCAGCCAGCGCATCGGCGCGGCGGCCCACCAGGGCCACGGTCCAGCCCTCGGCCAGCAGGGCCAGGGCGCAGGCGCGGCCGATGCCGCTGCTGGCGCCGGTGACCAGCGCGTACTTGTTATGGGCAATGCTCATGGATGGCAGGAGTTAGTGGTTGTCCTTCGGGACGAACGCGCCGCGCTTGCCGCGCAGGAAGTCGAGGTCGACCCCTTCGTCGGCCTGCAGCACGTGGTCGATGTAGAGCTTCCAGTAGCCGCTGTCCAGCGGCGGCGTGGGCGGCGCCCAGTGTGCGCGGCGGCGCTCCAGTTCAGCGTCGTCCACATGCAAATGCAGGCTGCGCGCCTGCACATCCAGTGTGATCAGGTCGCCGTTCTGAACCAGAGCCAGCGGGCCGCCAGCCGCGGCCTCGGGCGCGGTGTGCAGCACCACGGTGCCGTAGGCGGTGCCGCTCATGCGTGCATCGCTGATGCGCACCATGTCGGTGATGCCCTTGCGCAGCACTTTGGGCGGCAGCGGCATGTTGCCCACCTCGGCCATGCCGGGATAGCCCTTGGGGCCGCAGTTCTTCAACACCAGGATGCAGGTCTCGTCCACATCCAGGCTCTCGTCGTCGATGCGGGCGTGGAAGTCGGTGCTGTCCTCGAACACCACGGCGCGGCCGGTGTGCTTCATCAGCTCGGGCGTGGCGGCGCTGGGCTTGATGACGGCGCCGCGCGGTGCCAGGTTGCCGCGCAGCACGGCGATGCCGGCGGCCGGCTTGAACGGCTGCGCCATGGTCTTGATGACGCGGGCGTCGTAGTTCTCGGCCGTGCCCACGTTCTCGGCCACGGTGCAGCCGTTGGCCGTCACGGCGTTGGCATGCAGCAGGCCGGCCTCCAGCAGCTGGCGCATCACCACCGGCAGGCCGCCGGCGTAGCAGAAGTCCTCCATCAGGTGCTCGCCGCTGGGCTGCAGGTTCACCAGGCAGGGCAGTTCGCTGCCCAGGCGGTCGAAGTCGTCGATCGACAGCGGCACGCCCAGGCGGCCGGCGATGGCGATCAGGTGGATCACGGCATTGGTGCTGCCGCCGATGGCCGCCAGCGTGCGGATGGCGTTCTCGAAGGCCTCGCGGGTCAGGATGCTGGACAGCTTCTGGTCGGCATGCACCATCTCGACGATGCGGCGGCCGGCGTTGCGCGCCAACACATTGCGGCGGCCATCCACGGCCGGGTAGGCGGCATTGCCGGGCAAGCCCACGCCCAAGGCCTCCACCATGCTGGCCATGGTGCTGGCGGTGCCCATAGTCATGCAGTGGCCGTGGCTGCGGTGCATGCAGCTCTCGGCCTCGAAAAAGTCCTGCAGCTTCAGCGTGCCGGCGCGCACCTGCTCGCTCATGCTCCACACGCCGGTGCCGCTGCCCAGTTCCTGGCCGCGCCACTTGCCGTTGAGCATCGGGCCACCGCTGACGCCGATGGTGGGCAGGTCGACGCTGCCGGCGCCCATCAGCAGGCTGGGCGTGGTCTTGTCGCAGCCCATCAGCAGCACCACGCCGTCGATCGGGTTGCCGCGGATGCTCTCTTCCACGTCCATGCTGGCCAGGTTGCGGTAGAGCATGGCCGTGGGGCGCAGCAGGGTCTCGCCCAGGCTCATCACCGGAAACTCGAGCGGGAAGCCGCCGGCCTCGTACACGCCGATCTTCACCTGTTCGGCCAGCGTGCGGAAGTGGCTGTTGCAGGGCGTCAGCTCGCTGTAGGTGTTGCAGATGCCGATGACCGGGCGGCCGTCGAACTGGTCGTGCGGCACGCCCTTGCCCTTCACCCAGCTGCGGTAGGCAAAGCCGTCGCGGTCCTGGCGGCCGAACCATTGCTGGCTGCGCAGTTCCTCGGGGCGTTTCTTCTTCGGTGCGTCGCTCATCGTCTTCTCGCTGGGTTCTCGTTTTCCCGGGCGCCTGGCCCGGAGCGGTCGAGATACTATGGTATGACGATTGAGGCGAACACCCGTAGAACCCCCGAGACAGCCCTGGAGCCCCGCCCTTGACCCCCGCCACCTCCCATCCGGCCGACGCGTCCCTGCCCGAGATCCTGTCGGTCACCCGGCTGTCGCCGCTGCTCGAGCCACGGCTGCGCGCCGCCTTCACCGTGCATGACCGCGTGCACGAATCCGACGCGGCCGCCTTCGCCGCCGTGGCGCCGCGCATCCGCGGCATCGCCGCCAGCGGCGACAGCAAGGTCAGCGCCGAACTGATCGCCCAGCTGCCCGCGCTGGAAGTCATCTCGGTGATGGGCGTGGGCTACGACGGCATTGCGGTCGAGGCAGCCAAGGCCCGCGGCATCACCGTCACGCACACGCCCGACGTGCTGAATGACGACGTGGCCGACCTGGCACTGGCCCTGATGCTGGCGGCCGCACGCCAGATCCCCGCCGCCGACCGGCATGTGCGCAGCGGCGCCTGGGCCGAGAAGGGCGCCCTGCCGCTGGCACGAAAGATGAGCGGCGCACGGGTGGGCATCGTGGGCATGGGCCGCATCGGCCAGGCCATCGCCAGCCGCGCCGCGGCATTCCACATGGCCATCGCCTACACCGCGCGCTCGGCCAAGCCGGCCTTGCCCTACCGCTACCTGCCCAGCCCGGCCGCATTGGCCGCCGAGAGCGACTTCCTGGTCGTCATCACGCCCGGCGGCGCGGGCACGCGCCATCTGATCGATGCCGAGGTGCTGGCCGCGCTGGGCCGCAGCTCACCCGAGCGGGGCATCCTGGTCAACGTGGCGCGCGGCTCGGTCGTCGACGAGGCCGCGTTGATCACCGCGCTGGAGCAGGGCGTGATCGCCGGCGCGGGCCTGGACGTGTTCGAGGACGAACCGCGCGTGCCCGAGCGCCTGCGCGCCCTGCCGCAGGTGGTGCTGGCGCCGCACATCGGCAGCGCCACCACCGCCACCCGGCAGGCCATGGCCGACCTGGCCTACGGCAACCTGGCCGCGCATTTCGCTGGCCAGCCCCTGCTGACGCCGGTGCCCGAGTGCCGCTGAGCCGGCCGGCCCACGGGTAAGCCCCGAAGCCTGCCCTCGTCATTCATCATACGATCACACCATGGTCGGAGAGCTGCCGGCCAGCACAGCCCAGCCCTGCCTTCGACAGGAACAAGGAGACCTCACGATGCATGCCAAGACCTGGATCACCGGCGCACTGATCGCTGCCGGCCTGATCTCCGCCGCCCCCGCCTTCGCGCAGCAGACCCTCACCGTGTGGTGGAACAAGGGCTACTACAAGGGCGAGGACGACGCGCTGTTCGCCGCCGTGAAGGCCTTCGAGGACAAGACCAAGAGCAAGGTGGCGCTGTCGCTGTACGCCCCGCAGGAAATCATTCCCAAGAGCGTGGCCGCGCTGGACGCCGGCAACCCGCCCGACGTGGCCTATGGCGACGTGTACGACTTCCAGGTCACGGCCAAGTGGGCCTACGACGGCAAGCTGGAAGACCTGAGCTCCATCATCGACCCGCTGCGCGCCAAGTTCGAGCCGCAGGCCCTGTCGACCACCTTCCTGCTGAACAACGCCGACGGCAAGCGCGCCTATTACGCCTTCCCGATCAAGCAGCAGACCATGCACATCCAGTACTGGAAGGACATGCTGGGCGAAGCCGGCTTCAAGGAAGCCGACATCCCCAAGACCTGGAAGGAGTACTGGAGCTTCTGGTGCGAGAAGGTGCAGCCGGCCTATCGCCAGAAGACCGGCTCGCGCGGCTACGCCACCGGCTTCCCGATGGGCGTGGACTCCAGCGACGCGTTCTATTCGTTCCTGACCTTCATGGACGCCCACAACGTCAAGCTGGTGAACGACTCCGGCAAGCTGCTGGTCGATGACCCGGCCGTGCGCCAGGGCCTGATCAACGCGATGACCGACTACACCTCGGTCTACACCAAGAGCTGCACGCCGCCGTCGTCCACCAGCTGGAAGGACCCGGACAACAACGTCGCCTTCCACAACAAGACCATCATCCTGACCCACAACGCCACGATCTCGATCGCGGCCAAGTGGCTGGACGACAGCGTGAACCCCACGCTGACCGACGCCCAGCGTGCCACCGCCAAGAAGAACTACGGCGAGAACATCGCCACCGCCGCCTTCCCGGCCAAGCCCGACGGCAGCAAGATGCAGTACCGCGCGGCCGTGAAGACCGGTGTGATCTTCAAGGAGGCCAAGAACAAGGCCCTGGCCAAGCAGTTCGTGGCCTTCATGCTCGACGAGAAGAACCTGACGCCGTATGTCGAGGGTTCGCAGGGCCGCTGGTTCCCGGTGACCAAGGCCGCGCAGGAAAGTGCCTTCTGGAAGGCCGACCCGCACCGCCAGACGGTCTACAACCAGTTCAAGAGCGGCACCGTGCCCTTCGAGTTCACCAAGAACTACAAGTTCACCGTGCTGAACAACGAGAACGTCTGGGCCAAGGCCATGAACCGCGTACTCAACGAGAAGGTGCCGGTGGACAAGGCCGTCGACGAGATGATCGCCCGCATCAAGGCGGTGGCCAGCAACTGAGTCCCCGCCCGGCATCGCCAGACGCCGCATCGCCGGCGCCTGGCGGCCGGGGCGCTCTGCCGGCCGGCCCGCCGTGAAGGGGCTGGTCCGACCCCTGGAAGGCGCGGGGCACCGCGCCCGCCGGGCGAATGCCCGTGGCCCGCGCCTGCCGAATGCCGAAGCCGCATGCCGGCCCTGCCGTTTCTCCCCCGTTTGATTGCAGCGAGTCATGAGCACCGCAGCCTTACCTGCTCCCTTGCCCGCGCGGCCGATGAGCGCCTGGACCTTCTGGGGCCGGGCGATGCTGCTGCCTTATCTGGTCATCTTCCTGGTCTTCGTGCTGTATCCGGTGGGCTACGGCCTGTGGCTGGCACGGCACCCGTCCAGCTACGTCAAGCTCTTCGACGACCCGATCTTCTTCCGCACGGCCATCAACACGGTGGTCTTCATCGTGGTGGCGGTGAACATCAAGATGATGGTGGCGCTGGGCCTGTCGGGCTTCTTCACCACCGGGCGCTGGTGGATCAAGATCCTGTCGGCGATCTTCATCCTGCCCTGGGCCATGCCCAGCATCCCCACGATCCTGAGCGTGCGCTTCATGCTCAACCCGGAATGGGGTGTCATCAACACCACCTACTTCAAGCTCACCGGGCTGGACGGCCCGAACTGGCTGAACGACCCCACGCTGGCCCTGGCCTTCTCGATGCTGATGCACATCTGGAAGTCGCTGCCCTTCTGGACCCTGATCCTGCTGGCCGGGCGTCTGGCCATCCCGAGCGAGCACTACGAGGCTGCCAGCGTCGACGGCGCCACGCGCTGGCAGAAGTTCCGCTTCATCACCTGGCCGGCGATGGCGGGGCTCTACCTCACCAGCACCGTGCTGTCGATGATCTGGACGCTGGGCGACTTCAACAGCGTGTACCTGCTCACCGGCGGTGGCCCGGCCGACCTGACCCATGTGCTGGCCACGCTGGGCATCCGCTACCTGCGGCTCGACCACATGGAACTCGCCATGGCCACCATCGTCGTCGCATTGCCGCTGGTGCTGCCGATGGTCTACCTGATGATGAAACGCCTGTCGAAGTAAGGCGCCCGCCATGAAGCTCAAGAAGATCGTCACCGAGGCCCAGCTGCTGCTGGTGGGCATTCCGGTGCTCCTGTGGACCCTCATCCCGGTCTACCACCTGGTGCTGTTCGCCATCTCCCCGCGCGACCAGGCCACCAGCGGCCGCCTGTGGCCCAAGAACCCCACGCTGGACAACTTCGACACCGTCTTCCACCAGAAGCACTACTACCTCACGCACTTCTGGACGCAGCTCGGCAACTCGCTGTTCATCGCGGTCAGCGTGGGTGTCATCACACTGGCGGTGGCCACCTGCGCCGCCTTCGCCATCAGCCGGCTGAAGGTCAAGGGCGGCCGCACGGTGATGAACATGGCGCTGTTCACGTACTTCATCCCGGCCGCCTTCCTGGCCGTGCCGATGTACAAGACCATGGCCACCTACGGCCTGCTGAACAACCACTGGTCGCTGATCCTCGCCATGGTGACCATCGCCACGCCGTACTGCATCTGGGTGCTCAAGCAGGCCAGCGACAAGCTGCCCTGGGAGTTGGACGAGGCCGCGCGCATCGACGGCGCCAGCCCGCTGCAGCTGTTCCGCCTGGTGTACGTGCCCCTGATGGTGCCCAGTCTGGTGGCCGTGGGCACCTACGCGCTGCTGCTGGCCTGGAACGAGTACCTCTACGGCTTCCTGCTGCTGTCGGCCGAGACCGACATCACGCTGGCCGTGGCGCTGGGCAACTTCCTGGCTGCCGACGATTCGCCCTGGGAGGTGCTGATGGCCACCGGCCTGGTCTACGCGCTGCCGCCGGCAGCGATCTATTACGCATTCAAGCGCTACATGGTGTCCGGTCTCACGGCAGGCGCAGTCAAGAGCTAACGCGAGAAGAACATGGCATCCGTCACTTTCAAGAACGTCCAGAAGACCTACGGCGGCAAGGTCAAGGTGCTGCACGGCATCGATGTCGACATCCGCGACGGCGAGTTCGTCGTCCTCGTCGGCCCCTCGGGTTGCGGCAAGAGCACGCTGCTGCGCATGCTGGCCGGCCTGGAGGAGATCTCCGGCGGCGAGATCCTGATCGATGGCAAGGTGGTCAACGACCTGGAGGCCAAGGACCGCGACATCGCGATGGTGTTCCAGAGCTACGCGCTGTACCCGCACATGACTGTGGGCGAGAACATGGGCTTCAGCCTGCGCCTGCGCAAGGCCGATCCCCAGGCCACCGAGGAACGCGTGGCCAAGGCCGCCAAGATCCTGAACCTCGACCACCTGCTGGGCCGCTACCCGCGCGAGCTGTCGGGCGGCCAGCGCCAGCGCGTGGCCATGGGCCGCGCCATCGTGCGTGACCCCAAGGTGTTCCTGTTCGACGAGCCGCTGTCCAACCTGGACGCCAAGCTGCGCGTGGCCATGCGCGCCGAGATCAAGGCCCTGCACCAGCGCCTGAAGACCACCACCGTCTACGTCACGCACGACCAGATCGAGGCCATGACCATGGCCGACCGCATCGTGGTGATGCACGACGGCATCGTCGAGCAGATTGGCACGCCGCTCGAGCTGTTCGATCGGCCGGGCAACCTGTTCGTGGCGCAGTTCATCGGCTCACCGTCCATGAACGTGTTCGAAGGCACGGTCAACGACGGTGCGGTCGAGGCCCTGGGAGCCCGCTGGCCGCTGCCGCCGGGCACCGCGGCCCGCCACGGACAGGCCGTGCACTACGGCATCCGCCCGACCGACCTGCGGCTGGCCGATTCCGGCGTCGCGGCCCGCGTGGTGGTGGTGGAGCCCACCGGCGCCGAGACCGAGCTGCTCGTGCAGGTGGGCGACGCCCGTCTGGTGGTGGTGATGCATGGCCGCACCGCCGCCCAGCCCGACGACACCGTGCACCTGCAGTTCGACCCGGTGAAGGCGCATGTCTTCGACGGCAAGTCGCAGCAGCGCCTCTGACCGGCCGGACCGCCTCCCATGATCGACGCTTCCACCTTCCGCCTGGATGGCAAGCTGGCGCTCGTGACCGGCTCGTCGGCCGGCATCGGCCTGGCGCTGGCGCGTGGGCTGGCCCAGGCCGGTGCCACCGTGGTGCTCAACGGCCGTGACGCCGCCAAGCTGGAAGCCACCCGGGCGCAACTGGCGGCCGAGGGCCTGCGCGTGCACGCCAGCGCCTTCGACGTCACCGACGCCGCCCAGGCGGAGACCGCCGTGGCCGCCATCGAGGCCGGCATCGCCCCGGTCGAGATCCTGGTCAACAACGCCGGCATCCAGCGCCGCGGTGCCTTCCACGAGTTCGCCACGAACGACTGGGCCGACATCATGCGCACCAATGTCGACAGCCTGTTCATCGTCGGCCAGGCGGTGGCCCGGCGCATGGTGACGCGCCGGCGCGGTCGCATCATCAACATCGCCTCGGTGCAGAGCGAACTGGGCCGCCCCGGCATCGCGCCCTACGCTGCCAGCAAGGGCGCGGTGAAGATGCTGACCAAGGGCATGGCCATCGACCTGGGCCCGCACGGCATCACGGTCAACGGCCTCGGCCCAGGCTACTTCAAGACCGAGCTCACCGCCAAGCTGGTGGCCGACGAGACCTTCAGCGGCTGGCTGATCAACCGCACGCCCAGCCGCCGCTGGGGCGAGGTGGACGAGCTGGCGCCGGCCTGCGTGTTCCTGGCCAGCGATGCCGCGGCCTTCGTCAACGGCCACATCCTGTACGTGGACGGCGGCGTGACGGCAACGCTGTGACAATCCCGCGCCCATGAACGCCATCAAGAACGTCCTGGGCCACACGCTCGACCTGCTGGGCGAGGCCATCGTGGCCGGCCGCTACGGCGCCAGCGGCGCCATCCCGCCCGAGGCCCAGCTGTGCACCGAGCTCGGCGTCAGCCGCACGGTGGTGCGCGAGGCCATCAAGTCGCTGGTGGCCAAGGGCATGGTCAGCACCGGACCCAAGGTGGGCACCCGGGTGCTGCCGGCCGACCAGTGGAACTGGTTCGATCCCTCGGTGGTGGCCTGGCAGTCGCGCATCGGGCTCACACGCGAGTTCCTGCGTGATCTGCAGGAACTGCGCCGCATCGTCGAGCCCGCCGCCGTGCGCATGGCCGCCGAGCGCGCAACGCCCGACGACATCGCCGAGATCGAGGCCGCCTACGCCGGCATGAAGGACGCCATCGAGCACGGGGGCGACTACGTCACCCACGACCTGCGCTTCCACCAGGGCCTGCTGCACGCCTGCCACAACCGCATGATGGTGCAGATGGGCAAGGCGCTCGGCGCGCTGCTGCGCACCAGCTTCGAGATCTCCACCTCGCGCCCCGACGGCCCGGCCCATTCGCTGCCGCTGCACCGCGAGGTGCTCGACGCACTGATCGCCCGCGACGCGGCACGCGCCGAACGCGCCTCGCTGGCACAGATCGACGGTGCGCAGGACGACATCGAGGAAGTGCTCGGTTCACCGCGCCGCAAGCTGCCCTCGCTGGCCGACCCCGCACCGCGCCTGAAGGCGCCCAAGCCCCTTCGTTCCCCCAAGTCCCTGCACAGCCCCTCATGAAGATCCTGATCACCGGCGGCGCCGGCTTCGTCGGCGCCCGCCTGGCGCGCACCCTGCTGGCCCGCGGCACGCTGGCCGGCCAGCCCATCACCCGCATCGTGCTGTCCGACCAGTTCCCGCTGGGGCCGCACCTGGCCGATCTGGCCGCCGACGCCCGCGTGGAAGCCCGCACCAGCCCGCTGCTGGCGCAGTGCGAGGCGCTGCGCGACGAAGCCTTCGACGGCGTGTTCCACCTGGCCAGCGCGGTGTCGGGCGAGTGCGAGGCCGATTTCGACCTCGGCATGCGCTCGAACCTGGACAGCACCCGCGCGCTGCTGGACGCACTGCGCAGCCGCGTGCAGGCCGGCGCGGCGCCCACGCGCCTGGTGTTCAGCAGCTCGGTGGCCGTGTTCGGCCCCGAGGATGCACACCCGATGCCCGAGGTGGTGGGCGACGACACCCTGCCCACGCCGCAGACCAGCTACGGCATCCAGAAGTTCATCTGCGAGCAGCTGGTGGCCGACTACACCCGCAAGGGCTTCATCGACGGCCGCAGCGCCCGCCTGATGACCGTCACCGTGCGCCCTGGCCGGCCCAACGGCGCCGCCTCGTCCTTCTTCAGCGGCATCATCCGCGAGCCGCTGGCCGGCGAGACCTCGGTGTGCCCGGTGGCGCCCGAGACCTCGCACCCGGTGGCCTCGCCCGCCAGCACCGTGGCCGGTCTGATCGCCGTCTACGAGGCCAGCCGCGAGGCCTATGGCGGCCGCACCGCGCTGAACCTGCCGGGCCTGACCATCACCGTGCAGCAGATGCTGGACGCGCTGGCCCGCGTGGCCGGCCCCGAGGTGCGCGCGCGGGTCAGCTTCCAGCACGACGAGCGCATCGCCGGCATCGTGGCGCGCTGGCCCAGGGCCTCGTCGGCCGCCCGTGCCAACGCGCTGGGGCTACAGGCCGACGCCAGCTTCGACGACATCATCCGCCAGTACATCGCCGACCATCAGGGCCACCCCACCGCCTTGAAGGGGATGGCCGGCTGATCGCCGCCGCCAGCCCTGGCGCGGCCCTGGCCGCGTGGCATCATCCACGGCCACCCGGCGGCAGACCCGCCGCCTGACCGCCTGCGATCGCCCGCGCCCCGTCATGGCCCGCCCACCCAAGACTTCCACGCCTTCCCCCGCGCCCACGCCCTCGTCCGCCACGGGCAAGGGCGGCGCGGGCACGGCCCCGCTGGCCCGCCCGTCGCGGGTGCAGATGTCCGACATCGCGCGCCTGGCCGGCGTGTCGGTGTCCACCGTGTCGCGGGCGCTGTCCGACAGCAGCCTGGTCAATCCCGAGACACGCGCCCGCGTGGCCGAGCTGGCCCGCTCGCTGAACTACAGCATCAACATCGGGGCGCAGAACCTGCGCCTGAAGCAGAACCGCACCGTCGCGGTCATCGTGCCCTACGACCCCGCCACGCGGCAGCACCTGAGCGACCCGTTCTTCCTCAGCCTGCTGGGCAGCCTGGCCGATGCGCTGACCGACCGCGGCCTGGACATGCTGATCACCCGCGTGGACGCCGGCCACCTGGACGAGGCCGCGCGGCCCTGGCGCACCGGCCAGGCGGCGGGCGTGGTGCTGGTGGGGCAGTGGCACCACCACGACCAGCTCAACGCCATGGCGGTGCAGGGCGTGCCCTTCGTGGTGTGGGGCGCGCAGCTGCCGCAGCAGCTGTACGCCACGGTGGGCAGCGACAACATCGCCGGCGGCGAACTGGCCACCGCCCACCTGTTCGAGCGCGGTGCCCAGCGCGTGCTGTTCATGGGCGACCCCGACCTACCCGAGATCGGCCAGCGCCAGCAGGGTTGGGAACGCGCCCATGCCCGCGCCGGCCGCATGGCCGACCCCACGCTGGCGCGCAAGGTGCCCTTCGTGGCCGAGGCCATCCGCGCCGAGGTGGAGTCGCTGCTGCGCCAGAAGCTGGCCTTCGACGCGGTGTTCTGCGCCTCCGACCTGATGGCCATGACGGTCATCGGCACGCTGCGCCGCCACGGCCGGCGCGTGCCCGAGGATGTGCGTGTGGTGGGCTACGACGACATCGCGCTGGCGGCCAACTTCGAGCCGCCGATCAGCACCGTGCGCCAGCCGATCAGCGAGGCCGGCGAACTGCTGGTGGAGGGCCTGCTGGCCCAGCTGGCCGGCGAGCGCGTGGGCCCGCGGCTGCTGCGCACCGAGTTGGTGGCGCGGCAGAGCAGCTGAGGCGCTGCCCTGCCGTGTGCGCGCCCGTGGTCAGAAGTTGTAGCGCACGGCCAGCTTGGCGCTGCGGCCATTGATGGCGCGGGCCACGTACAGCGGGTTGGTGCCCAGGTTGTTCTGGCCCTCGGCTTCCGTGTAGCCCAGGGTGTTGAACAGGTTGTTCACGCCCAGCTGCAGCGTCAGGTTCTCGCGCAGCTCGTAGTTCAGGTAGGCATTGACCGTCGCGAAGCCGGGCAGCACCACCACGTTGTCGTCCTGCGCATAGCTCTTGGTGGTGCCGATGATGGACGCGCCCACTTCCACCGGACCCATCACGTAGCTGGGCGACAGTTGGTAGATCAGCTTGGCCTGGCGACGCGGCGTCTTGCCCTGGTTGCTGCCGGAGGTGATCTCGGCATCGGTCAGCGTGGCACCGCCGATCAGACGCACCGGCCCGATGCTGGTGGAGAACTCCGCCTCGATGCCCTTGGAGTCGTAGGAGTTGTTCTTCACCGTCTGCGTCGTCAACTCATAGCCGGCGCCTTCCTTGGTCTTGGCGAAGAAGGCGGTCACGAAGGCCGAGAAGCCGTTGCCACGGTACTTCACACCGGCTTCCACCTGGTCGATCTTGTTGATCGGGTAGGGCGCCTTGCCGCTGTCCACGTCCAGATCCCACACCACGCGGTCAGGCGACTTCCACGACGCGCCATGGCTGGCGCGCGCGAACAGGGCCATGTTGCGCTGCAACTCGTAGTTCGCGCCCAGCGAGTAGGACGTGGCGCTGCTGCTCCAGCCGATGGTGTTGAGCTTGGCGGGATCCCAGGTGCCGGTGGTGGCACTGCCGAACTTCTGCGTGCCGCTGCCCTTCTGCTTGTCATGGCGCACGCTGGCATCCACCGACAGCGGCCCCTGCTCCCAGGTGAGGGCGGCATAGGGCGCCGTGGCCGTCACGCGCACGTCGATGTTGCGGAAGCAGCAGCCGCCCCAGGTGGTGGTGGCATCGCCCACCGCGGCGGTGGTGGCGGCGCCCGCATTGCTGAACAGGCCGGCCCCATCGCCGTTCAGGCCGATGTTGTAGCGGTTCCAGTACCAGGTCTGGCCGACGTTCTGCTGTCCGTTGAACAGACCGCCCACCACGGTGAGCTTGCTGTTGCCGGCCAGCGCGATCTCTTTGGTGGCGCGCAGGTCGTTGAACACATTGCCCATGTCGTCGAGCGAGGTGTTGAAAATGTGCGCCGAGAACACCTTGGCCGTGCCGCTGTAGTCGGCAGGCTGGCTGCCGGCCGGGAACACGCCGATGAAGCGGCCGCTGATCGCGCTCTTGCGGAAGCGCTCGGTCACGGTCAGGCCGCCGCCCAGGTTGAACTGGCCTTCCACGCCGATCGAGTCGACGTTGACCTGCAGGCCGTCCGCCGGGTTGGTGGAGACGCGGTTGCCGTTCTTGTCGACCACCACATCGCTGGCGAACTTGCTGTTGATGAAGAAGGCCGAACGCGGATCGATGCCGGCGATCGTCTCGATCTTGCTGCCATTGGCCACCACCGGCACCGGCAGGAAGGTGGGCGTCTTGTCATGCAGGCTCTTGAAGTTGACGCGCAGGTAGCTGCCCTTGCCCAGGTCCTTGGTGATGTTGGCGCGGAACTGGCCACCGTTCTCCACCGTCACGTCGGTGTTGCGCGTGCTCTCGCCATTGCGGTAGAAGCCGCCCATCTGGAAGGTCAGCCCGTCGCCGAGCTTGCCGCCGTAGGCGAAGTCGATCCGCTGCTGCCGATGGTCCAGCCCGGTGGAGAAACCGAAGGCGCCCCCGGCCGCCTTGCCGGTCTTGCTGCGGAAGTTGACGATGGCGCCCGGCGCATTGGTGGCCAGCGTGGCCGACGAGCCACCGCGGATGGCGTCGACGCCGTCAGTCATGAAGTCGGCGCGCACGAACTGGTCGGCCGTGGCGAACGAGATGTCGCCGATCAGCAGCACCGGCAGGCCATCCTCCTGCAGCTGCACATAGCGGCCGCCGCCGTCGCTCATCGGCAGGCCACGCACGCCCAGGTTCGCATTGCCTTCACCACCGCTGGCCTCGGCACGGATGCCCGGCACGGTGCGCAGCACCTCGGTGGCGCTGGCCGCCACGGTGTTCTGCAACGAGTCCGCGTCGATGGTCGACACCGACACCGACTGCTTCATCTTCGTGCGGGCGGTCGAGGTGCCGGTGATCACCACGGTGTCGAGCTTCAACCCGTCGCCGGCTGGCTCGGTGGCCTGCTGGGCGGCGGCCAACGCCGGCGCCAGGCAGAAACTGGCCGCGAGGGCCACGGGACGCAGGTTGAAGAGTCGTCGGTTCATGGAGTGTCTCCTGGTGTTGAGCGCCGGGCGGCACCAGCGTGCCGGACCCGATCATGAGGGAACTGATGTGATTGCATTACGCTGCAATCGATTGCGTTATTGGGCAAAACCCTAGACATCAAGGTTTCACCACAGGCGATGCGGTGGCGACCCGTTGGCTCTAGCCAACGATTGCAAAACAATCAAATGCTGAAAGCGCTGCCATCCAGCGACAGCTCGCGCAGCCCGGCCACGCCCGCCACCGAGACGCTGATGCGCGCGCTGCGCAGCGACAGGTCGACCGCCAGCCGCGCCACATGCGCCAGGCCCGCACCGTCCTCGGCCCGCCACTGCAGATGCAGCAGGTGATCGTCTGCCGGCAGCACCTCGAAGCTGCCCTGGAAGGCCGGATGGGTGTTGCGCAGCCGGATCAGGCTGCACAGCGCCTGCACCACCGGCCGCTGCAGGTCGGCGTCGATCTCGGCTGACGTGTAGTGGTGGCGATTGATGTCGCGGCCCACGCCGCTGCGCGCCAGCAGGTCCATGTCGTTGTGGCCGGCCAGCAGGCCGGTGTAGTAGACCTGGGGCACACCCGGCAGCCAGAACTGGATGGCGCGCGCTGCCAGGTAGGCGGCATCGTCACGGCCCAGTGCGTCGTAGTAGGTGCAGTTCACCTGGTACAGATCCAGGTTGCTGGCGGCGGCACCGGTGGCCTGGCGGCTCTGGCCACCGCTCTTGTCGTGGATCATCTCCACCAGGCGGTCCAGTTCCTCCGGCGGCACCAGGCCGGGCGAGCCGGCGCGGTCGGCCGCATCGGCGCCGATGTCGATGACGCCGATGCCGTCGTGCGTGTCCAGCACGGTGAGCGCGTTGTTGGGACGGATGGCGATCCAGTGCTTCAGCGGCTTGGCTGTGCCGAAGAACAGGCCATGCAGCACCAGCGGCGGCAGCGCGAAGTCATACACCCAGTCCACGCGCTCGGCGATCTCGATCTGCCGCCGGTAGTATGAGTGGATCTCCACCAGCACCTCGATGCCCAGACCCTTGGCCTCGGCCGCGAAGGCGTCGATGAAGGCGAAGGTCTCCGGCATCATGAAGCAGTTGGCGCCGGCCTTCTTGATGGCGTAGCCCACGGCGTCCAGCCGCACCATGCGGATGCCGGCATCGGCCAGCGTGCGCAGGATGCCGCTGAGGTAGGCGCGGCCTTGTGGGTGCTGCACGTCGATGTCGATCTGCTGCGGCGTGAAGGTGGTCCACAACAGCTTGCGCTCGCCATTGGCCAGCGTCACCACCGTGAACGGCACACCCGGCCGCGGCCGGTACACCGCCAGCAGGTCGCGCTCGGTGGCGCCGTTGGGGAACACCGCGTCCATGGTCAGAAACAGACCGGCATACGCCGAGGACGCGCCCTTTGCGGAATATTCAAGGAACTGCGGCGAGCGGTTGCTCATGTGGTTGACGATGACGTCGGCCATCACGTCCACGTCCTGCGTCAATGCGGCCACGCTGCCCCAGTCGCCCAGGCGCGCATCGACCTGCGTGTGGTCGATCGGATCGAAGCCGGCGTCCGAGCCGTCGATCGGGTGATAGAAGGGCAGCAGGTGCACGCCGCCGAACAGGCCTTGCAGCGGCCCGCGCAGCAGGGCCTGCAACTGGGCGATGTTGCCGCCGCCCAGGCGGTCGACGTAGGTGATCAGTTGAACCTGGTTCTTCATGGGGAGGTGCGTGCGGTGGTCGCCGGGGTGGCCGGCTTGACGAAGCAGACGGCCACGGCGGCTGCGATCAGCAGCACACCGGCCAGACGGATGACGTTCTCGGGCTGGCCGCCCAGCAAGCTCTTGTAGTAGAGCGGCAGCGTGAGCTGCTGGATGATCATCGGGACCACGATGAACATGTTGAACATGCCCATGTAGACCCCGGCCCGCTCGGGCGGGATGCTGCCGGCCAGCAGGATGTACGGGTTGCCCATGATGCTGGCCCAGGCCAGGCCCACGCCGATCATCGGGATGAACAGCAGCGCCTTGCTCTGGATGCCCGGAATGGCCCACATGCCGATGCCTGCGGCGGTCAGGCAGAAGGCATGCACCCACTTGGCGCCCAGGCGCCGCGTGAACGGCACCATGGCCAGCGCGGCGACGAAGGCCACGGCGTTGTAGAAGCCGCCGATCTGCCCGTTCAGCAGACTGGCATCCCGGTAGCCGGTGGTGCTGGCATCGTGCGTGCCGAACATGCTGCTGGCTAGGCTGGGCACGATGTAGGTCCAGTAGCACAGCATGCCGTACCACTGGAACAGCTTCATCCACCACAGCCGGCGCATGGTGTCGGGCATGTCGCGCATGGCCTGCCAGATCTCGCGCAACGTGGCCACCACGCCCTTGGGCTGCGCGCGGATGTGGGCGCGCTCGGCCTCGGTGAGCGGCAGCTCGGGCGTGGTGTGCACGCTCCACCACACGGTGGTCAGCGAGAACACCGCGCCGATCATGAAGGCCGCGATCGTGATGTGCGGGATGTTGTGGCTGTTGACCGCGTCCTTGTTCATGCCCAGCCACACCAGGATGCTGGGCGCCAGGTAGGCCAGTGTCTGCGCCAGACCCGTGAAGGCACTCTGGCTCAGGTAGCCGATGCCGTGCTGCTTCGCGTCGAGCCGGTCGGACACATAGGCCCGGTAGGGCTCCATGGTCACGTTGTTGGCCGCGTCCAGGATCCACAGCAGGCTGGCCGCGAACCACAGCGTGGGACTGAAGGGCATCACCAGCAGGCCCAGGCTGCACAGCAGCGCGCCGATCAGGAAGTAGGGCGTGCGGCGGCCCCAGCGGCTCTCGGTGCGGTCGCTCATCGCGCCGATGATGGGCTGCACCACCAGGCCGGTGACCGGGCCCGCCAGGAACAGCAGCGGCAGGCTGGCCTCGTCGGCGCCCAGGTACTGGTAGATGGGCGTCATGTTGCCCTGCTGCAGCCCGAAGCTGAACTGGATGCCGAAGAAACCGACATTCATGTTCAGCACCTGGCCCAGGCTCAGATGCGGCTTGACCTGGCTCATGACATGAACTGCTCGTTGCCGACGATGCCGATCTTGGTGACGCCCAGGCGCTGTGCGCTGGCCATCACCATGGCCACCACCTTGTAGCTCACCAGCTTGTTCGGCCGCAGGTGCACCTCGGGCTGGTCGGGCATTGCCGCCACCTGGGTCAGGCGGTTCTCCAGATCCGCCCGGTCGGCCACCACCGTGCCGTTCCAGCCGATCGTGCCGTCGAAGTCGACGTCGATGCGCACCACCTCGGGCGGCTTGGGCGGCGCCGCGCTCGGCCCCACCGGCATGTTCATCTTCACCGCGTGCGTCTGGATCGGGATCGTGATGATCAGCATGATGATCAGCACCAGCATCACGTCGATCAGCGGCGTGGTGTTGATCTCGATCATCGGGCCGTCGTCCTCGGCCCCTCCTACTTGCATGCCCATGGTGGCTGCTCCTGAACGGGTGTCGAAGGGGTGCGCCGGGCGCCGGGCCGCCCCAAGCCGGCGCACACCCCCCGGGGGTGGGACCTGGTACCCCAGGTCCCGGGGTTGTCAATTTCTGGGCGGGGGCTCGGTGATGAAGCCGACCTTGGCGATGCCCGCGCGCTGGCAGGCCACCACCAGCTTGCCCACGCTCTCGTAGCGCGAGTCCATGTCGCCACGGATGTGCACCTCCGGCTGCGGCTCCTTGACCGATTCCTTCTTCAGGTCGGACACCAGGGCCTCGAGGTCGGTGTAGCGCTTGGTGGCCCAGTACCACTCGCCTTCCTTGCTGACCGCCAGCAGGATGTTCTCCGGCTTGGTCTGCGTGGGGACGTTGGCTTCCTTGGGCAGTTCTAGCTTCACGCTCTGCGTGATCACCGGCGTGGTGATCAGGAAGATGATCAGCAGCACCAACATCACGTCCACCAGGGGCGTGGTGTTGATGGCCGAATTCATCCCGTCTTCTTCGCCATCGGGCGATCCGACTGCCATGGCCATGTCTGGCTCCTAGAAATCTTGATCGGAGAGAGCCGCCGCCAGCGCCGGGCCGCCCCAAGCGTCCGGCGGCGGCAGCCCCCGCGGGGGGCGCGCGCCGTCAGGTGCGGGGGGCCGCCAGCAACACGTTGTGCACGTCGCCGCTGAAGGCCTTGACGCCTTCCATCACGGTCTTGTTGCGGCGGATCAGCCAGTTGTAGCCCATCACCGCGGGCACGGCCACGGCCAGGCCGAAGGCGGTCATGATCAGCGCTTCACCCACCGGGCCGGCGACCTTGTCGATCGAGGCCTGGCCGCTGATGCCGATGGCCGTCAGCGCGTTGTAGATGCCCCAGACCGTGCCGAACAGGCCGACGAACGGCGCGGTCGAACCCACGGTGGCCAGGAAGGCCAGGCCGTCCTGCATGCGGCTTTGCACGTTGCCCACCGCACGGTCGATGCTCATGCTGATCCAGGTGTGGCGGTCGATCGATTCGACCAGCGTGCCCTCGTGGTGGTCATCGGCCTTGACGCCCTGCTCGGCGATGTAGCGGAAGGCGCTGCCTTCGTCCAGCGTGGTGGCGGCCTGCTTCATCGAGGCGGCCTTCCAGAAGCCGTCGCCGACCTTCTTGTAGGCGTTCATCAGCTTCTGCTGCTCGAACAGCTTGGTGAAGATGATGTACCACGAGCCCATGGACATGATGATCATGATGATCGCGGTGCCCTTGGTGACGAAGTCGCCTTCCTTCCACATGGCTTCGACGCCATAGGGGTTGGCCACTTCTTCCTTGTGCACGGTGGCGGCCGGGGCGGGTGCGGCGCCGGGCGCCGGGGCCGAGCCTTCGGCGGCCGGGGCGGAGGCCTGGGCCTGCGCGGTCTCGGGCAGGGCGGTGGTGGCGAGCGCAGCGAACGCCATCAGGGCTGCGGCCAGCGGCGCGCGCAGGGTCTTCATCCAGGACATGGGGCGGGCTCCTTCGGGAAAGCGGACGGGTGGCGGCCGGGCAGGGGTGCGTGAGGCCAGGCGAGGGCGGGCGGGTGATGACGAACTACTGGATGCGCCAGACGACGTCGACGTCGATGGTGCTGCCAATGGGCTTGCCGGCCTCGTCGGTGGCGGCAACGCCCTTGCAGGTGCCCGAGGCCATCTGCGACACGGCGGCGCGGTCGAGCAGGCGGTGCTCACGCGTCGGACCGGCCGAGTTGATGACGTCGGCCTTGCTGACCACGCCCGACGGATCCACCGTCAGGCGCAGCCGCGTGGTGCCCGAGGCCTCGGCACGCAGCGCGGCGGCCGGGTAGTCGTCGTAGTTCACGCACTTGCCCACGTCCACACGGGCCACCGGCACGCGGGGGCGGGCCGGCGGGGCGGGCGGGGCCGGCGGCGCGGCCACCACGGCGGGGGCCGGGGCGGGCGCGACGGTCACGGGGGCGGGCGGCGGAGCCTCGCGGGTGACGGTGATGGCCGGAGCCTGCTGCGGGGTGGCCACCTGCACCTCGGGCGGCGGCACGAAGGACGGCGGCGGTGCGGCCATCTTGGGCGGCGGCGGCAGGTTCTCGGGCGGAGGCGGGGGCGGCGGCTTGACCTCGTCGATGATCTTGGTCTCGATCGGGGCCTTGATCACCTCGACCACCTTGCGCGCCAGCCCGTTCATCAGGGCCCAGCCCAGCACCACGTGCAGCAGCACGACGATGCCGAAGCCGACAGGGCTTCGACGGGGAGGCAGTTGGGCGGAATCGAGGTGCATGACACGACGGGCCAGTGGCCAGGGCGTGGCCCGCAACCGGGCCGTTGCCGAATCATCGCATCGTTGCAATCGATTGCAATATCGGTAGTTCCCCGAAGGAAAGCCTGATCACGGGCGCATCCAGTCAGCCCCCGACCGCGCGGCCGGGCGCCTCAGACTCCGCGGGCCTCGCGGGCCCGACATGCATCAGCGCGTGGCCGACACGCGCTGCCGGCTCGCCGCCGCGGCCGCCTTGCCAGCCGACATGGCCGCAGGCGCTGCGGTCTGGGTCGGCGACACGGGCGTCCAGCGGCCGCTGGCATCGGCCGGCGCCACCACGCCGCGCACGGCCGCCTGCGCCAGCTTGAAGAACACATCGGTGTTGTCGATCACACCGGTGAAGGCCAGCGCGCCGGGCCCGAAGGCCGACAACGGGATGTCGGTGCCGGTGTGCGCCGCGCTGCTGCCCGGCACCTGGCCGGTGACCAGGTAGCGGCCCTCGGCATCGCGCGCCAGGGCGCTGGCCGGGTAGCTGGCCAGCGGCGGCTCCTTCACGAAGGGCTGCTGCCCGTCGCGCAAGGGCTGCGGGTTGGTGCGCCAGTCCTCGTGGCGGTCGGCGTTGGCGCCGTAGCCCACCAGCAGGCGGTGGTCGATGTCGGTGGTCTCCGGGTAGCCGTCGGCGGCGATGCGGTAGCGCGGAAAGCCCGCCTGCTCGTAGATGCCCACCACCTTGTCGCGCAGGTTCTCCTTGCCGCCGGCCTGCACCAGTTCCTGCAGCCGCGCATCGCTGACGCGCGACCCACCGATCAGCGACGCGCCCGAGCACTCATGGTCGGCGGTGACGATGACCAGCGTGTCCCCGCGCTCGCGCGCGAAGGTCTGGGCCAGACGCACCGCGCGGTCGAACTCGATCGTGTCGAGCATCCAGCGTTCGGTGTCCATGGCATGGGCCTGCTTGTCGATCGAGGCGCCCTCGATCATCAGCACGAAGCCCTGCGGCTGGCGCGACAGCACGCCCAGCGCCTTGGCCGCCATCTCGTCGAGCATCGGCTGATCGGGCAGGCCGAAGTCGTCGACCACCGTGGCGCCCGGCGTGCCGGCTGCCTTGCGGCGGCGGCCGTCGATCTTGTCCAGCGCAACGTTCATGTTCGAGAACGCGAACAGGCCCAGCAGCCGATCGGTGCGGCCAGCGTCCACCGCGTCCAGGTCGGTGCGCGTGGCGGCATAGCGCCAGCCCGCGCCCTGGAAATCAGCGATCAGGTCGCGCTGGGTGTCCACCGCGCCAGGTGCCGCACCCCAGCGGCGCACGATCTCGGCGGTGTGGGCCTCGCTGGCCGAGAACGCGTAGTCGCTGCGCTCGGCGCGCGCCGAGCCCGGTGTGCCCGCCGGCAGGAACCACTTGCGCCCGCCGCCCATCAGCACGGCCAGGCCGGTGTGGCGGCGGTCGTCGAAGAACTGGTCGACGATGCCGGTGCCGGCCCCCCGGTTGCTGGTGTGGATGGCATTGCCGGCCGGCGTGGAATCGAACACGTCGGCCGTGGTGACGATGCCCAGCGCCTTGCCCTGGGTGCGGTGCAGGTACTCCGACAGGTACTCGATGCGCGGGTTGTCGAAGGCGTCCACCGTGTCGTCGGGGAACACGCCTTCCTCGTTGTTGTCGTTCTTGTTGCCCAGCACGTAGCCGGTCATGCCCGGCGACGAATCGGTGACCACCGAGTTCAGCGACGCGGTCTTCACCAGCGCGGTGGCCGAGAAGGTGTCCATCGCCAGTGGCTCGATCACCTTGCCCTGTGCATAGCCGCCACGCACGATGCGCGCCGCCGTGCGCTGGGCCGCGCCCATGCCGTCGCCCAGCAGGATGATGATGTTCTTCACCTTCGGGCCCAGCGCCGCCTGGAAGGGCACGATCTCGAAGTTGCCCTCGGCCGTGACGCTGCGCCCGTCGTCCTGCAGGGCCTGCACGCTGAAGCGGTGCACGCCCGGCTTGTCGAGCGACACCGCACGCACGGTCGCGATGGCCGTGTTCGCCGGCAGGTCCTTGCGGCAGCCGCTGGCGCAGTCGCGCAAGGCATGGGTCACATCGACCGGCTTGCCGTCGATGCTGAAGCGCGCCGACACGATCTTCTGCCCCGCATCCGGGCGCAGCGTGGCCTGCAGGTCAAAACGCTGGCCGGGCAGGAAGCGCGCGATCAGCGGCGCCTCGCGGCCATTGGCGAACAGCTCGCTGGGTGGCGTGAGCCGGCTCACCGTGGGCGCGGCCTGCGCCGTGGCGGGCGACAGCTGGGTGGCGATCGCGGCCAGCGCGCTCAGCGCGGCCCGGACAACGGGGGAGGAACGCAGGTTCATGGCTTGGCAGCAGGTTCGGCTTCGAGTTGCAGGCGCACCCAGGACACACGGCCCTCGGCGTCTTCGACACGGCCCAGCGACAGGCGCCCAACCAGCGCGATGCGCCCGGCGCGGTGCGGCACCAGGTGGTCGGCACGGGCAGCATCCAGCAGCACGGTGACGGTGGCCGGCGGCAGGTCGTCGGCCTCGCCGTCGGCATGCTCGCTCATGCTGACCGGCCGCGGCGCCAGCAGGAAGCGCCCGGGCTGGGCATGCTCCTGCTGCACCATGTAGCCCACCAGGCGCACACGCTGGCCATCGGCGGCACGCAGCGCGGCGGTGGGTTGCAGCCCCCGCGGCCCGATGGGCTGCTGGAAGAACTGCGAGAACGGCAGGTCCGTCACCGCCGGTCCGGCGGCATGCGCCGCGCCCAGCAGCAGGGCGGCGCACAGCGCCAGCGGATGGCGGAACGAAAAAGGCCGACGCGGGTGCGTCGGCCTGAGGGGGGTCAGGTCAGGGGTCATCGCGCAGGGCGCATTCTCCCCGACGAAGGCGGTGTCAGACCCGCTCGATGATGATGGCCGGCGCCATGCCGCCGGCAGCGCACATCGTGACCAGGCCGCGCTTCAGGTCGCGGCGCTCCAGTTCGTCCAGCACGGTGCCGATCAGCAGCGAGCCGGTGGCGCCGATCGGGTGGCCCAGCGCCATCGCGCCGCCGTTGACATTAACCTTGTCGCGGTTGAGCTTCAGGTCGCGGATGAACTTCTCGGCCACCACGGCAAAGGCTTCGTTGATCTCCCACAGGTCGATGTCGTCCACCGTCAGGCCGGCCTTGGCCAGCACCTTGCGCGCGGCCGGCACCGGGGCGTTGAGCATCAGCGTGGCGCTGTCGCCCACATTGGCCGTGGCCACGATGCGGGCGCGCGGCTTCAGGCCGCTCTTCTTCACATAGGCCGGCGAGGCCAGCAGGATGGCGCCCGCGCCATCGACCACGCCGCTGCTGTTGCCGGCATGGTGCATGTGCTGGATCTTCAGATCGGGGAAGACCTGACGGATCAGCCCGCCGAAGGTGTTGCCGGCTTCGTCGATCACCACGTTGGCCAGCACCTCGAACGAGGGCTTCAGCGCGGCCAGGCCTTCGCGCGTGGTCTGCGGGCGCGGGAACTCCTCGCGGTCGAGCGCCACCGTGCCGTCATCGCGGACCACGGGCACCACGCTGCGCTTGAAGCGGCCTTCCTCGATGGCCACCGCGGCGCGCTGCTGGCTCACCAGCGCCAGGTCGTCCAGCGCCTCGCGCGGGATGCCTTCCAGCGTGGCGATGGCGTCGGCGCACACGCCCTGGTGCGACTGCGGCACCTTGGCGCGCAGGCGCAGGTTGCCGGCGTCCATCAGCGACGGGTTCTTCGGATCGGCCAGCGTGGCGGTGTAGCTCATCATCTCGCAGCCGCCGGCGATCACCAGGTCTTCCATGCCCGACAGGATGGACGCGGCCGCCAGGTTCACGCTGGTGATGCCCGAGCCGCAGAAACGGTCGAGCGTGACGCCGCTGGCGCGCTGGTCGTAGCCGGCGTCCAGCAGGGCCATGCGGGCCATGTCCATGCCCTGCTTGCCGCGCTGGGTGCTGGTGCCCCAGATCACGTCGTCCACGTCGGCGGTGTTGAGGTTGTTGCGCTCGGCCAGCGCCTTGAGCACCGTGGCGGCCAGGTGCTGCGGGTGGAAATCGGCCAGTGCGCCTTTGCCCACCTTGCCGATGCCTCGCGGCGTGCGGCAGGTGTCGATGATGTAGGCCTCGGTCATGTGCGGTCTCCAGTGAAAGGGATGGGGGCGTCGGGAGGTCGGGGCGGCGCGTTCAGCCGTCGCCCCACAGGTCGTCGTAGCCGGTCTGGCCGGGCAGCAGCACGCCGGCGGGCTTGCCCTCGGCACTGAGCTTCAGCCGCGGGTGCAGCGGCGGCAGCGCGGTCTGCGCGGCGGCATGGGCCAGCAGGGCGGCGGCATCGGCAAAGGGTTGCAGCTGGCGCATCGTGCTGACGGTGGCGAACTCCATCGGAAATTCCTTCAGCGCATGCGCCGCCAGCGCCTGTGCCGGGTTCACCCAGGCCAGTGTGGTGGTCTCGCCGGCGTCCACCTCGGGCACCTGGCCCGGCGGCGCAGCGGCCACGAAGAACAGCGTGTCGAAGCGCTTGGGCAGGCCCAGCGGCGTCACCCAGTGGCTGAAGGGTTGCAGCACCGAGGTGTGCAGCCGCAACCCGGCATCGGCCGCCAGGCCGTGCAGCGCCGCGCCACCATGCAGCCGGGCGCGCAGCGCGCCGAAGTCGGCCGCGGCTGCATCGCCAGCGCCCAGCCACAGGCCGCATTCCTCGAAGCACTCACGCAGCGCGCCCACCGCGAAGGCAAGCGCCTGATCGCCCACCTGCGTGACCGCGCCGATGCGCTGCACCAGCGCGTCAGCCGGCTCATCGCACTGCGGCGCGGCCTCGCCATCGGCGGCATCCACCGCGCCGCCCGGGAACACATAGGCGCCGGGCATGAAGCTGGCCTGCAACGAGCGGCGCACCATCAGCACCTCCAGCCCGGCATCGCCATCGCGCACCACCAGCGTGGTGGCCGCCGGGCGCGGCGCCACCACGGGCAAGCCGAACGGAGCGCTTGTCGTGCCCACGCTCAATCCCCGACCGGCTTGCCCTGGGGCACCCAGCGCTTGCCGTCGAACTTCAAGATCTGGATCTTGCGGAACAGGTTGTAGTTGTCGGCCGACATGTTCATCGTCACGCCGGGAAACAGCATCGGCGCGGTGAAATCCTTCAGCTGCGTCATCTGCTTGAGGATGTTCTCGCGGCTCAGGTCGTCGCCCGCGGCCTTGAGCACCTGGGTCATGGCCGCGCAGGTGGAATACACCGAGGCATAGCTGGAGTTGGCGATGTCGGCCTTGGGCAGGTACTTCTGCATCCAGGCCTGGTAGACCTTGTAGTCGGCGTCGTTGTGCCAGCTGGTGTCGGACGGGTCCTTGATCACCGAGGCGGTCATCACGCCCACGGCGTTGTCCAGGCCCACCACCGACAGCGTGGGATGCACCTGGGCCGACACATGGCTGATCCAGATCTGCGGCTTCCAGCCCAGCTCGGTGATCTTGCGCAGCGCCTGGCTCACCTGCTTGCTGTAGGCCGCCAGCACCACCACGTCGGCGCCCGAGCTCTTCAGCGCCACGATCTGCGAGTCGATGGTCGGATCGGTCTGCTCGTAGGTGATCTCGGCCACCAGCGGCTTGCCCCAGCCGGCCTTCAGGCCGCGCAGGTAGTCTTTGCCGTAGTCGTCGTTCTGGTAGAGGATGGCCACCTTGGCGGCCGGCTTGTCGCGCGCCACCCACTGGCCATACACCTTGGCCTCGAACTCGTAGCTCATCAACGCCGAGGTGCTGTAGCGGAAGTCCTTGGGCTGCTGGAAGTTGTTCGAGCCCGACATCACGAACAGCTGCGGCACCTTGCGGTCGTTCAGGTACTTGCGCACCGACGAGGCCGTGGCCGTGCCCACCTGGTTGATGATGGCGTCCACCTCTTCCTGCTCGACCATCTTGCGCACCTGCTCCACGGTCTTGGGCGGCTGCAGCGCGTCGTCCAGCGTGATCACCGTGACCTTGCGTCCGTTGATGCCGCCCTTGTCATTGACCTCGGCAAAGCAGGCCGCGGCGGCCTGGCCCACCAGGCCGTAGAACGAGGCCGGGCCGCTGTAGGGCACGGTGTTGCCCAGCTTGATCTCGGTCTTGGTGGCGGCCTGGGCCAGCAGCGCCGCGGCGCCCAGGGTTGCGGCCGTGGCCACACGGATGACGAAGGGGGAAATCATCGGTCGGTGTCTCCTGCAGTGGGGTTCAGGGCCGCCGCTTCGTGTGGCCGGCGTGTTGTCGGATCAGTCTAGGCCGCGGCGCGCCGTGGCACGCGTCACGTTGGCTACACGCGGTGGCACGACCGCGTCGTTCACTTCACGCCGGGGGCGGTGGCTTCCCTGAGCTTGCCGCCGCTTTGCGCCAGCCGCACCAGCAGCGGGCTCACGGTCCAGTAGCCGTGGGCATTGCCGCACGTGGCGGCCAGGCGCTCGATGCCGGCCACCACGTTGCCCAGCCCCTGCAGATCGGCCCAGCACATCGGGCCGCCACGGTGGTCAGGGAAGCCATAGCCGGCGGTCCACACGATGTCGATGTCGCTGCCGCGGTAGGCGATGCCATCGTCGAGGATGCGCGCGCCCTCGTTGACCATCGCGAACATCAGCCGCTGCAGGATCTCGTCGGGCGTGATGTCGCTGCGGCGGGTGATGCCGTGCCGGGCCGCCAGCTCGATGCACAGCGCCTCGACGTCCGGATTGGGCAGTGGCTTGCGCCCGTCATAGCGGTAGTAGCCCGCACCGGTCTTCTGGCCGAACAGGCCGCGCTCGAACAAGGCGCGCACCAGCACGCGGTAGCTGGGGTCGGCCGGCAGGCCGCCGCTCTTGTCCAGCTCGATCACGGTCTTGGCGCCCACGTCGATGCCGGCCATGTCGAGCATGCGGCACGGGCCCATCGCCAGGCCCAGGCGCTCGGTGCTTTCCACCGCGCCATCCACCTGGGCCGGCGTGGCGCCTTCGAGCAGCAGGAACTCGGCCTCGCGCATGTAGGCCTCGGCCATGCGGTTGCCGATGAAGCCATAGCAAACGCCCGACACCACGGCCACCTTGCCAATGCGCCCGGCCAGCTTCATCACCGTGGCCAGCACGCCGGGCGCGGTCTGCGCGCCGCGCACCACCTCCAGCAGCCGCATCACATGCGCCGGGCTGAAGAAGTGCATGCCCAGCACGTCGGCGGCGCGGCCGGTGGCGGCGGCGATCTGGTCCACATCCAGCGTGGAGGTGTTGGTGGCGATGATGGCACCGGGCTTGCACACGGCACCCAGCCTGGCGGCGATTTCCTTCTTGAGATCCATGTTCTCGAACACGGCCTCGATCACCAGGTCGCAGCCGGCCAGGTCGTCATAGCTCAGCGTGGGCGTGATGCGGCCCAGCCGCTCGGCCATGGCCTCGGGCTTCAGCTTGCCCTTGGCCACCGTGGCCTCGTAGTTGGCGCGGATGATGCCCACCCCGCGCTGCAAGGCCGCATCGGTGGCCTCCACCAGCGTGACCGGGAAACCGGCGTTGGCAAAGGTCATCGCGATGCCGCCGCCCATGGTGCCGGCCCCGACGATGCCCACGCGCTGCACCTCGCGCAGCGTCACATCGCGCGGCAGGCCGGGAATCTTGTTGGCCGTGCGCTCAGCGAAGAACAGATGCCGCATGGCCACCGACTGCGGCGAGCGCAGCACACCCATGAAGTTCTCGCTCTCGGCACGCTCACCCTCGGCAAACGGCAGCGTGCAGGCCGCCACCACGCTGCGGGCGATGGCACCCAGCGCCGGGTACTGCGGCTTGGCGGCTGCGTCGGCTATTGTCCTGTCCAGGAATCCGTCGGGGATCTTGTCAGCCGGCACGGCCAAGGCGCTGGCGCGGCGTAGCGTCCAGCCTTCCGCCGCCAGCGCCTGAGCGCGTGCCACCGCTGCCTGCAGCGGCGGCAACTCGCTGATCTCGTCCAGGATGCCGGCGGCCAGCGCCGTCTTGGCGTCCACCATGCGGCCGCTGCTCATCATGTCGAGTGCCAGCACCGGCCCGGCCAGGCGCGGCAGGCGCTGCGTACCCAGCGAGCCGGGAATCAGGCCCAGCTTCACCTCGGGCAGGCCCACGCGCGTGCTGGGCGTGGCCACGCGCCAGTGGCAGGCCATCGCCAGTTCCAGCCCGCCGCCGAGTGCCGTGCCGTGCACGGCGGCCACCACCGGCCGCGCCTGGCCTTCCAGCCGCGCCAGAAAGCTGTTGAACGGCGTGGCGCTGAAGTCCGGGATGTCGAAGGACGCGATGTCGCCACCGGCCACGAAGGTGCGGCCCTCGCAGTGCAGCACCAGCGCCGTGAACGAGGCATCCGCCTCGAAGGCCTTCAGGCCGTCGATCAGGCCCTGCACCGTGGCGGGCGACAAGGCATTGACCGGCGGGTTGTCGATGTGCAGCACGGCGACCGTGCCGTCGCGGCGCAGGGTGACGGGGGAAAGGCTCATGCCGGGGGCTCCAAGCGGTGCGGATCGGATCCGCCAGCCTAGGCCCCAGGGGTGCCGGCGTCTTGCGGCCAGTGGTTGGCGCGACGGTCCGTGCCGTCCCACCAACGCGCCACCTGCTCGGCCACCCACGGCCCGTCGTCCAGCGGCAGGTCATGCCCCGCCGCCGGGTGCTGGGCGAAGGCGCAGCCCCAGGCGGCGGCCAGTGCCTGCGCGCAGCGTGGGCTGACCAGCGCATCGCCGGCGCTGCCCAACACCAGCGTCGGCACCGGCGGCGGCGCGCCGGGGTGGGCGAAGCGTGCCGCCGCCCACAGCTGGCGCAGCGCGTTGGCAGCGCTCACCGGCCGCGCCCGGCGAATGGCCACCCAGTCGGCCAGCACGTCGGCATGCCGCTCGGGCCAGGCGCTGGTCAGCGCCAGGATCGCCCGCTCGGCCGCCAGTGCGTCGCGCGGCGCCAGCAGGCGCAGCAGCTGCGGCAGGTGGCGCCATTGAAGCCGCTGCTGCACGGGGCTGTGCGGGCGCAGGCTGGTGTTCACCACCACCAGGGCCGCCACCTGTTGCGGATGCGCCGCCGCCCAGGCCGTGGCCACCATGCCGCCGAGCGACAGGCCCAGCAGGTACACCGGGCCGGTCAGGTCCAGGGCCTGCATCTGCACCTGCATCTGCACCTGCATCTGCGCCTGCAGTTGGGCGCGGCACGCCGGCAGCATGGCGCGCACGCTCAGCGGGCAGGGCCGGCGGTGCAGCGTGCCCGCGCCCGGCAGGTCGAGCATCAGGATGCGCGGCGGCGGCCGCCCCGCGCGGGCCGCCGCCAAGGCCTGCGCCAGCTGCGCTGGAAAGCCGCCCCAATGCCCGGCCTCGCGGGTCAACCCGCGCAGCAGCACCCAGGTCTCGGGCTGGTCGGCGGTCATGCCTGGGCCCCGGTGCCGCGGTACCAGCGGTCCAGCGCCGCCTCGCGCAGCGCGTCGCGCTCATGCGCGGCCGGCAGCCAGCGGCGGTGGCTGTAGGCCGCGCGCAGCAAAAAGTCCAGCAGCCCCAGGTGGCGGCGCAGCACGCGCTGCTGGCGGTGGGCGATCAGCGGGTTGAAGATGCCGCGGCGCGAGAACACCTGGCGCGGGTTCTTACGCACCCACAGCCACGAGCCCATCTCCAGCGTCAGCGGCAGGAACAGGCGCTCGGCCGGCGCCTGCAGCACCAGGTGGTCCCACAGGTCGCCATGCGCCAGATACTGGCGGCTCTGCGGCTCGAACACATAGCGGTGGTGCAGCAGGCTGTCGTCGAGCAGGCGGGCCAGTGCCAGCCATTCAGGCAGCTGCGGCACCGGCCGGGCGGTGTGGGCGAACGGGAACCACAGCCGGTCGGTCAGGCCGAAGCCCGAGTGGCAGTCGACGGCCAGGGCCACGCGGTGGCTGTGCAGCTCCTGCCGCACCACCTCGCACAGGGCCTGGGCCTCGGGCGCCATCGGCGCGCCGGCCGGGCCGCGGTACCAGGGCAGGGTGGGGCCGATGCGCTGGCCGCCGATCAGCGGCAGCGCTCGGCCGGCGCAATCCACAGGCGCGTTGCGCATCAAGTCCACGCCCTGCGGGTTGGCGCGCGTGCCACGCCACAGCCCGCCGGGGTTGACCAGCGGCATGAACACCACGCGCACGCCGGCCAGCAGGCCGTGCAGGCCGTCGTCCCAGCGCAGGCGCTGCACCAGCTGGCGCAGGCCGGCCACCACCACCTCGGCGCCGATGCGCTCCAGCCCGTGCACGCCGCCGAAGAAGCCCACGGCCGGCGCCGCCGCATCGGGGTTGCCCAAGGTCACCACCGGCACCGCGAAGCGCCGTCCGCCGGTGTGCACCTCGCACACCGTGCGCAGCTGCGCCAGGCCGCCACTGATGCCGGCCAGGTGCCGCACCTCGTCCAGCAGCGGCAGATCGCCCGGCGGACCCGCCGGCGGTGGCGCGGGCAGGCGCTCAGCTGCCATCGCCCGCTCCGCCGGCGCCGCCGGTGCCACGGCCGGGCGCCGGGCGTACGGTCACGCCGCCGTCATGCACGCCGCGCAGACTGGCCCGCTGCGGGCCCGGCCCCGCGCCGCCCGGCTGGAGATTCTTCGCATGACACATCCCTCGCATGTCCCTTCGTCGGTGGCGTCGCCCGGCGCGGCGCGCACCGCCCGCATCCTGCGCGCGGCCGGCCCGGCCATCGGCCACTGGGCGGTGATCGCCGCGGCGCTGGCCTTCGGCCTGCTGGAGTGCCTGGCGCTGGCGCGCAGCCGATGGCAGGACCGCCGGCACCAGCGCCTGGCCGCCGCCGACTGAACGCCACCGCCTGAGCGTCGCCGCCAGCGCATCTTCGCCGCGGCAGTTGAATCCCCCGTGACAGGGGCGTGACGCCGCGACGAACCGCGCCGCGGCCGGCGCAGAATCGCCCCATGAGCACGCGCCCCGACGACCCGGCCGACGCCGCCGGCATGCCCGACCCCACGCACGCGCTGGACGACTTCCTGCGCCGCATGCGGCCCACCAGCCCGCCCGCCGCCGGGGCCGACGACGACCTCATCGACCTGTCGGGCCTGACGGCCCGGCTGAACCCCGAGCGCAGCACCGCCGCCGCCCGCCACAAGGGCGGCACGCTGCGCAACGGCGAGCGCTGGACCGCCGACGACGTGACCGATGTGCCGGTGGTGGAACTGCCGCGCGTGCCCCCGGCTGCCGCAGCCGACGCGGCGCAGAACGCCGCGCTGCTGGACGGCATCGGCCGTGCGGCCAGCGCGGCGGCGGCCCAGGCGGCCGAGGCCTCGGCCCAGGCGACGGTGGACTGGCAGCCCGATCCGCAGGCGCTGCAACTGCGCCGCACCGCCGATCCCCGCGTGCTGCCACGCTGGCAGCCCGGCGCCTGGATCGGGGCGCAACGCGAGGTGCTGGCGGCCAGCACCGAGTTCGTCACCCCGGCCGGTGCCGCCCCCGGCACGGCCCCGGTGGTGGAAAGCTACGAGGCCCAGCGCCTGCTGGTGCTGTGGGCGCCGCCAGGGCTGGATGCGCCGCATCCCGGCCGGTGGCCCCGGCTGGTGCTGCTGGCGCCGCTGCCGGCCGAGGCGGCGGCCGATGCCCTGCTGGCCGCGCGGCCGGCCGAGGCGGCCGAGGCGCCGCTGTGGCTCGACCCCGACGCCGGCCATGTCGACTGGGCGCTGGCCGCCGAGATCGCGCTACACCATGTGTCGGCGCTGCGGCCCTTCCAGATCGACGGGCTGCGCGCCTTCATCGAGGCCGAGCGCGAGGCCAGCTTCGGCCGCATCAACGACGCCTACACGGCGGTGGGCAGCGGCGCGGTGGCGCGGCGCTGACACCGCCCTGCCACCGGGAGCTCCCCCATGACCGACTGCACCGACCGCACCGTCCGCCTGCACCGCGTGCTGCGCACCACCCCCGAGAAGCTGTACCGCGCCTTCCTGGACGCCGAGGCGCTGGCCAAGTGGCTGCCGCCCTACGGCTTCACCTGCCAGGTGCACCAGTTCGACCCCCGCGTGGGCGGCGGCTTCCGCATGAGCTTTCGCAACTTCTCCACCGGCAACGGCCATGCCTTCGGCGGCGATTACCTGGAACTGGTGCCGCACGAACGCATCCGCTACACCGACCGCTTCGACGACCCGAACCTGCCCGGAGAACTGGTGGTGACGGTGGACCTGAAGCCGGTGCTGTGCGGCACCGAGCTGTCGGTGTCGCAAAGCGGCATCCCCGAGGCCATTCCGCTGGAAATGTGCTATCTGGGCTGGCAGGAATCGCTGGCCCAGCTGGCCCAGCTGGTGGAGCCCGACATCCCGGGCTGAAAGGCCGCGCCGCCGACGGTATAAAGCGGGCCATGCAACTCGTCCGCCCCCAGCCTCAGCACCTCGACAGCTACACCGCCGCGCTGCAGCGCGGCTGGTCGGCCGACAACGTCCGCGGCGCGGCTGCGGCGGCCGAGGAACTGCAGCGCATCGGCCAGGACGCCGCGGCCTTTCTGGACGCGATGGACGATGGCGAGGCCAAGGGCCCGCCGGTCACGCTGCCCGATGGTTCGATGGTGCAGCGCATCCCCGGCTTTCGCCGCTGGATCTGGGACGGCGGGTTCTGCGGCAGCCTCAACCTGCGCTGGCAGCCCGGCACCACCGCGCTGCCGCCGCACTGCCTGGGCCACATCGGCTATGCCGTGGTGCCCTGGAAGCAGCGCCAAGGCCTGGCCACCCAGGCGCTGGCGGCCCTGCTGCCCGAGGCCTGGGCGGTGGGCCTGTCCTACGTGGAGCTGACCACCGATCCCGACAACCTGGCCTCGCAGCGCGTGATCCTGGCCAATGGCGGGCAACTGGTGGAGACCTTCACCAAGCCGGCGCAGTTTGGCGGCAAGCCCGGCTTGCGCTACCGCATCCACCGGCCGGCCAGCGCCTGAGCGCCCCCACGACCGTCTGCACCACCGTCCACACCACCGTCCGCACCGCCTGACCATGCCCCGCTCGCGCCGCACCGTGCTCCAGCAGTTGTCGTCCACCGCGCTGGGCGCCGGCCTGCCAGGCCTGTCGGCGGCGAAAGACGGTGCGACGCAAAGCGCCAGCCCGCAGGTGCGTTTCGGCCGCCTGGAGCGCTGGCCGGCCTTCCGATCGCGCCATGTGGACACCCGGCCGGTGGAGGTGTGGCTGCCGCCCACCTACGACGGCCGCACCCCGCACGCCGTTCTGTACATGCACGACGGCCAGATGCTGTTCGACGCCGCCACCACCTGGAACCGCCAGGCCTGGGCGGTCGACCAGGTGGCCGCGCCGCTGCTGGCGCAGGGCGTGCTGCGCCCGTTCATCGTGGTGGGCCCGTGGAACAACGGCGCGCTGCGGTTTGCCGAGTACTTTCCGCAGGCCTGGCTGGCGCTGCTGGACGACGCCTGGCGCCAGGCCCTGGCCGAGCGGGCACTGCAGGGCGCGCCGCGCAGCGATGCCTACCTGCGTTTCCTGGTCGAGGAGCTGAAGCCGGCCGTCGACGCACGCTACGCCACGCGGCCGGCGCGTGAGCACACCGCGCTGATGGGCTCCAGCATGGGTGGCCTGATCAGCCTGTACGGCCTGTGCGAGCATCCGCAGGTGTTCGGCGCGGCGGGCTGCCTCAGCACGCACTGGATCGGCAGCTTCGAGCGCAACCGGGCGGTGCCCGATGCCGCACTGCGCTACCTGCGCAGCCGGCTGCCGCCGCCCGACAGCGTGCGGCTGTGGATGGACCGCGGCACCCGCGAACTGGACGCGCTGTACGACGAGGCCCAGTCGCAGGTGGATGCGCTGATGGCCGAGCGCGGCTTCGCACCGCCGCGCTTTCGCAGCCTGGTGCACGAGGGCAGCGGCCACAACGAGAGCGACTGGCAGCGCCACCTGGCTGGCCCGCTCACCCACCTGATGGCCGCGTGATGCCGCTCAGCCCGACCCTGGCCGCGCACGGCCTGGCCACGCGCATGACGGCGGTGGTGCTCGGCCTGTGGCTGTGTGCCGCCGCCCACGCCGCCACCGTGTACCGCTGGCAGGACGACGAGGGCCGGGTGCACTACGGCGAAACCGTGCCCGAGCGCTACCGCGAGCGCGCCCGCGCCATCGACGGCCCGGCCACCGCGCCCAGCGCGCAGGAGCAGCAGCAGGCGCAGGAACGCGCCCGGCGCGACAAGGCGCGGGCCGCGGCGCTGGGGGCCGCAGCGGCGACGTCGGCTGCCAGCGCGGCCAGTGCCGCACGCGCGCCGGCCTCGGCCGCCTCGGCGCCGGTGCCCAAGCGTCCGGCGCGGCTGCCCGACGAGCGCACCGACTGCGCCACCTGGCAACGCCTGTACCAGGAAAGCCTGGACTGCTTCGCGCCCTACCGCACCGTGCTCGGTGGCCTCAAGGCCGAAGCCTTCACGCGCTGCAACGAGGTGGCCGAGCCGCCGCCCACGCGCTGCCGCATGCGCACGCCCTGAGCGGCAGGGGCCTTCGTCAGAATCCGAGCCGCTGGCCGTCGCGCGGCGGCAGCGGGTCGATGACCCGCAGCTTGCGGCTGCCGGCGAAGATGTCGCGCGGCTTCAGCCCGTACACCTGCCGGATCGAGTGGCTGAAGTGCGTGCTGTCGGGGTAGCCCGCATCCAGCGCCACATGGGCCAGATTGGTCTCGCGGTTGACGTAGTGCAGCAGGCTGCGCGCGCGCTTCCAGGTGCGGAAGCTGCGGAACGGCGCACCCACCTCCTGCTTGAACAGGTGCAGGAAGCGCGAGAACGACAGCCGCGCCTGCACCGCGAACTCCTCGGCCATGGCCGGGGCGGCCGGGTCGCGCTTGATGCGTTCGAGCACGGCGGCGATGCGCGGGTCGATCTGGCGCGGCGCCAGCGCGCGGCCGAACAGCAGGTGGTCGAAGTCTTCGAGCTGCAGGTCGAGGTTGCGGCCGGCCGAGGCCAGGCGGGCATGGCAGGCGCGCACATGGGCCACGAACGCGGCATCGTCCACTGCGCCGCTGGGCGCGCGCAGCAGCGGCGGCAGCTGGGCCAGATCGACGCTCTCGGGCTCGACCTTCAGCACCGCGATGTGGCGCGTGTCGCAGGCCACCTGGTGGCGCACATAGGGCTGCACCACGGCCAGCTGGGTGCGCTGCCAGGCGCCGTCCAGGCCGCCGTCGCCCTGCTCGGTGCGGATCTGGATGTCGCCGTCCAGCGCCACATAGGCGACGATGCCGCCCATGGTGCGCACCGAGGGCACGCCCAGCAGGCCGACGTAGAGCACCCGGTCCGGCGTGATCCACATCAAGCGGTCAGCGCTGGTGCAGCGGCGCGGCGCGGTGGCGGCGGCGGTGCAGGGGCTCGTCTGCATGGGGCTCGTCTCCTGTGGCCCGTTCAACGCGGGCGTGCTGCGAATGATCCCGGTGGCCGCCCCCGCGCGTTGCTGCGCAGGCGACAGCCACCGCCTGCGCGCAGCATAGGAAAACCCGGTGCCCCTGTTCTTGTGCGAGCTGGCTGTTCGCGCCGGGATCTTCCCGGTCAGGGTTTATCCGAAGGGCACACACCGGCCAAGCGCCGGGCCGCCAAGAGCCGGAGGCTCTTGGCCTTCGCCAGGCACAAGCCGTCCCCAGGACGCCTTGTGTCCGGGCTCAGCCCGCAAGCCCGGCCGGCCAACCCGCTTGGCGGGTGGCGCCGCGTACCCGCGGCGCCGGGTGCTCAAGCCTTGTGTTTTCTGAGCTCCATCTTGCCGATCTGCGCCTCGTGCACCTCGTCGGGGCCGTCGGCCAGGCGCAGCAGGCGGGCCAGCGCATAGGCCACGGTCAGGCCGAAGTCGTTGCTGGTGCCGCCGCCGCCGTGGGCCTGGATGGCCCAGTCCACCACCTGGCAGGCCATCTTGGGCGCGGCCACCTTGATCATCGCGATCTCGAGCTTGGCCTCCTTGTTGCCCACGGTGTCCATCTTGTGCGCGGCGTTCAGCGTCAAGAGCCGCGTCTGCTCGATCAGGATGCGGGCCTGCGCGATGCGCTCGATGGTGACGCCCTGGTCGGCCACGCGCTTGCCGAAGGCCACGCGCTGCAGGCTGCGCGTGCACATGCGCTCCAGCGCACGCTCGGCCAGGCCGATCAGGCGCATGCAGTGGTGGATGCGGCCGGGGCCGAGCCGGCCCTGCGCGATCTCGAAACCGCGGCCCTCGCCCAGCAGCATGTTGGTCGCCGGCACGCGCACATTGGTGAAGGTGACTTCGCTGGCGCGGTCGGGCATGCCGTAGAAGCCGAACACCGGCAGCGAGCGCTTCACTTCGATGCCCGGGCTGTCCATCGGCACCAGAATCATCGATTGCTGCAGGTGCCGGTTCGGGTTGTCCGGATCGGTCTTGCCCATGAAGATGCTGATCTTGCAGCGTGGATCGCTGGCGCCGGTGGTGTACCACTTGTGGCCGTTGATCACGTACTCGTCGCCGTCGCGGCGGATCAAGCTCTCGATGTTGGTGGCGTCGCTCGAGGCCACGGCGGGCTCGGTCATCGCGAAGCAGCTGCGGATCTCGCCGGCCAGCAGGGGCTTGAGCCACTGCTCACGGTGCGCGTCGGTGCCGTAGCGGGCCAGCACCTCCATGTTGCCGGTGTCGGGCGCGCCGCAGTTGAAGACCTCGGGCGCCAGCACCGAGCGGCCCATGATCTCGCACAGGTGGGCGTATTCCAGGTTGGTCAGGCCGGCGCCGCCCTGGCCGGGCTCCAGCACGCGGCTCGCCAGCTCGGCCGTGTCCTTGGGCAGGAACAGGTTCCACAGCCCGGCGGCGCGGGCCTTGGGCTTGAGCTCCTCGATGATGGGGTGCACCGCGAACGGCCCCAGCTTCTCGGCCTCGGCCATGTGGCGGGCCTCGTTGGGGTAGATGTGCTCGGCCATGAAGGCCTGCAGGCGGGCCTGCAGTTCGGCAACGCGCGGGGTGGGTTCGAAGGCCATGGGTTCGTGGTGCAGGGGGAAGGAATGCCGCGCAGTGTGCCGCCCAGGCGGGGCGGGCACCGTCAACCGCGCGACTCGCCCGCCACGCCGTGGCGCCGCCCCAGCGCCGTGCTGATGACGATCTTGCCGGTGGCCCGGCGGTCGGCCAGCGTGCGCAGCGCCTGCGCCGCCTGCTCCAGCGGCAGGCGCTGGGCGATGTGCGGGCGGATGCTGCCGTCCTTCAGCCAGCCCAGCAGTTCGGCCGTGAGCTCGGCGGAACGGGCGGGCTGCTTGGCATTGAAGGCACCGTAGAACACGCCGACGATGGCGCAGCCCTTCAGCAGCGCCAGATTCAGCGGCGGGCGCGGGATCTCGCCGGTGGTGAAGCCGATCACCAGGTAGCGGCCGTTCCAGGCCGTGCCGCGCAGCGCGGCCTCGGTGTAGGCGCCGCCCACGGGGTCGTAGACCACGTCGACGCCCACATCGCCGGTCAGGCGCTTCAAGCCGGCGCGCAGGTCTTCGGTGGCGTAGTTGATGGTCTCGTCGGCGCCCATCTGGCGGCACACGGCCAGCTTCTCGTCGCTGGAGGCCGCGGCGATCACGCGCGCGCCCATGCGCTTGCCCAGCTCGATGGCCGACAGGCCCGTGCCGCCGGCCGCACCCAGCACCAACAGCGTTTCACCGGGTTGCAGATGCGCACGCTCACGCAGCGCGTAATGCGTGGTGCCGTAGGTCACCAGCAGCGAGGCCGCGGCATCCATCGCAATGCCCTCGGGCAGCGGCGTCAGCTTGCCCGCATCCACCACCACCTGTTCGGCAAAGCCACCCCAGCCGCAGGCGGCGATCACGCGGTCGCCGGCCTTGAACGCCGTGACGCCATCGCCCACTGCATCCACCGTGCCGGCCACCTCGCCACCGGGCGAGAAGGGCAGCGGCGGCTTGAACTGGTACTTGTTTTCGATGATCAGCGTGTCGGGGAAGTTGGCCGACGCGGCATGCACCGCCACGCGCACCTGGCCGGGGCCGGGCTGAGGCATGGGCACGTCCTGCACCACCAGGCTTTCGGGCGGGCCGTATTGCTGGCAGAGCACGGCCTTCATCGTTGTGGTCGTCATGCGAATTCCTTGAGAAGTTGTTTGCCCAGTGCGGCCAGGTGCACCTGGTCGGGCCCGTCGCCGATGCGGATGAAGCGGGCATAGACGTAGGCCTCGGCCAGAAAGGTGTCCTGCGACACGCCGGCCGCGCCGTGGATCTGGATCGCGCGGTCGATCACCGTGGCCGCCATCTGCGGCACCACGATCTTGGCCGCGGCGATGAGGTCGCGCGCGGCCTTGTTGCCCTCGCGGTCCATCTTGTCGGCAGCGGCCAGCGTGAGCAGCCGCGCCTGCGTGATCTCGCAGTGCGAGCGGGCGATGTCTTCTCGCACCGAGCCCATCTCGCCCAGCGGCTTGCCGAAGGCGATGCGGCTGTTGGCGCGCTGGCACATCAGCTCCAGCGCCCGCTGGGCGCAGCCGATCAGGCGCATGCAATGGTGGATGCGGCCGGGGCCCAAGCGGCCCTGCGCGACCTCGAAGCCACGCCCTTCGCCCAGCAGCAGGTTGGCCGCCGGCACCCGTACGTTATCGAACACGATCTCAGGGTGGCCGCCCGGCGCATGGTCATAGCCGAAGGCCTGCATGTCGCGCACGATGGTCACGCCCGGCGTGTCGCGCGGCACCAGGATCATCGACTGCTGGCGGTGGCGGTCGGGGTGATCGGGCGCGGTCTTGCCCATCACGATCAGCAGTTGGCAGGCCGCGTTCATCGCGCCCGAGCTGTACCACTTGCGCCCGTGGATGACGTAGTGGTCGCCATCGCGCGTGATGCTGCACTGGATGTTGGTGGCGTCACTCGAGGCCACCGCCGGCTCGGTCATCGAGAAGGCCGAGCGGATCTCGCCGTCCAGCAGCGGCTGCAGCCAGCGTGCCTGCTGCTCCGGCGTGCCGTACAGCGACAGCACCTCCATGTTGCCGGTGTCGGGTGCCGAGCAGTTGAAGACCTCGCTGGCCCACTCCACCCGGCCCATGGCCTCGGCCAGCGGCGCGTATTCCAGGTTGGTCAGCCCCGCGCCGTGCGAACCCGGCAAGAACAGGTTCCACAGCCCCAGCGCCCGGGCCTTGGCCTTCAGCTCGGCCAGCAGCGGCGGGGCGTGGCCGGGAGCGGCCTCGCGCAACTGCTGGCGAAAGCGCGCCTCGACGGGCAGCACCTCGGCCGCCATGAAGGCCTGCACCTGGGCCAGCAAGGCCTGGGCGCGCGGGCTGGGCGCCGAGAGCGCCCCATGCGTTGCAGTTGCCGATCCCATCGCGCAGCCCCGTCCCGTGCCCAGGCAACGGCCGGGCTTGCGCAACCCACTCTAGCCAGCGGCCACCAGGCTGGCTTGTGGAAAGTGGCTGGACAAATTCCAATTCAATGGATTGGTGCTCCAGTATGATGGATTCAATGTTCAGCCGGCCCTGCCGCCGCCAGCCACCATGACCCAGCCCACCCTCGTCGACTGCACCCACGAACGCCATGCCCAGGCGATCCTGGACATCTTCAACGACGCCATCGTCACCTCCACCGCGCTGTACGACTACCAGCCGCGCAGCCTGGAGAGCATGACACCGTGGTTCGAGACCAAGCGCCGCGGCCATCCGGCGCTGGGTGCGTTTCCGGTGCTGGGGTTGGAAGACGCACAGGGCACGCTGATGGCCTTTGCCAGCTACGGCACCTTCCGCGCGTTTCCGGCCTACAAGTACACCGTCGAGCACTCGGTCTACGTGCACAAGGACCATCGCGGCCAAGGGCTCGGCCGCCAGCTGATGCAGCAGCTGATCGCCATCGCCCGCCGCAACGGCGTGCACGCCCTGATCGGCGGCATCGACGCGTCGAATGCCGGCAGCATCGCCCTGCACGAAGGCCTGGGCTTCCGCCATGCCGGCACGCTGCCGCAGGTGGGTTTCAAGTTCGGCCGCTGGCTCGACCTGGCCTTTTACCAGCTGCTGCTGGAGACGCCGGCGCAGCCGGTGGATGGCTGACGCGCCGGTTCGGTCAACGCCCGCCCAGGAACTCCACCGCCGCGGCCCAGGTCTGCGGCGAGTTGAAGATGCCGATGTGCGCGGTCTTCAGCACCGGGTCGTACACGCCCTGGCCGGTCAGGCCGATCTCGCGCGCGCCCTTGAGGCTGGCGCTCTTCGAAAAGTCGGTCGGCTGGCCATAGCTGTCCTGCGCCGGCACCGGGGCGATGTAGCCGTCCTGCACCGGCATGTAGACGAAGCTCGCGTCGGTGTTGCGGATCACCAGCGTGCGCGGGTGGCTGGGGATCTCGCGGGCCTCGCGCTCGCCGCGATCACGCCCCTCGCCCACGCCGTTCAGGCGCTTCAGGAAGGGCGTGTTCGGCGAGCCCAGTTCCTGGCACACCTCGCTCGCGGGTGTGAAGCCTCCGGCCGCCGGAGCCTGGAAGTAGTTGGCTGCGTCCGGGCTGCAGTTGATGATGCCGTGGTTGGGCCCGTCCACCGCCACGAAGCGGCGCACCTGGCCGTACGCGTCGTCCTGGCGCATCCACTCGCGCGCCAGCGTCACGCCCAGGCTGTGGGCCACGATGTCCACCTTCTTGGCGCCGGTGTAGGCCAGCACCGCGGCCACGAAGCGGCGCAGGTCGGGCACGTTGGCCTGGTTGCTGTGCGCGATGCGCGAGCGGTTCGTCTGGTCAGCCGCCAGGTTGCACTGGTCGCCCTGGTAGCCCAGCGCCCACAGCTCGCTGGTCGACCAGCCGTTGTCGGCCAGGTACTGGGCAAAGGCCTGGGCATTGCCGAACAGCGCGCAGCCCTTGATCGGGTACGGCGTGTCGTTGTTGCCGTGCAGAAAGATCACCGGCGTGCGCTGCACCGTGCCGGCCGCGCCGAAGCCGATAACCGGCTTGGCCAGCGACGCGTCCTCGATCACCGGAAAGTTGCTGGGGAAGCTGGTGCCCACAGTGCCACCGGCCTGCGCGGTGAAGCCGGCGCCGAGCATGGCCACGGCCAGGGTGCCCAGGCACAAGGCCTTCTTGCTGCTCTCGATCATCCTCGTCTCCTGATTTCGAAAGTCGCGATGGGGCAAAGCGGGTGCCGCGGCCCCGCCCGGTCGCGCAAGGGTCAAGCCGCGGCGAAGAAGCGTTCCACCAGCGCGTACTGCTCGGGCGTGTTCAGCGCCGGCGCGTGGCCGCAGTCGGGCAGGTTCACCACCACGGCGCGCGGGCCGCGGTTGCGCATGGCCTCGGCCACGTCGGGCAGCAGCAGGTCGCTGTCCTGCCCGCGCAGCACCAGCACCGGGATCTCCAGACTGTCCCAGGCCGGCCACTGGTCGTAGTCGTTCGGGTGGGCGATGAACTGGCGCACCATGGCGGGGTCGTAGTGCGGCGTCACGCGGCCATCGGGCAGGCGACGCGTGCTGGTCTCGGCCATGCGGCGCCACTGCGCATCGCTCAACCAGCCGTAGGGCTTGTACACCGTGCGCAGGTACTGCTCCAGCTCGCTCACGCGCGCAAACGACGCCGGGCTGCCGGCATAGCTGCGGATGCGCTCCACCGCCGGCTGCGCCAGCTCGGGGCCGATGTCGTTCATCACCAGGCGGCGAATGCGGCCCCGCAGGCCACCCGCCGCCGCATGCAGGCCGATGGCGCCGCCCATGCTGGTGCCCAGCCACAGGCAGCTGGCGATGCCCAGCTGGTCGAGCAGGCTCACGGCCAGCTGCTCGTAGAAACCCAGGCAGTATTCGCTGTCGGGCGCCGGGCTCCATTCACTGAGGCCGCGGCCGATGGTGTCGGGGCAGATCACCCGCCAGCGCTTGCTCAGGTGCGCGGCGATGTCGTCCATGTCGCGCCCGGTGCGGGCCAGGCCGTGCCAGGCCACGATGGTGTCGGCGTGCTGCGCGCCCCATTCCATGTAGTGGATCTCGCGGCCGGCGCAGACCAGGTAGTTCGAGGTGGGTTCCATGGTCGTTGTCGCTCCCTCGGTCTCAGGCCTTGAGCCGCAGCGCGGCCGCGCGCAGCTTGCCCACCACGCCGGTGGGGAAGTGGTAGACGCTCAGCACGAACAGCACGCCCAGCCACAGCAGCCAGCGGTCGGGCGAGACCAGCGCGCTGAGCACCGGCACGCCTTCCACGGCGCCCGCACCCAGCTTCAGCAGGTCCTGCAGGTAGTTCTGCGCCAGCACGAACAGCACGCTGCCCAGCACGGCGCCATACATCGTGCCCATACCGCCGATCACCACGATCAGCAGGATGTCGAGCATGATCTCGAAGCTCAGCGTGGTGTCGGGCCCGGTGTAGCGCAGCCACAGCGCCAGCAGCGCGCCGGCCGCGGTGGCGAACAGCGCCGCCAGCACATTGCTCAGCGTGCGGAACACCACGGTGCGGAAACCGATGGCCTCGGCCCGGAAGTCGTTCTCGCGGATGGCCTGCAGCACACGGCCGAAGGGCGAGTTGACGATGCGCAGCAGCAGCAAAAACAGCAGCGCCACGGCCACGAAGATGGCGTAGTAGGCGAACAGCTTGCCGTCCACCGTCACACCCAGCAGCGGGTTCTCGAAGGGCTCAAAGCTGGGGCTGAGCACCTCGGGGTTCTTGAAGCTCAGGCCGTCCTCGCCTCCCGTCACCTCGCTCAGCTGCGAGGCCAGGGTCTGGAAGGCCGAGGCCACGGCCAGCGTGATCATCGCGTAGAAGATGGCCTTGACCCGCAGCGAGAACAGGCCGATCACCAGCGACAGCACCAGCGAGATGCCCAGCGCCCCACCCAGGCCCAGCGCCACCGCGCCCCAGCCCGCCCCCAGCCGCGTGCTGGCAATGGCCACGCCATAGGCACCGATGCCGAAGAACATGGTGTGCGCGAAGCTGACGATGCCGGTGTAGCCCAGCAGCAGGTCGTAGCTGGCCACCAACAGGATGAACACCAGCATCTTGGCCGCCACGCCCAGCGCCTTGCTGCCGGGGAAGGCGAAGGGCGCCACGGCCAGCGCCACGGTGATGACGATCAGCGCCAGCGCCAGCCAGCGGCTGCGCGGCAGGTCGTGCGAGAGGATTCGATTCAGCATGACCGGGCGCTCAACGGTTCGTCACGGGATACAGGCCCTGCGGCCGCCACAGCAGGATGGCCACCATCAACCCGATGTTCGAGAACAGCGCCACCTTGGGCGCCAGGAAGCCGGTGTAGTTAGCCATCAGCCCCACCAGCAGCGCACCGACGAAGCAGCCCAGCGTGCTGCCCAGGCCGCCGATGATGATGACGATGAAGGTCAGCGTGTTGACCTGCGCGCCGATCTGCGGCGTCACGTTCTGCTGATACAGGCCCCACAGCACGCCGCCCAGGCCGGCCAGGCCCGAACCGGCCACGAACACGCCGACGAACAGGCGCTTGATGCGGTAGCCCAGGCTTTCCACCATCTCGCGGTCCTGCACGCCGGCGCGGATCAGCAGGCCCACCTTGGTGCGGTTGAGCGTGAATACCATGGCCGCGAACACCGCCATGCCGATCAGCGAGGCCAGCACGCGGTACTTCTCGACTGCCGCATCCCCCAGGTACCACGCGCCGCGCAGCACCTCGGGCAGCGGCAGCGCGATCTGCAGCGGGCCCCAGATCACCTTGATGATCTCCTCGCCGACGATCATGCCGCCCATCGTGATCAATATCTGCTTCAGGTGCAGGCCGTACACCGGCCGCACGATCACGCGCTCGAAGGCCCAGCCGATGGCGCCGGCCACGGCCATGGCCACCAGCATCGCCGCGAAGATGCTGACGATCTGGTTCAGGCCCGAATCACCCGCCCAGCCGGCCATGCCGCCCACCACGCTGGTGGCCACGAAGGCACCCAACGCGATGAACACGCCGTGGCCGAAGTTCAGCACGTCCATCAGGCCGAACACCAGCGTCAGACCCGAGGCGATGACGAAGATGATCAGGCCCATGGCCAGGCCGGCCACGGTCAGCGTGACCCAGGTGCTGCCGCTGCCCACGGCCGGCAGGCCGATGGCCATCAAGGCCAGCAGCAGGACAATCGGCTTCCAGTCGAAGCTGGCCTTCGGGATGGCCGCGGCGGCGGCGGCCGGCGCGGCAGTGGCGGTGGCGGCGCTCATTGATGCGCTCCCAGAGAAAGGCCCAGCAGGCGTTGTTGCAGCGATTCGTCCTCGGCCAGTTCCTTCATGCGGCCGCGGTGCACCACGCGGCCGTCGTCCATCACGGCCACGCTGTCGCCCAGTGCCTTGGCCATCATGAAGTTCTGCTCCACCAGCAGGATGGTGGTCTGCTGGCGCTTGAGCTCGTTGAAGGCCGTCACCAGGTTCTGGATGATCGAGGGCGCCAGGCCCTTGCTGGGCTCGTCGATCAGGATCAGCGCGCGCGGCTCGCAGATGGCACGGGCCACGGCCAGCATCTGCTTCTGGCCGCCGCTCAACTTGCCGGCTGGGTAGAGCCAGAACTTCTTCAGCGCCGGAAACAGGCCAAAGATCCATTCCAGCCGCTGCGTGTCCAGCTCACCGGCATGGCGCGCCGCGCGCGCGGCCAGCACCATGTTGTCCTTGACCGTCAGGTCGCTGAAGATGCCCATGTTCTCGGGCACGTAGGCGATGCCGCGCGTGGCGATGTCGGGCGTGGCCAGGCCGTTCAAGGGTTGGCCCTTGAAGCTCAGCTGCCCCTGGCTGGCCTGCCACAAGCCCATGATGGTGCGCAGCGTGGTGGTCTTGCCGGCGCCGTTGCGGCCCAGCAGCATGGTCACCTCGCCGGCCGGCACCTCGAAGTCCACACCATGCAGGATGTGGTACGCGCCGATGTGGGTGTGCACGCCCTTGAGCGTGAGGATGGGGCTGGTGCTCATGCCGGCTCCTCCGCCGCCATGCCCAGGTAGGCTTGCTGGACGACGGGCGACGCGATCACCGTGGCCGGCTCGCCATCGGCCACCAGCTGGCCGTTGTGCAGCACGATGATGCGGTCACTCAGTTCGCGCACCACGTCCATCTTGTGCTCCACGAGCAGGATGGTGCAGTCGCGTCGTTGCTTGAGTGCGCGGATGAGGTCCAGGATCACTGGCACCTCGTCCACGCTCATGCCGGCGGTGGGTTCGTCGAACATGAACACCTTGGGGTCGAGGGCGATCAGCATCGCCACCTCGAGCTTGCGTTGGTCGCCGTGCGGCAGGGCGCTGGCGTGCACGTCGTGCTTGTCGGCCAGGCGCACCTGCTGCAGGATGGCTTGCGCCTCGGCGATCCAGGTCTGGCGGTCCAGCCACACGCGCAGCAGGTCCACGCCACCCAGGCCGCCGCCTTGGCCGCGGCCCGCCTCGCGCGCCTGGATGGCCAGGCGCACGTTCTCGCGCACGGTGAGGTTGGGGAACAGTTGCGTCAGCTGGAAGGCCCGCCCCAACCCACGCCGCGTGCGCAGCGGGGCGGGCAGCGCGGTGATGTCCTCACCATCCAGCAGCACCTGCCCCTCGCTGGCCGGCAGCTGGCCCGAGATCAGGTTGAAGTAGGTGGTCTTGCCGGCGCCATTGGGGCCGACGATGGCGGTGAGCGTGCCGGGCGCGAAGGCGCACGACACATGGTCCACCGCCACGTGGCCGCCGAAGCGGATGGTGAGGTTCTTGGTTTCGAGCATGGGTGCGGGGCGGGACTTCAAAGGGCGCCGGTCAGGGACAGGTGCCGATCACGTAGTAGTTCGGGCCGGTCTGCTTCAGCGTGGTGGTGGTGAAGGTGTTCCACAGCCCCATGGCCTGGTTGCTGCCATTGGCGAAGGTGTTGCCCCCGCTCTGGTAGGCGCGGCCGGCCGTGGTGTGGGCGTAGTTGCTGGCGGTGAAGCACACCGCCGCCGTGCCGGTGGTGGTGCCGGTGGCCGTGGCCGACGCGGGGCCTTCGGCGCCATTGGCGTCCACCGCGCGCACGGTGTAGCTGTAGGTGGTGCCGCTGGCCAGGCCGGTGTCGGTGTAGCTGGTGCCGGCCACCAGCGTGGCATTGGCCTTGGTGGCCGCGCGGTACACGTTGTAGCCCGCGGCGCCGCTCACGCTGCCCCAGCTCACCACCAGGCTGCTGGCTGTGGCGCCCGAGGTGGCCACTCCCGTGGGTGCGGCCAGGTTGGCGGGCGGCGTGCCGCTGCCCAGCTTGTCCACCATGGCCTTCACGGCCGCCATCTGCGGGCCGCTCTTCTTGCTGTAGTTGGCATTGTCGTAGCCCCACCAGTCCCAGCAGCTGTTGGTGGCGCCGGTGCCCGTCTGCGGGTAGAGCATCACGATCTTGTTGGTGTCGGCCCAGCGGTTGTAGCCGGTGTTCTTGACGTACTGCGTGCCGATGTCGGCGGTGTTCTGCTTGCAGCCGTGCAGCACCACGTGCAGCTTGCAGGTGCTGCCCGTGCTGCACGCGGCCGGCACGTAGGCCCAGCCGGTGGTGGCCATGCCGTGGCCGGTGATGAAGGCCGTCTGGTCGTACTCGATGAAGCTGCCACCCAGCGTGCCGTTGTTGCGCGCGTTCAGCGTGCCGTACAGCTGCTGCAGCATGGCGCCGGCCAGGTCGAAACCGCAGTTGTTGATGTAGGGCGACGCGGTGGTGGCGCAGCTCGATCCGGTGTCGTCGGTGATCATCGCGTGGCCGGAAGCGATGTTGTTCTTGTAGACCACATTGGCCGACGGCACGAAGCTGGCGTAGTAGGTCTGCAGGTCGTTCATCACCGCCTGCTTGACCGTGTTGTCGCTGGTGCCCGAGTACAGGTAGACCTTGCTGTTCTGCAGGTTGGCCACGGGGTCGATATAGCCGCTGGTGGCCCAGCTCTTGGTGGTGCTGACGAGCGTGGCCACCGGGATGCTGGTGTTGTGCGCCATGCAGCGGCCGGTGGCATTGGTCACCGAACCCTCGGCGCAGTAGAACGGCCCGCCGGCCACCACGCCGGCACCCTTGGCAAAGGTGGCCGAGTAGGCCACGTGCAGCTGCACGGCCATGAAGCCGCCCGACGACAGGCCCGAGACCGTGGTCTGGGTCTTGTCGAGCACCAGCGCGGGCAGTGCACTGGCGGCATGGACGGTGGTGTGCAACATCGCGATCGGGGTGAGTGCGGCGGCGAACAGCAAAGCGCTGCCCAGCCGGCCGGAACGGGCCGGTTGAACCATGGGGTTGTCTCCTCAGTGGTGGGGTGCGGCGGCGGCGTCTTGTGCGCCACCTGCCGCGGGAACCCCCGCGCCTCCGACTGACAGCGGGGGAGGTTCCTTCAGGTCGCTGGCGTCAGCGTTTATTGCGGATCGGCACGTCCATCTCGGACGCCTTGATCTCGCGCACCAGCTCCGGCACGCCCCACGGGAACGCCGGATCGACCTTGATCTTGAAGTGGTACATGTCCTGCATGGCCTGGTGATCTTCCTTGCGGAAGGTCATCTTGCCCTTGGGCGTGTCGAAGCTCATGCCCTCCATGGTGCTGATGAGCTTGTTGGTGGCCGTGTCGCCATTGGTCTTCTTCAGCGCCTCCACCACGGCGATGGCCGCGCTCATGCCGCCGGCGGTGAAGAAGTCGGGCGGGTTCTTGTACTTGGTGTAGTGGTTGGCCACCAGCCACTCGTTGACCTTGTTCTTCGGGATGCCGAAGTAGTAGTACAGGCCGCCCTCCATGCCGGGGAACTGCTTGTACGCGGTCATCGCCGGCAGGATGTTGCCGCCGGTGGCGATCTCGATGTTGTAGCGCTTCAGGTCCAGGTCAGCGATCTTGAACGGGTTGCCACCCGCCCAGATGATCCACACGATCTTGCGGCCCGGCTGGTCCTTCAGCTTCTCGATGATGCGCTGGGCGGCGGCCGTGAAGTCGCTGGTGGCCGCGGGCAGGTACTCCTCGTGCACCAGCTTGGCCTTCTTCACCGCGTCCTTGAAGGCCTTGACGCCGTCCTTGCCGAAGGCGTTGTCCTGCGCCAGCGTGACGATGTTGGTGCCGGCCTTGTCGAGTGCTGCGGCGTTGGCGATGGCGTCCTGGCTGCTGTTGCGGCCGGTGCGGAAGATGTACTTGTTCCACTTGTCGCCGGTGATGCTGTCGGCCACGGCCGGCTCCACCAGCAGGATCTTCTTGTACTCCTCGGCCACCGGCAGCATGGCCAGCGCCACCGGGCTGGCGGTGGGGCCGACGGCGATGTCGACCTTGTCGTCGGCATAGGCCTGGGCCAGCAGGTTCTTGCCCACGTCGGGCTTGCCCTGGTCGTCCTTCTCGATCACCACCAGCTTCTTGCCGGCCACGGTCATGGTGCCGTTGGTGGCGTATTCCAGGCCCAGGTTGAAGCCGACGATGGTCTGCTTGGCAAAGGCTTCCAGCGGGCCGGTCTTGCTGGCGATCAGCGCGATCTTCACCTCGCCCTTGCCCTGGGCGAAAGTGGCGGGCGCGGCGGTGACGCCGGCGGCCAGCGCTGCAGCCCAGGCAACGGTGTGGAAGAGGCGACGGTTCATCACGGGGGTCTCCTGACTCGGGCGGTTGGATGCGGCCGACCATGCTGCGGCGGCGGCTCGTGCCGGAGTCAGTGCAACCGCCGTGCCGTCCGGCACGAACCTGGTGCAAACCCTGAGATTCCAGGGACTCAGGCGACCATTCAGGCCGGCCTGGCCCCGTTCTGGCGCCCTGAAATGCGAAATCCGGCACGCGGGCCGGATTTCACTGTCCGATCTTCAGACGATAGACCGTCAGGCAATCGTCCGAAATCTAGTCACTTGGCGGACACTGTCTGCATTTCAGGCAGCGGGGCCACCACACGCAGCGCACGCTCCAGCGCCGCCACGGCCCGCGCCGGCTCATGCAGCTTGTCCAGCCCGAACAGGCCGATGCGGAAGGTCTTGAAATCCGGCCCCTCGTCGCATTGCAGCGGCACGCCAGCGGCAGTCTGCAGCCCTTGGGCGATGAAGGCGCTGCCGTTCTGCACGGCGGCGTCGGTGGTGTAGCTCACCACCACGCCCGGCGCCTCGAAGCCGGGTGCAGCCACGCTGGGGAAGCCGTGCTTCACCAGCAGCGCACGCACCTGGCGGCCCAGCTCGATCTGCTCGGCGCGCAGGCGCTCGAAGCCATAGGCCGCGCTCTCAGCCATCACCTCGCGGTTGCGCGCCAGCGTGTCGGTGGGCATGGTGGCGTGGTAGGCATGACCACCGCCCTCATAGGTCTCCATGATCTGCAGCCACTTCTTCAGGTCGCAGGCGAAGCTGCTGCTGGTGGTGGCGTCGATGCGCGCCCGCGCGGCCTCGCTCAGCATCACGAAGGCGCAGCCGGGCGAGCCGCTCCAGCCCTTCTGCGGCGCGCTCACCAGCACGTCCACACCGAGGGCCGCCATGTCCACCCACAGGCAGCCCGAGGCGATGCAGTCCAGCACGAACAGGCCACCCGCCGCATGCGTGGCGGCGGCCACGCGGCGCAAGTAGTCATCGGGCAGCAGCATGCCGCTGGCGGTTTCCACATGCGGGGCGCACACCACGGTGGGCTTCATGCGGGCGATGGCGGCTTCCACCTCGTCGATCGGTGCCGGGGCGTAGGGGTCTTGCGCACCGGGGCCGGTGCGGCGGGCCTTCAGCACCTCGTGGCCGGACGGGATGCCGCCCATGTCGAAGATCTGGCTCCAGCGGAAGCTGAACCAGCCATTGCGGATCACCAGCGCCGGCTGGCCGCTGGCGAACTGGCGCGCCACGGCCTCCATGCCGAAGGTGCCGCTGCCTGGCACCACGATGGCCGAGCGCGCGTGGTACACCTGCTTCAGCGTGGCCGAGATGTCGCGCATCACGCCCTGGAAGCGCCTGGACATGTGGTTCAGCGCGCGGTCGGTGTAGACCACCGAGTATTCAAGCAGGCCGTCGGGATCGACGTTCGGGTTCAGGCCGGGCATGTCACAACTCCAGGTTCACAGGGCGTGGGGCCGGGCAGGTTAGCACCGGCGCGTGTCGGCCACAGGGCCGTCAGAGCGTGCGGATCTTCAGGCTGCGGAAACGGATCACGCCACCGGCCGATTGCAGCGCGATCGGACCGCTGCGGAACTTGGCGTCGCGCACGTCCACCGTCTGCTGGCCGTTCAGCACCACAACCATGCGGTCGCCGCGCGCCGTCACCTCGTAGGTGTTCCAGCGGTCGGCCGCCTTGGGCATCGGCACCGGTGCCTTGGCCACGTTGACGATGGCGCCCGTGCCGTAGCTGGGGTCGGGCCGCTTGTCGAAGATGTTGACCTCGTAGCTGTTGTCGGCGTCCACCTTGGCGCGGTCCTGGCAGCGCAGGAACAGGCCGCTGTTGCAGTCGGCGTCGGCCCAGAACTCGCAGCGCAGCTCGAAGTCGGCATAGGCCTCGCGGGTCAGCAGGTAGCCCAGCTTGCCGTTGCGGCCCTCCAGCGTGCCGTCCACGATCTTCCAGTTGCCCTGGCCCAGCGGCGACCAGTCGTCCAGGTTCTTCAGGCTGGGGCCGTCCAGCAGCGTAGTCCAGCCGCCCGCGGTGGTGGCGCAGCCGGCGAGGCTGCCGCCCAGCAGCGGCGCAGCGGCCAGGCCCAGGGTGGTGCTCAGGAGTTGACGGCGGTGGATCGGCATGCGGGCTCCTCGGACGATCGGTGTTGGCATGCCCCGCATTGTCAGCGGCCACGCCGCTGCGGCACACCGGGTCGACCCCGTGTGTCGCCCGGCCGATCAGCCCTCGCCGAGCGCGGCGCGCAGATCGCCATGCACCGCCTCCAGCCGGGCGCGCGCCGCGTCGGCGCCCAGGCCCAGGCGCACCATCAGCACCGCCAGCTTCACGCGGTAGCCGCTGTCGCGCAGCGCGGCTTCAGCCTGCGCCGGGGCGCAGCCGGCGGCCTGGGCAGTCAGGCGCACGGCGCGGTGCACCAGCTTCACGTTGGTGGCGCGCAGGTCCACCATCAGGTTGCCGTACACCTTGTGCAGCCGCACCATCACCGCGCTGCTGAAGCTGTTGAGCGCGATCTTCTGCGACGTGCCAGCCTTCAGCCGCGTGCTGCCCGAGATCACCTCGGGCCCGGTGTCGAGCACGATGCCGATCTCGGCCTCGGTCACCAGAGGCGAGCCGGCGTTGTTGGCCATGCCGATGGTCAGCGTGCCCAGCGCGCGGCCGGCCGACAGCACACCCAGGGCGAACGGCGTGGTGCCCGAGGCGGCGATGGCGAACACCACGTCGTTGGGCGTGGGACCCAGGCGGTGCAGGTCTTCGGCGCCTTGCGCGCCATCGTCCTCGGCGCCTTCCACGGCCAGGAACATCGCGCCCGGCCCGCCGGCCAGCAGCGCCGGGGCCTGGTCGGGCGGCCAGCTGAAGGTGGGGTTCAGCTCCACCGCGTCCAGCACCGCCAGCCGGCCGCTGGTGCCGGCGCCGGCGTAGATCAGCCGGCCGCCCTGGGCCAGGCGCTGCGCGGCGGCGTCCACCGCACGCGCCAGCTGTGGTGCGGCGGCCTGCACGGCGGCCACGGCGCGCTGCTGGTCGTCCACCAGCGCGGCCAGCAGCGAGGGTGTGTCGTACAGGTCCAGCGCGGCATGCGCGGGGTGCGGGGTCTCGGTGGCGCTGAGGTGGCTCATGGGGCGTTCATGGCGAGAGCAGGGCTCAGGAAACGAGGCTGAAGGCGCGGCGTGGCCCGTCGTCGCCCAGGCGGTCGGTGGCCTGCAGCACCACGGTGTCGGCGGCCTGGGCATCGAGCTGCGTGGCCGCACCGGGCAGGGTGTCGAAGAACCACTGGCCGCTGCGACGCCGCCACAGCGCCCAGCGCCAGGGGGGGCGGCCGTCCGCCGTACGCAGCTGCAGCGTGCCGCCGGCCTCGCGGCGCAGCACCGGCGCGGCAGGCGGCGCGTCGCCGGTGGTCAACCAGGGTGTGGCCGGCACCAGCGCGGGCTGCACATAAGCCTCCTGGCGCAGGCGTTCGGCCAGGCCGCCCCGGTCTTGCAGCAGGGCCTTCAGGCTGAAGTGGATGTGGCCGCGCGCGCCGGGCCGCTGGCGCTGCAGCGCAATCTGCGCCAGCACCTCGTCGGCCGGCCAGGGGTCGGCGCTGCCATCGGCCACGCGGCTGCTGAACAGGCCCGGCCACAGGTGGTGGCGGTGGGTGTTGCGGGCCAGCCAGTAATCCAGCAGCGGCTCGAAGGCCTGGGCCGTGCGGGCACGCGGCCAGTACAGCTGCGGCGCCAGCTCGTCCATCCAACCCTCGCTGCACCAGCGCTCCACATCGGCGAACAGCTGGTCGTACTGGCTGAAGCCGGTGATGCCCGGCGGGCGCAGTGCCGGCTGGCCGATGCCGAACGGGCTGATGCCCACGCGCACCCAGGGCTTGAGGGCCTGCACCGTGGGCTTGAGCGCCTGCACCAGGCGGTCGACATTGGCGCGGCGCCAGTCGTCGCGCGCCAGGCGGCCGCCACTGGCCTGGTTGGCCAGGTAGCCCTGCCAGCTGCGTTCGTCGTCAAAGGGCAAATCGCGGCCGGACGCGTCCTTCACCGGGTAGGGGTAGAAGTAGTCGTCCAGGTGGATGGCGTCCACGTCGTAGCGCTGCACCACATCGGCCACCACGGCCAGCGTGTGGGCCAGCGCGCCGGGCTCGCCGGGGTCCAGCCATTGCTGGTCAGCCACCTGGCGCACCCATTCGGGATGGGCTTGCGACACATGGCCCGCGGCCGGTGCCGAGCGGGCCGAGGCATGCCGCGCCCGGTAGGGGTTCAGCCAGGCATGCAGCTCGATGCCGCGGCGGTGCGCCTCGGCCACCCAGAAGGCCAGCGCGTCGAAGGGCTGGCCGGTGGCCTCGTCCATCGGGGCCACACCCTGCGTGCCCGACAGGTACTCGCTGGCCGGCTCCAGCGCCGACCGGTACAGCGCGTCGGCCGCCGGCCGCACCTGCAGGATCAGAGCATTCAGCCCGATGGCCTGGGCGCGCTCGATCTGCGCCAGCGCGCTGGCGCGCAGCGCGGCCACCGGCAGGCCCGGCGCCGCGGGCCAGTCGATGTGGGCCACGCTGGCTACCCAGGCGGCGCGCAACTCGCGCGGGGCTTCGGGCGGCTGCTCGGCCGCCGGCAGATCCACTGCCGGCACCTCGGGCCACATCGCTGGCGCGGCCGGCAGCGGCGTACCGGCCGGGATGGCACAGCCGGCCAGCCAGCCGGCCGCGCCCACTGCCACCCCGCCGCCGGCCGCGGCCAGCAGGGCGCGTCGTGTGGGCAGGGCGGCGGGCCGTGTCACGGCTTGGCGGGGCTGGCGGTGGGTGAAGTGGCGCCGCCGCCGTTGCGCGAGGCAGCCGCGCCCACCGGCCCGGCCACCGCGGGCGGCGCCAGACCGGTCAGCGCCTGCAGCAGCGCGGCGGTCTCGGCATCGGGCTGGCCGTCGTACCGGGCCGGGCGGTACTTCATCTGGAACGCCGCGATCACGCGGCGCGTCGGCGCGTCCAGCTGGCCGTGGCGGTCCACCTGGAAGCCGTGCCGGGCCAGCGCCTCCTGGAACCAGGCCACGCCGGGCAGCTGCGCGTCGAACACCGGCCGCACCGCGGCCACCTTGGCGGCATCGGGCCAGGCGATCAGCCCGGCCTCGCCCAGCCGCTGCCACGGGAACAGCGGGCCGGGGTCGATCTTGCGCTGCGGCGCGATGTCGCTGTGGCCCAGCACGCGCTCGGGCTTGATCTGGTGGCGCGTGACGATGTCGCGCACCAGCGCCACCATCAGGTCCATCTGCGCCTGGGGGTAGGGCGTGAAGCGCTTGCTGCCGTCGGCGTTCTTCTCCTCGCCGGCATTCACGATCTCGATGCCGATCGACGCGCTGTTGAGGTTGGCGCTGCCGGCCCAGAAGCTGGCCCCGGCATGCCAGGCGCGGCGGCTCTCGTCCACCAGCTGGTAGACGCGCGGCGGGCTTTCGTCGCTCAGCAGGTAGTGGGCCGACACCGCCTGCTCGGTGAGGATGCGTGCCGAGCGCGGCATGTCCTCGTCGGTGTAGTGCAGGATCAGGAACTGCACGCGGCTGTCCTGGCCCTTGGCGCGGTAGGTGTCGCGGTCGATCTGCAGGCCACCGGGCTGCGCACAGCCGGCCAGCAGCGCCACGGCGCCCAGCGCCAGGGCCAGCAGGTGACGCCGGCGGCTCATGCGGCGTCCCCCATCAGCCGCGCAGCGCGGCGCGCGGCGCCGGCGGCGGTGCTTTCCTCGGCCAGCGGCGCCTGCGTCACCGGCAGCGTGTCGGGCAGGGCCGCGCTCATGGCGGCGGCCAGGCGCGGGCTCAGCAGAAAGGCCCGCCCGGCTAGCGCCACCGGCCGCGGGCCGAAGCGCCGCGCCAGCGCCAGCGCCAGACGCGCCAGCTCGCGGCCGGCCTCGTCCAGGATGTCGGCCGCATCGGCATCGGCCTGCTCGGTGCCCGCCGGGCCGTCGGCCGCGGCCACGGCGCGCGCCAGCAGGCCGATCTCGCCGCGCGAGGCATGGGCCAGCCAGTGGCGGCTGAGCGCCCAGTCGCCCAGGTCGTTGTCCAGGTCCACGCCTTCGCCGGCCTCGCGGGCGATGACGGCCAGCACCCGCCGTGCCATGCCGGAACGGCGCCAGGCGCCGGGCTCGGCGTCCTCGGCGCGCCAGATGCGGCGCAGCGCCTGGCGGGCGATCCAGTGCGCGCTGCCGCCGTCGTCGATCAGGCCGCCCCGGCCGCCGACGCGGTGGAAGTGCCCGCCGGCATCCACATGCCCGGCGATGGAGCCGGTGCCGGCATAGACCAGAAAGCCCGCACCCGGCGCAAAGGCCACCTGGCAGGCCATCTCGATGTCGCTGGTGACCTCGATGCGAGCACCGGGCACGCCCAGCACCTTGGCCAGCATCTGCCGCAGCAGCGTGCCGCCGGCGCGGTCGGTGCCCGTCACGCCGGCGCACACCGCGCCCACCGGGCCCAGTTGCAGCGGCTTGCCCACCGGGTGGCCGTTGCCGCGCACGCGCTGGCCCAGCGCCGCCATCACCTCGGCTGCGGCTTGCTGGCCGTGCGGCTGGCCCAGCAGCGCGGCGGTGAAGCCGGGCAGATCACCCTGGGCGTGCAGCCGGCCGGTGGCATCGGCCAGCGCCCAGCGCGTGGAGGTGCCGCCCACGTCCAGGCCCAGGCCCAGCGCCGGCAGGGCCGGGCCCTGGGGCGGCGGTGTGGAGGATGCGAGCGAGGGAACTGCGTCGAACGCCATCGGATGCGGTGAAAGCCAAGCCGGCCGATTGTGCAGCCCGCCGGCCACCGGCTTGTGAAGCCCCGCGCCACCCCGGATGCCTGGATGGCACCGGGCCATCACCTCTGGCAATGCCCAGGTCGCCCTGGCATGACCCCTGCATAGAATGGTTTTCACATCCCAGGAGGACTTGACGCATGACCCTTGCCGCCGCCCGCCCGACCCGCCTGCCGCTGAGCCGCCGTGCGATCCACGCCGCCAGCCTGGCCGCACTGATCACCGCCGCCGTGCCCTTCGCCACCAGCCCCGCGCTGGCCGCCACGCCGAAAGACACGCTGGTCATCGCACTGGCCTTCGACGACATCATCACGCTGGATCCCGCCGAGGCCTTCGAGATCTCGGCCGGCGAGTTGATGGGCAACAGCTACGACCGCCTGGTGCGCCTGGATACGGCCGACACCAGCAAACTGGTGGGCGACCTGGCCAAGGGCTGGACGGTCTCGGCCGACGGCAAGACCTACAGCTTCGAGCTGAAGCCGGGCCTGAAATTCGCCTCGGGCAACCCGATCACCGCCGACGACGTGGCCTGGTCGCTGCAGCGCGCGGTGCTGCTCGACAAGAACCCGGCCTTCATCCTCACGCAGTTCGGCTTCACCAAGGACAACGTCAAGACCGCCATCCAGGCCACCGGCGCGCTGACGCTGACCATCACCACCGACAAGGCCTACGCCCCCAGCTTCGTGCTGAACTGCCTGACCGCCAACGTGGCCAGCATCGTCGACAAGAAGCTGGTGCTGGCCAACGAGGCCAATGGCGACCTGGGCGCCGCCTGGCTGAAGACGCACTACGCCGGCTCGGGCCCGCTGAAGATCCGCGAATGGCGCGCCAACGAGCTGGTGGCGCTGGAGCGCAACGACGCCTATGCCGGCACCAAGGCCAAGCAGGCCCGCGTGATCTACCGCCACGTGAAGGAATCGGCCACCCAGCGCCTGATGCTGGAAAAGGGCGACATCGACATCGCCCGCAACCTCAGCCCGCAAGACCTGGAGGCCCTGGGTGCCAACAAGGACGTGAAACAGATCGCCTCGCCCAAGGGCACGGTGTACTACATCGGCCTGAACCAGAAGAACCCCAACCTGGCCAAGCCCGAGGTGCGCGAGGCGCTGAAGTGGCTGGTGGACTACCAGGCCATCGGCGGCACGCTGATGAAGAACATCGGTGTGGTGCACCAGAACTTCCTGCCGCAAGGCCTGCTTGGCGCCGCCAAGGACAACCCCTACAAGCTGGACGTGGACAAGGCCAAGGCCCTGCTGGCCAAGGCCGGCCTGGGTGGCGGCTTCAAGATCACGATGGATGTGCGCACCGTGCAGCCCATCCAGGGCATGGCCGAGGCCTTCCAGGCCACGGCCAAGCGCGCCGGCATCGACATCGAGATCATCCCCGGCGACGGCAAGCAGACGCTCACCAAGTACCGCGCCCGCAGCCACGACATGTACATCGGCCCCTGGGGCGCCGACTACTGGGATCCGCACACCAATGCCGACACCTTTGTGCGCAACCCCGACAACAGCGACCAGGCCAAGAGCAAGCCGCTGGCCTGGCGCAATGCCTGGGACATCCCCGAGCTGACCAAGCAGGCGGATGCCGCCGTGCTGGAACGCGATGGCGCCAAGCGCGCCAAGATGTACCAGGCCATGCAGGCCGAGTTCCGCAAGACCAGCCCGTTCATCATGCTGTTCCAGCAGACCGAGGTGGCGGCGTACCGCGCCAATGTGGAAGGGCTGAAGCTCGGCCCCACCTTCGACACCAACTACGTGTTCAACGTCGGCAAGAAGTAAGTGATCCGACGCCTGGCCGCCGCGGCACGCTTCAGTGCCGTGGTGGCCCTCACCTACCTGGGCCTGCTGGCCGCCACCTTCTTCATCGGCCGCGTGATGCCGATCGACCCGGTGCTGGCCATCGTGGGCGACCGCGCGCCCGAGCATGTGGTGCAGCGGGTGCGCGCAGAACTGGGCCTGGATCAGCCGCTGACCAGGCAGTTCGGCATCTACGTGCGCAAGGCGCTGAGTGGGGATCTGGGCACCAGCGTGCTCACCGCCCGCCCGGTGGCGGAGGACATCCGCAAGACCTTCCCGGCCACGCTGGAGTTGGCCACCTGCGGCATCCTGATCGGCGCCGGCCTGGGCGTGCCGCTGGGCGTGTGGGCCGCCGTGCGCCGCGGCGGCTGGGCCGACCAGGCCGTGCGCGTGATGGCACTCGTCGGCTACTCGGTGCCCATCTTCTGGCTGGGGCTGATGGCCCTGCTGGTGTTCTACGCCAAGCTGGGCTGGGTGGGCGGCCCAGGGCGCATCGACGTGGCCTACGAGTTCAGCGTGCCCACCGTCAGCGGCCTGCTGCTGCTGGATGCGGCCCTGGCCGGCGAGTGGGAGGCCCTTGGCAACGCGCTCAGCCACCTGGTGCTGCCGGCCGCGCTGCTGGGCTACTTCTCGCTGGCCTACATCTCGCGCATGACGCGCAGCTTCATGCTGCACGAGCTGGCGCAGGAGTACATCGTGGCCGCCCGCGCCAAGGGCCTGAGCGAGGCGCGCATCATCTGGCGCCATGCGCTGCGCAATGCCATGGTGCCGCTGGTAACGGTGATCGCCCTCAGCTACGCCGGCCTGCTGGAAGGCTCGGTACTCACCGAGACCGTGTTCGCCTGGCCCGGCCTGGGCCTCTATTTGACCAACAGCCTGCAGAACGCCGACATGAACGCCGTGCTGGGCGCCACGCTGGTGGTGGGCACGGTGTTCATTGCGCTGAACCTGTTGAGTGACCTGCTGTACCGCGTGCTCGACCCACGCACGAGGCGCCCATGAGCAGCACCGCCAACCTACACGCCTGGCTGATGAGCGAGCACCCCGCCTCGCGCCGCCAGGCCACCTTCGGCCGGGCCTATGCCGCCTGGCGCGGCTTTGCGCGCAACCGGCTGGCGCTGCTGGGCCTGGCCATCGTGATCGGGCTGGTGCTGCTGGCCGCGCTGGCGCCCTGGCTGGCCAGCCATTCGCCCACCGCGGGCGAGCTGACGCAGCGGCTGCAGGCGCCTTCGGCCACCCACTGGTTCGGCACCGACGACCAGGGCCGCGACATCGCCGCGCGGCTGCTGCATGGCGCGCGCATCACGCTGGCCGTGGTGAGCCTGGTGGCGGTGCTGGCCGCGCCCATCGGCCTGCTGGTGGGCACGGTGGCGGGCTATGCCGGCGGCTGGGTGGATGCGGTGCTGATGCGCATCACCGACATCTTCCTGTCCTTCCCCAAGCTGATCCTGGCGCTGGCCTTCGTGGCGGCCTTGGGGCCGGGCATCGGCAACGCCATCCTGGCCATCAGCATCGTGTCGTGGCCGGCCTATGCGCGCATCGCCCGGGCCGAGACGCTGGTGGTGGCGCAAAGCGACTACATCGCCGCCGTGCGCCTGCTGGGTGCCAGCCCCGCGCGCGTGGTGCTGCGCCACATCGTGCCGCTGTGCCTGCCGAGCGTGATCGTGCGCGTGACGCTGGACATGGCCGGCGTGATCCTCACCGCCGCGGGCCTGGGCTTCTTGGGCCTGGGCGCGCAGCCGCCGCAGCCCGAGTGGGGCGCGATGATCGCCACCGGCCGCCAGTTCGTGCTCGATCAATGGTGGGTGGCCGCCGCCCCCGGCGCCGCCATCTTCATCGTGAGCCTGGGATTCAATCTGCTGGGCGATGGGCTGCGCGATGCGCTCGATCCCAAAGGTGATCAATGAGCACGCATGAGCCGCTGCTGACCGTGCAGAACCTGCGCGTGGCCTACCCCCAGCGCCACGGCGGGGACATGGGCCTGCGCGAGGTGGTGCGCGGCGTGAGCTTTGCCCTCGGCCGTGAGCGGCTGGGCATCGTGGGCGAATCGGGCTCGGGCAAGAGCCAGACCGGCCGCGCCGTCCTGGGCCTCACCGCGCCCGGCGGGCAGGTGACGGCCGATGCGCTGCGCTTCGACGGCATCGACCTGCTCACCTGCCCACCCGCCCAGCGCCGCGCGCTGCGCGGCGGGCGCATCGCCATGGTGCTGCAAGACCCCAAGTTCAGCCTGAACCCGGTGATGACGCTGGGCGCGCAGATCACTGAAACCCTGCGCGCCCACCAGCCCACGGTGGGCCGCAGCGAGGCCAAGCGCCGCATGCTGGCCGCGCTGGAGGCCGTGCGCATCGACGACCCCGCCCGCGTGGCCGGCCTGTACCCGCACGAGGTGTCCGGCGGCATGGGCCAGCGGGCGATGATCGCGATGATGCTGATCGCCGGGCCCGAGCTGCTGATCGCCGACGAACCCACCTCGGCGCTGGACGTCACCGTGCAGCTGGAGGTGCTGGGCATCCTGGACGGCCTGGTGCGCGAGCGCGGCATGGGCCTGGTGTTCATCTCGCATGACCTGCGCCTGGTGAGCAGCTTTTGCGACCGCGTGCTGGTGATGTATGCCGGCCGCGTGGTGGAAACGCTGGACAGCGGCCGCCTGCACGAGGCCACCCACCCCTACACCCAGGGCCTGCTGAACTGCCTGCCGCAGATCGACACGCCGCGGTATCCGCTGCCCGTGCTGGACCGAAAGCCGGAGTGGCTGGCATGAGCGACACCCCCGTCGCCATCGGTTTGACGGTCGATGGCCTGACCGTGCGCTACGGCGCCTTCACCGCGCTGACCGAAGTGGGCTTCACGCTGGCCCCTGGCGAAGCCCTGGGCCTGGTGGGCGGCAGCGGCTCGGGCAAGAGCACGGTGCTGCGCGCCATCTGCGGCCTGGCGCCGCGCAACGCCGGCCAGGTGCAACTGCAAGCCGAAGGCGAGGGCGCAACCACCGCACTGCCCAGCCCCGGCAGCCTGGCCTTCCGCCGCTGCGTGCAGATGGTGTTCCAGGACCCGTTCGGCTCGCTCCACCCGCGCCAGACGGTGGACCGCCAGCTGGCCGAGCCGCTGGCCATCCACGGCGTGCCCGATGCCGAGGCGCGCATCGCCCGCGCGCTCGACGAAGTGGGCTTGAGCGACGGTTTCCGCTTCCGCTACCCGCATCAACTCTCCGGCGGCCAGCGCCAGCGTGTGGCCATTGCCCGCGCGCTGATTTTGGAGCCGCGTGTGCTGCTGCTGGACGAACCCACATCGGCACTGGATGCCTCGGTGCAGGCCGAGGTGCTGAACCTGCTGGACAGCCTGCGCCAGCGCCGGCGCTTGAGCTACCTGATGGTGAGCCACGACCTGGCCGTGGTGACGCACCTGTGCCAGCGCCTGCTGGTGATGGAACGCGGCCGCATCGTGGAACAGCTGACCGCGCCCGATCTCGCCGCCCGCCGCGTGCAGGCCCCGGCCACGCAGGCGCTGCTGGCGGCGGCCCAGGGCTTTGTGCGCCGGCCCGCCGCGCCAGCCGGGCCGGTGGCCTGAACCACCCACCCGGCACCTCACCCCAGCGCGGCAACACCCCACCCCACACACCCCATGCCGCTGTTCTTGCCACCCCTGCCGCCCCAGCCCCGCACGCTCACGCGGCGTGTCATCACCACGCTGGCCCTGGGCCTGGCGCTGGTGCTCTCAGGCTGCGCCACACCCCCGCACGCCACGCTCACCCAGCTGCCGCCGCCGGTGCTGGCCGCACTGGCCGAGGCTGGCCTGCCGGCCGACAGCCTGTCGGTGCTGGTGGTGCCCGCCCCCTGGCCAGGCCAGAAGCTGGACCGCGCCACCCTCGGCCCGCCGCTGCTGAGCGTCAACGCCGACCGGCTGATGCAGCCCGGCTCGGCCATGAAGCTGATCACCAGCATCGTGGCGCTGGACGTGCTGGGCCCCGAGCACCGCGGCTTCACCGAGCTGCGCACGGCCGCGCCCCAGCAGGGCGAGGTGCTGCAAGGCGATCTGGTGCTGCGCGGCGGCGCAGACCCCGAACTGGGCCTGCCCGAGCTGTGGCAACTGCTCTCGGCCCTGCGCTGGGGCGCCAACGGTCAGCCCGGCGTGCGCGAAATCGCCGGCGACATCGTGCTCGACCGCACCCTGTTCAACCCGCCGCGCCCCGACATCGGCCTGCCGCCCTTCGACGAGACGCCCGAGTTCGCCTACAACGTCATCCCCGACGCGCTGAACCTCAACGGCAGCCTGGCCGGCGTGGTGATCGAGGCCGGCACCGGCCCGCAGGCGACAGTGACCGCCCGGCTCGACCCACCGCTGCCCGGCATCACGCTGGACAGCACCGCGCTGCAACCCATCGACGCCCCCTGCCGCGAATGGGACGAACACGGCTGGCGCACGCCCGAAGCGATGCCGCAGCCCGACGGCAGCGTGCGCGTGCGCCTGCAAGGCGGCTTTCCCCGCGGCTGCAAGGTGACGCCGCAACTGCAGCTGATGGAACGCAACCGCCTGGCCGAGGCGCATCTGCGCCTGGTGTGGGAACAAGGCCTGGGCGGCACCTGGCGCGGCCGCGTGCGCGAGGGCACGGTGCAAGATGCCGCCACCTCGCAATCGCCCCAGGGCCGCCTGATCTTCCGCCGCGTGGCCCACCCCTGGGGCGAACTGCTGCGCACGATGAACAAGCGCAGCGACAACGCCTTTGCGCGGCTGCTGTACCTGTCACTCGGCCTGCCCCGGCCGGGCGATGCGCCGCCAGCGCCGGGAGCCGCCCCCATCACCACGGCAGAGCGTGCGGCCCAGCGCGTGCACGCCTGGTTCAGGGATCACGGCATTGACGACACCGGCCTGGTGATGGACAACGGCTCGGGCCTGAGCCGCACTGAGCGCATCAGCGCCACGCAGATGGCCCAGGCGCTGCAGGTGGCGCTGGCAGGCCGCCGCGCGAATGAACTGCTGATGAGCCTGCCGGTGGCGGGGGAGGACGGGACGATGCGACGGCGCTTGACGGACAGCCCGGCCAAGGGGGTGGCGCGGTTGAAGACGGGGACGCTGAGGAATGTGGTGGCGTTGGCGGGGGTGGTGCCGGGTGCTGGAGGGGTCACATGGGCCTTCGTTGCTCTACAGAACCACAAAGACGCTGGCAGCGGACGCATGGCGCTGGATACGCTCGTCGAATATCTCACACGGGTGCACAGACCAGGTGAATATTGAATTACTTCTGACTCGCCATGCCTGGGCGACAAACCTCAGAACCACGCCTAGCGCGCCCGATATTTCAATCTAATCGTGTTTACATAGACCAACACCTCCAAGGCGAGCGATTCCGCGACCCGCTGTCAACAACACCCAGCCAGTTAGCAGCATGGAAATATTGCAATTCATTGCACCACTTTTAGGCGTCATTGTGGGAGCAATCCTGACGGGGTTGACGTCTGCAATACGAATGCGTAGAGAAAGGAGGCGGGTCATAGCAATTGCTCTCGCCGATCTTCTAGAAGTACGACATAGGATTTACGCCATTGATGCGGCAATTAAAGAAATCGGCGCACTAGCCAATATACCAGCAGAGACAATATCGACTTTTAGAAACCAGCTTGAGTCAATTCTTCCAGATGGACTCGAATTAAATAAGAGGTACGACGCAGCGGTGACGACACTAGCAGGAATTGACCCCATCTTAGGGTTTCGCCTGAGGTCCAAAAATCTTCTCCCGGGCATCTTAAATACCGCAAGAGCACTGGCAGCATCAACGCCAGACGGTTTACAGGGATTTGAGCAGATGGAGTCCAGATTACGATCCGCTGCCATTCCGAAGATGAACGCTGCGGTCTTTGAACTTGCAAAGGCTCACAGTTACATCACAGCCTTCAAGGTTTGGCGCCTGATAAATCAAGCGGAAGCACAAAAATCCGAGGCCACAAAAATATTCGGTGACCTTATCCCTCAACAGAATCGAAATAAGGAATCGACCATGTAAATGCCCCAGCTGGTTGACTTTTCGTGATCTGGAGATTGTGCGACGCAGCCCCCCAACGGCCCCATGCCTGACGCCACCCCAATCCCGCCCATCCACCTCGACACGCCCCGCCTGCGCCTGATGCCCTGGCGGCCCGAGCACCTGGCCCCGTTCGCCGCCCTGAACGCCGACCCCGAGGTGATGCGCCACTTCCCGTCCACGCAAACCATCGAGCAGACGCAGGCCAGCATTGACCTGTGGATGTGCCAGTTTGCGCAGCAGGGCTGGAGCAACTGGGCGGTGGAACTGAAGGCCACGGGCGAGTTCATCGGATTCATCGGGCTGTCGGTGCCGCGGCGGGTGCTGCCGTTCTCGCCGTGCGTGGAGATCGGCTGGCGGCTGGCCCGCCGGTTCTGGGGCCAGGGCCTGGCCAGCGAGGGCGCGCGGGCCTGCCTGCAGGTGGGCTTCGAGCAGCTGGGCCTGGCCGAGGTGGTGTCGTTCACGGCGCTGGGCAATGCGCCGTCGCGGGCGGTGATGGCGCGCATCGGCATGCGCGACACGGGCCAGGATTTCGACCACCCGGCCTTGCCGGAAGGGCATGCGCTGCGGCGGCATTGCCTGTACCGGATCACGCGGGAGGAATGGGCGAAGCATCTGCAGGACAGCCTGCCGACCGGCACCTGCGTACACTGAGCCACCGGCCCTAGGAGCAAACCATGCCCAACCTCGTCGATGAACTCTCAGCCCAGGCCAAGGCCTTGCCGGCCGAGGATCGTGCGCGTCTGGCCGAGGAACTGCTGGCCAGCCTGGATCCGCAGGATTCAGCCGTCGACGCGGCGTGGGACGAAGAATTGCGCCGGCGCATTGACGAAGTCGAGCGTGGAACGGTTGAGTTGATCCCGGGCGACCAGGCCCTGGCCCAGGTCCGCCGTGCCATCGGCAAGTGACCAAGGCGCTGCGCTTTCATCCCGAGGCGCTTGCCGAGCTGCAGGCGCAGGCCGTCTTCTATGAAGAACGCAGTCCAGGGCTGGGTGAGCGATTCACGGCGCGGGTCGAGGCGGCATTGGAGCTGGCGCTGTCCATGCCCGGCATTGGCAGCCCGCACCGGCTCGGCACCCGCCGCGTGTTCCCGAATGGCTTTCCGCACTCGGTGATCTATCGCGAGACGACAGACGCGCTGATTGTTCTGGCGGTCGCCCCATTCCGGCGCAAGCCAAGGTATTGGCAGCACCGCGCGTAAGAGTTTGACGAACAGCGCCCGCTCCGCCGCAAAACGACTCTCGGAGAGCGGCCTGCTGTGCGAATTTCGGGGCAAGAGCCGTGGCGCGTGGGGCGAGGGGCGAGGGCACGTCGCTGGCGCGCAGAGGTGGGTGCGGGTGTCGTGAGCGGCACAGCGCGCCCACCAGCCGCTGGCCACAATGCCATCCATCCCACCCAGCCCACTTGCCCCATGACCTCCTGGACCTGCTTCGACGTGACGATGGATGGCGGCGTTGCCCACATCCGCATGAACCAGCCGCAGCGCCACAACGCGATGACGGCGGCCTTCTGGTCCGAGATTCCGCAGCTGTTCCGCGCGCTGGATGCGGCGGGCAACGTGCGCGCGGCCGTGCTGTCGTCGGAAGGCAAGAACTTCACCGCGGGCATGGACCTGGGCGTGTTCGCCAATGCCGGCACGCTGGGCACGGTGGATGTGCGCGCGCGTGAGCAGTTCCGCCACCAGCTGCGGCAGCTGCAGGGCAGCTTCAATGCCATTGCCGAGGTGCGGTTTCCGGTGATTGCGGCGGTGCAGGGCGGCTGCATCGGCGGCGGCGTGGATCTGGTCAGCGCCTGCTGCCTGCGCTATGCCAGCCGCGAGGCCTGGTTCTGCATCCACGAGATCAACATCGGCATGATGGCCGACGTGGGCACGATGAACCGCATGCCCAAGCTGATCCCCGATGCGGTGATGCGCGAGCTGGCCTACACCGGCGACCGCCTGGGCGCCGAGCGCGCCGAGCGGCTGGGCTTCGTCAACGGCCTGTTCGACGATGCCGCCGCCACCGTGGCCGGCGCACTGGCCGTGGCCCAGCGCATCGCCCAGCGCGCGCCGGTGGCCGTGGCCGCCAGCAAGGAGATGATCAACTACAGCCGCGACCACTCGGTGGCCGAGAGCTTCACCTACATGAACGCGCTGCAACCCGGCGTGTTCGACCCGGCCGACATCGAGCGCGCCATCGCGGCGCAGCAGAAGAAGCAGGCGGCTGAGTTTGCGGACCTGCCGCCGATTGCGCCGCCGCTGGGTTGAGTCGCTGGCAGCATCCGGGCCGAGACGTTCAAGGGATCAGGGTAGCCACTGCAGCGCGGTATCGGGTTGCCCCGCATCGCCCGTCACCGGCGCCTTGAACAGCGCCGCCGCCAGCGCCCGTTCGCGCTGGGCCACCAGGGTGTGGAAGGGGCCGATGTCGCCCATGGCGCCGAAGGTGTCGAAGCCTGCTTCCAGAAAATCCTGCAGCGCGCCCAGGCCGGCCGCGTGCGCGGCACCGCGCATGGCGCGCAGGCCCACGCGCAGCAGGCGGTGGCGGGTGTGCTTTTCCAGCGCGGTCATCATGTTCATCGTCAGCGTGATCTGGCGCTCGCGCGCGGCGGGCTGGCCCACGGCCTGCCAGGCGCGGATGTAGGCGGTGGCGTTCAGCGTGGGCGTGGCCGGTTCAGAAGGCGCGACCGCCTCGGCCTGCTGCCGGGCCAGTTGCTGCGCCATGGCGTCGTCCATCTGCTCGCTCAGCGCATGCAGTTCCACCAGCTCGGCCACGGTGTCCACCAGCGCGGCCGGAAACAGCCGCACCAGCGTGGGCACCACGCGGGAGAACTGGGCATCGCGGGCGCTGAAGTCCTTGGGGCCGTACAGCTCGTCCAGAAAGAAGCGCGCGCCGGCGGCATAGCGGCCGGCGGCCACGCGGCCGTCCAGCAGGTCGGCATAGGTGCGCTGGAAGCGCGCAGCCTGGTAGGCCTTCAGCGGCATCACCCACGCGGCGCCGGCGGCGGCTTGCGCCTGGCCTTCGGCGCCGCTGCGCCGGCGCTGGCCCAGCTCGGCCACCGATTGCAGGCGGTCCAGGATGGCCTGGGCGGCGGGCGATGCACTCATGCGGCCCCCGTCTCGGCCTGCACCCAGGCGGCATAGGCCGGGCTGGCATCGGCCACCGGCAGGGTGTAGATCGAAGGCAGCTCGTACGGGTGTTGCGCAGCCAGCCATTGCATCAGGGCCGGCGCCTGGTGGGCGGTGGTCTTGAACAGCAGGCGCTGCTCGGGCTCTTGGCACACCTGGCCCTGCCAGCGGTAGGTGCTGCGGATGGCCTCCACCTGCACGCAGGCGGCCAGGCGGGCCGCCACGGCGCCGCGGGCCAGGGTGTCGGCATCGGCCTCGGTGGCCACGGTGGTGATCACGGCGATCAACGGCGTTGGCGCGCTCACGGTGGCAGGGCTGGCATCGGCAACGGGGTTCATGGCGCCAGCATAGCGCCGGGGCCAAGGGCAGCGGCCTGCTGACGGCAGGTTGTCAGCAGCCCCTGCCTACAGTGGCTGGCAGCGGCAGGGTCGCCGCGTCTTGGAGCCAAAGATGAGCCAGTGCTGGGTGGGTGTGGTGTCGCGGTCGCATGTGCAGCGCGGCGTGGCGGGCAGCTTCATGCAACTGAACCACGGCAAAAAGGCGCCGGTCAGCCGGCTGAAGGCCGGTGACTGGCTGGCCGTGTACTCGCCGCGCACGGCCTATCCGGATGGTGAACTGCTGCAGGCCTTCACGGCCCTGGGCCAGGTGCGAACCGGGCAGGTCTACCAGGTGGAGATGGCGCCCGACTTCCAGCCCTACCGCGTGGATGTCGACTTCCTGCCGGTGCACGAGGCGCCGATCCGTCCGCTGCTGTCGCAGCTGAGCTTCACGCGCGGCCTGGCCAACTGGGGCGCGGCGTTCCGCTTCGGGCAGTTGAAGATGACCGAGGACGATCTGGCGCTGATCGCCCAGGCCATGGGTGCGGGGCACCACGTGATGCCGGGCGTACCGGCTTGATCGGTCCGCTGTCGACGGTCAGCCGCAGCCGGTAGATGGAGGTGCATGCATACTGCCCCGGCACCTGTGCTGCCAATTTGACGCGGCCGCCCAGGCCGTTCAAGCGCTGCAGCCCGCCCACCCCCCGGAGTCGCCATGAAGATCACCGTGTCCACCCTGGTCGCCGCACCGATCCACACCGTGTGGCAGGCCTACACCACGCCCGCCGACATCGTGGTGTGGAACACCGCCTCGCCCGACTGGCACACCACCGCGGCCACGGTCGATCTGCGGCCGGGCGGCCAGTTCAGCTCGCGCATGGAGGCCAAGGACGGCTCCTTCGGCTTCGACTTCGCGGGCCAGTACACCGAGGTGCTGCACCTGCAGCGCCTGGCCTATGTCTTTGGCGAGCGCACCGGCCTGGTGGAGTTCACGCCCGGCGCCGATGGCGTGACGGTCACCGTCACCTTCGACGCCGAGGACACCCACCCCGAGGAACAGCAGCGCGGCGGCTGGCAGGCCATCCTCGACAACTTCAAGCGCCACACCGAGGGCAAGCTGGCGCTGGAGTGAGCGGCCGCGGCGGTCTGCGCGTCTACCCCAAGGCCCAGGCCGGTGCCGGCGGCCTAAGCTGCAGACTCACGTCATCCCCACCGGAGACCCGCGCCATGACCGATCTCGACAGCTTGCAGCAGCGGCTGGATCCGCTGTTCCCCGGCCTGATGGGCGTGCGGCTGACCGAGGTATCGCCCGAGCGCGTGGTGGCCGAGATGCTGGTGCGGCCGGATCTGTGCACCAGCGGCGGCATCATGCACGGCGGCGCCTACATGGCCTTTGCCGACACGCTGGGCGCGGTGGGCACGGTGGTGAACCTGCCGCCGGGCCGCCACACCACCACCACCGACTCCAGCACCAAGTTCATCGCCGGCGCGCCGGTGGGCAGCACGGTGCGCGGCGAGAGCGTGGCCCTGCACCGCGGCCGCACCACCCAGGTGTGGCAGACCTCGGTGTTCAACGCCAGCGGCAAGCTGTGCGCGGTGGTCACGCAGACGCAACTGATCCTGGAGCCGCGGGCCTGAGTGCTGCACCCGGTCGCCGGCTACGCTTGCGGCCGCGTCGCAAGACGCTACAGGTCGTACCAGCCGAAGCCGACGATCAGGCCCGATGCGCGCCGCGCCGGCCTGTCGGCACCATCGACGCCCGCGCCGCGGTGCTGCTGCCAGGCCACGTCGAACGACAGCTTCTCGTGCTTCAGCCAGTGGCGCACGCCGGCCTGGGCGTAATGCTGGCCGCCGCCCTGGTGCGTCCACTCGACAAAGGCGGTGGCGTGGCGCGCGAACGCGTGCTCGGCCGCCAGGGCCTGCGTGAACTGGCGGCGCTCGCCCTGGGTGCGAGCCAGGCCCAGGTTCAGGTGCAGGTAGGTGCCCGAGCCTCGGCCAATCAGCGGGTGCAGTGCCACCGACACCGGCAGGCGCAGCACGGCCGAGTTGCGGCCACCTTCGTCGGCGCTCACCTCGCGGCCCACGCCCAGGCTGATGCCGCTGCCCCAGCCGTCGCGCGCGATGTGGTTGAACAAGTGCTTGAACTCGATCTCGGCCTCGTGGCCTGACCGATCCCCGCCGCGACGGTCCACCCAGCGCGTCAGTTCCACCTGCACCGAGGTGGCGGGGCTGAAGGCGTATTCGGGCTCCACGCTGAAGCCGCGCAGGCCACCGCGGCGCTGCGCCCAGACGTCGAGGCCGAACACCTCGTCGTCGTCTTCCATCACGGCGGTGCGGGCCACCTGGAACGGGCGGTCGTTGGCCTGCACCGTCTGGCTGCCCAGTGCCAGGCCCAGCAGCAGCGCAGCGCGCCACGCGCCGGCAAACAGGGACGGGGGCGTGGTGAAGAGGGCAGGCGACACGGACATGCGAAAGGCGGTGGCAGCGAACGGGTGCGCGATCGTATGCGACACGATCAGCCCGCCAGCCGCTGCACCAGCCACACCACACCCGCCGCCCCGATGCCGGCCGACGCGGCACGCTCCCAGCGTGCCGCCGCGGGCCGGCGCGCCGCCCAGGCCAGGGCGGGCGCCAGCACCAGCACCAGCAGGGCCTGGCCAGCCTCCACCCCCAGGTTGAAGCCCAGCAGTGCCCGCGCCAGCGGCCAGCCGGTCAGGCCCAGGTCGCGCAGCGCTTCCGAGAACGCCAGGCCGTGGATCAACCCGAACGCAAAGGCCAGGGCGGCGCGGCGGCCCGCTGCCGGGGGCGACGCCGGCCCGGCGCGGGCCAGCCACAGGTTCTCGAGCGCCACGGCCACGATGGACGCTGCGATCAGCGGCTCGACGATGCGTGGCGACAGATCCACCCAGCCCAGCACCGCCAGGGCCAGCGCCGCGCTGTGGGCCAGCGTGAAGGCGGTCACCGTGAGCAGCAGGCCGCGCAGGCTGCGGCTGCCCACCAGCAGCGCCGCCAGAAACAGCAGGTGATCGGCCCCGCTGAGGATGTGGGCCACGCCCAGGCGGCCGAAGCCCCACCAGCCCTCGGGCGCGCTGCGTCCCAGCGCAAAGCGGGCCTCGGGATGCTCGCGGTCGAGCACGAGCTCCTCGTGCGAGCCATCGGCGCGGCGCACGCTGGCGATGGTGCGGTAGTGCTCGCCGAAAACGGCGCTCAGCCGGTCGGTGACGGTCAGCGTGCCGGGCGTGGCCGGGCAGCTGAAATCCAGCAGCAGGGCCAGCCGCTCATCGCCCGCCGGCGAGCCCTGGATGCGCGTGCGCTTGATGCGGCAGGGCTGGTCGTCCACGGCCAGGGCCACATGGGCGGCCAGCCAGCCGGCCACGCGCTGGGCGGCCGCCTGGTGGCCCTGGGCGGCGGGGGCGATGTCGGCGGCGGGCGCGCCCAGTTCGCTGGGTGTGATGGTCAGGCGCCAGTGCGGCGAGTCGGTGCCGGCATCGATGCTGGCCAGGCCGGTGGCGGTGGCATGGGCCTGGGCGGGCAGGTGCCAGGTCAGGCCGGCCGCGCCCACCAGGCCGGCGATCAGACTGGCGACCAGGCCGGCCCGCAGGGCCCGGAGCACACAGCGCAGCGCAGCGGCCGGCATGGGGTCAGCGCAGGCCCACGGCCTGCTCCCAGGCCTCGGCCACGTAGCTGGGCAGCAGCACCACCTGGGCGGCGGGTGCCGAGGCGGCGCCGCCCGCCACCTGCAGCCGCGTGTAGCGGGCCAGCGCCACCGGGTTGGCGCCGCCGAAGGTGAAAGTGAAGTCGGGCGCCGCAGCGGCATCGGCGCGCGTGAACACGCGCACCTGCAGCGCCTGCGGTGCGGCGAGGCCGTACTCGGGCGCCTCGGCCGGCAGTTCGCGCTCGATGGCGGCATTGCGCAGCAGGCGCACGGCGCCGTCCAGTTGGGCGCTGAGTGCCTGCGGCGCCGTGGCCGTTGCGGCACCAGGCGCGTTCAGCGTCCAGCCGCCTGCGGTGCGCAGGGCCTGCCATTGGCGATCACCCTGCTGCAAGTCCACGCGCAGTACCTGGGCCTCGGCCACGTCGCGCAGCGGGCCCGAGGCCACGTGCTCCTGCAACTGTTGCTGACGATCCGGACTCATCAGCGCGGTGACGGCCAGGCCGCCGCCCACCAGCACGGCCACCCCCAGCCAGCCATGGCTGGCCAGCCAGGTGCGCCAGCCTCGACCGGCCAGACGCTGGCGCCAGGCGCTCAGAACCGGCGGCGCCACCACACCCAGGCCCCGGCCAGGGCGCACAGGCCCGGCACACCGATCACGCACAGCACGAAGATCAGCTGCATCTGCTGGTTGGTCATGGTCACCAGCGGGATCACCTCCACCGGCGGCTTCATGGCCACGCCGCGCGGCTCGCCACGCAGCCAGGCGGTGAGGCCCAGCGCCAGATCGGCATTGGCCAGGAAGGGGTAGAAGGAGTTGCTGGCGAAGTCGGCATCGCCCACCACGGCCAGGCGGAACGGCCTGGCGCCCCCCGGCAGCGTGCCTTCGGCCGCGATGGCCAGCGGCCGCACGGCCGCCGGGCCTCCGCCATCGGCCGCGCGCTGGCTTTGTGCCTGCGCCACCACCGTGGCCTGGGCGCTGGTGGAGAACAGCACCGTGGTCTTCACGCCCGGTGCCGCCACCGCCTGCAGCGGCCGCGCACCGGGAAAGAAGCTCAGCGCCAGGCCCACGCTGGCCGGGTGCGCGGCGTACTTCTCCACCGCCACCATCTGCTCGTCGGTGAAGTAGTGGCTCAGCGGGTCGACGATCACGCCGTCGCCGACGCTCACGCCGGCCCGGCCCAGCAGCGTCTGCAACTCGGCACTCACGGCGTAGTCGGGCTCCAGCAGGGCCAGCAGGTTGCCGCCGCCCTGCAGGTACCGGCCCAGCAGGTCCACCTCGGGCGGCGCGAAGGGCGTGCGCGGATTGGCCAGGATCAGCGCCGCGCAATCGGCCGGCACGGCGCCCCCGGTGGCCAGACCCACCTTGCGGATGGCATAGCCCAGCTTGTCGAGCGCGCGGCGCAGGCGGCCGATACCGTGCTGCTGCATGTTCACCACCGTCATGCCGCCGGCATCGTGGTTGTGGCCCTGGCTGCCCTCGAAGTGGGTGTGGAACTCGAAGTTCTCGGGGTCGTACTCGCCATGCCCGGTGAGGAAGCACACCGGCCGCGGATCACGCCGCAGCAGGCGCAGGATGCCGAGCGCGATCTCGCGGTCTTCGGTGGTGGCCACCTCGATGCGCTGGCCGCCGGCCATCAGCAGCGCGGCGTTGTACATGCGCACGCCGTAGCGGTTGGCCAGCGCGGGGGTCTGGTCGGGATCGACCGTGCGCACCTTCAGCCGCGGGTACTCGCGGCCCATGATCTCCACCATGGTCTTGGCGGCGCGCGCGGCGGGGTTCTGCGCCTGGTAGAAGTAGACCAGTTCCACGTCCTGCGTCAGTTGCTCCAGCACGGCGCGGGTCTCGGGCGCCGGGGTGAAGGCCTGCTCGTGCGTGACGTCGAAATGCTGGTCGTGCCGGAACACGATGACATTGGCCGCCAGCACCGCGCCCAGTGCCGCCACCACGCCGATGGCGCGCACGACGATGCGGCCACGCCCGCGACCCAGCGGCGCGCGCAGGCCGGCGGCAAACAGCACGACCAGCGCGGCCAGCACACCCAAGGCCCAGACGATGCCCATGCCCGCGCCCCTTCAGCGGTCGGCCAGCCGCCGCGCGGCCAGCCACAGCGCGGCCAGGGCCGCGGTGATGAAGTACATCGCGTCGCTGACGAACACGCTGCCGGTGGCCAGCGGCTTGAAGTGGCCGATCAGCGACAGGTTCAACGCCAGCGATTCCAGGCCCGAGGGCAGCATTGGCGCGATGCTGTCGGCAAACCACAGCATCAGGAAGGTGCCCAGGCTCAGGGCCGCGGCGATCACCTGGTTCTCGGTGAGGCTGGACGCCAGCACGCCCACCGCCACCAGCAGCGCGGCCAGCAGCGCCATGGCGCCGTAGCCGACGAGGATCGGGCCCCAGTCGGGATCACCCACCCAGGCCAGCACCAGCGCGTACACGCCGGCCAGTGCGTAGATGGCCAGCATCACCGCGTAGGTGGCCAGGAACTTGGCCAGCACGATCCACACCTCGCCCACCGGCGCGGTGAGCAGCAACTCCAGCGTGTCGTTGCGGCGCTCCTCGGCAAAGGCGCGCATCGTCAGCACCGGCGTGATCAGGATCGACAGCACGTACATCTGGTGAAAGATGTAGTTGAGGTTGGCCACCTTGGTGGCGAACAAGGTGAGCGCGAAGGTGTAGCCCAGCACCAGCAGGAACACCGCGCCCACCACATAGGCGATGGGTGACATCAGCGCGGCGCCGAACTCTTTGCGCAGCAAGGCGCCAAAAGCATTGAGCGAAGGATTCATGACAGGCTGAGAAACCAGTCTTCCAGGTCGTCACCGGCCTGGATCACGCGCTCGCCGCGCAGCTTGCCTTCCAGCAGCACGGCCACGCGGTCGGCGGTCTTGGCCACCTCGGACAGGATGTGCGAGCTCATCAGCACCGTGTAGTGGCCGGCCAATGAGCGGATCAGGTGGCGCATCTCGATGATCTGGCGCGGGTCGAGCCCGTTGCTGGGTTCGTCGAGGATCAGCAGCGCGGGCTGGTGCACCAGGGCCTGGGCCAGCGCCACGCGCTGGCGGTAGCCGCGTGAGAGCGTGGGCACCGGGGCATCCAGCTTGTGCGCCAGGTCCAGCTGGTCGGCCACGCGGGCCACGGCGGCGTCCACCTCGCGGCCGGGCACCTGGCGCAGCCGCGCCATGAAGCGCAGGAACTCGCCCACGCGCATGTGGCGGTACAGCGGCGCGGGCTCGGGCGCATAGCCGATGGCGCGGCGCGCGGCCATGGGCTCGGCCACCACGTCATGGCCGGCCACGGTGATGCTGCCGGCCGTGGGCGTGAGAAAGCCCGACAGCAGGCGGATGAAGGTGGTCTTGCCCGAGCCGTTGGGGCCCAGCAGGCAGAAGATCTCGCCGCGGCGGATCTCCAGCGACAGCGCATCGAGCGCGCGCACCGGGCCGTAGTGCTTGGACACACCCGTCGCACGCACGGCGACTTCGTCGCTCAGGCGGGGGACGGCTTGGGCCGCGGCAGCAGGGGAGGGGATGGCAGGCGTAACAGCGGACATCAGCGGCGACGGGATACTGCATCGCACGAAGGGGCGGCCGCCTGCGCAGGCCGCCCCTTCGGGTTCGGTTCAGGCCGACCGGACGGCCGGCACCTGGGTCATCAGTCGTAGAACTCGGGCGCCTTCTTGGTGGCCTTGAAGATCTCGGGGTCGTGGCCGTAGAAGATCTTGGCGTTCTCGGTGTCGCGGATGTGGCGGATCTTCTGGTACGACTTGAGCGCGTCCACCGGGTGGCTGACGCCCGGCACCGGCGGGATCAGGTTCTTGTCCAGGCTTTCCTTCAGGTACACCACGTCGCTGGTCAGGATCACCGAGCCGGTCTTGGGCAGGCGCGCCACCGCGAACTGGCTGCCCGGCGTGTGGCCGCGCGCCGCGAAGATGCGGAAGCTGCCGTCGCCGAACAGGTCCAGGTCGCCCTTGATGCGCATGACGTTCAGGCTGCGGAAGTTGTCGAAGTCACCCTTGATGTAGTACAGCGCGCCGGGTTCCTCGGGCGCCAGGGCGTTCTTCACCTCGTCGTCCTGCACCACGATGGTGGACTTGGTGAACTGGCCGACGTTGCCGCCGTGGTCCAGGTGCAGGTGGCCCACCACCAGGTACTTGATGTCGTTGATGGTCAGGCCGATCTTGGCCAGCTGGGCCGGGATCGCGTCGTCCTTGGTCATCTTCAGGCCGAAGCCCTTGGCCAGCGGGCCCCACCAGGCGTCGGCATCGGCGATCGTCTTGTCGTTGTTGCCGCAGTCGAACATCACGTTGCCCTTCGGGTGCTTGAGCACGTAGAAGGACACCGGGGCCCAGTCGATGTTGCCTTGGCCACCGGCCTGCAGCGCGGCCTTGGGGAAGCCGCCCATCGAGCCGGACGTGAACACGTACAGCTGTTGCGCGGCCACGGGGGCGATGAACGTTGCGGCGAGCGCGGCACCCGCCGCGATCTTCTTCCAGGTCTTCATGTGGACTTCTCCTGTGTCAGGGGGCGACGAAAGTCCCGGCCTGTGCGGTGGCACGTTGCTCGTGCTGCCCAACGCGTGTTCTTGTGTGATGGCGTCTCCTCCGCGGGCGGGGCGAGGGCAGTCTATGCCGCTGCGCCACGGCTGTGTCTTCTGCTATCCCGAACCTGGTGTTTACGATGATGGCGCATTCGGCGACAACGCCACGCCGCGTCACTGACGTGACAGGTGGATTCCGCCGCACGGCATGGCCAACACCTGCCAGGCCATCTGCCAGGCCACCTGCCAGGCCATCTGCCAACGCCTGGCCCCCGCAGCCACCCCCCCTCAAGCTGGGGAGCCGGGCGGCCGGCCCGCCACGCTGGACGTTGCGCGGCGCTGCTAAGGTTCTGCCGGGCCGCACGCCACGGTGCGGCGGGGCCCGTCACCCATTGCCAACACCTGACCCGCCTGCCGCCATGCACACGTTGTCCGTTGCCCGCCACCCGTCCGCCCTGACCGCCGCGCTGCTGCTGCACCTGGCCTTGCCCGCCACCGCGGCGGTGGACACCGACCCTGATGGACCGTACTACCAGCGTGTGAGCGCCTGGGTGGGCGCGGACATCTACGACAACCACGGCCCGACCAGCGGGCCCATCACCGGAAACGGCTGGCTGCTGGGCCCGGACGGTCGGGTGGCGGTGAACGGCGACTACGCCGGAGTGATGGACTGGATCCCCACCCAGCGGCCGGGCAGCGGCCTGGCCGCCGGCATGCAGGGCCAGACCACGGCGCGATTCCAGACCCAGGCCGACCAGTCGCTCGCCAGCGAGGCCTGGGCGCTGGCCAGTGCCAGCGCCGGCCTGCTGCAGGTGCGCAGCAACGGCAGCGCTGTCAGCCAGACGCGGATCTGGCCCAATCCGTTCAGCCAGGAATGGGTGTGGACCCGGGGGACGGCGACGGCCGAGATGCGCGGCGGTTTTGGCGTGGCGATGAGCCGCGCGCTGGCCGAGGAGGTGAACACGGGCACCGCGCCGCTGTCGCTGACGATCGACCTGCAAGGCGAGATCGGCCCGCTGGCGGCCACCGGGCCCGACCCAAGCCCGTTCATGCCCACCGTCTGGCTGGACGTGAGCGTGTTCCATGACTACCGATTGCCGGAGACCTGGTCCACGCAGTCGCTGCAGATCGACACGGTGGGCGCCTTCAGCCGCTCGATCACCTTGCAGCCGAGCCACGGGACGCTGCAGCGCTACCCGGTCGGGGGCGACAGGACTGCCAATTGCCTGGAGACCGCCAGCATGGATCCCATGTTCGCCTGGGTGCCCTGCAGCACCTACGGGGGTTACATGATGGCGCTGCGCACCGCCGGCAGCGGACGTGCCAGCGCCACGGCCAGCGCGCGCTGGACGGTGCTGGACGGCGTGACCGAGGTCTATGGCGATCTGGCCGGCTGGGGCCGCACGCCGGTGGACGCCGCACTGCTGACGCCGGTGCCCGAACCCGGCACTGCCGCCTTGTGGGCGCTGGGTGTCACGGCGCTGGGCTGGCGGCTGCGGCGGCGGCCCGGCGCTGCGCGTTAAGGCCCGCAAAAGGCGCGCTTCCCGCATTACGAATGGCGCGCAGCGGGCGCTGCGGTCATGCTCGGGCACCTCGGAAACCCCTGAGAGCAGCGCCCGCGTGGGCGCTGCCGCCCCGCATGACATCACCCGATCCCACCGACCTGTCGCACCTGAAAGACTGGATCGGCCGCGCCGAACAGCGCGGCGACTGGATCACCGCCGCGCCGCTGGCCGCGTTGGCGGCCACCCTCGACCGGCCCGACCCCGAACCGCAGCCCGGCTGCGCCGTGCCGCCGCTGTGGCACTGGCTGTACTTTCTGCCGATGGCGCGCCAGTCCGAGATCGGCGACGACGGCCATCCGAAGCGAGGCGGCTTTCTGCCCCCGGTGCCGCTGCCGCGCCGCATGTGGGCCGGCGGCCGGCTCGAGTTTCACCACCCGCTGCGCGTGGGCGACGAGGTCACGCGGCAGTCGCGCATCCTCAACGTCGAGACCAAGACCGGCCGCAGCGGCACGCTGGTGTTCGTGACCGTGCGGCACGAGGTGACGAATGCCCAGGGCCTGGCGCTCAGCGAGGAGCACGACATCGTCTACCGGGAGGCGCCGGCGCCGGGCGCGCCCACGCCGCCACCCCAGATGGCGCCCACCGACGAGGTCTTCTCGCGCGGCATCACGCCCGACCCGGTGCTGCTGTTCCGCTACTCTGCGCTCACCTTCAACGGCCACCGCATCCACTACGACCAGCCCTACGTCACCCAGGTGGAGGGCTACCCCGGCCTGATCGTGCACGGCCCGCTGATCGCCACGCTGCTGCTCGACCTGCTGCGCCGCCAGCAGCCCGAGGCCCGCGTCAAGCGCTTCGCGTTCACCGCGATGAAGCCGCTGTTCGACATCCACCCGTTCACCGTCTGCGGCAAGCCGGAAGGCGAGCCCGGCGATCACCGCTACAGCCTGTGGGCGCGCAACCACGAAGGCCACTTGGCCATGCGCGCCACCGCCGAATTGGCTTGACTCCTCTTTCGCTTCCGTCTGCAACCTCATGTCCACCTCCCCCGACACCGACTTCCCCGAGATCCGCGACGCCGTGCGCGCGCTGTGCGCCGAGTTCCCCGACGAATACCACCGCAAGATCGACGCCGAGCGCGGCTACCCCGAGGCCTTTGTCGACGCGCTCACCAAGGCCGGCTGGATGGCCGCGCTGATCCCGCAGGAGTACGGCGGCTCCGGCCTGGGCATGGCCGAGGCCTCGGTGATCATGGAAGAGATCAACCGCTCGGGCGGCAACTCCGGCGCCTGCCACGGCCAGATGTATGTGATGAACGCCGTGGTGCGCAGCGGCAGCGAGGCGCAGAAGCGCCAGTACCTGCCCAAGATCGCCGCGGGAGAACTGCGCCTGCAGAGCATGGGCGTGACCGAGCCCACCACCGGCAGCGACACCACCAAGCTCAAGACCATGGCCGTCAAGAAGGACGGCCGCTGGGTGGTCAATGGCCAGAAGGTGTGGATCTCGCGCATCCAGCACAGTGACCTGATGATCCTGCTGGCGCGCACCACGCCGCTGGACCAGGTGACCAAGCGCTCCGAAGGCCTGAGCTGCTTCATCGTCGACCTGAAGCAGGCCATCGGCCACGGCCTGACCGTGCGGCCGATCCCCAACATGGTCAACCACGAGACCAACGAACTGTTCTTCGACAACCTGGAACTGCCCGAAGACGCGCTGCTCGGCCCCGAGGGCAAGGGCTTCAAGACCCTGCTCGACGGCCTGAACGCGGAGCGCACGCTGATCGCCGCCGAGTGCATCGGCGACGGCTACTGGTTCATCGACCGCGCCGCCAAGTACGCCAAGGAGCGCGTGGTGTTCGGTCGGCCGATCGGCCAGAACCAGGGCGTGCAGTTCCCGATCGCCGATGCCTTCATCGAGCTGGAGGCCGCCAACCTGATGCGCTGGAAGGCCTGCGCGCAGATCGACGCGCACCAGAACGCCGGCGCGGCCGCCAACATGGCCAAGTACCTGGCGGCCAAGGCCAGTTGGGAAGCGGCCAATGCCTGCATCCAGACGCATGGCGGCTTCGGCTTTGCCTGCGAATACGACGTGGAGCGCAAGTTCCGCGAGACGCGGCTGTACCAGGTGGCGCCGATCAGCACCAACATGATCTTCAGCTACGTCGCGGAACACGTCCTCGGCCTGCCCCGGAGCTTCTGACCATGCTGCCGTTGGAAGGCATCACCGTCGTCACGCTGGAACACGCGATCGCCGCGCCGTTCTGCACCCGCCAACTGGCCGACCAGGGCGCGCGCGTGATCAAGATCGAGCGCCCCGGCGTGGGCGACTTCGCGCGAGGCTACGACGAGCGCGTCAAGGGCCTGGCCTCGCACTTCGTCTGGACCAACCGCAGCAAGGAAAGCCTGTCGCTGGACCTGAAGGCTCCCGTGGCCGACGAGGTGCTGCACAAGCTGCTGGCGGGCGCCGATGTGCTGGTGCAGAACCTGGCGCCCGGCGCCGCGGCGCGCATGGGCCTGGGCTTCGACGCGCTGAAGGATCGCTATCCCAAGCTCATCGTCTGCGACATCTCGGGCTATGGCGAGGACGGACCCTATCGCGACAAGAAAGCGTACGACCTGCTGATCCAGAGCGAGTCGGGCTTTCTGTCGATCACCGGCACGCCGGACGAGCCGGCCAAGGCCGGCTGCTCGATCGCTGACATCGCCGCCGGCATGTACGCCTACACCGGCATCCTGAACGCGCTGATCGAGCGTGGTCGCACCGGGCGCGGCAAGCACCTGGATGTGTCGATGCTCGAAGCCATGGGCGAGTGGATGAGCTACCCGCTGTACTACGCCTGGGACGGCGCACCGCCGCCGCCGCGTGCCGGCGCCGCCCACGCCACCATCTACCCCTACGGCCCGTTCCCTACCGGCGACGGCAAGACCGTGATGCTGGGCCTGCAGAACGACCGCGAGTGGCAGGTATTCTGTCAAAAGGTGCTGGGCGACGCGGCGCTGGCGGCCGACGAACGCTTCAACACCACAGCCCGCCGCTCGGCCGCGCGGGTGGAACTGAAAGCGCTGATCGTGCACGCCTTTGCCAGCCTGACGGCCGAGCAGGTGGTGAGCCGGCTGGATGAGGCCGGCATCGCCAACGCCCAGGTCAACACCATGGCCGACCTGTGGGCGCACCCGCAGCTGAAGGCGCGCCAGCGCTGGGCCAGCGTGGACACGCCCGCCGGCCCGGTGCCCGCGCTGCTGCCGCCCGGCTGCACCACCGCCCGCATGGACGCCGTGCCGGCGCTGGGCCAGCACACCGACAGCGTGCTGCAGGGCCTGGGCTACACCGCCGAAGCGATTGCCGCGATGCGCGCGGCCGGCACGGTCTGAGCCCTGATGGGCCCTGGCCCGCGGACCACCACGCGAACACGAGAACACGAAAGGCAAGCCAACGATGAGCGCCTCCCACCCCGGCCAACATCCCGGCCAACATCCCGGCCAGCAACTGGCCACCTTCGCCGCCACGCTGCGCCTGTCGGATGTGCCGGCACCCGTGGTGCGCCGCACCGAAGACCTGATGCTCGACTGGGCCGGCTCCACGCTGGCCGGCAAGGGCTCGCGGCCGGTGGAAAGCATCGCGAAGTTCTGGCAATCACAAAGCCCGGCCACCGGCCCGTCGGAAGTGCTGATCCACCGCAGCGGCACCAGTCCGTTGGCCGCGGCCGCCATCAACGCCGCCGCCTCGCACGTGGCCGAGCAGGACGACGTGCACAACGGCTCGGTGTTCCACCCGGCGGCGGTGGTGTTCCCGCCCGCGCTGGCCGTGGCCCAGGCGCTGGGCCGCTCGGGCGCCGATCTGCTGGCCGCCAGCATCGCAGGTTATGAAGTGGGCATCCGCGTGGGTGAGTTCCTGGGCCGCTCGCACTACCGCATCTTCCACACCACCGGCACGGCCGGCTCGCTGGCCGCTGCGGCGGCCGTGGGCCACCTGCTGCGGCTGACGCCCGAGCAGATGGGCCATGCACTCGGCTCGGCCGGCACGCAGGCGGCCGGGCTGTGGGAGTTTCTGCGCACCGCCGCCGACAGCAAGCAGCTGCACACCGCCCACGCCGCGCACACCGGCCTGGCCGCAGCCTACTTGGCGGCCGATGGCTTCACCGGCGCGCAGCGCATCCTGGATGGCGCGCAGGGCATGGCCGCCGGCATGAGCAGCGACAGCGATCCGGCACGCCTGACCGACGGCCTGGGCACGCGCTGGGCCACGGCCGAAACCTCGTTCAAGTACCACGCCTCGTGCCGCCACACGCACCCGGCGGCCGATGCGCTGCTGGCGGTGATGACGGCGCATGGCTTGAAGCCCGACGACATCGCGCGTGTGGAAACGCTTGTGCACCAGGGCGCCATCGACGTGCTGGGCCCGGTGGTCGATCCACAGACGGTGCACCAGAGCAAATTCTCGATGGGCACGGTGCTGGCGCTGGCCGCCATCCACGGCTATGCGGGCCTGGGCGAGTTCGACGCGCACTACCGCGATCCGGCCACCGTGGCCTTCTGCAACCGCGTCAGCATGACGCTGGATGCCGAGGTGGACACTGCCTACCCGGCGCGCTGGATCGGCAAGGTGGTGGTCAGCACCACCGACGGCCGGCGGCTGGAAGGCCGCGTCGACGAACCCAAGGGCGACCCCGGCAACACGCTCAGCCGGTCTGAGCTGGAAGGCAAGGCGATCCGCCTCGCGGCCTACCGCGGCGGTGCCGACGAGGCCGAGATGCGCGCGCTGATCGCGACGATGTGGGCCATGGCCGATGTGCCGGTGGTGGGCCGCCTGTTGCCCGCCGCAGTCTGATCATGGCGATGGCGAACACCGCTGAGGCGATCAGCTTCCTGTTCGTGCCGGGCGACCGGCCCGAGCGCTTCGACAAGGCCCTGGCCAGCGGCGCCGATGCGGTGATCGTCGACCTGGAAGACGCCGTGTCGCCCGCCGCCAAGGACACGGCCCGCGCCGCGCTGGACGCCTGGCTGGCCGCGCGCCCCGGCGATGCACCCGGCGTGGTGCTGCGCTGCAATGGCGCTGACACGCCCTGGTTCGCGGCCGACCTGGCACTGGCCCGCCATGCCGGCGTGGCTGCGGTGATGTTGCCCAAGAGCGAATCGCCCGCTGCCATCGCCCGCGTCACCGCCACGCGCGCCGGCCTGCCCGTCATCGCACTGATCGAGAGCGCCGCGGGCCTGGCCCAGGTGCGCACCATCGCCGCCACAGCCGGCGTGCAGCGCCTGGCCTTCGGCAGCATCGACCTGCAGGTGGACTTGGGCCTGCGCGACGCCACCGAAGACGAACTGCTGCCCTGGCGGCTGGAACTGGTGCTGGCCAGCCGGCTGGCCGGCATGGCCGCGCCGATCGACGGCGTGACCACGGCGCTGGATGACGCCGAACGCCTGGGCGCCGACGTGGCCCGTGCCAAGCGCCTGGGCTTCGGCGCCAAGCTGTGCATCCACCCGAAGCAGGTGGCAACGGTGCGCGCCGGCTTCCGGCCCACACCGGCCCAGCTGGACTGGGCGCAGCGGGTGCTGGCGGCTGCGGGATCGTCCGGTGGCGCCGCGGTGGCGGTGGACGGCAAGATGGTGGACAAGCCGGTGCTGCTGCGTGCGCAAGCCATCCTGCGCGAAGCCGGCGACTGAGCCCCGCGGCCCATTCACGCGTTGGGAGCCGGCAATTGGCGCCGGCAATTGGCGCTGGCAATTGGCGCCAGCATCACAGGAGACAAGAACATGACCCGCACACCCCTGGCGCCGCGGCGCCGCCTGGCCGCCTGGTGCGGCGTCGCCGCGCTGGCCCTGGCCGGCCTGCCGATGCTGGCCCAGGCGCAGACCTATCCCACCAAGTCCATCACCCTGGTGGTGCCCTTTGCCGCCGGCGGCCCCACCGACGTGGTGGCCCGCGCGCTGGGCGCCAGCATGAGCAAGACGCTGGGCCAGGGCGTGGTGGTGGAGAACAAGACCGGGGCCGGCGGCACGCTGGCCTCGGGCTACGTGGCCAAGGCCGCGCCCGACGGCTACACCTTCCTGATCCACCACAACGGCATGGCCACCGCACCGGGCCTGTACCGCAAGCTGGCCTTCAACCCGTTGACCGACTTCGAGTACGTGGGCCAGGTGGTGGATGTGCCGATGACCCTGCTGGCGCGCAAGGATCTGCCGCCCAAGACGCCGCAGGAGCTGATCGCCTATGTCAAGGCGCAGGGCAACAAGCTCACGCTGGCCCATGCCGGGCTGGGCGCGGTCAGCCAGCTGTGCGGCATGCTGTTCCAGAAGATGGTGGCGACTGACCTGACGACCATCCCCTACCAGGGCACGGCGCCGGCGCTGAATGCGCTGCTGGGCGGGCAGGTGGACATCCTGTGCGACCAGACCACGCAGACGCTGCAGCACATCAAGGCCGGCAGCGTGAAGCTCTACGGCGTGACCACGCACGAGCGCCTGAAGTCGCTGCCCGACACGCCCACGCTGGACGAATCGGGCCTGAAGGGCTTCGAGGTCAAGGTGTGGCACGGCGTGTACGCGCCCAAGGGCACGCCACCGGCCGTGGTCGAGAAGTTCGGCAACGCGCTGCGCGCGGCGCTGAAGGATCCGGCCATCGTGCAGCGCATGGCCGAGCTGGGCGCCGACATCGTGCCCGAGGCCAAGCAGACGCCCGAGGGCCTGCGCAGCTGGCTGAAGCCCGAGATCGACAAGTGGGGCGCGCTGATCCGCTCGGCGGGCCAGTACGCCGACTGAGGCCCTCAGGCCGCCGCGGCAGCCGGTGCGTCGCGCCGGTCGTTGGCGGCACGGCGCAGCGCCACCGCATCGGTCTCGCAGACGAAGCGGTCGCTGTGCTGCAGGCGGAACAGCTGCATCGCGCTGCGCACGCGCAGCACGCGGTGGTCCAGCTGCACGGTGGCCGCGGCCAGGCCCTCCACCATGGCGCTGTTGCGCTGCGTCACCTCGTCAAGCTGTGACACGGCCTGCGCCACCTCCGACACACCGATCAGCTGCATGCGCGCGGCATCGCCGATGCCGCCCAGCATCTCGCTGACGGCCTCCACGCTGCTGAGCACCTCGCCCATCGCCGACTGCGCCTGCACGCTGTGGTGCACGCCCTCGCCGATGCGGCCGCTGGATTCGGCGATCAGCTGGCGCACCTCCTTGGCCGACTGCGTGGTGCGCTGGGCCAGGCCGCGCACCTCGGCCGCCACCACGGCGAAGCCGCGGCCACTGTCGCCGGCGCGGGCCGCCTCCACCGCCGCGTTCAGCGCCAGCAGGTTGGTCTGGAAGGCGATGCCCTCGATCACCTGCAGGATGTCGCCGATGTTGCGCGACGAGGCGCTGATGCCGTCCATCGAGTCGACCGTGTCACGCACCGCGCCCTGGCCGCGCTGCGCCACGCTGCGCACCGTGCTGGCCAGATCGGCGCCGCGGCCCGCGCGCTCGGCGGTGTCGCTCACGGTCTGCTGGATCTGGGTCATGGACGCGGCCGTCTCCTGCAGGCTGGCGGCCTGCGACTCGGTGCGGTCGGACAGCGCCCGGCCATCGGCGGCGATGTGACCCGCCGAGGCGCGCACCTGCTCGATCTGCTGGCGCACATCGGCGATGGTGGCGCGCAGGTTCACGCCCAGCTGGGCCAGCGCGGTCTGCAACAGGCCCAGCGCGTCGGGGCCGTGCACGTTCACGCCGTGGGTCAGGTCGCCCGCGGCCAGGGCCAGCGCATCGTCGGCCACGGCCTGCACGCGTGCCTCCTGCCGGCGCCAGCCCAGCCACCAGGCCAGCGCCGACAGGGCCACGCCCAGCGGCAGCCACAGCAGCGCCGGCCCGGCGGCGGCGGCCAGGCCGGTGAGCAGCGCCGCGCCCAGGCTGGCGGCGCCCTCCAGGTGCCAGCGCCGCCACTGGCCCTGCACCTGGCGGCGCAGGCGCGCCAGCGCGCCCGGCACCAGCACCTGGCCGCCCGACAGCACCACCGCCCCGGCCCCCGAGGCGGCCCGCATCTGCGCGTACAGGCGCTCGGCCTGGGCCACGCTGTCGCGGCCCGGCACCGTGCGCACCGACAGGTAGCCGCTGATCTGCCGTCCGCTGCGGATCGGCGTGACGCTGGCGCGCACCCAGTAGTGGTCGCCGTTCTTGCGCCGGTTCTTCACCAGCCCGGTCCAGGGCCGTCCGCCGCCGACCGTGGCCCACAGGTCGCGGAAGGCCTCGGGCGGCATGTGCGGGTGGCGCACCAGGTTGTGGGGCTGGCCGAGCAGTTCGTCCAGCGTGAAGCCGCTGGCCTCGACGAAGGCATCGTTGCAGTAGACGATGCGGCCCTTCAGATCGGTGACCGACACCAGGGTCTGGTCGGCGCCCAGCGGGTATTCGCGGTCGGTGACCGGCAGGTTCATGCGCATGTGGTGGACTCCCTGTCGCGCCGTGGGCGGCGCGTGTGTGCATGGTGTGGGGTGGCCCCGGCCAGCGGCCGGATCAGGCGATGCGGAAGAACGCGACGCTCTGGTTCAGGCGCTGCACGCTGTCGTGCAGCGAGGCGGCCGCCGCGGCGGTCTGCTCCACCAGCGCAGCGTTCTGCTGCGTCATGCCGTCGAGCTGCTCGACCGACTGGTTCACTTCCGACAGGCCGCTGGTCTGCGCCAGCGTGCCGTCGCTGATCTCGCTGATCAGCTGCTTGATCTGGTTGGCCTGGTCGACGATCTGGCGCATGGTGTGGCCGGCCTGGCCCACCACGGTGGAGCCGGTCTCCACCTGGCCGACGCTGGCGCCGATCAGGCCCTTGATCTCGCGCGCCGCACTCGACGAGCGCTGGGCCAGGTTGCGCACCTCGCTGGCCACCACCGCGAAGCCGCGGCCGGCCTCGCCGGCGCGCGCGGCTTCCACCGCCGCGTTCAGCGCCAGGATGTTGGTCTGGAAGGCGATGCCGTCGATGGTGGCGATGATTTCCTCGATGCGGCCCGACGAGCGACGGATCTCGCCCATCGTGTCGACCACCTGGTTCACCTCGCTGCCGCCCTGGGCGGCCACCGCGGCGTTGCGCGCCACCAGCTCGGCGGCGTGCCGCGCCGATTCGGCCGACTGCGACACCGTGCCGCCGATCTGCGACATCGCCGAGGCGGTGCGCTGCAGCTGGCTGGCGGTCTGCTCGGTGCGGTGCGACAGGTCCAGCGACGCGGCCGCCACCTCGCTGCTGGCGGTGTGGATCTCGCCGGCCCCGTCGCGCACCACGGTCACGGTGCGGCGCAGCGCATCCAGCGTGGCGGCCAGCGTGTTCATCAGCGAGGCCACCTCGTCGCGGCCCCAGGGCCGCGGCTGCAGCGTCAGGTTGCCCTGCGAGATCTCGCGCAGCTGGCGCGCCACCTCGGCAATGCCGCCCTGCGTGACACGGTAGAAGGCCACCAGCAGGTACACCGCCACCACCAGACCGAACAAGGACACCAGGCTCTGCAGCATCAGCACATGGCGCAGGCCGTCCACGCGCAGCGCCAGGCGCTTGTCGAGCGCCTCCAGCACGGTGTGGATGGTCTTGTACTGCAGCTCGATCGCGGTGTTGGCCTGCGCCAGGAACGCGGCCGGATCACCGCCCGGCATGTCGCCCAGCGCCTGCGACAGCACCAGGCCGGTGAAGCGGCGGCTGGCGTCCTGCATGTCGGCCAGGTGCAGCTCGTCCTTCAGCGTGGCGTCGGCGGCGGTGGCCCGCTGCAGCGACTTCTCGGTCTGCGCCTGGTGCGTCTGCGCGAAGGCCAGCGCGGTGTTCAGCCCGTCGTGCTGCTCGGCGGTGGTGGAGCCGGCACGCAGCACCATCATGCCCATGCCGCGCAGGCGGGCGAACTGCTCCGCCAGCTGCGGCATCGCGAACACCGACGCATCCATCAGGTAGAAGGTGTTCAGGTCAGGGTCCAGCGTCAGGTTGGAGTTGTCGGCCGCGTCATTGAGCAGGCGCAGCCCGGCCTCCACCACCGCGGTGTGGGCGCTGAAGGCGGTGCCCGGCCCGCCGGTGCCGTGCGCGCCGGCGTTGGCCTGCTGCACCTGCTGGCGCAGCTTGTCCCAGGCCTCGGTGGTGTTCAGCTCGGCGCCCAGCGTGTTCTGCACCTCGGCCAGGCGCTGCATGGCCTCGTCGAGCGCCTGGCGCGCCTGCGGCAGATCGACCGCCTGGCTGGCGGCGGCGCGGCGCAGGTTCTGCGAGGCCTGCAGCACCGGCAGCACGGCGCGCACATAGCGCACGCCCACCCGCTCGCGGGCCGAGAAGTCGATGTTGCCCAGCGCCGTGATCCACAGCGAGGTGGCCAGCAGCACGATGGGCAGCAGGAAGGCCATCGACACCCAGGCCGCCTTGGCCGGAAAGCCGATGCGGCGGAAGGCGCGGATGCCCGGCGACATCACGCCGTGGTAGCGGAAGAAGGCGGGCTCCGACCCGTCATCGTGCGCTGCCGGCATCCCGGGCGTGGGGGGCATCTCGATCGATCTCATGCGGACTTCTCTCATGGACGTAGGGGATGTCCTGGATATCGTCGCGCGTCCAGCGCACTGGACTGTGAGATCTCATAGGGGTGGGTGCGGCGTGCGATGCGCCCGCCGTGCCGGCCGGCCCGCCGTGGTGCTCTCAGGCCGCTGAGGGCACCGGCGCGGTCTGGCTGCTCTGCACCCAGGCTTCCAGCAGGGCCGGCGTCATCGGCCGGCCGGTGTGGTAGCCCTGGATCGTGTCGCAGCCCAGCTCGACCAGGCGCACGAGCAGCGCCTCGTCCTCCACGCCCTCGGCCACCACGCGCATGTCCAGCCCGTGGGCCAGCGAGATGACGGCGTGGGCGATCTTCAGGTCGCGCGGCTCCTGCAGCACATGGCGCACCAGCTCGCGGTCGAGCTTGAGCTTGCCCATCGGCAGCCGGCTGAGGTAGCTGAGGCTGGAATAACCGGTGCCGAAGTCGTCGATCGACAGGCGCACGCCCAGCTCGCGCAAGGCCTGCAGCTGGCCGAAGCGCTGCACGCTGCCGCGCTCCATCAGCGTGGACTCGGTCAGCTCCAGCTCCAGCGCGCTGGCGGACACGCCATGCCGGGCCATCGAGCGGTGCAGCGCCGCCGGCAGCTGGTCGTCGTCGAGCTGCACCGCCGAGAGGTTGATCGCCACGCTGTCGATGGGCACGCCGCGGGTGCGCCAGTCGGCCAGCTGGGCACAGACCTGCTCGATCACCCACTCGCCGATGGGCACGATCAGGCGTGACTCCTCGGCCACCGGGATGAACTCGGCCGGCGAGACGCTGCCCAGCTCTTGCGACTGCCAGCGCAGCAGCGCCTCCACCGTCTGCAGCCGGCGGCTGTGGCCATCCACCTGCGGCTGGTACACCAGGCTCAGCTCGCCCTGCTCGATGGCCTGACGCAGGTGCATCTCCAGGCGCAGGCGCTGCTGCACCCGGCCGTTGACGTCGCGGTTGAAGAACTGGATGCGGTCGCGTCCGTCGGCCTTGGCCTCGTACATCGCCGCGTCGGCATGGCGCATCAGCTCGTTGATGGTGCTGGCCTCGCCGGGGAACATGGCCACACCCACGCTGCACGAGCAGATCAGGTCGATGCCGTCCACGCCGATCGGCTCGCGCAGCGTGGCCGCCAGGCGCTCGGCCACGTGGTGCGCCTCGGCCGGGTCGCTCACCGCATGCAGCAGCACCACGAACTCGTCGCCGCCGAAGCGGCTGACCGTGTCGCCATGGCGCACCGCCTGCAGCAGGCGCTGCGAGACCGTGCGCAGCACCGCGTCGCCGACATGGTGGCCCAGCGAATCGTTGATGTTCTTGAAGCGGTCCAAGTCGATGAACAGCAGCGCCATCGACTCGCCCGTAGCGGCCGCCTGCGCCATGGCCTCGCGCAGGCGCTGCTCGGCCACGGTGCGGTTGGGCAGGCCGGTCAGCACGTCGTGGTGTGCCAGGTAGCGCACGCTCTCCTCGGCGTTCTTGCGGTCGCTGATGTCCATGCAGGTGAGGATGAAGTGCGTCAGCGCACCTTCGCGGTGGCGCACCGCCGTCACCACCGCCAGGGCCGGCAGGCCTTCGGCGGCACTGTCGTCCGGCGCATGCAGGCTCACCTCGCCGCGCCACCAGCCGCGGCGTTCGGCCTCCTGCCACACGGCCGGCACGTCGGCCAGCGCCTGCGGGCCCAGGCGCACCGAGGCCAGCGCCGGGCGGCCCAGTTCGTCGACACCGCCCACGCGGCAGAAGGCCTGGTTGGCCGACAGCACCCGCCGCTGGGCATCCAGCAGCACCATGCCTTCGGACGAGGCCTCGAAGACCTTGGCCCACAGCTCCAGCCGCTGCTCGGCCTGCTTGAGCGTGCCGATCGGCGTGATGGTGGTCAGCACCGCCGGCTGGCCCTGGTAATCGAACCGGCGCGCCGACAGCAGCACCCAGTGCTCGACGCCGGCGGTGCGCCAGCACACCTCCTGCTCGCGCACCACGTCCAGATCGGACAGGGTCTGGAAGAACTGCCGCCGCGCATCGGCGCTGAGGCAGCGCGCCCAGGGGTTGTGCTGCCCCGGCGGCAGCCAGCGCGCGGCCTGCGCATTGGCATGCAGCACGCGGTGCTCGGGCACCGAGGTCACCAGCAGCGGCACCGGTGTGTGCTCCAGCAGCTGGCGCTGGGCCTCGGCGGCGCGCGCGGCGCCGGCCAGCTCGGCCTGCACGCGGCGCTGCTCGGCCATCTCGCCCAGCATGTCGTTGAAGGCGCGGCCCAGGCGGCCGAGTTCGTCGCCGCTGTCCCACTGCAGCCGCAGCGAGGCATCACCGCTGACGCGCACCTCGTCGGCCAGCCGCACCAGCGCCTGCACCGGCCGGGTGATGCGCCGCGCCATCCAGAACACCGCCCCCAGGATGGCCAGCAGCAGCACCGCGGCCGTGCCCAGGTGCACGCGCATGCGGTGGAAGTCGGCGTCCACGCGGCGCTGCAGCAGGCCGCTGAGCGCCCGCGTGACCTGCGACCAGGCCTGCAGCACAGTCTGCGGCGCGTCCTCGCGCAGGCGGATCAACTCGCCGCGGTCGCGCGCATCGACACCGTCGTTCACCGCATGGGTGATCAGCAGCTCGGCGCGCGACACCAGGTCGAGAATCTGGTCCTGGCTGGGCGTCAGCGCCTGCTGCAGCTCGGGCCCGCCGGCCTGGACGGCCTGGTCGAAGTCACTGCGCAGATCGGCCGCCAGCACCACGATGGCGCCCTGCAGCACCAGCAGCTGGGCCTGGGCCTCGCGGCTCTGCACGCTGCCCGAGGGCTGGGCCTGCAGCAGTTGCAGCGTGCGCGTCAGCAGGTCCAGCACCTGCGGATAGCGCAGCATGGCCAGCGACATCGTGTAGTAGGAATCCAGTGCCGGGTCGAGCACCAGGTTCGACTGATTGACCACGCGGGTCAGCAAGGCCTGGGCCGGCGGGATCGCGGTCAGTGGCCGCGCCACCGCCGCTGGCGGCGGGGCGCGCAGCGCATCGGCCCAGGCGGTGGCCTGCGCGGTGGCCCCCATGTCCTGCCCGTGCAGCGCGTCGGCCTGCAGCACGGCGTCGGCCATGCGGGCGCGGGCGTCGGCCTTCGGCAGCGGCGCCAGGCTGGCCACCATCAGCGGCTGCAGCGCCTCCACATAGGCCACGCCCTGCAGTTCCTTGCGCGCAAAGTCGATGGCGATGTACTTCTCGCGCACCAGGATGTGGCTGATGAAGATCACCGCGCACAGGTCGAGCAGGTAGATCAGCAGCAGCTTCTGCGCCACCGACAGATCGGCCACCCGCCGTTGCAGCCGGCGCCACAGCGGCTCGCACGCGCGGCCCGCGGGTGTCCGTTCGGTGACACCAGCGCCGAGCGCAGACAGCGCCGACGGCAGGGCGGCATCGCCGGCAGGGCTGGGATCGGTGGCGTCAGGAAAGGCCAAGGCAGGAGCACCCAGGGGTGCGCAGAAAGGGTTCGAGGAAACGTAACAGCTTCGTCACAGGCCCGAAACTCATATTTCAGATAGTCAGATTCCTGTGAATCGGCCGTTCACCGGGGAGGTGGAGCCCTGACTGTGATGACGCGCACGATAATTGCTATTTTTCGTTCGACATCGAGATCAGGCGCGGCTGCCTCGCACGCTGCAGCAACCCTGGGGTAACGGCGCCCACCGATGCAGTGCCAGCCCCCGTGCGGGGCCCACATGGCCTGTTGTGCGCACAGGCGCAGGCCACAGCACTTCTCAGAAGGCGCAGTCATGAGCAAGTCAGTCGGAGGCGTGCGGCGCGGGCTGCACGGAGGTCCTCTCGATTCCACGTTAGGTCATTCCATGGCCAACCCGCTCGATCATGGTGCTCAATGCACCGGTATGGAGTGGTGGTGATGTGGCGCCAGGCAGTTGCACCTGATGGCAGCACGGCGCACCACGCGGGTGCCTCGCCGGCCACGCCACCGGTCCTGATGCGGCCCGAGATCGTGGGCCTGGCACGCGCCGGCTCGTCGGCCGAACTGGAACAGGCCCTGGCCCGGCTGGCCGGTGCGCTGGGATTCGACGCCGCGGTCGCGGTCATCGAGGACTGGCGCAGCTTTGGCGCGCCGGTGCGGCACATGGTGGCCTCGACCGGGCAGACCTGGGTGCTGACCTACCGGCAGCACCGGCTGCACGAGACCAGCCCGATCGTGCGGCACTGCCGCCAGAGCACGGAGCCGCTGGTGTGGACTGCCGAGCGCCTGTGGGACGAGGCACCCGAGTACTGGCGTGCCGCCACCTGTGCCGGCTTCTGGGAGGGGCTGAGCGTGGCCAGCCACCGGCCGATGTCGTTGTGCCTGGTGTCGCTGGTGCGCGGGCGCGGCGCCTTCTGCCAGGCCGAGGTGCTGCCCGACGTACCCGACGAATACGGCCTGCTGGCCGAGTTGCTGCACGACCGCCTGCTGCGCATCGTGCGCGACGAATGCCTGTCGACGCGCCTGGGCCAGGTCAGCCGGCGCGAGCTGGAATGCCTGCACTGGACCGCACGCGGCAAGACCAGCGGCGAGACCGGCCAGCTGCTGAACGTCAGCGAGGCCACGGTGAACTTCCACCTGCAGCGCGCGATGACCAAGCTGGAGGCCACCAACCGCCAGAAGGCCGTGGCCGTGGCCACGGCGCTGGGCCTGTTCACGCCGGCCGCCACGGGCGGCCCGGGCGGGCTGACCGAGGCCGGCACCGACTGACGCCCGCCAGGCCGGGCCGCGCCCGGCTCAGTGCCAGAAGGCGCCGCCCGCCGCCAGGGCCGCGCCACCGGCCGGCACGGCGTGGGTGAGGCCCTGCCAGCGCTCGCGCGCCTGGGTCATCACCTGCCGCATGGCCGGTGACAGCGCCGGGTGCTCGGCCAGGAAGAACAGGTTGGACACCACCTTGCGTGCCAGCAGCGAGCGCAGGCCGGCCACGTCCAGCGCGCTGCCGGGGGCGGGATCGGCCCAGGTGGTCATCAGCGCCAGCGTGCCGGCGATCAGCGCATGCGGGCAGGGCAGGGTGGCCTCGTCGTCAGGGGCGGGGTCGGCCTGGGGCTGGAGGGCGTGGACGGGGTTCATGGTGCGAGGCTCCGCGAAGACGGGGGTTCAGGAGGGGGTGGCCGGGCTGGCCGCGGCGTGCGCCAGGCCCAGTGCGCGCTGCAGGCCGCTGCGGCTGGACTGCTCGACGAACAGGCAGGGCTTGCCGGTGCGCTTGCAGTGCGACTTCACGCGCCAGTAGGCGTCGTGGCTGATGCAGCCGGTCTGGCAGATCACCAGGTCGGCGGCGGCGAGGCAGGCTTCGAGTTGCGCCGGGCTGTGCTCGGTGCCGCCGTCGTGGTGCGCGAAGTGCGCGCCTTCGCGCTCGATGACATGGCGGTACACCGGCACGGCGCGGCTGCGCCCGCCCACGCACAGCACCGCACGCTGCGACAGCGCCGGCCAGGGCAGCGGCACGGGCACCGGCGCGGCGGCCGCCGCGGGCGCTGTACAGGCGCTGGCGCTGGCGGGCAGCGTGGCCGGGCCGGCCGCGGCCAGGCGTGCATGGCGCAGGGCGCGGTCCAGGCCCACCAGGCGCTCGCGCAGCGCCAGCACCTGGGCCTGCAGTTCGCGCCGGGGCGCCAGGTCGGGGCTGGCCTGCTGCGCCTGCGCCAGGGCGTGCGACAGCTGCGCGATGCGGGTGTCGCGGCCGATCAGCTCGCCGCGCAACTGCACCAGGCTGGCCTGCAGCTGCTCCAGGCGCAGCGCCTGCTGCTGCAACTGCTCGGCCTGGCGCGCCAGCAGCGTGCCCTGGCTGTGCTGCAGGCGCTCGTGCGCGGTCTGCAGCTCGCGCAGGCGGCGGCGGTCGGCACGCTCGGCGGCACCCCACTGGTGCTGCAGCAGGTGGATGTCGTGCAGCACCTGCTCCTCCAGCAGGGTGTCGCAGGCGGCGTGGGTCAGCGTGGCCCACAGCGCTCCGGCCACGCCATCGCCCTGCAGCGCCGCGCGCCACCAGCTGGCCAGCGCCTCGGTGTCCTTGATCGCCCGCGTCGTGCGCAGCGCCTCGGCATAGCGGGTGTCCAGCGCCTGCTGGATGCGCTCGGCCAGCGGCGTGCGGCGCTTGCTGGCGGCAATGGCCTCGCAGTGCAGCCCGTAGTCGTCGGTGGGGGCCTCGGCCCCCTGCTCACGCTGCACCAGCGCACGCACCGCGTCCAGCGGCAGGCACACGCCGATCACCGGGCAGAAGGCATGGCTGTCCAGCTCCCACAGGCGACGCCGGCGCGAGCCGGACGGCCGTGGGGCGGGGATGTCCGGCAGCGCCGGCGCGGCCTGGGTGGGCCACAGGTTCAGGGGCTGGCCCGCGGTGGGCCAGAACGGGTGCGGGCGGGCGATGCGGCACATGCCAGGGACTCCGGTGCGCCAGGGTTCAGGCGCCGGGCCAGCGGGCCAGCCCGTCGAGCAGCCGCAGATCGGGCAAGGCCTCGCCCTCGACCGCGGCACGGACATCGGCGTGACACGGCAAGGCGGGTGGCCGGTGGCCGGGCGGGGTGGCCGACGGCGCGGCCACGCAGTTGCGAGCGAGGTACATGGACGAACTCCCGTGGGCAGGCCGCCGGTGGGCGGCGGATGCTTGGACGCGGGCGCGGCAGGCGGGCGACTGCTGGCAGCGGCGCGGGCGTTCGTGGACGAAGGACTGGGTGCGTTGCCGGTGGGCGTGTGGAGCGCCTGGCCTTACTTGGTGAGGATCAGCTTGCCCTGGCGCGTGAGGCGCAGGCGGTACAGCGCATCGCCGTGGCGGATGTGCGCCTCGATCCCGTCGCCCAGCAAGACCTCGCTGGGCCAGCAGGGCGTGATGGCGCTCGACTCAACCGACGGGGCCGGGGCGGCCCCAGGCAATGGCACGGCCTCGCGGGCGTGGGCAGGGGGCGGAAGAACGGAGGGCATCGACATGGGTACCATCCTAAATGCGAATCGTTCGCATCTAATGAAGGCCATGCCAACAACAGGGATAAGGCCGGCGCGTGGCCGGCGAATGCGCTCAGATCGTGATGCGCAGCACCGCCCACACCAGCAGCACCAGCTGCAGCAGGTTGGCGCTCAGCGCGGCCGCATGCACGCGGCGGAAGGCGGTGATGGCGCCGCGGTCGTCGCACTGGATGGCCTCGCCCAGGCGCTGCATCGCCGGGATGACGCGCCGGCGCAGCGCCAGCGCCACCAGCGCGATGCCGCCACCGCCCAGCGCGAAGAACCAGCGCCCCCACAGCGCATAGCTGATGCAGGCGCCCACCGCCCCGGCGAACAGGGCCTTGTAGTAGATCTCGAAGAAGCGGCGCACGAAGCGCCCGTCCATCGGCGTGTCGTGCTGCAGCACCAGCAGCGGCAGCCCGCCCAGCAGGAAGTAGGTGGTGGTGACCAGCAGCACCACGGTGAAGAACAGCGACAGGTAGCCGGGCCAGGCCATCGCGCAGCTCAGCCGGCACTGCCCGTGCGGACCGGTGGCGCCGGCTGCACCCACGGCGCGGCCTGGGCCGCATCGGCCACCAGCAGGTCCACCAGGTCGCGGGCGAACAGCGGCAGCGCCTCGAGATGGCGCACGCACACATGCATCGCGCGCACCGCCCAGTCGTCGGTGAGCGGCACGATGCGGATGGCCATGGTCTGCCCATGCCTGCGTGCCGCCGACTCCGGCAGGATGCCCACGCCCACGGCCGCCTCGATCATGCGGCAGGCGGCCTCGAAGTTGCCCACCTGGATGCGCAGGCGCAGGCTGCGGTGCAGACCGTCGCACACCTGGCGCAGGAAGGCGTGGATGGCACTGCTCTCATGCAGGCCCACATGGTCCAGGTCGAGCGTCTGCTCGAAGCCGACGCCGCCCCCGGCCTCGGCCAGGGCATGGCCGGTGGGCACCACCAGCACCAGGCGGTCCTGGCGGTAGGGGATGGTCTGCAGGTTCTCGGTGCGCACATGGCCGGCGACGATGCCGATGTCGGTCTGGCCCTCGCTGACCGCCCGCACGATGTCGTGGCTGAGCCGCTCGCGCAGGTCGATGTTGACGTCGGGGTGGGTGCGCAGGTAGCTGCGCAGCACCGGCGGCAGGAACTCGCCCAGCGCGGTGGTGTTGGCGAACACGCGCAGGTGGCCCTTGATGCCGCGGGCGTACTCCTGCATGTCGCCGCGCAGGTGCTCGATCTGGCCCAGCACCTGGCGCGCATGGTGCACGAAGGCCTGGCCCGGCGGCGTCAGCGTCACGCCCTGGCTGGTGCGGTACAGCAGCTTGGCGCCGATGCTCTCTTCCAGGTTCTTGATGCGCGTGCTGGCCGCTGGCAGCGACATGTGCGAGGCCTCGGCACCGCGGGTGAGGCTGTTGGACTCGGCCACGCGGACCATCAGGCGAAGATCGACCAGATCGAAATGCATGGCGAAGATTGTGGCTCAGCGTCTGAGCCGCGCCGGCGACGACGCGGCCGGGTCCACCCCTTCGCGCACCAGTTCGGCCGGCAGTGGCCGGCCCAGCAGCAGGCTGGCGGCCAGCGCGGCCACGCCCGGCGCGCTCTGGATGCCGTAGCCGCCCTGCGCGGCCAGCCAGAAGAAGCCGGGCACCGCACCATCGGGCCCCACCACCAGGTCGCCATCGGGCACGAAGCTGCGCAACCCCGCCCAGGTGCTGCGCGGGCGGCGGATGCTCAGCGTGGTCGCCTGCTCGATGCGGTGGATGCCGAGTGCAATGTCGAGTTCCTCGGGCACCACGTCGTGCGGCGTCACGAGATCCGCATTGGCCGGCGAGCCGAGGATCAGGCCCGCATCGGGCTTGATGTACCAGGCTTCGCCGTCCGGCCCGTGATCGGCCACCACGGCGGCCACGGCAGGCCAGCGGCTGGCGTCGGTGCCCGCGGGCGCCTCGAAGGTGAACGCGCTGCGCCGGCGCGGCTCCAGGCCGATGGGCGCGGCCCCGGCCAGCACGCCCACCGCATCGGCCCAGGCGCCGGCGGCGTTCACCAGCTGGCGGGCGCGCAAGCATCGCCCGTCGGCCAGCGTGAGCGTCCAGGCTTCGCCGTCATGCGCCAGGCCGGTCAATTCCGCATGGGTCAGCAAGGTCGCGCCGGCCGCGCGCGCGCCGCGCAGGTAGCCCTGGTGCAACGCATGCACGTCGATGTCGGCGGCGCTGTCTTCCACCAGGCCGGCCACGGCCGCCTCGGGCCGCAGCACCGGCACGGTGGCCAGCAGCTCGGCCGTGCCGACGCGGCGCACCGTGGGGTCGATGGCCTGCAGTTCGGCCTGCAGCACATCGAGCGCCGGCAGCTCGGCGGCGGTGGCCACATGCAGCACGCCGCGCGGCGACAGCAGCGGGTGGTCGGTGAAGCCGGGCGGCGGCGCGTCGTAGAAATCGCGGCTGGCGCGGGTGAGCGCGCGGATGGCCGGCGTGCCGTAGCTGGCCATGTACAGCGCGGCCGAGCGGCCGGTGGTGTGGTAGCCGGGCTGCGATTCGCGCTCCAGCAGCAGCACGCGTGGCGGCGTGGCCTGATCGGGCGCATGGGTCAGCGCCCAGGCCAGCGAGGCACCGGCGATGCCGGCGCCGATGATGGCGATGTCGGCCAGAGCCGGGGTGTCGATCGGGGAGTCCATCGGGGTGTGGTCGCTCATGGTGCGTGCTGTCCGATCAAACGGCACTGGCAGTGCCGGCCGCCGCGGCCGCATCCAGCACCGGCGGCGCGGTGACGATGGAGCGCAGCGCCGGCTCCACCGGGCCCAGGCGTGCGGCATCGGGGCGCGGGCGGGCCAGCGCCGGGTGGGTGGCGAAGGCGGCTTCCATCGCCTGGCCGGCGGCCAGCGTGCCCAGGTCATCGCGGAAGCGGCCCAGCACCTGCAGGCCAAAGGGCAGGCCCTTGTCGTCGCGGCCGCAGGGCAGGGCCAGCGCCGGGTGGGTGGTCAGCGTGGTCACATAGGTCAGCGCCAGCCAACGGTAGTAGTTGGCCTGCGGCTGGCCGCCCACGCTGGCGGCATGCGGCAGCGTCCAGGCGAAGGGCGACACCGGCGTCACCGGCGACAGCACGAGGTCCACCTCGTCGAACACGCGCTGGAAGCGCTTGAGCAGGCGCGTCTGCTCGGCCTCGGCCCACGACACATCCAGCAGGCTCATCTTCGCGCCCATCTCGTAGTTGCTGCGCGGGTTGGGGCCCAGGCTCATCGGGTCGCGCTCGTAGGCCTCGCGCATGCCGGTGACGAAGGCCACCGCGCGCAGCACGTCGAAGCAGCGGTGCGCGTGGGCGAAGGGCTGCTCATCACCGCTGAAGTCCAGCGTGTGCACCGAGCGGAACAGCGGCTTCATGGCCGCCACCTTGGCGCGGAAGGTGGCGCGGATCTCGTCGTCGACGTCGCAGACACCGAAGTCCTCGGTGATGCCCACGCGCAGCCGGCCCAGATCGACCGGCGGCAGGTTCAGAAAGGCGCTGGCATCCACCGGGTAGCTCAGCGGATCGCTCGCGTCCACGCCGGCGCTGGCGGCCAGCTGCAGCGCGGCGTCGGCCACCGTGCGGCCCATCGGCCCCACCACCGAGATCGGCGACCAGCCCAGCGGCCGGCGCGCGCTGGGCACCAGGCCCGGCGACGGCCGGAAGCCCACCACACCGCACTTGGCCGCCGGGATGCGCAGCGAGCCGCCGGTGTCCGATCCGGTGCAGATCGGCAGCAGATCCAGCGCCAGCGCGCAGGCCGAGCCGCCCGACGAGCCGCCGGCGTTCAGCCGCGGATCGAAGGGGTTGCCGGTGGCGCCCCACACCGGGTTGAAGCTGTTGGCGCCGGCGCCCATCTCGGGCACGTTGGTCTTGGCGGTGACGATGGCGCCGGCCGCGCGCAGCCGCGCCACCAGCACGTTGTCCAGCGCCGGCACATTGGCGCGGTAGATCGGCGAGCCATAGGTGGTGAGCAGGCCGGCGGTCTCTTCCAGGTCCTTCACGCCCAGCGGCAGGCCGTGCAGCAGGCCCAGGGGCTCGCCGCGCATCACCGCGGCCTCGGCCGCACGGGCTTCGGCGCGGGCACGCTCGTAGGCCGTGGCCGTGACGGCGTTGACATGCGGGTTGAGCGCCGCGATGCGCGCGACGCAGGCGTCCAGCAGTTCCACCGGCGAAAGCTGCTTGGCGCCGATGCGGCGGCGCAGCTCCACGGCAGACAGGGACAGCAGGTCGGCGTGGGGGGAGGCGTTGTCGTTCATCGAAAAGCAGGCAAGAAGGCAGGAAGGCGTTCACCAGCTGTGGCCGCGGGCCGCGATGGGCCAGAGATCGACCACGCGGCCGTCGCGCAGCACCACCAGCCGGTCGTGCAGGTTGAGGGTGGGGTCGCAGTGGCCGGGGATCAGGCGGACCACCTCGCCCAGCACCGGCGGCGCGGCATCGGCGGCCAGGGCCACCACGCCGTGTTCGTCGTTCAGGCGCACCGGGCCCCAGCCGGCGCGCGGCGGCCAGGGCTGCGGCGGGCCGCTCTCGGCCGACAGGGTCTTGAGCCCGCAGTCCAGCACCAGCTGGCCAGGGGTGGCGGTGCTGATCACGGTGCTGAACAGGAACAGCGCGTGCTCGAAGCGCAGGTCTTCAGCGCCGCCAGAATCGCCACCGGCTTCGTTGTCGGCGTAGTCGCGGTCCATGAAGGCGTAGCTGCCCGGCTGCACCTCGGTGTACACGCCGCTGGCCAGGTCGAAGCCCACGCTGCCGGTGCCGCTGCCGGTCACCACGGCGGGCGACAGGCCCGCGGCTTGCAGCGCGGCCACCACGGAGCCGGCACGGTCAGCGGCGGCGCGGGCTGAAGCGCGGCGTTCGGCCGCATCGCGCACATGCTGCACGCCGCCGTGGTAAGCCTGCAGCCCGGCCCAGCGCAGGCCCGGTGCGGCGGCGATGGCGTCGATCAGGCGACGCACGGCCGAGGCGTCGCGGTCGGCGCCGGGCACGCCGCAGCGGCCCTGGCCGATGTCGATCTCGACGAACACGCCCAGGCGCTGGTCGCCGGCCAGGCCTTCGCGTGCGGCGGCCTCGGCCAGCGTGGCCACCTGGCGCACATCGTCCACGCACACCGACAGCTGCACGCCGCGCCCTTCCCGCGCCCAACGCGCCAGCCAGCCGGCCTGCAGCGCGCCGGCCAGCTGGTTGCTGACATGCACGCTGCGCACGCCGGCTTCCAGGAACGGCCAGGCCTCGCTGGCCTTCTGCACGCAGATGCCCACCGCGCCGGCGCGCACCTGCGCCAGCGCCACGGCGGGGCACTTGTGCGCCTTGGCATGCGGCCGCACGGCCACGCCATGGCGTTGCGCGGCGGCCTGCAGGCGCTGCAGGTTGCGCTCGAACGGTGCCGCGTCCAGCAGCAGCGTGGGGGTGGGCAGCGTGGCGGCCGCCTGGCCTGGGTGCGCCGCGTCGGGCAGGGGCGTGAAGGTGCTCATTCAGCCTTGATGTTGGCGCGGGCCGCGGTGGCCCGCATGATCGGCAGCTCGTTCTCGATCAGCTGGCCCAGCTGGGCGCCGTTCAGGAAGCCGGGCTCCATGCCGTTGGCCAGCATCTTCTCGCGGATGTCGGGCGTGGCCACCAGCTCCTGCAGGGTTTTTTCCAGCTTGGCGCGCACCGCCGGCGGCAGGCCGCGCGGCGCCACGAAGGCCAGCCAGGTGTCGGCGTTGAGCGCATAGCCCTGCTCCTGGAAGCTGGGCACGTCGGGCAGCAGCGCGCTGCGCTTGGCGGTGGTGACGCCGATGGCCTTGACCTTGCCGGCCTTGAGCTGCGGGATCGCGGCGGTCACCGTGTCCACCGAGAACTGCACCTGGCCGGCCATCAGGTCGGTCATGGCCGGCGCGCTGCCCTTGTAGGGCACGTGCAGCATCTGCGTCTCGGTGGCGCGCTGCAGCAACTCGCCGGTGAACTGCGAGGTGGTGCCCTGGCCGAACGAGGCCCAGGTGAACTTGCCCGGCGCGGGCTTGACCAGCGCGGCAAAGGTCTTGGGCGAGCTGGCCTTCACGTCCGGATGCGCCAGCAGGATCAGCGGCGTGCGGCCCACCAGGCCGATGGGCTCGAAGCTCTTGACCGGGTCGTACGGCAGCTTGGGGTTGATGGCCGGGTTGACCGTGAAGGTGGTGCCCGAGCTGATCAGCAGCGTGTAGCCGTCGGCCGGCGCCTTGGCGGCATAGGCCGCGCCGATCACCGTGCCGGCGCCGCCGCGGTTTTCCACCACCACGGTCTGGCCCAGCTTCTCGCCCAGCGCCTTGGCGAACAGCCGGCCCATCACGTCGGTGGCGCCGCCGGCCGGGAAGGGCACGACGATCTGGATGGGTTTGGACGGCCAGGCGTCGGCGGCCAGCGCCGGCAGGGCGGCGGCACCGCCGACGGTGGCGGCAGTCAGCGCCAGGCCACGCAGCAGCCGGCGGCGGGCCGGTGCAGCGATCGACGGGCTCGAAGGGGCGCAGGGGCGGTGGGTCATGAGGTCTCCGACAGGGGCGGGGTGAACGGGGTGGATGGGGAGGGCGGTGAACGGCAGGCTGGACGGCGAGACGGTGGGCCGGCTCAGGACGCCAGCGCGGGGTCGTCGGAGGGCGTGGCGGCCAGCTGCGCACCGCGGTGGCGGAAGGCGGCGATCTCGACATCGGGCACGGCCTGGCCGCCGGTGGTCCAGGCGATGTGCGTGGCGCGGGCCAGTTGCGGGCGCAGGCCGGATGCATCGAGCCAGGCGCGGCCGGCAGGGCTGTGCAGCAGCAGCCGCGGGCCGGCCAGGCCGGCGGCGGCCGAAGGCTCCAGGCGCAGGGCTTCGCTCAACGCGGCCTGGTGCAGCAGCCGGTGCAGGTCGTCGTCGGTGACGGTGTAGCCGCCGGCCAGGCCTGGCCCCGCCCAGGCCAGGGCCAGCGCGCTGGCGCGCGGCACGGCCAGGCCGTCGGCCTCGGTGCGGTTGCTCAGGCCGATGTCGTACACCGACGGCGGCTCGCCCTCGGCGGCCGCCCGGCTTGCCTGCGCGGCCAGCGCCGGCACCTGGGCGCGCGCCAGCGGATGCGCCGCCAGCAGGCCCAGCAGGAAGCAGGGCGACTGCACCGGCTCGGCGAAGAAGCAGTGCACATGCGCGCCGAAGCGCTGCCGCAGCCCCCAGGCGATGCCGCCCGGCGCGCCGCCCACGCCACAGGGCAGGTACACGATCAGCGGATGCTCGGCATCCACCACGCGGCCGGCGGCGGCCAGCTGCGCGGCCAGGCGCTCGGCCGCCACCGCATAGCCCAGGAACAGCGAAGCCGAGCGCTCGTCGTCGACGAAGTGGATGCGGCCACCGGCGGCCTGCGCCTCGGCACGACCGGCGGCCACGGCCTCGGCGTAGTCGCCGGCGTGCTCCACCACGCGCACGCCGCGCTGGCGCAGCCGGTCCTTCTTCCAGCCCTTGGCCTCGGCCGACATGTGCACCACGGCCTCGAAGCCCAGCGCTGCGGCCATCACGCCGATGGCCAGGCCCAGGTTGCCGGTGGAGCCCACGGCCACCTGGTGCGCGGCAAACAGCGCCCGTGCGGCGGGCCCGGCCAGCACGGTGGACGGCACCTGCGCGCGGGCCTGGGGGCTCGTCAGCAGATCGGCCGGCAGCAGGCCGTGGCGCAGGGCCAGGGCCTCGGCATGCTCCAGCACCTCGTGGATGCCGCCGCGCGCCTTCACCGAGCCGGCCACCGGCAGCGCATGGTCGGCCTTGACGAACAGCGTGCCGGCGTCTGCCGGCAGGCCGAGCGCCGCCTGCAGCGCAGGCACCGGCAGCAGCGGCGATTCGATCAGGCCGCCGGCCGCGGCCAGCGCCTCGGGAAACAGCTGCGCCAGCAGCGGCGCAAACCAGGCCAGGCGCTGCGCGGCGGCAGGCAGGCCGCCGGCCGGCGGGGCGCTGGCCGCGCCGGCCGTGGTCGCCGCATCATCGATGCCACTGGGGGCAGCCCGCTGCGCCCAGCACACCGGCCGGCCACCGGCCAGGGCCACCCAGTCGATGCCGCTGTGCCAGGTCGGCAGCGGTGATGTCGAGGGCGTGACGGCGGCGTGAACAGGCAGTGACATGGCCTGCATCCTCGGGCCGGCGGGCCGCGGCGGCAAGCCACTTATACTCATCCGCACATTAGTTTCACCAATGCCGAAGTGACCTCTGCGCTGAACCCCTCGCTGCTGTCGTGGCTGCGCTGCTTCGATGCCGCGGCGCGCGCGCGCAGCTTCACGCAGGCAGCGGCCACGCTGTGCATCACCCAGGGCGCGGTGAGCCAGCAGGTCAAGCAGCTGGAGCAGTGGCTGCGGCGGCCGCTGTTCCTGCGCAGCCCGCGCGCGCTGGTGCTCACGCCCGAGGGCCTGCGCCTGCACGGCGTGCTGCGCGAATCCTTCGACGCGCTGGAAGCCGCGCTGCTGCAACTGCGTGCACCAGCCGAGGGCGCGCCGCTGACGCTGAGCTGCGCGCCATCCTTCGCGATGGGCTGGCTGACGCCGCGGCTGGGCGACTTCTTCCGCCAGCATCCGGGGCTGGAGCTGCGCGTGCTGGGCGAGTTCGAATCGCTGGACCGCGCGCGCATGGCCCAGCGCGGCCTGGCCGCCGCCGTGCGCTACGACCCCGGCGGCTATGCCGACCTGCAGGACAGCCTGTTTCTCGACGAATGGCTGCTGCCGGTGGCCAGCCCGGCCTGGCTGGCCGCGCAGCCGCAGCCGCCGCAGCTGGACACGCTGGCGCCCGAGCAGCTGCTGCACGACGACCAGGCCTGGGACGGCGCCGGCCCGCACGAGGAATGGCTGCAGTGGCTGCAGGCCGCACGGCCCGCCGGCCTGCCCCCCGCGCTGGCCCAGGGCCTGCACCTGGGCCGGCACTTCAACCTCACGCAGCTGGCGCTGGCCGCCGCGCTGGCCGGCCAGGGCGTGGCCATGGGCCGCGCCGCGCTGGTGATGGACGATCTGGCCGCCGGCCGGCTGGTGGCGCCGTTCCGCCTGGCCGATGGCGGCGTGGCACTGCGAGGCCGCGCCGCCTACCGCCTGGTGGCGCCGGCCGATGCCGTGCCCGGCGTCGAGGCCGTGCGCGCCTGGCTGGGCGCACAGGCCGCCAGCTTCATCCGCCAGCGCGATGCCTGGCTGGCCCGGCACAACACCCCATGACCGCACACCACCCCTCGCCACCCACCGCACCCGCACCCGCACCCGCACCACCGCCGGCGCCCACGCGCGCCCAGGCCTTCGCCTACTGGCTGAAGCTGGGCTGCGTCAGCTTCGGTGGCCCGGCCGGGCAGATCGCGCTGATGCACGAGGACCTGGTGGAACGCCGGCGCTGGATCAGCGAACGGCGCTTCCTGCATGCGCTGAACTTCTGCATGGTGCTGCCCGGCCCCGAGGCGCAGCAGCTGGCCACCTACATCGGCTGGCTGATGCACGGGCGCTGGGGCGGCCTGGTGGCCGGCGGGCTGTTCGTGCTGCCGTCGCTGCTGCTGCTGGTGGCGCTGTCGTGGGTCTACATGGCCTGGGGCAGCCTGCCGGCGGTGGCCGGCGTGTTCTACGGCATCAAGCCCGCCGTCACGGCCCTGGTGCTGCATGCGGCCTGGCGCATCGGCTCGCGCACGCTGAAGAACGCCTGGCTGTGGAGCATCGCCGCACTGGCCTTCGTGGCCATCTTCGCGCTGCAGCTGCCGTTTCCGCTGATCGTGCTGGCCGCCGCGCTGGCCGGCACGGTGGGCGGGCGGCTGGCGCCGCAGCACTTCCGGGCCGGCGGCGGCGGCCATGGCGCGGCCCAGGGCCACGGCGGGCCGGCGCTGATCGACGACGACACGCCCACGCCGGCGCATGCGCGCTTCAGCTGGGCGCGCCTGCGGCAGGTGGCGCTGGCCTTCGGCCTGCTGTGGGCCGCCGCGCTGGGCGCTCTGGCGCTGGCCGGTGGCTGGCACGGCCTGCTGGCGCAGATGGGCTGGTTCTTCACCAAGGCGGCGCTGCTCACCTTCGGCGGCGCCTATGCGGTGCTGCCCTACGTCTACCAGGGCGCGGTGGACCATTTCCACTGGCTCAGCGCGCCGCAGATGATCGACGGCCTGGCGCTGGGCGAAATCACGCCGGGGCCGCTGATCATGGTGGTGGCCTTCGTCGGCTTCGTCGGCGGCTGGGGGCAGCCGCTGTTCGGCGCCGACTCGGCGGCGCTGTCCGGCTCACTGACCGCTGCGGTGGTCACGTTCTTCACCTTCCTGCCCTCGTTCGCCTTCATCCTGCTGGGCGGGCCCTTCATCGAGACCACGCATGGCCGCCTGGGCTTCACCGCGCCGCTCACCGCCATCACCGCGGCGGTGGTGGGCGTGATCCTGAACCTGGCGCTGTTCTTCGCCTGGCATGTGCTGTGGCCTGCCGGCTGGGGCGGCGGCGTCGAATGGCCGGCCGCGGTGATCGGCATCGTGGCCGCGCTGGCGCTGTGGCGCGGCAAGCAGAGCGTGCTGCGCGTGGTGCTGGGCGCCGGCCTGGCCGGGCTGGCGTGGCGGCTGATGATGGGATGAAAGCAGCACGGCGCAGGCGCCCGTCGGGCATACTGCGCCGCGCTGATCAGGACGCGCATTGATGAAGTTATCCACGACGGCGGCCGCTTGGGCGCTGGCTGCCGCCACGCCACTCGCCGCGCCCAGCCTGGCAGCCGATGGCCAGGCCAGTGACGCCGCTCCCGCTCCATCCACGTCAGCCCAGCGCGTGGAGATCCAGGGCGCCGCGCCGGCCGATGCGCGCCAGCTGGAGCTCACCAGCCGCATCGTGGTGCCGCGCGAGGCCTTGCTGAAGTTCGGCGACCGCTCGCTGCGCGACGCGCTGCGCCGCGTGCCCGGTGTCACGGTGGATGGCGAGCTGCGCCTGCGCGGCCTGGGCCAGGGCTACACGCAGATCCTGATCGATGGTGACCCGGCGCCGGCCGGCTTCTCGATCGACAGCCTGGACCCCGAGATGATCGAGCGCGTGGAGATCCTGCGCGCGCCATCGGCCGAGTACGCCATGCGCGGCATCGCCGGCACGATCCACATCGTGCTGCGCAAGCGCGTCAGCGTCACCCAGCGCAGCCTGAAGCTGGGGCTGGAGCAGGCATCGGGCCGCGCCAGCCCCTCCGCCAGCCTGCAGTGGCAGCAGCAGGCCGGCGCGCTGCAGGCCCAGCTGTCGGCCAGCGCCAGCCTGGCGCAACCGGTGGAGACGGCCACCATCACCGACCTTACGCTCGACCCGGCCCAGCAGGTCACCGGGATGCGCCGCACGGCCATGCACTACCGGCAGCGCAACACCACGCTGAACCTCACGCCGCGCCTGAGCTGGAAGGACGAGCGCCAGACCCTCAGCCTGCAAGCGCTACTGCAACACCAGGACGCCCCGGCGCACTGGACGATGCGCGAGGACACGCTGCAAGGCGCGCCCAGCGACTACCCGGCCAGCGACTGGCGCAACCGCCGCTACGTGGCGCGCACGCTGCGTGCCGACCTGGCCTGGACGCGCCAGCTGGGCGAGGCCGCGCAGCTCGATGCCAAGCTGGGCCTCCATCACAACCGCCGCGACACCGACTTCGACTTCCAGGGCTTTGCCACGCGGGCCGATGCCGACGCGGGCCACCCGGCACTGGACCGCGCGGTGCACTCCAACGCGGTGGATGACGCCGCGCCGTTCAAGGGCAGCTTCAGCCTCGACCTGGGCGACACGCACCGCCTGGCCCTGGGCTGGGATGGCGCGCTGCTGCGCCGCAGCGAGCAGCGCCAGCAGCGCGACCGCGATGCCGCCGACGCGCTGGTCTACAGCCTCGACCAGGCCTACACCGCCACGGTGCGCCAGCTGGCGCTGTTCGCCCAGGACGAGTGGCGCCTGCGGCCCGGCCTGGCGCTGTACCTGGGCCTGCGCTGGGAAGGCCTGGACACCGAGGTCACGGGCCTGAGCTTCAGCCCGGTGCGCCAGCGCAGCAGCGTGCCCAGCCCGGTGGCCCAGCTGGTGTGGAAGCTGCCGGATCGCCCGAAGGAGCAGCTGCGCCTGGCGCTGGCCCGCACCTACAAGGCGCCGGCACCGGCCAGCCTGGTGCCGCGCCGCTACACGGTGAACAACGGCAACAGCCCCAGCAACCCCGACCAGCAGGGCAACCCGGCGCTGCGGCCCGAGCTGGCCTGGGGCCTGGACGCGGCCTACGAGGCCAGCTTCGGCGCGCAGGGCTTCTGGTCGGTCGGCGCGCATCTGCGGCGCATCGACGCCGTGGTGATGCGCCAGCTGTTCCAGGACGGCGCCAGCTGGGTCAGCACGCTGATGAACAGCGGCGCCGCCTGGGCCTGGGGCGCCGAGCTGGAATGGAAGGCGCCGCTGCGCCAGCTGCGGCCCGAGGCCCCGGCGCTGAACCTGAGCGCCAGCCTGGCCTGGAACGCCTCGCGCGTGGACCGACTGCCCGGCCCGCACAACGTGCTGGCGGCACAGCAACCCCTCAGCGCCCACCTGGGCGCCGACTGGACCGTCAACCCACGCTGGACGCTGGGTGCCAGCCTGGCCTGGCGCGCCGGCACCCAGGCCACGCTGATGGCCGGCCCGGGTGACACGGGTGTCGCGGGTGGCCTGTGGGACACGCGCGACTCGGCCAGCGGCACGCTCGATGCCTATGCGCTGTGCCGCATCGACCCGCGCACCCAGCTGCGCCTGGGCGCCGCCAACCTGCTGCGCCCCACGCGCCACGAGCGCACGCGCTACCTGCCGGCCAGCGATGCGCCGCCCGGCGCCATCGGCAGCACCCGGCTGTACGACACCGATGGCTTCGCACGGCTGCGGTTGCAGCTCGAACGCCAGTTGTGAGCGCCCGGTGGCCCCTGCGGCGGGCAGGGGCATGGCCCGGCCTGTCTAACATCGGGCCATGCCTGTGCCCTTTCTGCGCCAATTGAAATCGACGGCTTTCGCCGCTTCATCGCACACCTTGACCGCGACGCTGCTGGCCGCTGGCCTGGCCGCGCTGCCGGCGCAGGCCCAGGCGCCGTTCACGCCCGCGCCCGTTCCGGCGCCACCGCAAGACCCGGCCGTGGCCGCGGTGCTGGCCGCCGTGTCGCCGGCGCGCATCGAGCAGCGCATCCGCACGCTGGTGGGCTTCGGCACGCGGCACACGGCGTCCGACACGCGATCCGACAGCCGCGGCATCGGCGCCGCGCGGCGCTGGATCGAGCGCGAGCTGCGCGCCTGCAGCGCCGCCACCGGCGGCCAGCTGCAGGTGGGCACACAGGTGTGGACCGAGCCGGCCGGCCAGCGCCTGGCGGCGCCCACCGAGCTGGTCAACGTGGTGGCCACGCTGCCCGGCACATCGGCCACCGGCCAGGCGCGCCTGCTGGTCGTCAGCGGCCACTACGACTCGCGCAACAGCGACGTGATGGACGCCCAGGGCGAGGCGCCCGGCGCCGACGACGACGCCTCGGGCACCGCAGTGGTGATGGAGCTGGCCTGCACGATGGCGGCGCAGCGATTCGACGCCACGCTGGTGTTCCTGGCCGTGCCGGGCGAGGAGCAGGGCCTGCTGGGCGCCGCGCACTGGGCGCGCGAAGCCCGGCGCCAGGGCTTGCGCGTGGAAGGCATGATCACCAACGACATCGTCGGCAGCCCGGTGGGCGATTTCGGCCAGCGCGCGCCCAAGGAGATCCGCCTGTTCGCCGATGGCGTCGATCCGCTGCTGCGCCTGCTGGTGCAGGCCCAGGCCAACCGGCCCAATGCCATGGATGCGGCCGAGGCTGACCCGGCCGCCGACGTCAACCGCCCCGATGCCGCCACCCGCGCCGCGCTGCAGGCCATCGCACTGGCCGGCGGCAGCGAGGACCTGCCCACGCTGCAGTTCGGCCGCCACCTGAAGGCCGCCGCCGAGGCGCACCTGCCTGGCTTCACGGTGAACCTGATCCAGCGCCGCGACCGCTACCTGCGCGGCGGCGACCACCTGCCGTTCCTGGAACGCGGCTACGCCGCCGTGCGCTACACCGAGCCCTTCGAGAACTTCCGCCACCAGCACCAGAACCTGCGCCGCGAGGGCGATGTGCAGTACGGCGACCTGCCCGAGTTCGTCGACTTCGGCTACGTGGCCGATGTGGCGCGCGTCAACGCCGCCGGGCTGGCCACGCTGGCGCTGGCGCCGCAACCGCCACGCGAGGTGCGGCTGGAGGCCGGCGAGCTGACCAACGACAGCACGCTGCGCTGGGCCGCCAACCCCGAGCCGGCCGCGCAACTGGCCGGCTACCGCGTGGTGTGGCGCCGCACCGATGCCGCGGTGTGGCAGCACGCCCTCGACGTGGGGCCAGCGGTGACGCGCGTCACCGTGCCGGTCAGCAAGGACAACGTGGTGTTCGGCGTGCAGGCCGTCTCGGCGCGCGGCCACGCCAGCCTGGCGAGCTTTCCGCTGCCGGCGCGGTGAGCGCGGTGAACGACGCGGACCGCGGCGCGGCACAACGCGCCGCGACCGCCACCCGCGCCGCCTTCTGGATCGCCGGCTTCGGCGTGGCCGGCTGGGCGCCGCTGATCCCCTTTGCCCGCCAGCGCCTGCAGGTGGGCGAGGCCACGCTGGGCCTGCTGCTGCTGTGCCTGGGCATCGGCTCGGTGGCGGCCATGCTGCGCACCGGCCCGCTGTGCGCCCGCCACGGCTGCCGGCCGGTGGTGCTGGGCGGCGCACTCGGCATGCTGCTGGTGCTGCCGCTGCTGGCCTGGACCGGCACCGGCCTTGCGCTGGGCCTGGCGCTGCTGGCCTTCGGCGCCGCGCTGGGCTCGCTGGACGTGGCGATGAACGTGCACGCCGTGGCCGTGGAACGCGCCGCTGGCCGGCCGCAGATGTCGGGCTTCCATGCGCTGTTCAGCCTGGGCGGCTTTGCCGGCGCGGCGGCCATGACCGCGCTGCTCGACCACGGCCTGGCGCCGCTGCCCGCCGCCGGGGCCTGCGCGCTGGCGCTGCTGCTGCCGCTGTGGCTGGCCGCCCGCGGCCTGCTGCCCGACGCCGGGCGTGAGCCGGCGGCGGGTACGGCGGGGGCGGCACCCGATGCCGGCAGCGGCCACACCCTGGCCTGGCCGCGCGGCCCGGTGCGCCTGCTGGCCGCGCTGGCGGCCGCATGCTTTCTGGTGGAGGGCGCGCTGCTCGACTGGGGCGCGCTGCTGCTGGTCGACCGCGCGCTGCTGCCCGAGGCGCGCGCCGGTCTGGGCTTCGTGCTGTTTTCGGTGGCCATGACCGCTGGCCGGCTGACCGGCGACGCGCTGGTGGCGCGCTGGGGCGAGCGCGCCGTGCTGCGCACCGGCGGCCTGCTGGCCCTGGCCGGCTTCGGCCTGCTGGCGGCGCCCGGCGTGGTGCTGGCGCTGGGCGGCTTCGCGCTGATCGGCCTGGGTGCGGCCAACGTGGTGCCGGTGCTGTTCCGCCGCGCCGGGGCACAGACGGTGATGCCGCCGGCCCTGGCCGTCTCGGCGCTCACCACCATCGGCTATGCCGGCTACCTCAGCGGCCCGGCGCTGGTGGGCCTGGTCAGCCAGCAGATCGGCCTGCCGGCGGTGTTCTGGGGCCTGGCCGCGCTGATGGGCCTGGTGCCGCTGACGGCGCGGCGCGTGGCGCGCTGACCCGCTGCGCCACCGGGCACGCGCTCACACGCGCAGGCCCTGGCCCAGGTTGGCCAGCGTGGCCCAGGCCAGATCGCCCAGCCACAGCAGCATGGCGATGGCGCCGCCGCCGCTGGCCGCCGACAGCAGCAGTGCCAGGCCGTCGCGGGCCATCCAGCCCAGCGCCAGCAACACCAGGCTCAGGCCCGGCAGCACATTGCCCAGCGGCAGGGGCAGAAAGATGATCAGCGCCATCAGCGCGATCCAGGCGGCCCAGAACAGCGCCGTGGCCGGATGCGCCAGCAGGCTGAGCCGCGCGCGGAACCAGCGCTGACGCAACGCATGCACCGCCTGCAGTGCGCGCAGCACGCGGCGCGACCACACCGGCCCGAGGCGGAAGCCGCCCAGCCGCCGCGGCAGCGCCGGGGGTGGCGCGCCGCGCGCCCAGCCCAGCGCCAGCAGCGCGATGGCGCCGCTGAGCAGCGTGCCCACGCCAGCCACCGGCAGCACGCACAGCAGGGCCAGCACCAGCAGCAGCATCGGGCTGCTGGCCGGCCCCTGGTGCTGCAGCAGTTCGTCCAGCGTCAGGTCGGGGGGCTCACCAGCGCCCGGCGCGTGCGGGGTGGACAGGGGGCGCGGTGGGTCGTCGGCAGGGTTCATCGGCAAGGGCTCAGGCAAGCCCCGCATTGAAGCTGCAAATCGGTGCCGGATGCTTCGGTTCCTTCGAAGCCTGGATGCGGGCCGGCCTGCTTGCGACCGCGGCCCTGCGGCCCGAGATTTCGCCCCACGCCAGGCCGCATCCCGCAGCCCGGCGCTTGTGCCACCCGATGTCCAAGGAGGACTTCCCGATGCGCTCGCTTCCCCGCAACAGCCCCGAGGCCGCCGGCCGCTTGCTGGCCCTGGTGGTGATGGCCGATGGCCATGTGTGCCGTTCCGAGCTGGAGGGCCTGCAGGCCCAGCAGGCCGAGCGGCGTCTGGGCCTGGCGCCCGGCGCGCTGGCCCAGCTGCTGCACCAGCTGTGCGACGACCTGCTGGCCGCCGCCCCCTCCGCGGCCGGCCTGGCGCAGGCGCTGGACGACGACACCGTGCTGGCCCTGCTGGACGAGGTGGACGACCCCGCGCTGCAGCGCCAGGTGTTCGAGCTGGCCATGGCCGCCACCCGCGCCGATGGCCACGCGGCCGAGGGCGAGTTGTCGCTGCTGGGCTCGATGATCGTGCGCTGGGGCCTGTTCGATGCTGGCGAGGTGCAGCCGGTGACGCAGGCCCTGGCACGCAGCGGCGGCGCGGCGGTGCTGCAGGCCGCGGCCTGAGTGGGACACCCGGTCGCCGGGTACGGCGCCCACCCGCCGGGCGGGTGCTCAGGCGGCTTGGGGCGGCCCGGCGCTCACCTGAGCACGACCGCCCCATTTCAGCCGCCCGCCGCCCGCGCCGCCTGCATCACCCGCTGCACCAGCGGGTGGTGCTGGCTGCGCCGGGTGCGGATGGCATGCACCTCGTCCAGCACCTCGGGCGTCTCGCCCAGCAGCTTCAGGCCGCGGGTGATGGCCACATCGTCGGCGCCCGCGGCGCTGAGCGGAAACACGCCCAGCCCGCGCGCCGCGAACAGCGACAGCAGCGCGCTGTCCTCGAACTCGCCCACCACGCGCGGCGCCAGACCCTGCGCGTCGAACCACTGCTCCAGCCGCGGCCGCAGCGGTGAATGCGCCGTGGGCAGCAGCACCGGCAGCTCGTTCAGGCATTGCGGAAAGCGCGCCACCTCGGCCGCGCGCACCAGGCCGGCCGGGCCGTGCCACTGCACCGGCGCGGCCAGCAGGCGCTCGCTGGCCAGGCGCAGGTTGGGGTTGGACGGCGCCGGCTGGCCGGCCAGCACCAGATCCAGCTGGTGCATCGCCAGTTCGGCCAGCAGCTGGCCCTGCTCGCCCTCGTGGCACACCAGGCGCAGCTGGGGTTCATCGAGCACCGGCGCCAGCAGCGCGTGCGCGGCCTGCTTGGAAATGCCGTCCACCAGGCCCACGGCCAGGCGCTGCACCGGCTGCGTGGCGGCCTCGCGCACATGCTCGCCAATGCTCTGGCCGATCTGGAAGATCTCGTCGGCCTTGGCGAACGCAGCCTGGCCGGCCTCGGTGAGCGCCACGCCGCGCCCGGCCGGCTTGAGCAGCTGGTGGCCCAGCGACTTCTCCAGCTCGCGCACCTGGGCGCTGATGGTCTGCACGGCCATGTCCAGGCGCTCGGCGGCGCGGGTGAAGCCGCCTTCCTTGCAGACCAGCCAGAAATAGTAGAGGTGGCGGTAGTTCAGGTTCATCGGGGCGTGGCCATCGGTGTGGGCATGCGCTGTGGATCTTCGCTTTTTCCGAAGGTTCCGCCAGATCCTGTCGAAACAACGATGCACCAAGCTTGCCCAGAATCGCGCCATTCGAAAGGACCTGACCCATGGACACGATCGCACCCACCTGGTTGTGGATCTTCTTTGTCGCCACCGTGCTGGTGGCGCTGTTCGTCGACTTCGTCGTGCTGCGCAAGCAGGGCGCGCACGAGGTCTCGGTGCGCGAGGCCGTGCGCTGGTCGGTGGTGTGGGTGGCCGCCAGCTTCGCGTTCAACGGCCTGTTCTGGTGGGCGGTGGCGCAGGACCACGGCCAGGCCGTGGCCAACACCAAGGCACTCGAGTTCCTGACCGGCTACCTGATCGAGAAGAGCCTGGCGGTCGACAACATCTTCGTCTTCCTGATGATCTTCACCTACTTCGCGGTGCCGCCGGCGTACCAGAAGCGGGTGCTGATGATCGGCATCGTCGGCGCCATCGTGCTGCGCAGCCTGATGATCCTGGCCGGCTCGTGGCTGATCACGCAGTTCCACTGGGTGCTGTACGTGTTCGGCGCCTTCCTGCTGATCACCGGCATCAAGATGTGGTGGGCCGCCGGCAAGGAGGCCAACCTGGACGACAACCCGGCGCTCAAGCTGCTCAAGCGCGTGATGCCGGTCAGCCGCGGCTTCGACGGTGAGAAGTTCTGGACGGTGGAAAACGGCACGCGCATCGCCACGCCGCTGCTGCTGGTGGTGGCGCTGGTGGGCATCACCGACGTGATCTTCGCGGTGGACTCGATCCCGGCGATCTTCGCGATCACCACCGACCCGTTCATCGTGCTCACGTCCAACATCTTCGCCATCCTGGGCCTGCGCGCGATGTACTTCCTGCTGCAAGCGGTGGCGGCCAAGTTCCACCTGCTGAGCTACGGCCTGGCGGTGATCCTGGCCTTCATCGGCACCAAGATGATGCTGATCGACCTGGTGAAGATCCCGGTGCTGGCCTCGCTGGGCGTGGTGGTGGGCATCCTGGCGGTGACGATGTGGCTGTCGGTGCGCACGGCGCCGAAGATCTCGACCGCTCCGTCCCTGCCGGCGCCGGACGTTCCACGCTGATCACGCTGCGACGCTGACATGACAAAGGGCCGGCAATGCCGGCCCTTGTTCTTCGGCGGATCGTCGGTGCTCTTCAGCCGAGCTTGGGTGACGGCAGCACGGTACCGCTGCAATCACCAAAGCCGATGCGCGGGCCGCCCTGCTTCTGCGCATAGGCGCGCAACGTCAGCGTGTCGCCATCGGCCAGGAAGCTGCGCGTTTCGCCGCCGGGCAAGGCCACGGGCGTCTTGCCACCCATCGACAGTTCCAGCAGCGAGCCAGCTTCCTCGGGCTTCGGTCCGCTTTGCGTGCCGGTGCCCAGCAGGTCGCCGGTGGCCAGGTTACAGCCGTTGCTGGCGTGGTGCGTGAGCAGCTGCGCCAGCGTCCAGTACGACTCCTTGAAGTTGCCGCGCGACAGGCGCACGGCAGCCTCACCGCGCTCGCGCATCGCGGCGGTCTGCAGCCACACCTCGATCGTCAGGTCGATGGCGCCGGTCTCGCGGTTGGCCGGGCTGTCCAGGTGGGGCAGCGGATCGGGCTCGCCGGCGGCGCGCACGAAAGGCACGCGGTACGGCGCCAGCGCCTCCATCGTGACCAGCCAGGGCGAGATGGTGCTGCCGAAGTTCTTCGACAGGAACGGGCCCAGCGGCTGGTATTCCCAGGCCTGGATGTCGCGCGCGCTCCAGTCGTTGAGCAGCACCATGCCGGCCAGGCGGTCTTCGGCCTGGGCCAGCGGCACCGGCTCGCCCTGGGTGTTGCCCTGGGCCACGAAGGCGCCCAGTTCCAGCTCGTAGTCCAGCCGCTGGCAGGGGCCGAACACCGGCGGCGCCTCGGGCGGGCTGCCGGCGGGCTTGGTCTGGCCCAGTGGGCGGCGGATCGGCGTGCCGCTGACGTTGATCGACGACGCGCGGCCGTGGTAGCCGATGGGCACCCAGCGGTAGTTGGGCAGCAGCGGGTTGTCGGGCCGGAACATGCGGCCGATGGTGGTGGCGTGGTGGATGCTGGCGTAGAAATCGGTGTAGTCGCCGATCGGGCAGGGCAGCGTCATCTCGGCCGCCGATTGCGGCACCAGCGCATGGGCCAGTGCGGCCTGCTGGGTCGATCCGGCCGCCAGCGCATCGCTGAGGGCCAGGCGCAGCGCCACGCGCGTGGCCTTGGGCGCGGCCATCACGGCCGCCAGGTCGCCGCCGGCCAGCGCATCCAGCTGCGGCGCCAGCTCGGCCGGCCAGCCGGGTGCCGGGCGGGCGGCGGCCAGGTCGAGGATCTGGTCGCCGATGGCCACGCCGATGCGCCAGGGCTCCTGGCTGCCCGCGCGGCGGAAGCGGCCGTAGGGCAGGTTCTGGATCGGGAAATCCGTGCCGTCGGCCTGGGCCGAGGCCACCCAGCTGCTGCGTTGGGCGTCGTGGCTGCGGTCGAGCGTCATGCGCTGGCTCCTTCGGTGGGGGCGACGCCGGCGCGGGCGGCGGCCAGCGCCTCCTTCAGCACGCGCAGATCGCCGATGTGGTTGGCCAGCAGCAGGATCAGCCGGGCGTTGACGAGGCGGCTGGCCTCGTCGCTCAGGTTGCGGTGGGTGTCGATCAGCATTTCGTAGAAATCATCGCCGGGGCTGAAGGCGTGCAGCGGCGTCTGGCCGGGCAGGCCGAAATGGGGCTGGGTGTTGAGGTGGGCCATGGTCGTCGGGGCGTCGGGCGTGGCGTCAGGCTTGACGTCAGTCTTGGCAGGTGGCGCGGGCCACGGCGGCGCGCACGGCCGCCGCATCCAGCTGGCGCCAGCGGGCCGCCACATGCTGGTCGGGGCGCAGCAGGTAGGCGGTGCCGGGCCGGGCATCGTAGCGGTGGCGGGCGGTGCCGGTGGCATCCACCACCAGCGTGGCGCCGGCCGGGGCCACGCCATCGCGCTCGGCAACCAGCAGCGTGTGCACCGGGATCGGCGCATCGGCCAGGCGGGCGATGGCCTCGCGCTGCGCGGCCGACAGCGATTCGGCCGTCGGCACGAACAGCATCAGCTGGAAGCGGTTGCCTGCCTCGCGCAGCAGCCAGCCGGGCCGGCCCTGGCGCTGCACCGGGGCATCGGCCATGGGCGCGCCGGGCCGCATCAGGCCTTCGAACGGGGCGGCGTCGGGCGTGTTCAGCGCCGAGTCCAGCAGGTGCGCCGGCACGCTGAGCCGCCCGGAATTGACCAGCGCGCGGGCAAAGGCGTGCTCGCCGGCCAGCGTCAGCACGGCATTGCGGAAATCACGGCTGACCTGGCTCTTGGGCGTGATGAAGTCGGTGGAGCGCGTCGAGTTCATCAGGTTCTCGTCGGCCGCGGCCACGCGCTCGGCGCTGTAGCTGTCCAGCAGCGCCTCGGGCGCCAGACCCCGCATCACCAGATCGAGCTTCCACACCAGGTTGTCGGTGTCCTGCAGGCCCGAGTTGGCGCCACGCGCGCCGAACGGCGACACCTGGTGCGCCGCATCACCCGCGAACAGCACGCGGCCGTGGCGGAAGCTCGTCATGCGCCGGCACTGGAAGGTGTAAACGCTGACCCATTCCAGGTCGAATGCGTGGTCAGGGCCCAGCATGGCCTGGATGCGCGGGATCACCCGCTCGGGCTGCTTCTCGGCCTCGGGGTCGGCGTCCCAGCCCAGCTGGAAGTCGATGCGCCAGACGTTGTCGGCCTCGCGGTGCAGCAGCACCGATTGATTGCGATGGAAGGGCGGATCGAACCAGAACCAGCGTTCGGCCGGGAAGTCGGCTCTCATCACCACATCGGCGATCAGGAAGCGGTCCTGGAAGACCTTGCCTTCGATGTCCAGGCCCAGCATGCGGCGGATGGGGCTGCGTGCGCCATCGGCCACCACCAGCCAGTCGGCATCGAGCTCGAACGAGCCATCGGCCGTCTCGACCGACAGCCGCGCCCCCTGCGCGTTGGGCTGCACGGCCGTGACCTTGTGCTTCCAGCGCAGCGTCAGGTTGGGCAGCTGCTGCGCACGCTCGACCAGGTACTGCTCGAGGTAGTACTGCTGCAGGTTGACCATGCCGGGGCGCTCGTGGTCGGCCTCGGGCAGCAGGTTGAAGCGGAACACCTCGGCATCGCCGTGGAAGGTGCGGCCCACGTTCCAGGTGACGCCCTTGGCCACCACGGCGTCGCCCACGCCCAGGCGGTCCAGCACCTCGAGCGCGCGCTTGGCGTAGCACAGGCCGCGCGAACCGACGCTGACCGTGTCGTCGTCGTCCAGCAGCACCACGGGCTGGCCCATCTGGGCCAGGTCGATGGCCGCGGCCAGGCCCACCGGGCCGGCGCCCACCACCACCACCGGGTGGCGCGGCACGGTGCCGGGGGCGTCCAGCTCGGGTGGTCGCTGGTAGGCGTAGCGGGGGTAGGTGTAGGTGCTCAGCATGGCCTGTCGCGTGCGGGGTCAGGCCGTGCCCTGGCCCAGTTCCTTCTCGTGCATCCAGGCGGCGTGCTTGGGTGCGCGCTTGGTCTGGGCCCATTCATTGAGCATGTCCCACTTCACGTCGTCGAGCTTGCGGTCCATCTCGGGCGTGTTGGTGTCGCAGGCCAGCTCCAGCCGGTGGCCGTTGGGGTCGAAGAAATAGATCGACTTGAAGATGGTGTGGTCGGTGACGCCCACCACGTCGATGCCCTTGGCCTGCAGCCGGGCCTTGGTGGCCTCCAGCTCGGCCACCGAATCGACCTTGAACGCGATGTGCTGCACCCAGTTGGGCGTGGCCTCGTCGCGGCCCATGGTGGGCGAGTTGGGCAGCTCGAAGAAGGCCAGGATGTTGCCGCCGCCCGCGTCGATGAACACGTGCATGTACGGATCGGGCGCATGGGTGCTGGGCACCTGGTCTTCGGCGATGGCGAGCACGAAGTCCATGCCCAGGTGGTCGCGGTACCACTCCACCGTCTGCTTGGCGTCGTGGCAGCGGTAGGCGACGTGGTGGATGCGTTGGATGGCCATGTCGATGTCTCCTGTCGTGGGGGGTGCGATCAGTGCTGGTCTTCCAAGGACTTCCACATCTCAACGTCGCGCTCGGCGGTCCAGATGCGCGGATCGGGGTACTGCGTCACCTCGTCGTAGCAGCGGGTCACGTCGAAGGGCATGCAGTGGTCGAAGATGACCCAGCCCTTGTACTTGGGCGCCATCGCGGCGTAGCAGCGCTTGTAGACGGTGTTGAGGTCTTCGCCGGCGGCGACGCCGGCCTTGACGTTCTCGTACACGTCGGCGATGAAGCTGCGCGTGCCGGCGAGCCCCGCCTGCACCTGTTCGGGCGTGGTGAGTGCGGCGCCGCGGCCGGGCACCAGCTGCGCGGGCTGCAGCGCGGCGATGTTGTCCAGTGTCTGCGGCCAGTCCTTGAAGTAGGCGTCGCCGGCGTAGGGCGTGGCGTCGAACTCGACCAGGTCGCCCGAGAACAGGATTTTTTGCTGCGGCAGCCAGGCCACCGTGTCGCCCTTGGTGTGACCGCGGCCCAGTTGCAGCAGTTGCACCTCCAGGCTGCCGAGGTACAGCGTCATCTTGCCGCGGAAGGTGAGGGTGGGCCAGGTCAGGCCGGCCGGCACGCTCTCGACATTGCGGAACAGGCGCGGAAAGCGGCCGATCTCGCTGGCCTTGTCCTGCTCGCCACGCTCGACGATCAGGTCGCGCGTGTCTTCGCTGGCGATGATGTGCTCGGCGCCGTAGGCACTGGCACCCAGCACGCGCACCGCGTGGTAGTGGGTCATCAGCACGTACTTGATCGGCTTGTCGGTGACCTCGCGGATGCGGCGGATCACGTCCTGCGCCATCACCGGCGTGGCCTGCGTGTCGAGCACCATCACGCAGTCGTCGCCGATGATGATGCCGGTGTTGGGGTCGCCCTCGGCGGTGTAGGCGTAGGCGTTGGGCGACAGCTGGGTGAAGCTGACTTTCTTCTCTTCCAGATCGGCCTGGCTGGCGAAGGTCTTGGTGCTCACGGGCGGGGGTCTCCGGTGCGGGGCAGGGATGGGCCGCGCGGCTCGCGGCATAGGCCGGAGTATCCGGCGTGGCGTTATCTCTTGTCAAACTGATTTGTCTAAAACAAATCACCTGGCGCAGATCAACCAGCCGCACCGCTGGCCGCCGCCGCGTGCGGCGGCCGGCGCGGCGGTCATGACGGCCACGATCCGGCCGGCTTTTCAGGCCTTCAGCCGCGGCCCCGCGGCCTGAAGATGCCGGGCACTGACGTACCCGCCCCGACGATGACCCGACTGCTTCTGGTGCCCGGCAGCCTGCGCGCAGGCTCGTTCAACCTGCGCCTGCTGCGCGACATTGCCCAACGCCTGCATGGCCGCTGCGAGGTGGACATGCTGCTGCCCCGGCAGGTGGGCCTGCCGCTGTTCGACCAGGACCTCGAGGCCGAGCCGGGCGTGATGGCCCAGGTGCGCGCGCTGCACCGGCGCTTTGCCGCCGCGCACGGCCTGGTGGTGGCCAGCCCGGCCTACAACGGCCAGCTGACGCCTTACCTGAAGAACCTGGTGGACTGGGTGGCACGCCTGCCCGAGGTGGACCGCCACGCCACCAACGCCTTCCTCGACCGCCCAGTGCTGCTGTGCAGCGCCACGCGCGAGCGCTGGGACGGCGAGCCCGCCGTGATCCCGAATGCGCGGGCGCTGTTCGGCCATGTGGGCGCCCTGGTGCTGGGCGCCACGGTGAGCCTGCCGCGCGCGGCCGAGACCTGGAGCGCCGACGGCTTCGGCTTCAGCCCGCGCATGGAGGCCGAGATCGAAGGTGCCGTGGCGCACCTGGTGCGCCAGGCCGAGGCCTTCGACCAGCGCCACCCTGCCGCGCTGCCGTCAGGCCTGCCCGGCCGGCCGGGCCAGGCGGCCTGGCCGCTGCCACAGCGCGAGGCGGCGGGCGGCATCGTGCGCCCGTCCTGAGCGCACACCGCGGCGCCGCCACAATCGGCGCATGTCGTCACCTGCTGTCTCGCGCCCCCTGTCGGGCGCTGCCTTCGCCGTGCTGCTGCTCATCGCGCTGATGATGGGCGCCAACCATGTGGCAGCGCGCCTGGCCTTCAACCACGGCGTGGACGTGACCACCGCGGTGGCGTTCCGCAGCGGCGTCACGGCGCTGGCCGTGGCCCTGCTGGTGGCGGTGCAGCGCGTGCCGCTGCGCTTCACGCCGCGCCACCGCTTCGCCCTGCCGGCCATTGGTGCGCTGATCGGTGTGCAGAGCATCTGCCTGTACTCGGCCGTGGCGCGGCTGCCGGTGGCGCTGGCGCTGCTGGCCTTCAACAGCTACCCGCTGTGGACGGCGCTGTGGGCACGCCTGGTCTACCGCCACCGGCCCGATCCGCGCATGCTGCGCGCCATGCCGGTGATGCTGCTGGGCCTGGCGCTGGCACTGGACGTGCTCGGCGCCAGCTCGGGCCTGGGCGCGGCCGCGCACTGGGGCCAGATCGGCGCCGGCGTGGGTTTCGCGCTGACGGCGGCCGCGGTGTTCGGCCTGGCGCTGGTGGTCACGCAGCACGAGGCGGCCGATGTGGACGGCCGCGTGCGCACCGCCAGCACCATGGGTCAGGTGGGCCTGCTGGCGCTGGCCGGCGTGGCCTGGCAGGGCGGCTTACACCTGCCCGATGCGCCGGCCGGCTGGGCCGGGCTGATGGCGCTGACCTTTCTGTACGGCACCGCCTTCACCATCATGTTCACCGTGCTGCCGCGCCTGGGCGTGGTGGGCAACTCGGCGATCATGAACGTGGAACCGGTGTTCGCGCTGGTGCTGGCCTGGGCCCTGCTGGGGCAGGCCATTGCGCCGATGCAGGTGGCGGGTGGCCTGCTGGTGGTGGCCACCGTGATCTGGCTCGGCCTGGGGCGGAGGTAGATGGAGCACCCGGCCTCGCGGTGACGCGAGGCCACCCGCCGCGCGGGTTCGCCGGCCTGCTTCGGGCGGCCGGGCGCTGGCCGTCGCTGATCAGCCTTTGATTTCGAGATCGGCCGCCGTCTTGCCGGCAGCCAGCGCGGCCTTGAACCAGTTCGGGCGCTTGCCGTGGCCGGTCCAGGTGTTGCCGGCGTCGTCGCGGTACTTGGGCGGCGTGGCCGGCTTCTTGGCGACGGCCTTGCCGCTGGCCTTGGCCACCTTGCCGCGCGGCTTTTTGGAGGCCGTCTCGCCGAACAACTCCTGCGGCGTCAGGCCGTAATGCGCAATGGCTTCCTTGATGCGGGCCACCACGCCGGAGATTTCCTTGGCGCGCAGCGCCTGGGCCTCCTTTTGCAGCTTGTCGATCTGGGATTGGATCTGGGCGAGGGTGCGTGCCATGGGTTTCCATGAAAAGGCCGGCAGAACCAGCCTGGGTTTGATCGGTGAGCGCGATTTCGGGTTCTGCGCGAGGCATCCACGCCGAGCCCGAAACACAGCCGCACTTTACTCCGAGAAGGTTTCGGATCGGTATCCGAATGGAATGCCATACCCATTGATCGCGAATGCCGGCGCATTGCGCGTGGCATTTCACCGGCCAATGGCGTGAATGCGTGGCATTGCGTGGCACCGGCGGCGGCCATTGACGCAGCGCAATGGAAGCCCGCGTGGGGATGGCGTCTTGCGCTCACTCGGGCGCATCGTGAGGCATCGGACGGATGCCCCGCCGAAGCCTTCACCACCAGGAGCCCATTGCCATGCCCGCCATGATGACCGCCGCCGTGTTCGTCGAGCCCGGCCGCATTGAACTCGCCGACAAGCCCATTCCCGCCGTGGGCCCCAACGATGCGCTGGTGCGCATCACCACCACCACGATTTGCGGCACCGATGTGCACATTCTCAAAGGCGAATACCCGGTGGCCAAAGGCCTCACCGTGGGCCATGAGCCGGTGGGCGTGATCGAGAAACTCGGCAGTGCGGTGCAGGGCTATGTGGAAGGCCAGCGCGTGATTGCCGGCGCCATTTGCCCCAATTTCAACAGCTATGCCGCTCAGGACGGCGCCCCCAGCCAGGACGGCAGTTACCTGGTGGCCAGTGGCCGCTGCGGCTGCCATGGTTACAAGGCCACGGCCGGATGGCGGTTCGGCAATCTGATCGACGGCACGCAGGCCGAGTATGTGCTGGTGCCCGACGCCCAGGCCAATCTGGCGCCCATTCCCGATGGCCTGACCGACGAGCAGGTGCTGATGTGCCCCGACATCATGTCCACCGGCTTCAAGGGCGCCGAGAACGCCAACATCAGGCTGGGCGACACGGTGGTGGTGTTTGCCCAAGGCCCGATCGGCCTGTGCGCCACGGCCGGCGCGCGGCTGCTGGGCGCCACCACCATCATCGGCGTGGATGGCAATGACCACCGGCTGGAAATCGCGAAGAAGCTCGGCGCCGACATCACGCTCAACTTCAACAAGTGCGACGTGGTCAGCGAGGTGATGAAGCTGACCGGCGGCCGCGGCGCCGACTCAGCGATCGAGGCCCTGGGCCTGCAAAGCACCTTCGAGAGCGCGCTGCGGGTGCTCAAGCCCGGTGGCACGCTCAGCAGCCTGGGCGTGTACTCCAGCGACCTGAAGATTCCGCTGGACGCCTTTGCCGCCGGCCTGGGCGATCACCGCATCGTCACCGCGCTGTGCCCCGGCGGCAAGGAGCGCATGCGCCGGCTGATGAACGTGCTGGCCGCCAACCGGCTGGACTTGGGGCTGTTGGTGACGCACCAGTACAAGCTGGCCGACATCGTGGACGCCTACGACCTGTTCTCGCACCAGCGGGACGGTGTCCTCAAGGTGGCGATCAAGCCTTAAGGCTGGGCTCAACGCCGGCCGCGCTTGACGGCTGGCGCGCGCGGCTTGCCACCCGCCGTGCCCTCGCGCGGCGGCAGGCCGGTGTGCTGGGTCAGCACGCGGCCCTTGACCGGCTTGCTGCCTGGCTTGGCGGCCGCCTTGGCCGCGGGCTTCACCGGCGTGGAGTTGGCGCGCCGCGGCGCCTGGTAGCCGCCCTCGGTGCTGGGCTGGAAGGTCGGGATCAGCTGCTGCTTGCCGTTGCCGATCAGGTCGGCGCGGCCCATGTCCTTCAGCGCCTCGCGCAGCAGCGGCCAATTGGCCGGGTCGTGGTAGCGCAGGAAGGCCTTGTGCAGGCGGCGCTGGCGCTCGCCCTTGACCACCGCCACCTTCTCGGCCCGCCGGTCGCGGTGGATGCCCTTGAGCGTGTTCAACCCCGAGTGGTACATGGCCGTGGCGCTGGCCATCGGGCTGGGGTAGAAGGCCTGCACCTGGTCGGCGCGGAAGCCGTTGCGCTTCAGCCAGAGCGCCAGGTTCAGCATGTCCTCGTCGGTGGTGCCGGGGTGGGCCGCGATGAAGTAGGGGATCAGGAACTGCTTCTTGCCCGCCTGCTCGCTGGCCTTCTCGAACATGGCCTTGAAGCGGTCGTACGTGCCGATGCCCGGCTTCATCATCTTGCTCAAGGGACCGGCCTCGGTGTGCTCCGGGGCGATCTTCAGGTAGCCGCCCACGTGGTGCGTGACGAGCTCCTTGACGTACTCGGGTGAGCGCACGGCCAGGTCGTAGCGCAGGCCCGAGCCGATCAGCACCTTCTTGATGCCCGGCAGCTTGCGCGCGCGCCGGTACATGGCGATCAGCGGGTCGTGGTCGGTCTTGAGGTTGCTGCAGATGTCGGGCCACACGCAGCTGGGCTTGCGGCAGGCGGCCTCGATGGCCGGGCTCTTGCAGCCCAGGCGGTACATGTTGGCCGTGGGGCCGCCCAGATCCGACACCACGCCGGTGAAGCCCTCGACCTTGTCGCGGATCTGCTCGAGCTCGCGGATCACCGAGTCTTCCGAGCGGCTCTGGATGATGCGGCCCTCATGCTCGGTGATCGAGCAGAAGCTGCAGCCACCGAAGCAGCCGCGCATGATGTTCACGCTGAAGCGGATCATCTCCCACGCGGGGATCTTGGTGGCGCGGTCGTGGCGGCCGTCCTCGTCGGCGTAGCGCGGGTGCGGGCTGCGGGCGTAGGGCAGGTCGAACACATGGTCCATCTCCTCGGTGCTGAGGGGGATGGGCGGCGGGTTCACCCACAGCTCGCGCGCGGCCGGGCCTTCGCCATGGCGCTGCACCAGCGCGCGGGCGTTGCCGGGGTTGGTCTCCAGGTGCAGCACGCGGCTGGCGTGGGCGTAGAGCACCGGGTCGTTCTTGACCTTCTCGAAGGCCGGCAGGCGGATGAAGGTCTTGTCGCGCGGCGAGATCACCGCGCGCTTGCCGTCGCGCAGCAGCGGCTGGCGCACCAGGCGGATGGGCTTGACCTCGGCGGCTGGCGCCGGTGCCCCTTCAGCCGGCGCGGTGCCGGTGGCGCCGGTGGCGCAGGGCGGCGGCGCGCCGTCGTCGGTGGCGGCCGGCTCGGGCTGCATCTCGTAGGGGTTGAGCAGCTGGTCGATGTGGCCCGGGGTGTCCACCTCGTTGGAGTACAGCTCGAACCAGCCGTGCAGCGCCGGGTCGTCCAGCTTGCGCAGGAAGGCGGTGCCGCGGATGTCGGTCAGGCTTTCCACTGGCTGGCGCTGCGCCAGGCGGTGGGCGATCTCGACGATGGCGCGCTCGGCATTGCCGTACACCAGCAGGTCGGCCTTGCTGTCGACCAGGATGGAGCGGCGCACGGTGTCGCTCCAGTAGTCGTAGTGGGCGATGCGGCGCAGGCTGGCTTCAATGCCGCCAATGACCACCGGCACGTTCTTGAAGGCCTCGCGGCAGCGCTGGGTGTAAACCAGCGTGGCGCGGTCGGGGCGCTTGCCCGCCACGTCGCCCGGGGTGTAGGCGTCGTCGCTGCGGATCTTTCGATCCGCCGTGTAGTGGTTGATCATCGAATCCATGTTCCCGGCGGCCACGCCGAAGAACAGGGCCGGTGCGCCGAACTCGCGGAAGGCGTCGGCGCTGTGCCAGTCGGGCTGCGGCAGGATGCCGACGCGAAAGCCCTGCGCCTCGAGCACCCGGCCGATCACCGCCATGCCGAAGCTCGGGTGGTCGACGTAGGCGTCGCCGGTGACGATGACGATGTCGCAGCGGTCCCAGCCCAGGGCTTCCATCTCGGCCCGGGTGGTGGGCAGGAAGGGCGCGGTGCCGAAGCGCTTGGCCCAGAACGGCTTCCAGCTGGTCAGCGGCTTGGCCGTGGGCAGGGCGGCGCCCCTGCCGACGGACGGGGCAGCGGTGCCAGGGGCAGGGCGGGCGGGGGCTTGGGCAGACACGGTGCAGCGGCGGCGAGGCAGGCCGGGCGGGAAATGGGCAACCTGTGATTGTCGCCGCTGTGACGCCGGCACGCGCGCACCAGGGTTGTCCGCCACGTGACGGACGGCCGCCGGCGCACCGCCAGTGCACCGTGGGGACACCGGGCCGGCGCGACGCATGGCACGGGTTTGCCCCGTGGGATGGCACCCGCGCCTTGTCGCCGCCGGGACTGTGCCCCCGCAGACCTGCCCTTAGCGTCGACGGCAAACCCTTCCCAGACTGCCGCAGGAGACACCGCGCATGGACTTCAACCTGCCATTCGAGTTGACCGAGTTCCTGAAGAACCTCGACCGCTTCATCGACCAGGAGATCCGGCCGCTGCAGGCCCAGGACGACAACGAACGCTTCTTCGACCACCGCCGCGAATGGGCGCGCACCGACTTCGAGGCCGGCGGCCTGCCGCGCCACGAATGGGAGGCGCTGCTGCTGGAATGCAAGAAGCGCGCAGACAAGGCCGGCTTCTACCGCCTGAGCCTGCCCAAGGAGTTCGGCGGCCAAGAGGTCGGCAATCTGTGGATGAGCGTGATCCGCGACCACCTTGCAGCCAAGGGCCTGGGCCTGTTCAACGACCTGCAGAACGAGCACTCGGTGGTCGGCAACTTCCCCGTCATCGTGATGCTGCGCGACTTCGGCACGCCAGCGCAGAAGGAGCAGTTCATCAAGGGCCAGCTGACCTTCGAGACCCGCATCACCTTCGGCCTGACCGAGCCCAACCATGGCAGCGACGCCACGCACATGGAGACCAAGGCCGTGCGCCAGGCGCGCAACGGCCAGGACGGCTGGCTGATCAACGGCGAGAAGATGTGGACCACCGGCATGCACACGGCCACGCACTGCGCGCTGTTCGCCCGCAGCAGCGGCGCGGCCGGCGATGCGCGCGGCATCACCTGCTTTCTGGTGCCTTGCGACACGCCAGGCGTGAAGATCGAGGAATACCTCTGGACCTTCAACATGCCGACCGACCACCCGCGCGTGAGCTTCACCGACGTGTGGGTGCCCGATTCGGCCATGTTCGGGCCGGAAGGCCGCGGCCTGCCGCTGGCCCAGAGCTTCGTGCACGAGAACCGCATCCGCCAGGCGGCCAGCAGCCTTGGCGCGGCCGACTTCTGCGTGAAGGAGAGCGTGAAGTACGCGCGCGAGCGCAAGCCCTTCGGCGAGGAGCTGGCGCGCAACCAGGGCATCCAGTTCCCGCTGGTGGAATTGGCCACGCAAATCGAGATGCTGCGCCTCTTGATCCGCAAGACGGCCTGGGAGATGGACCAGATGCCCCACCCCGAGGTGGAGAAGAAGCTCTCCGACAAGGTCTCGATGTGCAACTACTGGGCCAACCGCCTGGTGTGCGAGGCGGCCGACCGGGCCATGCAGGTGCACGGCGGCATCGGCTACAGCCGCCACAAGCCCTTCGAGCACATCTACCGCCACCACCGCCGCTACCGCATCACCGAGGGATCGGAGGAGATCCAGATGCGCAAGGTGGCGGGCTTCCTCTTCGGCTACATGGGGCCCAACAAATTCGCCTGACGCTCCCTGCTGCGCGGGCCGATCTGGTGCCTGCGGTGCTCGCCGTACGGGAGTACGGCTGCGCTCCTCGACACCACCTCGACCCGCTCGCGACGGGATCCTCAGGCGAATTCCGTCGCGATTGCCATCGCCTGTCCCAGGAGACAAACGCATGAGCCATCTGAACCGCCGCAACCTGATCGTGTCCGCTGGCGCTGCGGCGCTGCTGCCCGGCGCCGCCCGCGCGCAGAAGAGGTACGGCCCCGGTGTCACCGACACCGAGATCAAGGTCGGCCAGACCATCGCCTACAGCGGCCCGGCCTCGGCCTATGGCGCGCTGGGCCGTGCCGAGGCCGCTTACTTCAAGTATGTGAACGACCGGGGTGGCATCAACGGCCGCAAGATCAACTTCATCTCAGTGGACGACGGCTTCAGCCCGCCCAAGGCCGTGGAGCAGACGCGCCGCCTGGTCGAGCAGGAAGAGGTGGCGCTGATGTTCGGCATGCTGGGCACGCCGCTGAACACGGCCACGCGGCCCTACCTGAACCAAAAGAAGGTGCCGCAGCTGTTCATCGCTGCCGGCTCCGAGGGCTTTGCCCAGCCCGACAAGTTTCCGTGGACCATGGGCTGGCAGCCCACGCTGCGCGTGGAGGCCAACTTCTACGCGCGCCACCTGCTGGCCAACCACCCCAACGCCAAGATCGGCGTGCTCTACCAGGACGACGACTTCGGCAAGGAACTGCTGGCCGGACTGAAGGAGGGCCTGGGTGCCAAGGCCGGCATGGTGGTGGCGGCCGAGAGCTTCCAGGCCACCGACCCGACGGTGGATTCGCAGCTCATCTCGATCAAGGGCGCCGGCTGCGATGCGCTGATGCTGTTCACCTATGCCAAGCAGGCGGCGCAGGCTATCCGCAAGAACGCCGACCTGGGCTGGAAGCCCGACACCTACCTGCACCTGGGCTCGGCCTCGGTAGGCGCCACGCTCAAGCCCGCCGGGCTGGACAAGTCGGTGGGCATCAAGACCGGTGGCTTCATGAAGGACGCCACCGATCCGCAATGGGCCAACGATGCCGAGCTGAAGCCCTTCTTCGAGTGGTTCAAGAAGTACATGCCCGACGCGAACATCACCGATTCGCTGAACCTGGCGGGCTGGGCTTATGCGCAGACGCTGGAGCAGGTGCTGAAGCAGTGCGGTGACGACCTGACGCGTGAGAACATCATGCGCCAGGCGGCCAACCTGAAGGACTGGCGCAATCCGGCCTTGCTGCCGGGGAGCCTGATCAACACCAGTCCGACGGATTACCGGGTAATCGAGTATTTGAAGTTGCAGCGGTTCAACGGGACGGTCTGGGAATTCGCCTGAGTTGGCCGAGGTTCGGCTGACGGCTGGCGTTTCCCATTTCTCGTTGCAGCGCGCCGGGATTTCGCCCCGGCGGGCGACCTACTTTCTCTTTCCGGCGAAAGAGAAAGTAGGCAAAGAGAAGCGCCTTCCAAACTTTCCGACACCACCTCGCGCTTGAAGCGCATCGAGGCGGGCGCCTCGCCCGCCCGGCGGGCTCGAACATAGCCAGTCGGAAACGCCACGGACAACTCACCGGCCGTGCACCCCCGGTCAAGACTTGCGCGCGGAACGCCGCAGGGCACGGCAATTGCCAGAGCGCAGCCATGCGACGGTCTTGCCATCGGCGGCCCTGGCGACTTCCTCAAGCCCTTGTTCGGCAGCCTGTTCGAGCCCGCCGGGCGGGCGAGGCGCCCGCCTCGATGATCGAGAAGCAGCAGGGCCTCATCGGAAAGTTCAAAAAGCGCTTCTTTGGGTCCTTTCTTGTCGCGACAAGAAAGGACCTCGCCAGCCGGGCGAGACCGGCGGGCTATCCCGAACCATGGGACACCCCAGCCGGCAGGCACCGGCTAAAGGCCTCCGCATTTACCCTTTGTCAACGCACCGCCCAGTGCAGGTAAAGTGTGAAAGCGCTTTCAATGATGCAGACCACCCACACGTCCATCCCGCCCATGCAGGCCAGCACCCGCCCGGCACGCCGCCGCTGGCCGCCCCGCCTGGGCCCGCGCCAGGCACCCCACGTGCTGCTGCTGCCCTTTCTGGCACTGTTCGCGGTGTTCGGGCTGTTCCCGCTGGGCTTCAGCCTGTACCTGGCCTTCCAGAGCTGGGAGCCCACCAGCGGCCTGGGCGCGATGCACTTCGTCGGCCTGGACAACTTCGCCTTCGCGCTGCAGGACGAGTGGTTCTGGAAGTCACTGGGCAACACCGCCTGGCTGGCGCTGGCCTCGGGCGTGCCGCAGCATGCGGTGGCCATCCCGCTGGCGGTGTTCATCCACACCCGCTTCAAGCGCCTGCGCAATGCGGTGATCGGCGCCTACTTCCTGCCCTACATCACCAGCACGGTGGCCATCGCCATCCTGTTCAGCGCGCTGTTCTCGACCGAGTTCGGCCTCATCAACCAGGGCCTGGCGGTGGCTGCGCGCCTGCCGGGCTTGAGCGCGCTGCTGCCGCAGCAGGCCATCGACTGGATCAACCGGCCCGAGCACCTGCGCCCGGCCATCGCGCTGATCGTCTTCTGGCGCTACGTGGGCTTCAACACCGTGCTGTACCTGGCGGCGCTGCAGACCATCCCGAAGGATTTGTACGAGGCCGCGCGCATGGACGGCGCCGGCACCTGGGCACAGTTCCGCCACATCACGCTGCCGGGCATCAAGCCGATGGCCTACTTCGGCGTCACGCTCAGCGTCATCGGCGGGCTGCAGCTGTTCGAGGAGCCCTTCGTGCTGACCAACGGCAAGGGCGGCACCGACCAGGCCGGCATGACGGCGGCGATGTACCTCTACCGCCTGGCCTTCGACTTCAACGACTTCGGCGGCGCCAGCGCCATGAGCTGGGTGCTGTGCGCCATCGTCGTGGGCCTGACCTGGGCCACCAACCGCGCGTTCCGCGAGAAGGGCAGCGCATGACGGCCCGCACGACTGCCGCCCAGCGCAGCGCAACCGTGGCCGCCTACGCGCTGGTGGGCGTGGGCGCGCTGCTGATGCTGGCGCCGTTCTACGTGATGTTCGTGTTCGCCACGCAGCTGCGCGCCGACATCTTCAGCCTGCCGCCGCCGCTGTGGTTTGGCAGCGGCACGCTGGAGAACCTGCGCATCCTCACCACCAAGCTGCCGTTCTGGCGCAACCTGGGCTGGAGCCTGTATGTGGCGCTGGCCAGCACCGCGCTCACGCTGCTGTTCTGCAGCATGGGCGGTTATGCCTTCGCGCGCTTCGAGTTCAAGGGCAAGCAGGGCCTGTTCATGCTGGTGATGGGCACAATGATGCTGCCCACCTTCATGAAGATGATTCCCAGCTTCATGATCATGGACGCGCTCGGCTGGATCGACCAGCCGCACGCCCTCTTCATCCCCGGCGCGGCCAGCGCCTTCGGCATCTTCCTGATGCGCCAGTTCATCGCGGCTTCAGTGCCGATGGACCTGATCGAAGCCGCGCGGCTCGATGGCTGCGGCGAGCTGGGCATCTGGTGGCGCATCGTGCTGCCGCTCACGCGGCCCGCGCTCGGCACGCTGGGCCTGGTGACCTTCATCGCCAGCTGGAACAACTTCGTCGATCCGCTGATCGTGATGCGCAGCCCCGAGATGTACACCCTGCCGCTGGCACTGCGCAACCTGCAAAGCCCGCTGGACACGCAGTGGGGCGCGCTGATGCTCGGCTCGGCCATCGCCACCGTGCCGCTGCTGGTGCTGTTCGCGCTGTCGTCGCGGCAGCTGATCGCCGGGCTCACCGCCGGCGCCGTGAAGTGAGCCCTCCGGTTCTCCCGTCTTCCCCCGATTCGCCCATGACCCATTCCGCTCCGCTGCCCACGCACCGCTTTCCCGCCGATTTCATCTGGGGCGTGGCCACCGCCGCCTTCCAGGTCGAGGGCGCCGGCGCCGAGGATGGCAAGGGCCCGTCGATCTGGGACACCTTCTGCGCGCAGCCCGGCACCATCGCCGATGGCAGCAACGGCTTGGTGGCCTGCGACCACTACCACCGGCTCGACGCCGACCTCGACCTGATCGCCAGCCTGGGCGTCAACGCCTACCGCTTCTCGGTCAGCTGGCCGCGGGTGCAGCCGCTGGGGCAGGGCGCCTGGAACCCGCACGGGCTGGACTTCTACGAGCGTCTGGTCGACGGCCTGCTGGCGCGCGGCCTGCAGCCGCACCTCACGCTCAACCACTGGGACCTGCCGCAGGCCCTGCAGGACCAGGGCGGCTGGCGCAACCGCGAGACGGTGCAACGCTTCGTCGACTATGCCCAGGGCATCAACGCCCGCCTGGGCGACCGCCTGGCCTCCACCGCCACGCACAACGAGCCCTGGGTGGTGGCCACGCTGGGGCACGAGACCGGCATCTTCGCGCCCGGCATCCAAAGCCGCCGCGCTGCCACCGCGGTGGCCCACCACCTGCTGCTCAGCCACGGCCTGGCGCTGCAGGCGCTGCGCGCCCAGGGCGGCGGCGGCAAGCTGGGCATCGTGCTGAACCAGAGCCCCGTGCAGCCGGCCACCGACAGCGCCGAAGACGCCGCCGCCGCGCGCCTGGAAGACGGCAAGCTGGTGCGCTGGTACATGGACCCGCTGTTCCATGGCCGCTACCCCGACGACGTGCTGGCCACGCTGGGCGACGACGCCCCGCCGGTGCAGCCCGGCGACATGCAGGCCATCGCCCAGCCGCTGGACTGGCTGGGCCTGAACTACTACTCGCGCGCCGTGGTCAGTGCCAGCGGCGCCTGGGATGTCAAGCAAAGCGGCCTGCCGCTCACCGACATGGGCTGGGAGGTCTACCCGCAGGGCCTGACCGAGTTGCTGGTGCGCCTGAAGCGCGACTACGACGTGCCGCCGCTGGTCATCGCCGAGAACGGCGGCGCCTTCCCCGACACCACCTGGCACGACGGCGAGGTGGCCGACGACGACCGCTGCAGCTACCTGTCCAGCCACATCAGTGCGGTGGGCGCCGCCATAGCCGCCGGCGTGCCGATGGCCGGCTACATGGTGTGGAGCCTGATGGACAACTTCGAGTGGGCCTCGGGCTACGCCAAGCGCTTCGGCATCGTGCATGTGGACTACACCACGCTGGCGCGCACGCCCAAGCGCAGCGCGCGCTGGTACCGGGCGTTCCTCGACACGCAGCGGCAGCACGCCGCACAAGGCTGACATGGACCGGCGCGGGCTGCTGGGCGGTGCCGCCGGGGCCGTGGCGCTCACCGTGTGGCCGGCCGCCATCACGGCCGCCACCGGCGCGCCGCCGCGCGAGGTGCTCACGGTGGCCGCCTTTCCGCTGGTCGACGAGATCGGCCGTGCGGCCAAGGCGCGCTGGCAGGCGCTGCATCCCGATGTGGAACTGCGCATCCTCACGCGCCAGTACGTCGACCACCACACGGCCATGACCACCGCGCTGTCCACCGCGCGCGGCCTGCCCGACGTGATGGCGCTGGAATCCAGCTTCGTGGCCCGCTTCGCGCGCGGCACCGGCCTGCTCGATCTGAACCAGGCGCCCTTCGGCGCGGCGCAGTACCGCGAGCGCCTGGTGCGCTACGCCTACGACCAGGCCATCACCCGCGAAGGCGCGATGGTGGCCATGCCCACCGACATCGGCCCCGGCACCATGCTGTGGCGCGCCGACATCCTGCAGCGCGCCGGCGTGGATGGCGCGGCCATCGGCCGCAGCTGGGACGACTACATCGCCGCCGGCCAGCGCATCAAGGCCACCACCGGCGCGTTCCTGGTCTCCACCGTGGTGGAGATGAAGGACATCCTGATCCGCAGCGGGCTCAAGGCCGGCGAGGGCCTGTACTACGACCAGGACTCGCGCGCGCTGGCCGACACGCCGCGCTTCGAGCGGGCCTTCGAGGTGGCGCTGCGCGCGCGCCAGCTGGGCCTGGACGCCAAGCTCACCACCTGGACCAACGAGTGGGCCGAGGGCTTCAAGCGCGGCACGCTGGCCACGGCGCTCTCAGGCGCCTGGCTGGTGGGCCAGCTGGCCAACTGGGTGGCGCCCGACACGCGCGGCCTGTGGCGCGCCGCCCACCTGCCCGAGGGTGCCAACGCGGCCTATGGCGGCACCTTCTACGCGCTGCCGCGCCAGGCCGATGCCGGCCGCCGCGCGCTGGCCTGGGACTACATCCGCCTGATGACGCTGGACGCCGCGCAGCAACTGGCCGCCTTCAAGCAGCAGGACGCCTTTCCGGCCCTGCGCGAAACACACGACGACCCCTTCTTCGATGCGCCCGTGCCCTTCCTGGCCGGGCAACCGGCGCGCCGGCTGTGGCGCGAGGCGGCGGGCCGCATCCAGGCCATGCCGGTGCACCGCCAGAACGCGTTTGCCGAGGAGGTGGTGAGCACCGAGCTCGACAACGTGCTCACCGGCCGCAAAACCATCCGCCAGGCCCTGGCCGATGCGCAGAAGCTGCTCACCCGCCGCGCGCTGCGCTGAAGCGGCGGCGGCCCGTTCCCCTCACGCCCCACCCACCCCACACCCCCTTCCGGAGTTGCACCATGCCCCATGCCCCCCGACTGCTCGCCCGCCTGCCGCTGCTGGCCGGCCTGATGGCGCTGGGCGTGGTGGCGGCCTGTGGCGGCGGCTCGGCCACGGCAGCCGATGCAGGCACCGCCACCGGCAGCAGCGGCGGCAACAGCGGCAGCACCGCCAGCACCGGGCCGCTGCAACTGCCCACCGGCTACCGCCTGGTGTGGGCGGACGAGTTCGACACCGACGGCCTGCCCGACGCCGGCAAATGGGCCTACGACACCGGCATGAACAAGCAGGGCTGGCACAACCGCGAGCTGCAGTACTACAGCGGCCCGCGCGCCGAGAACGCGGTGGTGTCCGGCGGCAAGCTGGTGATCACCGCGCGCAAGGAGGCGCGCAGCGACCAGTCCGACTGGGGCGGCCAGGCCTACTCGTCCACGCGGCTGATCACGCTGGGCAAGAAGGACTGGACCTACGGCTTCTTCGAGGTGCGCGCCAAGCTGCCCTGCGGCCGCGGCACCTGGCCGGCGATCTGGATGCTCAACAGCGCCGGCGTGTGGCCGGCCGGCGGCGAGCTCGACATCATGGAGCAGGTGGGCAGCAACCCGACCAACGTGTTCTCCACCGTGCACACCACGTCGGGCAGCGGCGGCAATGGCTCGGGCAACCACATCACGGTCAACGACGCCTGCAGCGCCTTCCACAACTACCAGATGCTGTGGACGCCCACCGAGGTGCGCTTCGGCATGGACGGGCAGACCCACCACGTCTACCGCAACCAGGGCGCGGGCAGCGCGCAGTGGCCGTTCGACAAGCCGCAGTTCCTGATCCTGAACATCGCCATCGGCGGTGACCTGGGCGGGCCGGTGGACGACAGCATCTTCCCGGTGCGCATGGAAGTGGAGCACGTGCGCGTGTACCAGGCGCCGTGATGGCCCGGCCCCGTCGCGCCGCGCTCACCCGGTGGTTCGGCCTGTGGGCCGCGGCCGCGCTGGCGCTGCCGGTGCCGGCCGCGGAGGGCACGCCGGTGGCCGACGGCCCCTGGCCCGGCGGCGCGCGTGCCGCGGTGAGCCTGGGTTATGACGACGGCCTGGACAGCCACCTCGACCATGTGGCGCCGCTGCTCGACCGGCTGGGGTTGCGCGCCACGTTCTACCTGCCGCTGTCCAGCCCCACGCTGCCGCGGCGCCTGGCCGACTGGCGCGCCGTGGCCGCCGCCGGGCATGAGCTGGGCAACCACAGCCTGGTGCATCCCTGCCTGGGGCATCTGCCCGGCCGCGGCTGGGTGCAGCCGCACCGCGACCTGGCGCGCATGACGGCCGAGCAGGCGCGCGACCAGGTGCGCCTGGCCAACACCGCACTGCAGGCCATCGACGGCCGCACCGAGCGCACCTACACGCCCCCCTGCCTGGACCTGGCCGCGGCCGGGGGCGAGAACTACGTGGATGCGCTGGCGCCGGTGTTCGCCGGCATGCGCACCCGCGCCGGTGGCCTGGTGCCCAGCCGCGATGCGCTGGCACGCCTGAAGCCGGCCGAGCTGGGCACCGAGGGCATCGAGAACCTCAGCGGCGCCGAGCTCATCGCCCGCGTGCAGGCCGCGGCCGCGCGCGGCACGCTGGTCAGCTTCACCTTCCACGGCGTGGGCGCCGAGTACCTGAGCGTCAGCCGCGCGGCGCATGACGAACTGCTGCACCACCTGGCCACGCACCGCCACCTGTACTGGACCGACAGCGCGGTGAACGTGGTGCGGCAGCTGCGCACCTGGCAAGCCCGGCAAGCCCAGCAAGCCCGGCAGGCCCAGCCGGTGCGCTGAGGCCGCGCCTCAGGGCCCGGCCGCGCCCAGCTCGCTGCGGTTGCGCCCGCCCGCCTTGGCCAGGTAGAGCGCAGCATCGGCGCGGCGCAGCAGGTCGTCCAGGCTCAGCGTGCCGCGCTCGCAGGTGGCGATGCCGGCCGAGAAGCGCACCCGGCCGTCGTCGGGCGGCACGTCCAGCGCCGCCGCGCGCTCGCGCAGCGCCTGCACACGCAGCAGGGCCTGGGTGGCATCGGCGCCGGGCAACAGCAGCGCGAACTCCTCGCCGCCGATGCGGAACACCGAATCGCTGGCGCGCAGGCCCTCGGTGAGCACACCGCCCAGCGCCTGCAGCACGGCGTCGCCCATGGCATGGCCGTGGCTGTCGTTCACGCGCTTGAAGTGGTCCACGTCCAGCAGCACCAGGGTCAGCGGCTGGGCCGTGGCCTGCTGGTGCTGGCGCTCGTGCGCGAAGCGCTGGCCCAGCGCGCGGCGGTTGTGCAGGCCGGTCAGCGGGTCGCGCAGGGTCTGCTCGCGCAGCTCGGCCTCCAGCTGCGCCACCTGGGCCAGCTGGCTGTCGCGCTGGGCCAGCGCAGCGGCCAGGCGGGTTTGCGTGCGGTGGCGCTCGGTCACGTCGCGCAGCTGCAGCATGCGGCCGATGCGCTGGCCGTCGCCGCCGATGTCGGTGGCGCGCACGTCCAGCACCAGCGGCGGCTGGTCGATCACCACCGTGCCCTCGCCATGCGGCGCCCGCGCCAGCAACTCGGTGAGCGCGGCACCGGCCACCGGAAACTGCGGCAAGGGCACGCCGCGCGGCACGGCCTGGCCGGCCAGGCGCTCGCCGGCGCGGTTGCAGTCGATCACGCGGTTCAGCGAGTCGAGCACCAGCACCGGATCGGGCAGGGCGGTGAACAGCAGCCGCCGAGACATCGGCACCACGCGCAGCAGGCTGCTGTTGCGGATCAGCCAGCCGAAGCCCACCGCGCCCACGGCAAAGCTCAGCGGCGTGGGGTCGCCGCCCAGCAGGCGCAGGCCGAACAGCACATAGGCCACGTTGGCGGCCCAGGGCACGGCCATCATCACCAGGAAGGCCAGCCACAGCGGCCGGTCCTCGGGCGCGCAGTCGTGCACCGCGCGGGCGATCACCACCGTGGCGCGCACCAGCCAGGCATAGCCCCACACGGCCGCCAGCACGAACAGCGGGCCGTACTGGTAGCGCATGCGTGGCAGGCCCAGCACCGCCGGGCCCAGCGCGCTGCCTGCGCCATAGAAGCCGCCATGCCAGCCGTTGCTGAAGGCGCCCAGCACCTGCAGCGCCAGCGCCAGCACCGTGGCCGTCACCACGCTGGTGCGCGGCGGCTGGGTGTCGGCGCTGACATAGCGCTGCAGGAACAGCGACCACAGCACCGGCAGCGTCATGATGAAGGGCCAGCACAGCAGGGCCACGGTGGCCTTGCACTCGGCGGCCACGGCGGCATGCTCGGCCGTGGTGCCGGCGATCCACAGCACCAGCACCGTGTTGAGCCAGAAGAACGCACGTTTGCCCGGAAAGTAGCGCTGCGCATCGGCCCAGCCCGCCACGGCCGCCAGCGCCGCCACCACCACCAGGCGCAGCGGCAGATCGGGCGCCACCTGCCAGGCGGTGGCCATGCACGCAGCGGGATCGAGGGCGGGCGTCATCCTGGGCTTGTGCAGACAAACGGAGCGGGCGCGGTGGCAGTATCGCGCAGCAGTGATCCAATGCAGCTGACATCGACCCACCGAGGCCCGGCCATGCCCGAACCCGCATCCACACCCGACCCGGCACCCGCGCCGGCTGCACCGCTGCGCGCCTTCGTCACGGCCGTCACGCAGGCCATCGGGCACGGCACCGACGAGGCCCGGCTGCTGCCGGTGGTTCGCGAGGCCCTGGCCACGCTGATCGCCCGCGACGACTGGCTGCCCGAGGCCCTGGCGCAGCCGCACCCGCAGTACTACCAGCAGTACCTGCTGCACTGCGATCCGCTGGAGCGCTTCTCGGTGGTCAGCTTCGTCTGGGGCCCCGGCCAGCGCACGCCGATCCACGACCACACCGTGTGGGGCCTGATCGGCATGCTGCGCGGCGAGGAGATCGCCCAGCCCTTCGGCCGCGATGCGCAGGGCCGCTGGGTGCCGCAGGGCCCGGCCACGCGACTTCGCCCGGGCCAGATCGAGGCCGTGTCGCCCACGCTGGGCGATGTGCACCAGGTCAGCAACGCCTTTGCCGACCGCACCTCGATCAGCATCCATGTCTACGGCGCCAACATCGGCGCCGTGCAACGCAGCGTGTATGCCGAGGACGGCACGCGCAAGCCCTTCGTCTCGGGCTACAGCCACGCCTGGGTGCCCAATCTGTGGGACCGATCGAAAGAAAACGCCTGACCGCCTCATGAACCACGCCTCCCGACTGCCCGAACTGAGCCCCGCCCAGGTGCGCGCCGCGCTGCTGGCCCGCGATGAGATCGCGCTGATCGACGTGCGCGAGGAAGACCCATTCGCCCAGGCCCACCCGCTGTGGGCCGTGCAGCTGAGCACCACCCGCATCGAGCTCGATGCGCCCTGGCGCCTGCCGCGCCGCGACGTGACGATCGCCGTCTACGACGATGGCGAAGGCTTGGCCGAGCCCGCGGCGCGCCGCCTGCAGGCGCTGGGCTACACCGCCGTGCACCTTTTGAGCCGCGATGGCCGCGGCAGCGGCCTGGCGGTCTGGCGCGAAGCCGGCGGCGAGCTGTTCCGCGACGTCAACGTGCCCAGCAAGTCCTTCGGTGAATTGGTGGAGCACGAGCGTCACACGCCCTCGCTGGCGGCCGAGGAGGTGAAGGCGCTGATCGACGCCGGCACCGACATGGTGGTGCTGGACGCGCGCCGCTTCGACGAATACGCCACGATGAGCATCCCCACCGGCACCAGCGTGCCGGGCGCCGAGCTGGCGCTGCGCGTGCGCGAGCTGGCGCCGAACCCGGCCACGCGGGTGATCGTCAACTGCGCCGGCCGCACGCGCAGCATCATCGGCACGCAAAGCCTGGTGAACGCCGGCATCCCCAACCCGGTGGCCGCGCTGCGCAACGGCACCATCGGCTGGCTGCTGGCCGGCCAGACGCTGGACCATGGCCAGCAGCGCCGCTTCCAGGACCGCGCCTCGCGCCCCAGCGCGCCAAACCTGGCCGCCGCCCAGGCCGCCGCGCAGGCGCTGGCCGACCGCGCCGGTGCGCGCCGCATCGACGCCGACATGCTCGCGCAATGGCAGGCCGACACCACCCGCACGCTGTACCGCTGGGATGTGCGCACGCCCGAGGAATATGCCGCCGGCCACTGGCCCGGCTTTGGCAGCGCGCCCGGCGGCCAGCTGGTGCAGGAGACCGACGTCAACGCCGCCGTGCGCGGCGCGCGCATCGTGCTGTGCGACGGCGGCGCCACCACCGACGCCGTGCGCGCGCCGATGACCGCCCACTGGCTGGCCCAGATGGGCTGGGAGGTGGCGTGGCTGACCGACGCCGGCCCCGACCGCTTCACCGACGCCGGCCCCTGGCAGCCGGCGCACACGCCGCTGCCCGAGGTGCCGGCGATCGACGCCGACACGCTGGCCGCCGGCCTGAACGCCGGCGACACCTGGCTGCTGGACCTGGGCCCGTCGGCGCAGTACGTGCGCGGCCATGTTCCCGGTGCGCAGTGGGCGCTGCGCAGCGAGCTGCCGGCCCTGCTGGGCCGCGCGCTGGCGCAGCGGCCGGGCGGCCTGCGCCGCCTGGTGCTGGGCTGCCCGCAGGGCCGCATCGCGCCATTCGCGCTGGCCGATCTGCAGGCCCTGCCGGTGCTGCAGGGGCTGGACCTGGCGGTGCTGGCCGGCGGCCAGGCAGCCTGGGTGGCCGCCGGCCGGCCGCTGCACACCGGCGAAGGCAGCCTGCTGAGCCCGCGCATCGACCGCTACCGCCGGCCCTACGAGGGCACCGACGCCCCGCGCGAGGCCATGCAGGGCTACCTGGACTGGGAGTTCGGCCTGGTGGCGCAGCTGGGGCGCGACGGCACGCACCACTTCCAGGTGCTGCCGGCGGCCTGAACGGCGGACCTGCTTATGCGGTGAGCGACTAAGCTTCCGACGAAAAAGTGGTTCGGCCGCAGAAGCGGACCGACCAGAATCGGCTGGCCCTGTCGCTCCCGCCCGCCTTCGTGAACTTCCAGCAATTGCGCTCGGCGCGCGAGACCGTGCGCCAGAACTTCAACCTCACCGCCGTGGCCGGCGTGCTGCACACCTCGCAGCCGGGCGTCAGCCGGCAGATCCGCGAGCTGGAGGACGAGCTCGGCATCGAGCTGTTCGGCCGCGCCGGCAAGCGCCTGACCGGCCTGACCGAGCCGGGCCGGCTGGTGATGCCCATCATCGAGCGCCTGCTGCAGGAGGCCGACAACCTCAAGCGCGCCGGCGACGAGTTCGCGCGCAGCGACGAGGGCGCACTGACCATCGCCGCCACGCACTCGCAGGCCCGCTATGCGCTGCCGGCGGCGGTGCGCGATTTCCGCCAGCGCCGGCCGCAGGTGCAGCTGCACCTGCACCAGGGCACGCCGCAGCAGGTGGCGCGCATGCTGCTGGATGGCGAGGCCGACATCGGCATCGCCACCGAGGCGCTGGCCCAGTACGACGAGTTGCTGGCGCTGCCCTGCTACCGCTGGACGCACACCGTGGTGGTGCCGCCCGGCCACCCGCTGGCCGACGAAGCGGCCGCCGGCCAGGGCCTGACGCTGCAGCGACTGGCGCAGTTTCCGCTGGTCACCTACGAATCGGGCTACACCGGCCGCTCGCACATCGACGAGGCCTTCGCCAAGGCCGGCCTCGCGCCCGACATCGTGCTGGTGGCGATGGACGCCGACGTGATCAAGACCTATGTGGAACTGGGCCTGGGCGTGGGCATCGTGGCCGCCATCGCCTTCGACGACGAGCGCGATCTGCACCTGCGCGCCATCGACGCGCGCCACCTGTTCGCGGCCAACATGACGCGCCTGGCCATCCGCCGCGGCGCCTGGCTGCGCGACTACGTGTTCGACTTCATCACCACCTTCGCGCCGCCGCTGACCAAGGCCCTGGTGCACAAGGCGCTGCAGGCCGCGCCCGACGAAGACACCGGCTTGTGAGGCCGGGGCCAGGCGTCCAGGTCAGCGCCACTCGATGGCGTGTCGCAGCGTCAGCGGCCCCAGCCGCTGGCCGATGCGCTCGGTCAGCACGGCGCGTTGGTCCTCCGGCATGCCAGGAACGGTGACGGTGATCAGGCTGCCGTGCACCGGGTGGGCGTCCACCACCACCTGCAGGCCGGGGCAGGCCAGATCGGCCAGGTCGCGCTCGGCCACGCGGCGCGCGGCGTCCCAGCGCAGCGCGGGCTTGAACACCTTGCCCACGCCGGTGAGTGGCAGCGCGTCCAGCAGGTGCAGGGCCACCGGCACGGCGGCACGCTCGGGTGTGCGCTCGCGCACCCAGGCCAGCAGTTCGTCCGGCGCCACGGCCTGGCCGGGCTTGGGCTGCACATAGGCCACCGGCAGCTCACCGGCATAGGCGTCGGGCTGGCCCACCATGGCGGCCAGCGCCACGGCCGGATGCTGGTACAGGATCTCCTCGATCGGCAGCGGGTCGATGTTGTGGCCGCCACGGATCACCAGGTCTTTCGCGCGGCCGGTGATCCACAGGTAGCCGTCCTCGTCCAGCCGGCCCAGGTCACCCGAGTTCACCCAGCCCGGCGCGGCAAAGGCGCCGGCGTTGTGCCGCTCGCTGAGGTAGCCGCCGAACACACCCGGCCCGGCCATGGCCACCACGCCGATCTCGCCCGGCGCACAGTCGGCCGTGGCGCGGCCCTCGGCGTCCACCTTGACGATGCGTACGCGGCTGTAGGGCACGGCATGGCCCACCGCGCCCAGGCGCACCGGCCGGTCGACGTAGGAGATGGTGTGCACGCTGGCGGTCTCGGTCATACCGTAGACCTCGAGCACCGGCAGGCCGAAGTCCTGGCTGTAGCTGCGCGCCACCGCCACGGGGATGGCCGAGCCGCCGCCCGACACGCGCTGCAGCGAGGCCAGGTCGTCGGCCGTGTGCGGCATCTGCAGCGCGGCGGCCAGCACCGTGGGCACGCCGCCGAAGGTCTCGGGCCGCCAGCGGCGCACCAGGCCCCACACCTCGCGCTGCGCCGCCGGGTTGCGCCAGCCCGCGGGCGACAGCACCACCACATGGCCGCCATTGGCCAGGATGCCCAGGCCCTGGGTGAGCGCACCACCCACATGGAACAGCGGCAGGCCGAACAGCATGCTGCCGCCGCGCTGCACGCGCAGCATCAGCCCGATCACCCAGGCCTGGTAGACCTGGTTGCCATGGGTGTGGCGCACCAGCTTGGGCGTGCCGGTGGTGCCGCCGGTGTGGAAGTAGGCGGCGACGTCGCCCTCGGCGATCTCGCGGCCGCTGACCAGGTGGTCGTCGGGCTGGGCGGCGAGCAGCGCGTCGTAGTCGTAGATGGGCACCGGGCCGCCACTGGCGGGTACAGCGGCGGGCGCCTCGCCTGGCTGTGCGGTGGCCACGCCGGCGCCGCCCACGGCCACCACGGCGCGCAGGCCGGGCACCTGCTCGCGCACCTGGGCGATCTTGTCCCACAGGTCGGTGCCGGGCAGCGGGCCCACGGTCACCAGCACCTGGGTGCCGGCCGCGCGCAGGATCTCCACCAGCTGCCAGGGCTCGAGCAGCGGGTTCACCGGGTTGGCGATGCCGGCCGCCTCGGCCCCGAACAGCGCGGTGAAGGCCTGCGGCAGCAGCGGCAGCAGCAGGCTCACCGCGCCGCCGGGGCGCACGCCCAGCGCGTGGAAGGCATTGGCCGCCTGCGTCACCTGGGCGAAGAAGCGCCGGTGCGGGATGACCACCGGCGTGTCGTCGGCCCGCGCGTTCGGCAGGAACACGATGGCCGGGGCGTCGGGCGCGCTGTCACGGCCGATGCGCAGCGCCTGCCAGGTGCTGTGCGCGGCGATGCGCTGCGCATAAGGCACAGCCTCGAAGGCGGCCAGCGCCTCGGGCGTGGACAGATCGGGCCACTGCGCGCCGATCACGGTGTCGAGCGGGTGGGCGCGCTGGGCCAGCGGGGTGGGCGAGGTCATGGCATCCGGGGGGCGGCCGGCGGGGCTCGGCCTCTGATCCGCCAGCTTAGGCGCGTGTGCCTGCGCGCCGCCATTGCGGCTTGCCCGGGCGCACCCTGTCGCCGCCGGGACGCCGGCGCCGCCACGGCGGCGGCGCCGTGCGTTCAGATCGCCGCGGCCGGATCGTCCACCACGGCGCCGTCGGTGCCGGCGACGAAGCGCGTGACGCGCCGTGCCTTCAGCCAGGCGCGCTGGCCGGGGGCCAGGTTCAGGCTGTCGCGCAGTGCCTGCCAGCGCGCGCGGGGCAGTTCCACGTCCACATAGCTGCCGTCGTCGCGGCGGAACTCCAGCCGCGTCACCGGGCCCAGCGTCAGCGCCTGCGCCAGCTCGGCCGGCCAGGCCTCGCCTTCGGCATCGGGCGCGGCCAGCACGTCCAGCTCGTGCGGGCGCACATAGCGCACGTCGCCGTCGGCCGCGCCGGCGGCACCGCCGGGCGGGTGCGCACCATGGCCCACGCGGCCGTGGAACAGGTTCACGTCACCCAGGAACTGCAGCACGAAGGGCGTGGCCGGGCGGTCGTACACGTCGTCGGGGCTGCCCACCTGCTCGATGCGGCCTTCGTTCATCACCACGATGCGGTCGGCCACTTCCATGGCCTCGTCCTGGTCGTGCGTGACGAACACGCTGGTCACGTGCATCTCGTCGTGCAGGCGGCGCAGCCAGCGGCGCAGCTCCTTGCGCACCTTGGCATCCAGCGCGCCGAAGGGCTCGTCGAGCAGCAGCACCTTGGGCTCGACCGCCAGCGCGCGGGCCAGTGCGATGCGCTGGCGCTGGCCACCCGACAGCTGGTGAGGGTAGCGCTCGGCGATCCAGTCCAGCTGCACCAGCTTCAGCAACTCCATCACCTTGGCGCGGATCTGGGCCTCGGTAGGGCGTGTCGCCTTGGGCCGCACGCGCAGGCCGAAGGCCACGTTCTCGAAGATGTTCATCTGCGGGAACAGCGCGTAGTGCTGGAACACGAAGCCCACGTTGCGGTCGCGCACGTCGGCGGTGGTGGCGTCCTCGCCATGGAACAGCACCTGGCCGCTGTCGGGCACCTCCAGCCCCGCGATCATGCGCAGCAGCGTGGTCTTGCCCGAGCCCGACGGGCCCAGCAGTGCCACCAGCTCGCCCGAGCCGATGGTGAGGTTCAGGTTGTCGCAGACCTTCAGGCGGCCGAACTGCTTGTTCAGCGCACGGACTTCGATGCTCATTCTGTTGTTTCCTTCGCAGCCCGCAGCTGCTGCTCGAGCCGGCGCTCGACCCACAGCTTGAGCACCAGCGTCACCAGCGCCAGGCCGGCCAGCAGGCTGGCCACGGCGAAGGCGGCCGCGAACTGGTACTCGTTGTAGAGGATCTCGATGTGCAGCGGCATGGTGTTGGTCTGGCCGCGGATGTGGCCCGACACCACGCTGACCGCGCCGAACTCGCCCATCGCCCGCGCATTGCACAGGATCACGCCGTACAGCAGCGCCCACTTGATGTTGGGCAGCGTGACGCGGCGGAACACCTGCCAGCCGCTGGCGCCCAGCACCACGGCGGCCTCTTCCTGCTCACGGCCCTGGGCCTGCATCAGCGGGATCAGCTCGCGCGCCACGAACGGGAAGGTGATGAACACCGTGGCCAGCACGATGCCCGGCACCGCGAAGATCACCTTCAGGTCATGCGCCTGCAGCCAGGGCCCGAACCAGCCCTGCAGGCCGAACACCAGCATGTAGATCAGGCCGGCGATCACCGGGCTGACCGAGAACGGCAGGTCGATCAGCGTGAGCAGCAGGCTTTTTCCCCGGAACTCGAACTTGGCGATGGCCCACGAGGCGGCCACGCCGAACACCAGGTTCAGCGGCACGCTGATGGCCGCGGCGATCAGCGTCAGCCAGATGGCGCTGAGCGCATCGGGCTCGCGGATGGCCTCGAGGTAGACCTCGACGCCCTTCTTGAACGCCTCGACGAACACCGCCACCAGCGGCACGAACAGGAAGAAGCTCAGGAAGGCCAGCGCCACGCCGATCAGCGTGAAGCGCAGCCACGCCGGTTCTTTGGTGGCCACCTTGACGGGAGCGTGTGAACTCATGTCATCGCTCCTTCACTGTCCTTGGCGCTTGCGCGCCCAGGCCTGCAGGCCGTTGATCACCAGCAGCATCGTGAAGCTGGCCACCAGCATCACCACCGCGATGGCGGTGGCGCCGGTGTAGTCGTACTGCTCCAGCTTGCTGATGATCATCAGCGGCGTGATCTCGCTGACCATCGGGATGTTGCCGGCGATGAAGATCACGCTGCCGTACTCGCCCAGCGCGCGGGCGAAGGCCAGCGCGAAGCCGGTGGTCAGCGCCGGCAGCAGGATGGGCAGGATCACCAGGCGGAAGGTCTGGCCGCGCGTGGCGCCCAGCGTGGCGGCGGCTTCCTCGTACTCGGCCGACAGGTCTTCCAGCACCGGCTGCAGCGTGCGCACCACGAAGGGCAGGCCGATGAACAGCAGGGCCACGAACACGCCCAGCGGCGTGAAGCTCACCTTGAACGGCAGGTATTGGCCGATCCAGCCGTTCTGCGCATACAGCGCGGTCAGCGTGATGCCGGCCACCGCGGTGGGCAGCGCGAACGGCAGGTCGACCAGCGCATCCACGATGCGCTTGCCCGGAAACTCGTAGCGCACCAGCACCCACGCGATGATCAGGCCGAACAGGGCGTTGACCAGCGCCGCCAGGAACGACGCGCCAAACGTCAGCCGGTAGCTGGCCAGCACCCGCGGCGCGGCCACTGCATCCCAGAAGGCCGGCCAGCCCATCGTGGCGGTCTTCAGGAACACGGCCGCCAGCGGGATCAGGACGATCAGGCTCAGGTAGGTGAGCGTGAAGCCCAGCGCCAGGTCGAAGCCGGGCAGCACCGTGTGGCGCTTGAGAAGGAGGCGGGAAAACATCAGAGAGGCAGACGGACCGCGCTGCGAGGGATCATTTCTTCAGGAGCTGGTCGTAGATGCCGCCGTCCTTGAAGTGCTCGGCCTGGGCCTTCTTCCAGCCGCCGAACACCTCGTCCACCGTGAACGTGGCCTGCTTCGGAAACTCGTTCGGGTACTTGGCCAGGATCTTGGCGCTCACCGGCCGCAGGTTGTGCTTGACCGCGATCTCCTGGGCCTCGTCGCTCCACAGCCACTGCAGGTAGGCCTCGGCCTGCTTGCGCGTGCCCTTCTTGGCCACCACCTTGTCGACCACCGCCACCGGGTTCTCGGCCAGCACGGTGAACTTCGGATAGACGATGTCGTAGTTCTTGCCGAACTCCTCGACGATGCTCTGCACCTCGCTCTCGAAGGTGACCAGCACGTCGCCGATCTGGCGCTGTGCGAAGGTGGTGGTGGCGGCGCGGCCGCCGCCGTCGAACACCGGCACGTTGGCGAAGATCTTCTGCACCTGCTCGCGCGTCTGCGCGGGCGTCAGGCCGTTCTTCAGGCCGCCGCCCCAGGCCGCCAGGTAGCCGTAGCGGCCGTTGCCCGTCACCTTGGGGTTGGGGATGATCACGCTGACGCCGGGCTTGGCCAGGTCGGCCCAGTCCTTGATGCCCTTGGGGTTGCCCTTGCGCACCATGAACACGGTGAGCGACGAGGTGGGCGCCGCGTTGTTGGGCAGGCGCTTGGCCCAGTCGGCGGCGATGAAGCCGGCATCGGCCACCATGTCGATGTCCAGCGCCTGGTTCATCGTGATGACGTCGGCCTCCAGGCCCTCGATCACGCTGCGCGCCTGCTTGCTGCTGCCGCCGTGGCTCTGGTTCAGCGTCAGGTCTTCGCCGGCGGTCTTCTTCCAGTGTGCGGCAAAGGCCTTGTTGTAGTCCTTGTAGAACTCGCGCGCCACGTCGTAGCTGACGTTCAGCAGCGTGGGGCCGGCGGCGAAGGCGGGCAGCGCGGTGGCCACCGCCAGCGTGGCGGCGCCCAGTGAGGCCAGCAGGGCACGGCGGCGGGAATCGGCAGGGGTGCGAGCGTCGTGAGGCATGTGCGGAGGGGCAGGCAAAGGCGCCGCGGAACGGCGAAGCCCGCGATGCTAGGGCCGGCCCGTCTGCGCTCAAACCACAGTTTTGTCGTTTGCTTATGCGTTTTTCGCAGAAGCCGACACCGCCGGCCCGGCTGTCGATCCGCGAAAACCCGGCCAGCCGCCTGTCGCCAGGGTGCAAGTCGGGCCGACGGGTGGCGTGCGAGCATCCCCCAGACCGCTCTTCTTCGCCCGCTGCTCATCCCGATGATGTCCCCTGGAGAACCCCTGCACGCCGCGCTGGACGACGGCTGGCTGCTGCCGCCGCCCGCGCCGCGCACGGCGGTGCACACGCGCAGCATCGTCTGCCGCAGCTTCCGCCGCGACGACGGGCTGATGGAGATCGACGCGCGCTTCATCGACACCCGGCCGTTCGACTACGACAGCGATTTCCGCGGCCGCTGCGCCGCCGGCTCGGCCCTGCACAACCTGCAGCTGCGCGTCACCATGGACCGGCAGCGCCACATCGTGGCCATCGCCTCGGCGATGAAGAGCACGCCGTATGAAAGCTGCGCCGGCGTGCAGCCCAACTTCCAGGTGCTGGTGGGCCTGTCATTGGGCAAGGGCTTCAAGAAGGCGTTGTACGAGCGCCTGGGCGGCACGCAGGGCTGTACCCATGTGATCGCGATGATGGAAGCGGTGGCCGGCGCCGCGGTGCAGACCTTCGCCTCCAACGTCTACGCGCCGCGCCCGGCCGGCGAGCCGGCGCCGCCGCGCGTGTTCCGCATCGAGGCGCTGCTCGGCACCTGCCATTCCTACCGCCCCGACGGACCGGTGATCGCCCAGCTGAAGGCAGGCACCGCCCGCCAGGGCTGAATTTCCCAGAGGAAACGACATGGACCTCCACTACTCCCCCGAAGAACAGGCCTTCCGCGCCGAGGTGCGCAGCTGGCTGGCCGAGCACCTGCCGGCCGACATCCGCGACAAGGTGACGGGCTACCAGCACCTGAGCAAAGACGACTACCAGCGCTGGCACCGCATCCTGGCCGCCAAGGGCTGGAGCGTGCCGCACTGGCCCGAGGCCTGGGGCGGCACCGGCTGGAACATCACCCAGCGCTACATCTTCCAGGAAGAGTTCGGCCTGGCCGGCGCACCGGCACTGCCCGCCTTCGGCCCGCACATGTGCGCCAGCGTGCTGCTGCACTTCGGCACCGAGGCGCAAAAGGCACGCTTCCTGCCCGGCATCCGCTCGGGCGAGGACTTCTGGGTGCAGGGCTATTCCGAGCCGGGCTCGGGCTCCGATCTGGCGTCGCTCAAGACCCGAGCTGAGAAGCAGGGCGACCACTACGTCGTCAACGGCCAGAAGATCTGGACCACGCTGGGCCACTACGGCGACTGGATCTTCTGCCTGGTGCGCACCGACCCTGCGGCCAAGAAGCAGGAGGGCATCAGCTTCCTGCTGATCGACATGAAGACGCCCGGCATCACCGTGCGCCCGCTGATCCTGATGGACGGCGGCCACGAGGTGAACGAGGTGTTCTTCGACGACGTCAAGGTGCCGGCCGAGAACCTGATCTTCGAGGAGAACAAGGGCTGGACGGTGGCCAAGTACCTGCTGGGCCACGAGCGCATGGGCTCGGGCAATGTGGGTGGCAGCAAGCGCGAACTGGCGGCCCTGAAGCGCCTGGCCGCCGAGCAGCAGGTGGACGGCCGCTCGCTGATGGACGATCCGCGCTTTCGCGACCGGCTGTCGCGCGTGGAGATCGAGCTGGAGGCGCTGGAACTCACGTCGATGCGCTTCCTGGATCAGATGCGCCGCAGCGGCCAGCCACCGGGCGCCGATGTGTCGATGCTGAAGATCCGCGGCAGCGAGCTGCAGCAGGCGATCACCGAGCTGATGATGCAGGCCGTGGGCCCGCAGGCCCAGCCCTTCATGGCCGTGGAGGGCGGCGAGGTGGACGCGCTGGCCTCGCGCCTGACACCGCGCTACGCCAACTACCGCAAGACCAGCATTTACGCCGGATCCAACGAGATCCAGCGCAACATCATCGCCAAGGCCACCCTGGGTCTGTGAGCAGGAGCAGCACATGGATTTCAACTACTCCGACGAACAGCAGCAACTGGCCGAATCGCTGCGCAAGTTCCTGGGCGCGCAGTACGGTTTCGACCAGCGCAAGGCCATCGTGCATTCGGCCAGCGGCGCCAGCGATTCCGTCTGGGCCACCTTTGCCGAGATGGGGCTGACCGCCATCGCGCTGCCCGAGGAAGACGGCGGCTTCGGCGGCGGTGCGGTGGACCTGATGGCCGCGATGGAAGCCTGCGGTGAAGCCCTGGTGGTGGAGCCGCTGCTGGACAACGTGGGCCTGGCCGGCCGCCTGGTGGCGCGCACCGGCAGTGCGGCCCAGCGCGCCGCACTGTTGCCCGGCCTGGCCGACGGCACGCGCCGCCTGGCCTTCGCCTACCTGGAGCCGGGCCGGCGCTATGCGGCCGATCCGCAAGCCACCACCGCAAAGCGCGATGGCGATGGCTGGGTGCTGAACGGTGCCAAGACCGTGGTCATTGGCGCGCCGCTGGCGCACACGCTGATCGTCAGCGCCGCCACGCCTGAGGGCGCCAGCCTGTTCATCGTCGATCCGGCCGCGACCGGCGTGGCAGCCAGCCCCTGCCGCACGGTGGACGGCCAGCGCGCGGCCGACCTGCGCTTCGAGGGTGTGCGCCTGGGTGCCGACGCGCTGCTGGGCACGGCGGGCGGCGCACAAGCCGCCATCGACGAGGCACTGGACTTCGCCACCGCGCTGCTGTGCGCCGAGGCCGTGGGCGCCATGCGCTACGCCGTGGACGCCACGCTGGAGTACACCAAGACCCGCAAGCAGTTCGGCGTGGCCATCGCGTCCTTCCAGGTGCTGCAGCACCGCATGGTGGAGATGCACATCCACACCGAGCAGGCGCGCTCGATGGCCATCCTGGCCGCCAGCCGCGTGGACGGCACGGATGCCAGCCCGGCGGCGGTGCGCGAACGCCAGCGGGCCGTCTCGGCCGCCAAGGTGAAGATCGCCGACGCCGCCCGCCTGGTCAGCCAGGAGGCCGTGCAACTGCACGGCGGCATGGGCATGACCGAGGAGATGAAGGTCTCGCACACCTTCCGCCGGCTCACGATGCTGGCGCAGCGCTTTGGCGATGCGGATCACCACCTGGCGCGCTTCGCCCGCGTGAGCTGAAGGCCGGCGGACCTCGGGTGAAAACCCGGGGCCGCCGGTGTCGCACAGGCAATAGCGCCACCCGCCTGTCTTGCGCACACTGGCTGCATGAATGCACCCGTAGCTCCGGCCGCCATCGCCAGCACCCCTGTCACCGCCCCGGCCGCGCTGTCGTCCATCGAGGCCATCACCGCCGCGCTGGCCTCGGTGGGCTACATCGCCAACCGGCAGGTGGCCACGGCCGTGTACCTGGCCCACCACCTACGCAAGCCGGTGCTGATCGAAGGCCCGGCCGGCGTGGGCAAGACCGAACTGGCCGTCTCGGCCGCCAAGGCGCTGGGCCATGCGCTGATCCGCCTGCAGTGCTACGAGGGCCTGGACGACAGCCGTGCGCTGTACGAGTGGCAGTACGGCAAGCAGCTGCTCTACACGCAGATCCTGAAGGAGAAGATCGGCCAGCTGATGGCCGATGCCGACACCCTGGGCCAGGCCTACACCAAGCTCACCGGGTTTCAAGACCTGTTCTTCTCGCGCGACTTCCTGCAACCCCGCCCGCTGCTGCAGGCCATGGAGCAGGCCGGCGGCAGCGTGCTGCTGATCGACGAGATCGACAAGAGCGAAGAGTCCTTCGAGGCCCTGCTGCTGGAGGTGCTGGCCGACTACCAGGTGACGGTGCCCGAGATCGGCACCATCAAGGCCCAAGTGCCGCCGCTGGTCATCCTCACCAGCAACAACACGCGCGAGCTGGGCGATGCGCTCAAGCGCCGCTGCCTGCACCTGCACATCGGCTTCCCCGAGCCTGCCTTCGAGCAGCAGGTGCTGCGTGCCCGCGTGCCGGGCATTGATGAAGCGCTGCTGAAGCAGCTGGTGCACTTCGTCCAGGCGCTGCGCCAGGAACACATCCGCAAGCCGCCCAGCGTGGCCGAGAGCATGGACTGGGCGCGCACGCTGCTGCTGCTGCACGCCGGCGCGCTGGACGAAACCCTGGTGCGCGACACGCTGAACGTGCTGCTCAAGCGCGAGAGCGACATCCAGGCCGTGCAGGCCCGGCTGCCGCAGCTGACGCGCGACGCGCTGTCCGCCTGACGCCCCTCATCCACAGGCCCCTCCGTCCATGGACCGCACCCTGGTCAACTACGTTCGCGCACTGCGCGCGGCCGGGGCCGACGCGTCGATTGCCGAGAGCATCGACGCCGCGCGCGCCGTGGCGCTGCTGGGTTATGCCGACCGCCGCCAACTGAAGGACGGCCTGGGCGTGGTGCTGGCCAAGACGCCGGCCGAGAAGCTGATCCACGAGCGGGTGTTCGACCAGTTCTTCGGCGCCGTGGATGCATCGGCCGAGGCGCGCAGCGAAGGCAAGCGCGGTGCATCCGATCTCCAGGACGCCCAGCCCGCGGGCGCGGCATCCGGCCAACCCGGTCAGCCCGGCCAGGACGCCGGCGGCGGCCCGCACGCCGATCGCCCGGCATCGCCCACCGCCGCCAGCGGCGGCGACGCGCTGCAGCAGCTGATCGCGATGGCCGCCGAGGCCCGCGGCGGCGCCAGCGGCGAGCGCATGCCCTCGCTGGGCCCGGCGTTGAACCGTGCTGCCGAAGCGGCCAACGTCGACGACATCCAGTTCCACACCCAGGTCGGCCCGCTGACCCGCCGCCTGCTCGAAGAGTTGGGCATCGCCCCGCTGGACGCCCGCGTGCGCCAGCTGCTGCTGGAGCCGCAGAGCAGCGGCTCACCCGACCCGCAGGCCGAGCTGGCCACGCTGCAGGCCGCGCGCGAATCACTGCGCCGCGCCGCCCGTGCGCTGGTGGAGCAGCGCTTCGAGCTCTACGGTCGACCGGCCACCGAGGCCTTCATGCAGGACGTGGTGGCCCAGCGCACGCTGGGGCGCCTGGCCCCGCACGACATGGAGCGCATGCGCGTGGTGGTGGCGCGCATGGCCAAGCGCATGGCGGTCAAGCACTCGCGCCGCCGCCGCGTGCAACTGCGCGGCCAGCTCGACTTCCGCCGCATGATCCGCGGCAGCGCGGGCCATGACAGCGTGCCGCACCGGCTGCGGTTCAAATACCGCCGCAAGGACAAGCCCAAGTTCGTGGCCATCTGCGATGTGTCGGGCTCGGTGGCCGCGCATGTGCGCTTCCTGCTGCTGTTCCTGTATGCGCTGCACGGCTCGGTGGCCGACCTGCGCAGCTTCGCCTTCGCCAACCAGCTGGGCGATGTGAGCCCGCTGCTGGAGAACCTGCCGTTTGATGAAGCCTTCGACCGCATCCTGCACGAACACGCCGGCAGCACCGACTACGGCCAGGCCTTCACCGACCTGCAGGACCAGTTCTGGGACGTGATCGACCGCCGCACCACGGTGATCATCCTGGGCGACGGCCGCAGCAACCATGCCGAGCCGCGCGTGGACATCCTGGCCGAGATCGCCAGCCGCGCCAAGCGCGTGATGTGGCTGTGCCCGGAGCCGAAGAGCCGCTGGGGCAGCGGCGACAGCGTGATGCCGAAGTACGCGCCGTTCTGCACGCTGGCCACGCATGTGGCGAGTGCGGCGGATCTTGAGCGGGCCATTGACGAAGCCTTGGCCGCGTATGGCTGAAGCCATCAACAACCCACGAAGAGAGGAGACCATGAACACGAACTTCCAAGACCTGTTCTCGGTGCGCGGCAAGGTGGCCCTGGTCACCGGCGGCTCGCGCGGCATCGGCGAGATGATCGCCGCGGGCTTTCTGGCGCAGGGCGCCAAGGTCTACATCTCGTCGCGCAAGGCCGAGGTGTGCGAGGCCACGGCCAAGCGACTTTCCGAAGGCACCGGCGGCACCTGCATCGCGCTGCCGGCCGACCTGTCCACGGTGGAAGGCTGCACCCATCTGGCGGCCGAACTGGCGAAGCGGGAAGCCAGGCTCGACATCCTGGTCAACAACGCCGGTGCCGCCTGGGGCGCGCCGATCGAAACCTTCCCCGAGGTGGGCTGGGACAAGGTGATGGACACCAACGTCAAGGGCGTGTTCTTCCTCACCCAGCAATGCCTGCCGCTGCTACGCGCGGCGGCGAAGGATGGCGCCCCGGCGCGCGTGATCAACATCGGCTCGATCGACGGCATCAAGTCGGCCACCTTCGACAGCTTCAGCTACGGCGCGTCCAAGGCCGCCGTGCACCACCTCACCCGCTTCCTGGCCAAGCGGCTGACGCCCGAACGCATCCTGGTCAACGCCATCGCACCGGGGCCGTACCCCACCTGGATGCTGTCCACCGGCGTGGGCCACGGCGGCGCCACCGATGGCGTCGACTGGAGCGCCGTGACCCAGAGCAACCCCAGCGGCCGGGTGGGCGCGCCCGAGGACATCGCCGGCCTGGCCATTTTCTTGAGCTCGCGCGCCGGCGAATACGTGGTGGGCCAGACGATCGCCAGCGATGGCGGCATCGTCGCCTCGCTCTGAATTCCCCCCGATTCCTTCCCATCCTTCCTGCCTGTAAAAAGCAGGCTTTCCCGGAGACCCCCGACCATGAGTCAGCCCCAGATTCCCGCCAACGCCTTCAGCCTGGACCCCAGCGATCCGCTGAACGACCTGCGCATGTCCGAGAAGGCCAAGCCGCTGTACGAACACGTCAAGCGCTTCATCAAGGAAACGGTCGATCCGATGGCCGTGGAGTACGAGAAGCTGGGCCGCAACCGTGCCGACCGCTGGAGCTACGCCCCCGGCCAGCTGGAGCTGCTGGACGCCGCCAAGGCCAAGGCCAAGGCCGAGGGCCTGTGGAACTTCTTCCTGCCCGACGCCGAGACCGGTGAAGGCCTGTCCAACCTCGACTACGCCTACATCGCCAGCGAGCTGGGCAAGAGCCCGATGGCCAGCGAGTGCATGAACTGCTCGGCCCCCGACACCGGCAACATGGAGGTGCTGGAGCGCGTGGGCACGCCGGCGCAGAAGGCGCAGTGGCTGGAGCCGCTGCTCAAGGGCGAGATCCGCTCGGCCTACGCGATGACCGAGCTGCACCACGCCAGCTCGGACGCCCGCAACGTGGCCACCAGCGCCGTGCTGGAAGGCGACGAATGGGTCATCAACGGCGAGAAGCACTACATCTCGGGCGCTGGCAGCCCGCGCTGCAAGATCCTGATCACCATGGTGCGCACCAGCCCCGACGCGCCGCCGCACAAGCAGCAGAGCATGATCCTGGTGCCGAAAGACACGCCGGGGGTCGAGATCGTCGGCGGCCAGCATGTCTTTGCCGAAGACCATGCGCCGCACGGCCACATGCACATCCGCTTCAACAACGTGCGCGTGCCGGCCAGCAACATGCTGCTGGGCGAAGGCCGAGGCTTCGAGATCAGCCAGCTGCGCCTGGGTCCGGGCCGCATCCACCACTGCATGCGCTCGATCGGCGCGGCCGAAGTGGCGCTGGATCTGATGGTCAAGCGCGGCCTGTCGCGTCAGGCCTTCGGCAAGCAGCTGGTGTGGCTGGGCGGCAATGTGGAGATCATCTCGCGCGCCCGCATCGAGATCGAATCCATGCGCCTGATGGTGCTGAAGGCCGCCAAGGCCATGGACGTGCTGGGCAACAAGGAAGCCCGCCTGTGGGTGCACATGGTCAAGGCCATGGTGCCCGAGCGCGTGTGCAAGATCATCGACCAGGCCATCCAGATGTATGGCGCACTCGGCGTCAGCCAGCACACCCCGCTGGCCCACATGTACAGCCAGCAGCGCACGCTGCGCCTGGCCGACGGCCCCGACGAGGTGCACCACATGGTGGTGGGCCGCAGCGAGGTGCGTGCTACAGAGGGCGCGGCCGAGGAGATGCAGGGCTCGATGGTGTGGCGTTCGTGATCTGAGCTGATCAGAAGCACCAAGCAGCGGGCGCACTGTCGCGAGACGGTGCGCCCGCTGTGCTTTCAACCGCTCAAGCGAAGGGCTTCAGCACCCGCCCGAACAGCCGGTGCATGCGCTCGAAATGCCGCTCCGACGCCGCCCGCTCATACACCGCCCGCTGCGGGAACGAGAAGCCGTGTTGCGCCCCGGCATACCACTCGATGCGGTACGGCGCGCCGCTGGCCTTCAGGCCGGCTTCCAGCTGCGCGATCTGCTCGGGCGAGGCCCACTGGTCGATCTCGGCGCAGCCGTAGTAGCCCTCGCAACGCAGGCCCGCAGCCACCCGGTGCGGTGAGTCGGGCGAATCGGTGACCCAGTTGGCGCCGTGGATGGCGGCCAGGGCCTGGATGCGGTCGGCGAAGTCGAGCGCGGCCCACACGACGAACGGGCCGCTCATGCAGTAGCCCAGGATGCCGATGCGCTGGGCGTCGGCCACCTGCGGGTTTGCGTCCACCCAGTCCAGCAGGGCCTGGGTGTCGGCGCGGTTGGTGTCGCGGTTCAGGCTGTGCATCAGGCCGAACATCTCCTGCAGCTGCGGCTCGGTGCGCTCCTTCAGCTCATACGCGTAACGCTGACGGTGGTACAGGTTGGGCAGCAGCACGCAGTAGCCGGCGCTGGCCAGGCGGCGCGCGAAGCCGTGCAGTTCCTCGCGCTTGCCGGGCGCGTCCATGTAGAACAGCAGCACCGGGTGCGGGCCGCCTTCGCCGGGCCCGACATCGGGGTGGACGATGAAGGTGGCCATCGGGCTGCCATCGCTGATCAGGTCGAGGTGGTGTTCGATCATGGTGTCATCATCGCCCACCGGCCCCGGTGCGCCTCTCGGGGATTGCCTGGCCGGCCGTGGTCACCGCCGCGTCACCACCTTGTCGAAGATGCCGCCATCGGCGAAGTGGGTCTTCTGCGCCTCGCGCCAACTGCCGAACACGCTGTCCAGCTTGAACAGCTCCAGCTTCGGGAACTGGCTGGCGAACTGCGCGGCCACCTTGGCGTCGATCGGGCGGTAGTAGTTCTCCGCGGCGATCTTCTGGCCTTCGGGCGTGTACAGGTACTCCAGGTAGGCCTGGGCCACGGCCCGCGTGCCCTTCTTGTCGACCACCTTGTCCACCACGGCCACCGGCGGCTCGGCCAGGATGGACAGCGGCGGCGCCACGATGTCGAACTTGCCCGGGCCCAGCTCCTTCAGCGCCAGCAGGGCCTCGTTCTCCCAGGCCAGCAGCACGTCGCCGATGCCGCGCTCGACGAAGGTGACGGTGGCGCCGCGCGCGCCGGTGTCCAGCACCGGCACGTTGGCGAAGAGCTTCTGCAAATACGCCTGGGCCTTGTCGTCGCTGCCGTACTTCTTCTTGGCAAAGCCCCAGGCGGCCAGGTAGTTCCAGCGCGCGCCACCACTGGTCTTGGGGTTGGGCGTGATCACGCCGACGCCGGGCTTGACCAGGTCGTCCCAGTCCTTGATGCCTTTGGGGTTGCCCTTGCGCACCAGGAACACGATGGTGCTGGTGTAGGGCGCGCTGCCGTGCGGCAGGCGCTTCTGCCAGTCGGGGGGCAGCAGCCTGGCCTTGTCCGAGATCTCGTCGATGTCGTAGGCCAGGGCCAGCGTCACCACGTCGGCATCGAGGCCGTCGATCACGGTGCGTGCCTGCTTGCCCGAGCCGCCGTGGCTCTGCTTCACGCTCACGGTGTCGCCGGTCTTGCTCTTCCAGTGCGCAGCAAAGGCCTTGTTGAAATCCTGGTACAGCTCGCGCGTGGGGTCGTAGCTGACGTTCAGCAGGGTGAGGTCCTTGGCCGACACCGGCAGCACGGCGGCCAGCAGGCCGATGGCCAGCGGGGCGAGGACCAGGCTGCGGCGCAGCCAAGACAGGGTGGAAGCATGCATGACGGACCCGACGGAAGCCAGTGGAGGGAATGCCGGTCATGCTAGGCAGCCACCTCGGCGGCCGGAACGAAGGCTTGGGCGCATCGATCCTTGCTTTGCGCATAAGCGGGCGCCGGGCTGCGACACTCCGGGGCATCCCGTCACCCAGCCGATCTGCCGTTCCGACACCATGAGCCCAACCCGCACCGCCGAGCACCCGATCCAGGCCCAGTTCACCGAGCGCTGGTCGCCCCGCGCCTTCACCGGCGAAGCCCTGCCACTGGCCACGCTGCAAAGCTTGTTCGAGGCCGCGCGCTGGGCGCCCTCGGCCTTCAATGCCCAGCCCTGGCGCTTCGTCTACGGCCTGGCCGGCACGCCGGCCTTCGCCACCCTGTTCGACACCCTGGCGCCGGCCAACCAGGCCTGGGCGCACCGTGCCGGCGCGCTGGTGGCGGTGATCTCGGCCACGCAGTTCACCGCTGCGTGCAAGACCGAGCCACAGGCCCTGGGCTCGCATGCCTTCGACGCCGGCGCGGCCTGGGCCCTGCTGGCGCTGCAGGCGCAGGCCCTGGGCTGGCACACGCATGCCATGGGCGGCTTCGACCGCGACCGCCTGCGCACCGCGCTGGGCGTGCCCGAGACCCATGCGCTGCAGGCCATGGTGGCCATCGGCCGCCTGGGCGACGCCGCCACGCTGCCCGAGGCGCTGCGCGCGCGCGAGGTGCCCAGCCCGCGCCGGCCGCAGACCGAGTGGGCGGCCGAGGGCCGCTTCAGCTTCGGCGGCTGACGCCCGCGCAGCTGCACCATGCCCGCCGGCCACCCGCCGACCGAGCCCACACCGGCCCACGCGGACGCCATGCCGGCCCCTGCGCCGCCCGCCGACGCCCGGCCGCCACGCGCCGGCGACCGCCTGGGCCCGTGGCAGCTGGAGGCCAAGATCGGCGAGGGCGGCATGGGCGAGGTGTGGCTGGCCCGGCGTGCCGACGGCCTGTACCAGGCCGAGGCCGCGATCAAGCTGCTGCGCAGCGACCTGCCACGCGCCCGCCTGGCCGCACGCTTTGCACGCGAGCGGCGCGTGCTGGCGCGGCTGAACCATCCGCACATTGCCAAGCTGCTGGACGCCGGCATCACCGACGACCACCAGGCCTGGCTGGTGCTGGAGTACGTGGAGGGCTGGGCGCTGCACACCCATGTGCGCCGGCGCTGCCCCACGGTGGCGCAGCGCGTGGCGTTGCTGATGCAGGTGGCCGAGGCGGTGGCCCATGCCCATGCACAGCTGATCGTGCACCGCGACCTGAAGCCCACCAACGTGATGGTCACGCCCGAGGGCGTGCCCAAGCTGCTGGACTTCGGCATCGCCGCGATGCTGGACGACGATGACGAGGAAAGCAGCCAGCTCACGCGCATGACCGGGCGTGGCCACACGCTGGGGTATGCGCCGCCCGAGCAGATCACCGGCGGCAGCGTGGGCGTGGCCGGCGACGTGTTCTCGCTGGGCGTGATGCTGCACGAGTTGCTGGCCGGCGAGCTGCCGTTCTCGCGCAACGACGCGCCGCGCACCGAGCTGGAACATGCGGTGCTGCACGAGCCGCCGCGCCGCGCCAGCCAGAGCCGCGCGCAGCCGCCCGACCGCCCGCAGGACGCCGCCCGCGTGGTGCGCGGCGACCTGGAGGCCATCGTCGCCAAGGCGCTGCGCAAGCGGCCGCAAGACCGCTACGAGAGCGTGCGTGCGCTGATCGACGACCTGCAGCGCTGGCGCGAGCACCTGCCGGTGAGCGCGCGGCGCGACGACTGGCGCCACCGCGCCCGGCTGTGGCTGCAGCGCAATGCGCTGATCACCGGCCTGTCGGCGGCCACCGTGCTGGCCCTGGCCACCGGCCTGGCGGTCAGCGTGCAGCAGTGGCGGCGGGCCGAGGCCGCGGCGCAGCTGTCCGACCAGGTGACCGGCTACCTCACCGACCTGCTGGCCAGCGCCGGGCCCGACGCCCATGGCGGCCAATGGCCGAATGTGCTGCAGCTGCTGGAAAAGAGCCGCGCCGACATCGACCGCCAGTTCGCCGACGCGCCGGACACCCGCCTGCGCCTGCTGGACGTGATGGCCGACACCTACATCTCGCTGAACCGCTACGACCTGGCGCTGCCGCTGGCCGAGCGCGCGCTGGACGATGCGCGCCAGCGCCTCGGCCCGCGGGCCCGCGCCACGCTCGACGCCCAGCTGATGCTGGCCCGCGTGTATGCGCCGCTGGGCCCGTGGGACAAGGTGGTGGCGCTGCTGGAGCCGATCCGCGACAGCGTGATCGCCGAGCACGGGCTGAACACCCAGCCCACGCGGCAGCTGCTGTACGCCCTGAGCGCGGCCTACGTGAAGGTGGGCCGCCTGGCCGAGGCCGAGGCCACGCTGCTGCAGGGCGGCCGGGTCACGCGTGCGATCTACGGCGACGACAGCCACCAGACCGCCGAGCACCACAACCACCTGTCGGTGCTGTACTCCGAGCTGGGCCGCACCCGCGACTCCCTGAACGAGCTGCGCAAGACCGCCGTCTTCCAGCGCAGCACCGACCCCGCCGACCGCCGCCTGGCCCTGGTGCTGCGACGCAACACCCTGGCCATGCAGCAGCGGCTGGGCGAGATCGACGACAACGAGGCCCGCGCCGCCGCGCTGTTCACGCAGATCGACCAGCTGCTGGGGCCGCGCAGCGGCCTGGCACTGAGCCTGCACAGCGAGATGGCGCGCTGGCATGCCGACCGCGGCGAGCATGCCAAGGCCCTGGTGCACCGCGACGCGGTGATCGACACCGGCAATCCCGATGCCGCGGCGCTGCGCACCGGCCAGGTGCCGGCGCGGGCCGCGCGCCTGCTGGCCCGCGCGCTGGCGCATGCGGCGCCACCGGCGGCGCTGCGCGCCGAAGCCCGCCAGATCGCCACCGAGGCCGACACGCACCGCGAGGCCATCGGTGCGCTGGCGGTGGACACCTGGATCGCGCTCGGCCGCGCCGGCCTGCTGCTGGGCGATCCGGCGCTGGCCGAGCGGGCGGTGCAGACACTGCGCGCCGCCGCGCCGGCGCTGAACCTGCGCGACGACGAGTCGCGCGGCAGCCGCGTCAACCAGCTCGAAGGCGAACTGCGCCGCGTGCATGGCGATCTGCCGCGCAGCGCCGAGCTGCTGGGCAAGCGCGTGCAATGGCTGGAACGTGACGCCGACAAGACCCTGCCCGCCACCTGGCACGCGCGGCTGAACCTGGCCGCCACGCTGGTGCAGCAGCGCGCGCCCCGCGCTGCCGAGGCGCTGGCCCAGGCCCAGGCGGCCCGGCCACGCGGCTGGCCGCCCGGGCACCCGATGGACGCCGTGGCCGGCCTGCTGCAGGCGCGGCTGGCGGCCCCCGACGGCGAGGCCTGGCGCGCTGCGCAACCGGCGCTGGACGCCGCCTACGGCCAGCCGGTGGGCTGGCCGCTGGCGGGCTGGTTCCAGTAGGCCGGGCCGCTGCGCGCCCTCAGGCGGCGTCGCTGGGCGCGCGGCTCAACTCGTTGTTCGCGGTCACCAGCACGCGCAGCATGCGCATGAACTCGGTGCGCTCGGCCGCCGGCAGCGGCGCCAGCATGCGGGTCTGCGCCCGCAGCATGTCGGGCAGCACGGCGCCCAGCAGGGCCGCGCCCTCGTCGGTGATGGTCAGCAAGCGCACGCGGCGGTCGGTGGGCGAGGCGTTGCGCCGCACCCAGCCGCGCGCCTCCAGCCGGTCGACCACGCCGGCGATGGTGGACGTGTCGAAGCCGATCGTGCGGGCCAGTGAGCGCTGGTCCAGCCCCGGCGTGTCGTGCACGGTCTGCAGCGCGGCGTACTGCACCGGCGTGATGCCGTGCGCCTCGGTCTCCTGCAGGAACAGCGCCACGGCGATCTGCTGCAAACGGCGGATGTGGAAGCCGGGCAGGGCATCGAGGTCGACGGGGGAGCGGGCCTTCTTCATCGCAGGCAGGGCACGGGAGCACACCGGGCGGCGGATGCTAGCACCGCACGGGTCATCGGCCGGCGGACGCCGGGCCGGTCAGTCAGCCGCCACGCGCACCACGATCTTGCCGCTCACCTGGCGGTCGCGCATGGCCCGCAGCGCGTCCAGCGCCTGCGCCAGCGGGTACACCGCGCCCACCGGCGGGCGCAGCACGCCGGCCTCGGCCAGGCGGGTGACGGCCTGTGCGTTCTCGGCCGCGCGCTCAGGCCACTGGCGGCCGTATTCGCCGGCGCGCACGCCGTGCAGCGTGAGGCCCTTGTTGAGCACCCGCTGCAGCTTGACCTTGGGCAGCTGGCCGCTGGCAAAGCCCAGCACCAGCAGCCGCGCGCCATAGGCCGCGCAGCGCAGCGAGGCGTCGAACACCTCGCCGCCCACCGGGTCGGCCACCACGTCCACACCGCGGCCGCCGGTGGCGGCCAGCACGGCATCGGCCAGGTGCTCGTCACTGGCCAGCACGGTGACGCCCTGCGCCACCAGGCCGGCCAGGCGCGCCGGCTCGCGCGCCGTGGCGATCACCCGTGCACCCAGGTGCAGGCCCAACTGCACGCAGGCGATGCCCACGCCGCCGCGCGCGCCGTGCACCAGCAGCGTCTCGCCCCGGCGCAGCTGGCCCACGCGGGCCAGCGCCACCCAGGCGGTCAGGCCGATGACCATGTACGCCGCCGCCTCGTCCAGCGACAGGCCGGCCGGGCAGGGGTGCAGCGCGCTGGCGGGAAGCACCGTTTCCTGCGCCAGGCCACCGGTCTTGGCACCGAAGCACACCCGCTGGCCGGGGTGCAGCGTGGCGGCCGCGTCGGCCCCGGCCTCGATCACCTCGGCCACGCCCTCCATGCCCGGCACATAGGGCAGCGGCGGGCGCAGGTGGTACAGGCCCTGGGTCATCAGCAGGTCGGGGAAGTTCAGTGCCACGCGCAGCACGCGCAGGCGCACCTCGCGCGGCGCCAGCGCGCGGCGCGGCTGCGGCCGCCACACCAGGCCGGAAAGGTCGTCGGCCAGGTGCTCGCACACCAGGGCCAGCGGCGCGTCGGCCGGCTCGCGGGTCTGCGCGGCGGCGTGGAAGTCGGTCGGTTCGGCAGGCATCGGGCCAGTCTAGCCAGCCGATCCGGCGGCCCCTGGCACGCGGGTGACGCCGGCACCGCGCCGGCCCCGGTCAGCACGGCGGCGCGACGCCTGCGCGACACCTCGCCTGGGCACTTGCCCCATGGCGCCTGGGGCCGGGGCTGGGCAGCATCGGATGCGCCACGCCGGCCCTTGCACACCCCCCCACGCCATGCCCACACCGCCCCCCGCCCTGGCCGCCCACGACCTGCACCCGTTCAACGGCATGGACGTGCCCACGCTGCTGGCCCAGCGCGCGGCCACGCGGCCCGAGCACCCGTTCATCGTGTGGGAACCCTTCACCGACGAAGGCGCCAGCCCCGGCGACACCTGGACCTACGCCCGCTTCCACGACGAGGCTGGCCGTATCGCCGCCGGCCTGGCGCGGCGCGGCGTGCTGGCCGGCCAGCGCGTGCTGATCCACCTGGACAACGGCCCCGAGGCGCTGCTGGCCTGGTATGCCTGCGCCTGGCTGGGCGCGGTGGCCGTGACCACCAATGCCCGCGCCGCCGACGACGAGCTGGCCTACTACGCCGAGCACTGCGGCGCGGTGGCCGCCATCACGCAGCCGCGGTTTGCCGAGCGCGTGGCGGCGCAGTGCCGGGGCATCCGCTGGATGGTGGTGACAGCCACCGACAACGGCCAGCCGCCCGCGCAGCCGGTGGAGCCCGGCCAGCGCTTCGACACGCTGCTGGCGGCCGAGCGTGCGCCCCGCCGCGCACCCGATCCGCTGGCGCCGTGCAGCGTGCAGTACACCAGCGGCACCACCAGCCGGCCCAAGGCCGTGCTGTGGACGCATGCCAATGCGCTGTGGGGCGCGCGCATCAACGCCGTGCACGAGGACCTGCGCCCCACCGACGTGCACCTGGTGCACCTGCCGCTGTTCCACACCAATGCCCAGGCCTACTCGGTGCTGGCCGCGCTGTGGGCCGGCGCCACGGCGGTGGTGCTGCCGAAGTTCTCGGCCAGCCGCTTCTGGCCGCTCAGCCTGAAGCATGGCTGCACCTGGGTGTCGATGATTCCGTTCTGCATCAAGGCGCTGATGGCCCACCCGGTGCCGCCCGCGCACCGCTACCGCCTGTGGGGCGCGGGCGCCTGCGCGCTGCCCAGCGACGCGCACTTCCGCGTGCACACCCTGGGCTGGTGGGGCATGACCGAGACCATCAGCCACGGCATCGTCAGCAGCCCCAGCGTGCCCAGCCCGTCGCTGGCCATCGGCCGCCCGGCGCCCGAGTACGGCATCGCCATCGTCGAGGACGACGAGGTGCCGCATGCCCAGGCCCGCGCGGTGACACCGGGCGGCTCGGGCCAGCTGCTGGTGCGCGGCATCCGCGGCCTGAGCCTGTTCCAGGAATACCTGGGCAACGCCGCGGCCACGGCCGCCAGCTACACCGCCGACGGCTGGTTCCGCACCGGCGACCGGGTGGACCTGCTGGCCGACGGCTCGATCCGTTTCGGCGACCGCACCAAGGACATGCTGAAGGTGGGCGGCGAGAACGTGGCTGCCAGCGAGATCGAGCGCGTGATCGCCGCGGTGCCGGGGGTGCATGAATGCGCGGTGGTGGCCCAGCGCCACCGCATGCTCGACGAAGTGCCGGTGGCCTTCGTGATCCCGACCGGCCAGGTGCCGGCCGACGTGCTGCGGGGCGCCATCGCTGCGGCCTGCGGGCAGCAGCTGGCCGACTTCAAGCGGCCGCACGCGGTGCGGCTGGTGGACGCGATGCCGCGCTCGACGCTGGAGAAGGTGGCGAAGGCGCAGTTGCGGGTGATGTTGGAGGCCGAGGGGCCGGCGGGGTAATCAGACCCTGCTTGCAACTGCGAGAGCGCTTGCGGCGCGGGTTCCCATGGCGCCTTGCAGCGCGCCGGGATGTCGCCCCGGCGGGCGACCCCGATCAAAACTTGCGCGCGGAACGCCGCAGGGCACGGGGGCTGCCAGAACGGTGCGAGGCGACGGTCTTGCCATCGGCGGCAACGCCTCCGTCACCCAGCCCTTGTCCGGCAGCCTGTTCGAGCCCGCCGGGCGGGCGAGGCGCCCGCCGGGCGGGCGAGGCGCCCGCCTCGGTGGTGGACGGGCAGCAGGGCGTCACCGGAAAGTTCAGGAAGCGTTTCTTTGGGTCCTTTCTTGTCGCGACAAGAAAGGACCTCGCCGGCCGGGCGAGACCGGCGGGCTGCCCCGAACCATGGGAAAGCCCAACCGCAAGCCGCAAGCCGCCGCGGCACCCGCCAACTCACTCGAACAGTTCAGGATCCGTGCGGCAGATCTCCTGCCACAGCGGCTGGAAGTGGATCCAGCCCACCTGGGCGCTGCCGGCGTTCTCGCGCGTGTACACCGCCGATGCATGCGGAATGTGCTTGGGCGTGCCCGCCGCCATGGCCAGCAGCTGGGCCTGGGCGCAGCGCTCGAAGCACACGTACCAGAACACCGCCTCGTCCACCGAGGCGCCCACGGTGAAGTGGCCGTGGTTCTGGTGGATGGCGGCGCGGTTGCTGCCAAAAGCGGTGGCAAAGTCGCGGCCGGCCTGTTCCTCGAACACCACCGCGCCGCCATGGTCGGCGATCACGGTGTTGCACTCGTAGAACGCGCAGCTGTCCTGGGTCAGCGGGTCCAGCGGCACACCCAGCGCGCTGAAGGCCTTTCCGTACACCGAATGGGCGTGGGCGGCCGACACCACGTCGGGCCGCGCCGCGTGCACCGCCGCGTGCAGCACATAGGCCGCGCGGTTCACCGCATGCTTGCCGTAGACCACGTCACCCTGGTGGTTCACCAGGATCAGGTCCGACACCTTCATGTGGCGGAACGACACGCCCAGCGGGTTGACCCAGAAGTGGTCGGGAAACTCCGGGTCGCGCACCGTGATGTGGCCGGCCACGCCCTCGCCGAAACCGAAGCGGCCGAAGATGCGCAGCGCACCGGCCAGCTTCTGCTTGCGGCGCAGGCGCTCCTCGGCCACGCTGGCGGCCGGGGCCAGCCACTCGGTGCCGAACACCGTCACCGGCTTGGGCGTCAGCGGCACGCCGTCGATCATCTTCACGGGGGCGGCGTCAGATCCGGTGGCGGCTTGGGCGGCCGGGGTGGGGGCGTCGGCGGTGGCGGTGCTCATGGGGGCCTTCCTGGGCAGGTGGACGCCATGGCGCGGCGGGTGCACGCGGCCATGGCAGGGCAGGGCGGCAGCGCCCGGCGCCGCGGCCGAAACGCATTCCAGCCCAGCGGCGCACGGCTTTCCGTCGCCGATGGGACAGGGTGGACGGATTTCCGTCAGCCCCGTCCCGGCGCGGCGCGGCACAAACCGCGACGAATCAAGCACTTGGCCGCGACGGGCGGCCTGGCCCTGGGGATTACCCGGCTTGGCACGCTGCCTGCGTAGCTCTGGGCGATGTCCTGCCCGAAGTTCCCGCAGCACCCGCATCGCCCGCCGCGCCGGCCGGCCGGTGCGCGCGCCGCCGCGCGCCGCCTCGGGCTGGCCCTGGGGCTGCGGTTGGCGACCGGCCTGGTGCTGTGGGGCGCGATTGGCGCCGGGGCGCTGGCCGCCGGCACGCCCACCCCGGTGAAGCCCACCGAGGCCAGCGAGACGCTGCGCCGCATCGCCGAGACCGGCACCATCCACCTGGGCCACCGCGAATCCTCGGTGCCGTTCTCGTACTACGACCAGCGCCGCCAGGTGGTGGGCTACTCGCACGACCTGATGCTCAAGGTGGTGGAGGCCATCCGCCAGGAGCTGAAGCTGCCGGCGCTGACGCACAAGCTGGTGCCCGTCACCTCGCAGAACCGCATCCCGCTGGTGCAGAACGGCACCGTGGACATCGAGTGCGGCTCCACCTCCAACACCAGCGCGCGCCAGAAGCAGGTGGCCTTCTCCACCTCGATCTTCGTGGTCAGCACGCGGCTGCTGGTGCACCGCGACTCGCCGATCAAGGATTTCGCCGACCTGTCCGGCAAGCGCGTGGTGGTGACCGCCGGCACCACCTCGGAGCGCCTGCTGCGCACCTGGGTGGAGGGCCGCGGCCAGCGTGTGCAGCTGGTCAGCGCCCGCGACCACAACGATGCCTTCAAGGCGCTGGAGGCCGGCCAGGTCGATGCCTTCATGCTCGACGATGCGCTGCTGTACGGCGAGCGCGCCAAGGCCGCCCGCCCCGACGACTGGGTGATCACCGGCACGCCGATGTCCAGCGAGACCTACGGCTGCATGCTGCGCCGCGACGACCCGGTGTTCAAGGCCCTGGTCGACCGCACGCTGACGCAGCTGCTCACCTCGGGCGAGGCCCTGCGCATCCACGCCCGCTGGTTCCAGAAGCCCATCCCGCCCAAGAACGTGAACCTGAACTGGCCGCCGTCGAAGGCGCTGCTGGAGCTGTACCGCCAGCCCAGCGACCGCGCGCTGGACTAGCGCCCAGCCCCCACCGCGCGCTCACCGTGTTTTCCTGACCTGCAACCCTGAGAGTCCTGTCTTGATCGCTTCCCGTCTGCTCCTGACCCAGCTCGGCCGTGTTCTGGCCGGCGCCGCGCTGCTGTGCGCCGCCACCTTCGCCGCCGCGCAATCGGCCCCGGCCGCCAAGCCGCAAGTGGTGGTGCTGGCCACCGGTGGCACCATCGCCGGAGCCGGCGCCACGGCCGCCAACAGCGCCTCGTACCAGGCCGCCAAGGTGCCGGTGGACAAGCTGATCTCGGGCCTGCCCGAGCTGGCCAACGTAGCCAGCGTGCGCGGCGAGCAGGTGTTCCAGATCGCCAGCGAGAGCTTCACCAACGAGCACCTGCTGACGCTGGGCAAGCGCGTGGCCGCGCTGGCCGCCCAGGCCGACGTGAACGGCATCGTCGTCACCCACGGCACCGACACGCTGGAAGAGACCGCCTACTTCCTGCACCTGACCGTGCGCACCGACAAGCCGGTGGTGGTGGTGGGCTCGATGCGCCCCGGCACGGCCCTGTCCGCCGACGGCGCGCTGAACCTGCTGAACGCCGTCACCGTGGCCGGCGAGGCCTCGTCGCGTGGCAAGGGCGTGCTGGTGGTGATGAACGACGAGATCCACACCGGCCGCGATGTCACCAAGTCGATCAACATCCGCACCGAGGCCTTCAAGAGCCCCTGGGGCCCGCTGGGCATGGTGGTGGAGGGCAAGGCCTACTGGTTCCGCGCGCCGGTCAAGCGCCACACGCTGAACTCGGAGTTCGACATCACCAAGCTCGGCGCACTGCCCCGCGTGGACATCGCCTACGGCAGCGGCAATGCCACCGACACCGCCTACAAGGCCTTTGCCGCCGCAGGCGCCAAGGCCATCGTGCACGCCGGCACCGGCAACGGCTCGGTGGCCAACGCCGTGGTGCCCGCGCTGCGCGAGCTGCGTGCGCAGGGCGTGCAGATCGTGCGCTCGGCCCGCGTGGTCGGCGGCGGCTTCGTGATCCGCAATGCCGAGCAACCCGACGACCAGTACGACTGGGTGGTTGCCCATGACCTGAACCCGCAGAAGGCCCGTATCCTGACGATGTTGTCCCTGGCCCAGGGCGCCGACAGCAAGACGCTGCAGCGGCAGTTCCTGGAATACTGATCTTTCACCCTTCCACCCTGCGGGGCCACGAACCCCGCGCTTCCTCGTTGGAGAGTCCCATGAACACCAAGACCCCTCTGCTGACCACCCTGGCGCTGTCGGCGCTGCTGGCCGTGGCCGGTGCGGCCCAGGCCGACACGCTGAAGAAGATCAAGGACAGCGGCAGCATCACGCTGGGCGCGCGTGAATCCTCGGGCGCGCTGGCCTACACCCTGGGTGACGGCAAGTACGTCGGCTTCCACACCGAGATGGCGCAGCGCATCGCGGCCGACCTGCAGAAGCAGCTGGGCATGGCCAAGCTGGACGTGAAGTTCCAGGTCGTCACGTCGCAGAACCGCATCCCGCTGGTGACCAACGGCACGGTGGACCTGGAGTGCGGCTCCACCACCAACAACGCCACGCGCCAGAAGGACGTGGCCTTCGCCGTGACCACCTACGTCGAGGAAGTGCGCATCGCCACCAAGGCCAACTCGGGCATCACGGCGATCAACCAGCTCAACGGCAAGACGGTGGCCACCACCACCGGCACCACCAGCGTGCAGACCCTGCGCAAGCACGAGCGCGCCACCGGCGTCGACTTCAAGGAAGTCTTCGGCAAGGACCACGCCGACAGCTTCCTGCTGCTGGAATCGGGCCGCGCCGATGCCTTCGTGATGGACGGCCAGATCCTGGCCGGCAACATCAGCAAGTCCAAGGCCCCGGCCGACTTCAAGATCGTCGGCGAGGTGCTGTCGGTGGAGCCCATCGCCTGCATGATGCGCAAGGACGATCCCGCCTTCAAGAAGGCCGTGGACGACAGCATCAAGGGCATGATCAAGAGCGGCGACCTGGCCAAGCTGTACGACAAGTGGTTCATGCAGCCGATCCCGCCGACCAACACCAAGGTCGGTCTGCCGCTGTCCGAAGCCACCAAGGCGGCCTGGGCCAACCCCAACGACAAGCCGATGGAAGACTACGCGAAGAAGTGATCGCGCAGTCTGATGTAGGGGTCGCGGGCAGGGCACTGACCCGCGACCAAGCCGGACGAGGGGGACACATGAGTAGTTGGGATTGGCAGTTCTTCTGCAACGACACGGCCACCGGTGAAGCGGTGGCCGGTTGCTTCGGCCCGGGTGGCAAGGAGCAGACCTATCTGCAGTGGATGCTCAACGCCTGGGGCTGGACGATCACCGTCTCGGTGCTGGGTCTGCTGCTGGCACTGGTGGTGGGCTCGCTGATCGGCATCGCCCGCACCACGCCCAACAAGGCGCTGGCGCGCTTCGGCGAGGCCTGGACCGAGCTGTTCCGCAACATCCCGCTGCTGGTGCAGGTGTTCCTCTGGTACCACGTGCTGCCGGCGCTGATCCCGGCGCTGCGCTCGGTGCCGCCCTCGCTGCTGGTGATCTGCGCCATCGGCTTCTTCACCAGCGCGCGCATCGGCGAGCAGGTCAAGGCCGGCATCAACACGCTGCCGCGCGGCCAGCGCTATGCCGGCCAGGCGCTGGGCATGACGCTGCCGCAGACCTACCGCTACGTGCTGCTGCCGATGGCCTTCCGCATCGTGATCCCGCCGATCACCAGCGAGAGCATGAACATCGTCAAGAACTCGGCCGTGGCCTTCGCGGTCAGCATCCCCGAGCTGGCGCAGTTCGCGCAGCAGGCCTCTGAAGAAACCTCGCACTTCGAGGAGATCTTCATCCCGGTCACGGCGCTGTATTTCGTCTCGGCCTTCCTGGTCAACCGGGTGGCCAAGTTCATCGAGGCGCAGGTGCGCATCCCCGGCACGGCAGGAGCCAAGTGATGCTCAACCTCGACTATTCCTTCCTCACCTGGGACGTGCTGCAGAGCTTCGTCCTCAAGGGACTGATCTTCTCGTTCCAGCTCACGCTGGTGGCCATGGTCGGCGGCATCATCCTGGGCACGCTGCTGGCGATGATGCGGCTGTCAGGCAAGCGCTGGCTGGCCGCGCCGGCGGCGTTCTATGTGGACACGCTGCGCTCCATCCCGCTGGTGATGGTGATCCTGTGGTTCTTCCTGCTGATCCCCAAGCTGCTGGGGCCGCTGGGCGGCGAGACCTCGGCGCTGATCACCTTCACACTGTTCGAGGCCACCTATTACTCCGAGATCATGCGCGCGGGCATCCAGTCGGTGTCCAAGGGCCAGGTGAATGCCGGCTACGCGCTGGGCATGACCTACAGCCAGAGCATGAAGCTGGTGGTGCTGCCGCAGGCCTTCCGCAACATGCTGCCGGTGCTGCTGACGCAGACCATCGTGCTGTTCCAGGACACCTCGCTGGTCTATGCCGTGGGCGCCTATGACCTGCTCAAGGGCTTCGAGGTGGCCGGCAAGAACTTCAACCGCCCGGTCGAGACCTACCTGGTCGCCGCCGTCGTGTACTTCGCGATCTGCTTCTCGCTGTCGATGCTGGTCAAGCGTCTGCAAGCCAAGATCGCCATCATCCGATAAGGAAGCGCCGTGATTGAAATCAAGAACGTCAGCAAGTGGTACGGCGCCTTCCAGGTCCTGACCGACTGCAGCACCACGATCAACAAGGGCGAGGTCGTCGTGGTCTGCGGCCCGTCGGGCAGCGGCAAGAGCACGCTGATCAAGACCGTGAACGCGCTGGAGCCGTTCCAGAAGGGCGACATCGTCGTCGACGGCACCAGCCTCACCGCGCCCGGCACCAACCTGCCCAAGCTGCGCAGCCGCGTGGGCATGGTGTTCCAGCACTTCGAGCTGTTCCCGCACCTGTCGGTGACCGACAACCTGACGATCGCGCAGATCAAGGTGCTGGGCCGCAGCCCCGACGACGCCAAGACCCGCGGCCTGAAGATGCTGGACCGCGTGGGCCTGAGCGCGCACAAGGACAAGTTCCCCGGCCGGCTGTCGGGCGGCCAGCAGCAGCGCGTGGCCATCGCCCGCGCGCTGAGCATGGACCCGATCGTGATGCTGTTCGACGAACCGACCAGCGCGCTCGACCCCGAGATGGTGGGCGAGGTGCTGGACGTGATGGTGCAGCTGGCCAACGAGGGCATGACCATGATGTGCGTGACGCACGAGATGGGCTTTGCCAAGCGCGTGAGCCACCGCGTGATCTTCATGGACGCCGGCAAGATCGTCGAGGACTGCAAGAAGGAAGAGTTCTTCGGCAACGCCGAGGCCCGCTCGCCGCGCGCCAAGGACTTCCTCGCGAAGATCCTGCAACACTGAGCCGGTGAACACCCCCGCCCGCCTCGCGCTGCGCACGCTGCTGCTGGGCGTGGCCGCGCTGGCGGCGGTGCTGGCCGTGGCCACGGCCAGCTTCCAGGCCAGCGAGCGCCAGGGCATCGCCGAGCTGCGGCGCGAATCGGCGCACCAGCTCGACCTGTTCGCCACCGCGGCCGAAGGCGTCATCCGGCGGCTGGAATCGGTGCCCGCCACCGTTCAGCTGAACCAGGACGTGCTGGCCCTGCTGCACGAGCCCGGCCAGCCGGCGCGCGTGCAGGCCGCCAGCACCTACCTGCGCCGCCTCAACGCGCACCTGGGCAGCATGGCCATGCTGGTGCTCAGCGAGCGCGGCAACGTCCTGGCCGCCAGCGACGACGCGCTGATCGGCGAGGACCAGTCCTTCCGCCCCTACTTCCTCGAGGCACTGTCGGGCCGCGTCGGCCAGCACTTCGCCATCGACGCGCGCGACGGGTCGGCCGGCTACTACGTGTCGCACCCCATCCACGACGGCCCGCGGGTGCTGGGCGTGGCCGCCGTGAAGATCAGCCTGGAGGCCATCAACGCCGCCTGGCCCACGCTGGGCACGCCGGCGCTGCTGGCCGATTCGAACCAGGTGGTGGTGCTGTCGTCCGAGCCCAGCTGGCGCTACACCACGCTGGGCGAGCTGCCGCTCGAGCGCCGCGTGGTGATGCAGATCTCGCGCTCCTATGCCGACCAGCTGCTGCCGCGCCTGCCACTGCAGGTGGACCTGCGCGTGGACGAGGACAGCCAGGTCATCGAGGGCGTGCTGCCCAACGGCCTGGGGCCCGGACGCGCGGCCGGCCCGCGCATTGCCGGCGGCGGCGCGGCCAGCCGCGGCATGCTGGTGCTGGGCCGCACGCTCGACGGCATGGACTGGCGGCTGCTGATGTTCGCCGACCTGCAGCCAGTGCGCCAGCAGGCCTGGCTGCACGGGCTGCTGGCCGGCCTGGCGATGGGCATGCTGATGCTGCTGGCGCTGATCGTGCTGCAGCGCCGCCGCATCCTGAAGCAGAAGCTGCAGGCCCAGGAATGGCTGCGCGCCGCCAACACCGAGCTGGAAGACAAGGTGCGCGCCCGCACCCGCGCGCTGTCGGAAACCAATGACCGCCTGCTGCGCGAGGTGGCCGAGCGCCAGCAGGCCGAGACCACGCTGCGCCGCGCGCAGGATGAGCTGGTGCACGCCGGCAAGATGGCCGCGCTGGGCCAGCTGGCCACCGGCATCACGCACGAGCTGGCGCAGCCGCTGGGCGCCATCCGCACGCTGGCCGGCAATGCGCTGCAGTTCATGCAGCGCGGCGACCTGGACGTGGCCCAGGGCAACCTGCAGATCATGACCCGCCTGGCCGACCAGATGGGCGCCATCATCCATCCGCTCAAGGGCTATGCCCGCAAGAGCGCGGCCCAGCCCAGCGCCTGCGACGTGGGCCAGGCCCTGGGCAATGCGCTGTTCCTGCATGACCAGCGCCTGCGCCGCGAGGCCATCACCGTGCACCGCCAGCTGCCGCCCGGCGGCATCAGCGCCTGGTGCGACCCCAACCGGCTGGAGCAGGTGCTGGTGAACCTGATCGGCAATGCGCTCGACGCCATGGGCGGCCTGGAGCCCGCGCGCCGCCAGCTGTGGCTGCACGCCGGCGTGGCCGAGGGCCAGGCGGTGATCGAGGTGCGCGACAACGGCACCGGCCTTGGCGACGAGGCGCTGGCGCGGCTGTTCGAGCCCTTCTTCACCACCAAGGATGCCGGCGTGGGCCTGGGCCTGGGCCTGGCCATCTCGCGCGACATCGCGCGCGAGGCCGGTGGCGAGCTGGACGCGCACAACCACCCCGAGGGCGGCGCCTGCTTCCGGCTGCGGCTGCCGCTGCCCCATGCCGACGGCAGCGGCGCGCGGCCGGCCGGCGAGGGCGCCGCCACCGCCGCCAACGTCGACAATGGGCACCCCGCCATCCCGCCCAACCCCCACGCCGTGCCATGAGCCTCGAGCTGTCCGTCCTGCTGGTCGAAGACGACCTGCCCATGCAGCTGGGCTGCGCCCAGGCGCTGCAGCTGGCCGGCCTGCGCGTGGTGGCGGTGGAATCCGCCGAGGCCGCGCGCGCCCAGCTGGCGCCGGGCTTTGCCGGCATCGTCATCACCGACATGCGCCTGCCCGGCGCCGACGGCCTCTCGCTGGTGCGCCACTGCCAGACGCTGGAGGCCGAGCTGCCGGTGATCATGATCACCGGCCATGGCGATGTGAGCCTGGCGGTGGAGGCCATGCGCAGCGGCGCGTACGACTTCGTGCCCAAGCCCTTCTCGCCCGAGGCCCTGGTGGAGGTGGCCCGGCGCGCACTCGACAAGCGCCACCTGACGCTGGAAGTGGCCAGCCTGCGCCAGGCCCTGGCCGCACGCGAGGGCGTGGCCGGCAAGCTGGTGGGCAAGTCGCCGCAGATGGAGGCGGTGCGCCAGCTGGTGGGCCGCGTGGCCGGCTCGGCGGTGGACGTGCTGATCCGCGGCGAAACAGGCACCGGCAAGGAGCTGGTGGCCCAGGCCCTGCACGAGAACTCGCCGCGCCGCAGCGCGCCGCTGGTGGCGCTGAACTGCGGCGGCCTGCCCGACAACCTGCTCGACAGCGAACTGTTCGGCCACGAGGCCGGCGCCTTCACCGGCGCGGCCAAGCGCCGCATCGGTCGCATCGAGCATGCCAACGGCGGCACGCTGTTCCTCGATGAGGTGGAGAGCATGCCCATGGGCGTGCAGATCAAGCTGCTGCGCGTGCTGCAGGACCGCGTGATCGAGCGCCTGGGCTCCAACCAGCGCATCCCGGTCGATTGCCGCGTGGTGGCTGCCAGCAAGGACGACCTGCTGGCGCGCGCCCAGGCCGGCACCTTCCGCGCCGACCTGTACTACCGGCTCAACGTGGTGACCATCGACCTGCCGCCGCTGCGCGAGCGGCGCGAGGACATCCCGATGTTGCTGGAGCACTTCATGCTGCTGGCCGCCAGCCGCTACGGCCTGGCCGTGCCCACGGTCAGCACTGCCCAGCTGCATACGCTGATGGCCCATGCCTGGCCCGGCAACGTGCGCGAGCTGCGCAACGTGGCCGACTGCCTGGTGCTGGGCGTGCGCAGCGACGTGCTGGGCGCGCTGCCCGGGCCGGGCGACGCGGCCGATGCGCCCGACCGCGGCGCGCTGCCGCTGGCCGAGCGGGTGGACGAGTTCGAGCGCAACCTGATCCGCGAGGAACTGCAGCGCCAGGGCGGCAACATCGCCCGCAGCGCGGCCGCGCTCGGCTGCCCCAAGACCACGCTGGCGGACAAGATCCGCAAGCACGGCCTGGGCGCCGGCCCCCAGTAGCGTCAGTAGATCGAGCCGCCCGAGGCGCTGAGCGCGCCCTGCACCGCGCTGACGCTGTAGGCCGTGCCGCCGCTGCCGGCCCAGCTGGGCAGCGTGAAGCTGGCCGCGCCGGCCTCGATGCGGTAGACACCCACCTGGCGGTAGGTGAGGGGCTGCAGCGGCGCGCACACCTCGGGCGCCCCCGGTGCCTGCAGGAAGTACACCGAGCCGCTGCCCACCGCCGTGCCGCGGCCGGCCGGGTCGATCAGCAGCGCGGTCTGCTCGTCGACCGCGATGCCACGCGGGGCCGCGCTCCAGCCGGCCGCCCACACGCGGCACAGAAAGGCCAGGTCGCGGCCCATGCGGTCGCGCGCGGCGAAGTGCGGATCGCCGATCACACCGGCCAGCTGCGGCACGGCCGTCAGATCGCGGTCGAAGGTCATCGTGCGGTGGAACGGGTCGGCCAGCGCCTGGCTGGAGGTGGCGCCCTTGCTGGCGGCCGCGCTGTAGACGAAGGGGGTCAGCACGTTCAGGCCGGCGCTGGTGCCGCCCACCGGCGCGCCGGCCGCGATGCGCTCGTTGAGGGCCTGCTGCAGCGCCGTGCCCTTCCAGGCCTGCACGTACACCGACTGGTCGCCACCGGCGATCCACACCGCCTCGGCCTGGCGCACCAGCGCGGCCACGCGGCTGTCCTGCGCCGCGGCGGCGGTGGGCACGATCAACGTGGCCACCGAGTTGGGCGCCGCGCCCGCGGCCGTGCACAGGTCGCGCACATAGGGGTTGTAGGCCTCGGTGCCGCTGGCGCGCAGCACCAGGAAATCGCCCCCGCGGCTGCGCTGGCACATCCACGCGAAGGCCGCGTCCACATCGGTGCCACCGCCCATCAGCACCGTGCCGCCCTGCAGCGTGGCGGCCGCGTCGGCGGCCTGGCCCAGGCGCACGTAGGTGTAGGGCAGCTTGGCCGCCGTCATGCTGCCGGCCAGGCCGGCGAGGGTGAGGGCCACGGCCCAGGCGGTGTACTTCATGGTGGTCGGCGTCCGGTCAGGTCAGCGGATGAAGGTGTCCACATAGCCCTCGCCCAGCCCCACGGCGCTGTAGTGCGCGCGGCACTTGGCGATGCGCGTGAACACGTCATCGTAGCCGGTGCAGTGGCCGTCCGGATCGCAGTAGATCATCGCGCCGTTGACCTGGAACATCGTGATCATCTCGTCCACGTGCGGGTCGACCACCAGCGTGTGCGTCTCGCCCGGGGCCTCGTAGACATAGGCACCCTCGGTGGCCACCCAGTCGTGCTCGAGGTAGCGCCACTGGCCCTTGATGACGTAGCCGTGCACCGGCTGCGGGTGGCGGTGGCGGCTCAGCACGCCGGCGCGGCGCACGCGCAGCAGGTTCATCCAGTAGCCGCGGCTGGCGCTCAGGCACAGCGGGCGGAACCACACGTTGTCGTCCACCGGCACCCAGATGCGCTCGTCCTGCGGCACGGCGTCGGGCACCACCAGCTCGGGTGGCGACTCCTTGGGCATCGGGTGTTTGTAGGGCTGCCACTTCTGCGAATCAGGCGGCACGGGCTGGGTCATGCGGGTCTCCGGCGGGACAGGGGAGGGGTCAGGCGATCAGGTAGCCGCCATCGACCGGCAGCACCACGCCGGTGACGAAGCGCGCGGCCGGGCTGGCCAGGAACAGCACCGGCCCGGCCACGTCGTCGGGCGTGCCCCAGCGGCCCATCGGCGTGCGCGCCAGGATGGGTGCGGCGCGGGCGGGATCGTCCTGCAGCGCCTGGGTGAGCGGCGTGGCGATCCAGCCGGGCGCCACGGCGTTGACGCGGATGCCCTCGGCCGCATAGGCGATGGCCAGGCTCTTGGTGAGCTGGGCCACGCCGCCCTTGCTGGCGCTGTAGCCGGGCACCAGGCCGCCGCCGAAAAAGCTGAGCATCGACGCGGTGTTGACGATGCAGCCACGCCGTGCGGCCAGCCCGGCGCGGGCGGCGGCACACACGCGCATCGTGCCGGTGAGGTTGATCTCGAGCACCTGGGCGAAGACCTCGGGCCGGTGCTCGTCGCCGCGGCGGATGACGCCGGCGCAGTTGACCACGACGTCCAACTCGCCCAGCGACTGCACCAGCGCGTTCACGCCGGCCTCGTCGCGCACGTCCAGCACCGCCAGCTGCAGACCCTGCAGGGCGGGGTCGGCCTGCGCGGCCGCCACCTCGGCGGCGGTGGCGCCGGTGGCCGTGACCCGGGCCCCCTCGGCCGCGAAGGCGCGGGCGATGGCCGCGCCGATGCCGCTGCTGGCACCGGTGACCAGCACCTGCCTCATCCCTTGAGCTCCAGCTTGGCGGCCAGGGCCTTGAAGGCCAGGCTGTCGCGGTCCATCGCCGCGCGGAAGGCGGCCGCATCGGCACAGGCCTCGCCGAGGTTCAGCTTGGCCAGCGTGTCGCGGTAGGCGGGCTCCTGCACCACCTTGGCCACCGCGGCCGTCAGCACGGCCAGCACCGCCGGCGGCGTGGCCTTGGGCGCGCACAGGCCGCGCCAGGCGCCCAGGCTCAGATCGATGCCGCGCTCCCGGAAGGTGGGCACCTTGTCATAGCCCTTGGCGCGCTGCTCGGCGGCCACGGCCAGCACCTTCAGACGCCCGGCCTGCACCTGGGCCGTCACCTCGGCCGGGCTCACGGCCACGGCGTCCACATGGCCACCGGCCAGCGCCAGCACGCCGGGCCCCGCACCCTGGAACGGGATGTGGTTGAAGTGCACCCCGGTGCGCGCCTCCAGCGCCACCGCGGCCACATGCCAGATCGAGCCCGGCCCCGAGTTGCCCACCTTCAGTTCGCCCGGGCGCTTGCGCGCGGCGTCCAGAAACTCCTCCACCGTGTTCCACGGCGCATCGGCACGCACGGTGATCGCCGACGGGTCGAAGTTCAGCCGGGCGACGGGCGCGAAGTCCTCGTGCGAGACCTTGCCGATGCCGATGTGCGGCAGGATCGTGGCCTCCACGGTCAGCATGATCAGCTTGTGGCCGTCGGCCGGCGCGTTGGCCACCTCGGCCATGCCGATCGAGCCGCTGGCGCCGGGCTTGTTGACCACCGTGACGGTCTGGCCCAGGGGCTTGCGCAGGCCTTCGGCCAGCGCGCGGGCCAGCACATCGGTGCCGCCCCCGGCCCCGAAGGCCACCAGCAACTCGACGGGCCGGCTGGGGTACGCGGCCTGGGCCGCAGCGGGCGGTGCCGCGGTCAGGGCGAGCGGTGCCAACGGCACGGCCAGGCCGCCGCCGAGCAGGGTTCTGCGCTTCATGGGGAGCTCCTCGCGGATGGGTTCTGCCGGCCAGTCAGTTGCGCTGGCCGTGACCCATTGTTGAAGCCAGGCCCAGGCCGCTCCCATCGGGGCTTGCCCCTTGGCGCCCGGCTTTTGCGCCGCGCCGGCTTGCGCGGCTGCAGCCGGCAGCCGGCAGCCGGCGGCCGGCGGCTGGGCGCGGTGAGGCTCAGTTGGCCTGCATCAGTCCGCCCGAATCAACTCGCCCACCTAAAACCGCGCCGATCCTCGTTATGTCAATTGACGGATCGGCGGGCGCAGGCTCAACGCGGCGCCATGCGGATCGCGCCATCCAGGCGCACGCACTGGCCGTTGAAGTAGCTGTTGCGGGCCATCTCCAGCGCCAGGCTGGCGAACTCTTCCGGCTTGCCCAGGCGCTTGGGGAACGGCACCGACGCCGCCAGGCTGTCCAGCACCGCCGGCTTGGCGCCCAGCATCAGCGGCGTGGCGAAGATACCCGGCATGATGGCGTTGACGCGGATGCCCAGGTCGCTCAGGTCGCGTGCCAGCGGCAGCACCATGCCATTGACGCCGGCCTTGGCCGACGCGTAGATCACCTGCCCGATCTGGCCGTCCTGCGCGGCCACCGAGGCGGTCAGGATGATGCTGCCGCGCTCGCCGTCGTCCAGCGCCGGCAGCTCGGCCATGCCCTCGGCGGCCAGCGAGGCCAGGCGGTAGCTGGCCACCAGGATGCCCTGCACGCCATACTCGAAATCGCTGGTGGGCAGGCGCTTCAGGCGGCCGGCCTCCTTGTCGAAGGCCAGGGTCTTGCCGCGGCGCGACGTCATCGCGCAGTGCACCAGCACGCGCTCCTGGCCGTGCGCCGCGCGGGCCTGGGCAAAGCCGGCCAGCACGCTGTCCTCGCGCGTGATGTCGACCTGGCAGTACAGGCCGCCGATGGCCTGCCCCACTTCGCGGCCCTGGGCCTCGTTGACGTCGAAGATGGCCACGCGGGCGCCGGCGGCGGCCAGGGCCTGGGCGGTGGCGCGGCCCAGGCCGGACGCGCCGCCGGTCACCACGGCGGCAATGCTGTTGTCGATGCGCATGAAAGTCGGTCTCCTCGGGGGATGTGCCGCGGCGGATGGCGGCATGCCGGGGCATCATGGCAAGCCCAGCGCGCGCGGCCATCGCCCAGGCGACACCGCAGCGCGCCCCAGGCCCGACCCGCCCCTGCCCTGCTGCCCCACCCGCCATGCCGTCCACCCTGCCCCTGACCGCCACCCCGATCACCGCCCGGCCCGCCCGGCGCACTCGCAGGCCCGTTCGCAGGCCAGCTCACAGGCCAGCTCACAGGCCCGCCGCCGCGCGCGGCGCCCTGCCGCTGCTGCTGGGCCTGGCCGCACTGCTGTCAGCCTGTGCGCCGCTGGGCGTGCGCCCGCCCGCCGATGCCGGCGCCGGTGCGCCGCTGGACGGCGGCGGCTACGCGGTGACCGTGTGCGACGCCCGCTATGCCGGCCAGGCCGCGCAGTGCACGCTCTCCGGCGGCAACATGCCCGGCTGGCGGCTGCGCGCCAACCTGATCAGCGGCGACCGGCTCTATGTCGGTGGCCTGTTGATCGTCGATGGTGAGGGCCGCATCAGCCATGCCGGCTGCCCCGTCACCGGCGGCAGTTCGGGTGGCACGCCGCTGCTGGACTGCCCCGGCGCGCTGGCCTCGGCCGGGCTGATCAACCTGCACGAGCACATCGACTACAGCTACCAGCAGCCAGCCCAGCCGCCCACGCTGACCTGGACGCACCGCAACGAGTGGCGCGGCCTGACGGCCGAGCAGCGCGGCTTCGAGGGCGACGCGCCCAAGGACCCCACGGTGCGCACCGAGGTGAGCCTGCGCGCGATGCTGCGCCACGCCCTCAGCGGCGAGACCGCCGTGTCGGGCGCCAAGGACTACCGTGCCTACCTGCGCAACCTGAAGCTGCCCGAGCCGCCGCTGGCCACGCCCTGGGGCGCGCCGGTGCTCGACAGCACCTTCCCGCTCGGTGACGCGGCCACCCGCGCGATCCTGGCCGCCCCGTGCACCGCCGCGCAGGTGGCGGCGGTGAAGTTCACGCCCGAGCAGGCCTTCGTGCCGCATGTGGGCGAAGGCACTGGCGACGGCGCGCGCTGGGAGGTGGACTGCGTGCTGGATGCCGTGCGCGCCAAGCCCACGCCCAGCGCCTTCATCCACGGCACGGCGATCAGCGAAAAGCAGGCCCGGCGCCTGGCCGAGCAGCAGGTGGCGGTGGTGCTGTCGCCACGCTCGAACTTCCAGCTCTACGGCCGCATGGCGCCGGTACCGGCGCTACGCCAGGCCGGCGTGACGCTGGCGCTGGGCACCGACTGGTCGCCCTCGGGCTCGCTGGCGCTGCTGGACGAGGCGCGCTGCCTGGCCCGCCACGACCGCGATGCGCAGGGCGGCCAGCTGTCGGCCGCCGACCTGCACCGCATGATGACCCAGGGCCCCGCCCGCGCCGTGGGCCTGCAAGGCCAGGTGGGTGCGCTGGCCGCCGGCGAATGGGCCGACCTGGTGCTGTGGGACACCGAGGGCCGCACCAGCCTGGCCGAGGTGCTGCAGCGCACCGCCCTGCCGCAGACCCTGGGCGTGTGGGTGGGCGGGCGCATCGCCAGCGCACCGCCGGCCTGGGCCGATCGCCTGCCCCCGCTGGCCGGCTGCGAGCCCGACCCGCGCCAGCTGTGCGGCCAGCCGCGCCTGGTGTGCGGCGGCGATCCGCAATACCCGCTGGCGCGCCTGCTGCAGCAGGCCAGCTACACGCTGGACGACGCGCGCCTTTGCCGGCCCCAGGCCACCGACGACTGCGTGGCGCGCTGATCCCGCTTCAGGCGCTTCAGGCGATTCAGCCGCGCGCCGGCGCGCCCTCGGCCAGCGCCACCAGCTTCTTCAGGTTGGCCACGGCCAGCGGCGTGGTGTCGCGCAGGCGGGCCAGCTGGGCCAGCTTCTCGCCGTCCTGCGGATCGATGCCCACCGTGAGGTGGCCGAAGCCGTCCAGCCGGCTGCGGCGCGCCCACTCGCGCAGCGCCTTGTCCTGCGCCCACAGGCCCTGGTTCATCAGGTTCATCAGCAGCATGCGCGGGTAGGCCGCGGGCGTGTGCGTGAAGGGCACCGGCGTGCACAGGCGGTTGCAGGCCGTGTCGTCGTCGCCCAGGTGCGCCTCCACCCAGGCGATCAGCGCCGCGCTGAAGGCCACGAAGGGCACGCGCACCAGCTGCGGCACGATGCGCCCGGGCTGGAACACCGGCTGCAGCGGCTTCACGCGCACGGCCGAGGCCGTGCAGTCGATGAACAGCGTGCCGGGCGCCACCGGCACGCGGCCCTGGTCGAGCACCATGGCCTCGGCGTCCAGCGCCTGCACATGGCCCAGGCGGATGACCTGGTGGATGCGGCGCAGCTCGGCCAGCTCGGCCAGCGACACGGTGGCCAGATGGAACATCTGCGGCATGCGCGTGGGGTCGATGCGCAGCAGGGCGCCGCAGGCCTCCAGCCGCAGGTACAGGTCGTCCAGCGAGGTGGCGGCGGCCTGCGCCGCCAGCTGGTCGGCCTGGCCGCCGATGGCCTGGTGGAAGAAGGCCGGCGTGTTCTGCGTGTGCAGGCGGTTGATCAGCCACGAGTCGCGCGGCACCACCCACTGGATCTGCTCGGGCGAGGCGCCCGACTGCAGCAGCCAGATGCAGGCGTCCATCGCGGTCTTGCCGGCGCCCAGCACCACGAACTGCCGCGGCCGCGCCTGGCCGGCCGGCGGGGCCTGCCACAGGCCCGGCAGCGCATTGGGCGGCACCAGGCGCACTCCAGGCGCCACGGCAAAGCGTGGCGTGTGCGTGGCCGGCACCTCGGGGCTCATGGCCGTGGCATCCACCGTCTTGCGCTGCACCTGCACGCGCGTGCGCTCGCCCGACAGCAGCGACTGCACCACACCGTCGGCCCCCACCTCGCTCAATGGCAGGTAGCGCACACGGCCGCTGGGCAGCAGGCGCTGGTGCATCACGCGATCGAAGTAGGCATTGATCTCGGCGCCCGAGGCCAGCTCCAGCAGGCCCTGGTTCAGGCCCACCGCATCCACCTGGCCGCTGCCCAGCGGCAGCGAGTTCACGCCATAGAAGCTGGACGGCTGGTGCAGCGTGACGAAGGGGTAGGCATCGTTCCAGTGCCCGCCCGGCTGGCCATGGCGGTCGACGATCGTGATGTGCGCGTCGGGGCGTTCGGCCAGCAGCGTGTCGGCAAAGGCCATGCCGACGGTGCCCGCGCCGATGACGAGGTAGTCGGTGGTGATCTCGTGGGCAACGGCGGTGCTGGACATGGGGGGCCTCAGCGATGGTGGACCGGCGGCTGGCGCATGGCGCCCGGCCGCCCGGCATGGCGCGCGCCATCGTATGCCCGCCGGCCGGCCGCCTGCGGCGGCCCCGGCCCGGCATCCGCCTGGGACATACCCTCGCCCCGGCCGGTGGCGGCCCGCACCGGTGCGAACATGGGCCGCATCCCGCGAACGCCAACCCACCCAGGAGCCCCGGCATGTCCGACCTCAACCCCGCCACCGGCCAGCGCCTGTTCATCCAGCGCACCCAGCTGGCCCAGGCCCAGCTGGGCCCGGACCCCGACGCGCCGGCCCAGCGCCCGCTGCAGGCCGGCGAGGCCCGGCTGGCGGTGCAGCGTTTCTCGCTCACCGCCAACAACATCACCTATGCCGCCTTCGGCGAGGCCATGCGCTACTGGGACTTCTTCCCGTCGGGTGACGCGGCGCTGGGCTGCCTGCCGGTGTGGGGCTTCGCCACGGTGGCCGAGAGCCAGGTGGACGGCCTGGCCGTGGGCCGGCGCGTGTGGGGCTACTACCCGGCCGGCACCCACCTGGTGGTGGCGCCGTCCAAGGTGTCGGCCCACGGCTTCACCGACGGCGCGGCGCACCGCCGCGAGCTGGCCCTGGTGTACAACCAGTACCAGTTCTGCGACGCCGACCCCGGCTACCGCGCCGATCTGGAAGACCTGCAGGCCGTGCTGCGCCCGCTGTTCATGACCTCGTTCCTGATCGACGACTTCCTCGACGTGAACGGCTTCTTCGGCGCCACGCAGGTGCTGCTGTCCAGCGCCTCCAGCAAGACCGCGGTGGGCACCGCGCACTGCCTGGCGCTGCGCCGCGGCCGGCCCGGCGCGCCGCGCATCGTGGGCCTCACCTCGCCGGGCAACGTGGCCTACTGCCGCTCGCTCGGCTGCTACGACGCCGTGCTGACCTACGACGCGCTGCCGTCGCTCGACGCGGCCACGCCCACCGTCTACGTGGACTTCTCCGGCGACGCGCCGCTGCGCCGCGCCATCCACGGCCACTTTGCCGCGGCCGACGCGCTGCGCCACAGCTGCTCGGTGGGCGGCACGCACTGGCAGGCCCTGGGCGCCGCCCGTGATCTGCCGGGCCCCAAGCCGGTGCTGTTCTTCGCCCCGGCCCAGGTCAAGCTGCGCAGCGGGCCGCCGCCCGAGGGCTGGGGCCCGGCCGAACTGCAGCGCCGCATGGGCGAGGCCTGGGTGGGCTTTCTCGCGCAGGTGGCCGCAGGCGACTGGGTGCAGATCGACGCGCGCCTGGGCGCCCCGGCGGCGCTGCAGGCCTACGGGCAGGTGCTGGGCGGGCAGGTGGACGCCCGGCAGGGCGTGGTGGTGGCCCTGGCCTGAGCTCGGCCGGACACCCCGTTGAAAATATTTCTCGGCCGGGGTGTCCGGATCGGGGCCGGTCGGCCGTCCATGGGGGGTGACGCCCGCGCCAGGGCCCCTGCTGCGGCTGCGGTGCGTCCCATCCCCTCCCAACTTCTGGAGCGTTGCCATGTCCGATGCCAAGTACCTGTTCATCTACCGCCAGCCCGCCGATGCCCGCGACGACGAGCTCTCGCCCGCCGAGATGGCCGAGATGCTGGCCCAGTGGAGCGCCTGGAAGGCCCGCTTCGACGAGGAGATCGTCGACCTGGGCGATGGCCTGAAGCCGCAGGGCCGGCAGGTGCGCGCCGGTGCGGGTGGCGAGATCGTCGTCACCGACGGCGCCTTCGTCGAGGCCAAGGAGGTGCTGGGCGGCTACAGCATCGTGCAGGCCGCCAGCCTGGAGCGGGCGGTGGAGATCTCGCGCGGCTGCCCGGTGCTGCGCTTTCCCGGCAGCTGGATCGAGGTGCGCGAGCTGGCGGGTTTCTGAGCCGTGCCCGGCAGCGACCCGCCCGGCGCGGCCGCGGCGGCACCGGCCGACACGCCGCTGGCGCAGACCTTCCGCAGCGAGTACCGGCGCCTGGTGGCGCGGCTGGCGCGCGACTTCGGCTACCACCTCGTCGCGCTGGCCGAGGACGCGGTGCAGGCCGCCATGCTGTCGGCGCTGCGGCGCTGGCCGCGTGACGGCACGCCGGCCCAGCCGGGGGCCTGGCTGTACCGTGTGGCCCACAACAAGCTGGTGGACGAGCTGCGGCGCAGCGAGCACCGCAACCTGCCGCTGGACGCGGGTGACGGCGCATTCGACGGCGCCCCCGGCGGCACGGCCGCACTTGGCCCTGCGCCGGATCCCGTGGCCGCGCGCGCCCTCCAGGCCCAGGCGCTGGCCCTGGCCACGCCGCCCCAGTCGCCCCGCATGGCCGCCGAGGTGGCCGACGACGAGCTGCGCATGCTGTTCGTCTGCGCCGACGAGGCCATCGCGCCGCCCAGCCAGCTGGTGCTGGCGCTCAAGGTGCTGGGCGGCTTTTCCACCCGCGAGATCGCGCTGCGCCTGCTGACCAGCGAGGACAACGTGCACAAGCGCCTGGCGCGTGCCCGCGAGCGGCTGCGCCAGACCGGGCCGGAGCTGGAGCCGCCCACGCTGGCCGCATTGCAAGGCCGGCGCGGCACGGTGCTGCGCATCATCTACCTGCTGTTCAACGAGGGCTACCACGCGATGCAGGCCGAATCGCTGATCCGCCGTGAGCTGGTGGACGAGGCCCTGCGCCTGGCGCACCAGATGGCGGCGCACCCGGTGTGCGGCGCGCCCGAGGTGGACGCCCTGCTGGCCCTGATGCACCTGCACGCCGCGCGCTTCGACGCGCGAGAGGCCGGCGACGGCGGCCTGCTGCTGCTGGAGGCCCAGGACCGCTCGCTCTGGGACCGCCGCGCCATCGCCACCGGCCTGCGCTGGCTGCAGCGCGCCGCGCGCGGCCCGAGCTTCTCGCGCTACCACGCCGAGGCCGCCGTGGCCGCGCTGCACTGCTCGGCCCCGAGCTACGCGCAGACCGACTGGGCGCAGATCGTCGACCTGTACCAGACGCTGGAGCGCCACGAGCCCTCGCCGCTCTACACCCTCAACCGCGCCATCGCGCTGGCACAGTGGCAGGGCCCCGAGGCCGGCCTGGCCCTGCTGCGCACGCTGGCCCCGCCCGGCTGGCTGACCCGCTACTACCTGTGGGACGCGACGCTGGGCGAGCTGGAACGGCGCGCCGGGCAGTTCGGCGCGGCGCGGGCGCACCTGCAGCGCGCGCTGGACGCGGCCCCGCATGCGGCCGAGCAGGACCTGCTGCGGCAGCGGCTGGCGGCCTGCACGGCGGGCGTGACGGGCCTGACGGGCGCGGCGCCGCCGCAGTGAAACGCCGGCGCCAAACAGGAATGCATGCCTGGCGTGCACCGGCGGCGCTGGCCGCGCGACGGGCGGGCGCAGACGATGGGCACATCGCCACCCGCACCGGAGTGCCCCATGCCGCCCCTGAGTGACCTGCTCCCCTCCCGCCGCCGCTTCATCGCCCTGACCGGCGGCGGTGCCGTCTTTGCCACGCTGCCGCTGGGCGGCTGCGCCTCGACCTACCCCGATGAGGCCACGCAGGCCTGGCGCGCCACCGGGCCCGAGACCGACCTGCGCCGCCACATGCTGGCGCATGCGCTGCTGGCCCCGAACCCGCACAACCGCCAGCCCTGGATCGCCGACCTGTCGCAGCCCGGCCGCATCGGCCTGCTGTGCGACGGCCAGCGCCTGCTGCCCGAGACCGATCCCTTCGGCCGCCAGATCCTGATCGGCTGCGGCGCCTTCATCGAACTGGCGGTCATCGCCGCGGCGGCGCGGGGCGTCGCGGTGGAGGTGCAGCTCTTTCCCGACGGCGCGCCCGCGGCGGACGCGCTGCCGCGCGGCCACCGTGTGGCGGTGCTGCACCTGCGCGATGCGGGCAGCGCGCCGCCCGACCCGCTGTTCGCGCAGATCGCGCAGCGCCACACCAACAAGGCAGCCTATGCGAACGACCGTGCGCTGCCCGTGGCGCTGACCGCGCAATGGGCGCAGACCGCCCAGCGCTTCGGCCTGGCCGGCGGTGTGGTCAGCGATGCGGCGGGCCTCGAGCGCCTGCGCGCCATCACGCGCGAGGCCTACGAGATCGAATGCCTGACCCCGCGCACCTGGCTTGAATCGGCGCAGCTGATGCGCATCGGCCCGGATGCCATTGCCCGCCACCGCGATGGCATCAGCCTGAACGAGCGCATGCCGCGCCTGCTGCACGCGCTGGGCCTGTTCGATCCGCTGCAGGTGCCGCAGCCGGGCAGCGCGAACCTGGAGCGCGTGATGGCGCGCTGGGCCCCCTTCGAGACCGGCAGCGGCTACCTGTGGCTGGCCAGCAGCGGCAACACCCGCCCGCAGCAGGTGGATGCCGGCCGGGCCTATGTGCGCCAGCACCTGCAGGCCACCGCGGCCGGCGTGCAGATGCACCCGCTGTCGCAGGCGCTGCAGGAGTTTGCCGAAGTGCGTCGCCCCTACCTCGCGGTGCACCAGGCGCTGGGCCTGGACCCGCAGCGCAACACGGTGCAGATGCTGGCGCGCACCGGCTTTGCGCTGCAGGCCACGCAGCCCAGCCCGCGCCGCGGACTGCAGGCGCTGCTGCAGGCCTGAAGCCCGCCGCGCCTGCGTGTCACACTGCGCACCGATGCCCCGCAAGCCCGCCGCCGACACCGCCGCCGTGGCGCCGCCCCCCGGACCGGCGCTGACCGACTGGAACCTGCTGCGCTCGTTCATCGCGGTGCACGAGACCGGCACGCTGACCGAGGCCGCACGCCGCCTGGGCAGCACCCAACCCAGCGTGGGCCGCCATGTGCGCGAGTTGGAAAGCACCCTCGGCGAGGCGCTGTTCGTGCGCCGGCCGGGCCGGCTGGAGCCGACGCAGCGGGCACGCGCGCTGTACGCCGCCGTGGCCGGCATGAAGCAGGCCGTGGCCAGCGCGCAAGGCCTCTTCGCCGACGCACAGGAGCGCGTGGTGGGCACGGTGCGCGTGGCCGCCTCCGAGGTCTATGCCTACCATGTGGTGACGCCGATCCTGGCCGCGCTGCTCGGCGAGCATCCGGGGCTGGAGATCGCGCTGTCGGTGTCCAACAGCGCCGACAACCTGCTGCGCCGCGACGCCGACATCGCGGTGCGCTTCTTCCGGCCCGAGCAGGACGACCTGATCGCCGTGCACCTGGGCGACACCGAACTCGGCCTGTACGCCCACGAGTCCTACCTGCAGCGCTTCGGCGAGCCGACCGACTTCAGCCTGCCCGACGAGGCCTTCGTGGCCGGCTTCGACCGCGAGGCTGCGCCGATCGGCCCCTTCCTGAAGCAGCCAGCGCCGGCCTTGTCGGTGCGCTTTCGCCTGCGCACCGACGCGATGCTGCCGCGCCAGGCGGCGGTCGAGACCGGTGGCGGCATTGGCGTGTTCCTCGCCGATGTGGCGGCCGAGCGGCCGGGCCTGCGCCGCGTGCTGGCCGACCGCTTCGGCCTGCCGCAGCAGGTGTGGCTGTGCGCCCATGCCGAACTGCGGCGCTCCGCCTCGATGCGCGTGGTGTGGGCGCGGCTGGAAAGTCGGCTGCGCGCCCGGCTGCTCAGGTCACCGGCGCCGGGTTGAACAGCACCAGCGCGTTGTGCAGTTGGTGCTGCTCTGCCCAGGTCTTCTTGCCGCTGGCCACGTCCAGCAGCGTGTGGAACATCTGCCAGCCGAGTTCTTCCACCGTGCACTCGCCATCGGCGATGGCGCCGGCGTTCACGTCCATCAGGTCGTGCCAGCGGCGCGCCAGATCGCTGCGCGTGGCCACCTTCACCACCGGGCATTCGGCCAGGCCGTAGGGCGTGCCGCGGCCGGTGGTGAAGATGTGCAGGTTCATGCCCGCAGCCAGCTGCAGCGTGCCGCAGATGAAGTCACTGGCCGGCGTGGCGGCGTAGACCAGGCCGCGCTGCCCGGGCTTGAGCTTCTCGCCCGGCGCCAGCACATGCGAGATCGGCTGCGAGCCGCTCTTGATGATCGAGCCCATCGCCTTCTCGACGATGTTGGACAGGCCGCCCGCCTTGTTGCCCGGCGTGGTGTTGGCACTGCGGTCGACGCGGCCGCGGTCGAGATAGCGGTCGTACCAGCCCAGCTCACGCACGATGGCTTCCGCCACTTCCGGCGTGGCGGCGCGGGCGGTGAGTTGCTCCACCGCGTCGCGCACCTCGGTGTTCTCACTGAACATCACGGTGGCGCCGGCGCGCACCAGCAGGTCGGCGCAGCAGCCCACGGCCGGGTTGGCGGTGACGCCCGAGAACGCATCCGAGCCGCCGCACTGCACACCCACCACCAGCTCGCTGGCCGGGATGGTCTCGCGCCGGCGCCGGTTCAAGCGCTCCAGGTGCACCGTGGCGCGTTCCAGGATGTGGTCGAGCATGGACTGGTAGCCCACATGCGCGCCATCCTGCAGGCACACGGTGTCGGGGCCGTCGTCCGCGCTGCGGCCATCGCTGATCGGGAAGCTGCCGGGCGGCAGCAGGCGCGTGGGCGGCAGCTTCTCGCAGCCCAGGCTCACCACCAGCACCTCGCCGCCGAAGTTCGGGTTCAGGCTGATGTGGCGCAGCGTGCGGATGGGGATCGCCGCATCGGGCGCGTCGATGGCCACGCCGCAGCCGTAGGCATGCTCCAGCGCCACCACCCCATCCACGTTGGGGTAGCGCGGCAGCAGCTCGGCGCGGATGCGGCGCGCGGCCTGCTCCACCACGCCGGCCACGCACTGCACCGTGGTGGTGATGGCCAGCAGGTTGCGCGTGCCCACCGAGCCATCGGCGTTGCGGTAGCCCTGGAAGCTGTGGCCGGTGAGCGCTTCGGCCGGGGCCGGCTTCACGGTGGCCATCGGCAGACCTTCCAGTGCGCGGGCGCCGGGCATCTGCAGGCGCTTCTCGTGCACCCAGCTGCCCTGCGCAATGTCTTGCAGCGCATAGCCGATGGCCACGCCGTAGCGCAGCACGGCATCACCCGCCTTCAGGTCCACCAGCGCCAGCTTGTGGCCCTGCGGCACATGCTCGCGCAGCACCAGGCCGTCGTCGAACACGGTGCCGGCCGGCAGGCCGCCGTCATTGGCGACGATGGCCACGTTGTCGCGCGCATCCATCACGATGCGCAGCGGGGCCTTTTGGGGTGCGTCGGTCATGGTGCGGGGAATCAATCTGCGGTGATCTTGCCGGTTTCGATCACCTTCTTCCAGCGCGCAAACTCGGCGGCCTGGAAGGCGGTGAACTGCTCGGGCGTGTTGCCCACGATCTCGAAGCCCAGCTCCAGCAGCTTGGGTTTGACCGTGGCATCGTTCAGCGCCGCCACGATGCCGTCGCGCAGCTTGGTCTTGATGTCATTGGGCAGGCCCTTGGGCGCGGCAAAAGCCTGCCACGAGGTGACGGTGACGCCCTTGAAGCCCAGCTCTTCCATCGTGGGCACATCGGGCAGCAGCGGCGAGCGCTTGGCGCTGGTGACGGCCAGCGCGCGCAGCTTGCCGGCCTTGATGTTGGCCAGGCCGGTGTTGATGTTCATGAACGACGCATCCACCACGCCGCCGATCAGGTCGCTCATGGCCGGGGCACCGCCCTTGTAGGGCACGTGCGTGGCCTTGGTGGCCGTTTCCTGCCAGAACAGCTCGGCCGTCAGGTGGTCCGACGTGCCATTGCCGGCCGAGGCGAAGCTCATCTTGTCGGGGTTGGCCTTGATGAACTTCAGCAGGTCGGCAAAGCTCTTGTGTGGCGACGCGGCCGGCACGGCCAGCACATTGGGCGCCTGCACGGCCACGGTGATGTAGTCGAAGTCCTTCAACGCGTCGTAGCCCGTGTTCTTGATCAGGTGCGGGCCGATCACGAACGGGCCCAGCGACGACACGAAGATCGTGGCGCCATCGGGCGCGGCGCGCTTGGCCTGGGCCGCACCCAGCGTGCCACCGGCACCCGCCTTGTTGTCGACGACGAAGCTGGCGCCGAACTTCTCCTGCAGCTTGGCGCCCACGGTGCGCGCGATCAGGTCGGTGGAGCCGCCGGGCGGAAACGGCACCAGCAGCGTCACGGTCTTGGGCGGCCAGGTGTCGGCCTGGGCCGGCAGATGGGCCGCCAGGGCCAGGGCGGCAACGGCCACGAAGCGGGGCAGGCGGGTCAGAACGGTCATGGGTCAGTCTCCTGAGGTGGGGCGGTCGGTGGCGACTCTGGTGTGTACGGAGAAGAGAAATAGAGCGAGAGAACGCGGATGGGGTTGGGTGCCGGATCAGGCGCGCTGGCCCACCTCGGCGCGCTCACGCGTCCAGGCACGGGCCTGTTCGCTCAAGCTCACGCCCAGGCCCGGCCGCTGCGGCACCAGCATGCGGCCGTTCTGGATTTCCAACCGCTCGTTGAACAGTGGCTCCAGCCAGTCGAAGTGCTCCACCCAGGTCTCGGTGGGATAGGCGGCGCCCAGGTGCACATGCAGTTCCATCGCGAAGTGCGGCGCCAGCATCAGGCCCGCGGCCTCGGCCTGCGCGGCGATCTTCAGGAACGGGGTGATGCCGCCCACGCGCGGCGCGTCGGGCATCAGGTAGTCGGCCGCGCGGTGGCGGATCAGGTCGCCATGCTCCATCGCGCTGGTCAGCATTTCGCCAGTGGCGATCGGCGTGTCGAAGGCCTGGGCCAGCGCGGCGTGCCCCTCGTGGTCATACGCGTCCAGCGGCTCCTCGATCCACACCAGGTTGAAGTCTTCGAAGCGGCGGCACATGCGCTGCGCCGTGGGCCGGTCCCACTGCTGGTTGGCATCCACCATCAGCGCCACGCCCTCGCCCAGGTGCTTGCGCACGGCCGAGACGCGCTCGATGTCCTTGGCCCGGTCGGGCTGGCCCACCTTGAGCTTGATGCCGCCGATGCCGCGCGCAACCGACTTCTCGGCATTCACCAGCAGCTGATCGAGCGGCGTGTGCAGGAAGCCACCCGAGGTGTTGTAGCAGGCCACCGAGTCGCGGTGCGCGCCCAGCAGCTTGGCCAGCGACAGGCCGGCGCGCTTGGCCTTCAGGTCGTACAGCGCCACGTCGAAGGCGCCGATGGCCTGCGCCGACAGGCCGCTGCGGCCCACCGAGGCACCGGCCCAGCACAGCTTGGTCCACAGCCGGGCGATGTCGTTGGCGTCTTCACCGATCAGTGCCGGCGCCACCTCCTTGGCATGGGCGAACTGCCCCGGCCCGCCCGCGCGCTTGCTGTAGGTGAAGCCCAGGCCCTGGTGGCCGCCCTCGGTCTCGATCTCGGCAAACAGCATCGCGATCTCGGTCATCGGCTTCTGGCGGCCGGTGAGCACCTTGGCATCGCTGATCGGGTTGGCCAGCGGCAGGTAGCAGGACGACAGCGCGATGTGCGCAATGCGGTCGGCGGAACTCATGGGCAATCCTGGAGAGGTCGGAAACGGATGACGGCAGCAAACGGTAGCGCTACCAAATTGACACGGATGGTAGCGCTACCGAATTCACTTGAGAAGGTCAGACAACCTCGGGATTACCCGAGTTCAGCAGGCGCCGCTTCGGCGCCTCAGCTGCTTTGCCGCTCGATCAGCTCGAAGCCGATGTCCACCACGCGCTCGGCCACCGCCTGCCCTTCGGCCCGCGCGATCAGAAAGCGCGCCGCCTGCTCGCCGATGCCGGCGCCGTTGATGTTCACCGAGCTGATGGCCGGCGCCGCCTGGGCCGCCATCTCCAGGTTGCCGAAGCCCACCACGGCCAGGTCGGCGGGCACGTCCAGGCCCTGCACGCGGGCCTCGGTCAGCAGGCCCAGGGCCAGCAGGTCCGAGCTGCAGAACACCGCGTCCACGGCATCGGCGGCGCCTGCACCCTGGCCTGCCAGGCCGGGCATCAGCGCCGCCAGCGCGCCACGCCCGGCCTGCAGCGTGGTGGGGGCCGGCACCACATGCGCACGCACCGGCGGCAGGCCCAGCGCCTGCGCCGCGCGGGCAAAGGCGGCGGCGCGCTGCTGCGCCCGCGGATCGTCGCCCGACAGCGTGGCCAGCCGGCGCCGGCCGCGGCCGTGCAGGTAGCGCGCCACGGCCTCGCCCACGGCCTGGTGCGAGAAGCCCACCAGCATGTCCAGCGGCGTGGGCGTCAGGTCCCAGGTTTCCACCACCGGAATGCCCGAGGCCAGCAGCCGGCGGCGGCTGGCATCCGAGTGCAGGATGCCGGTGAGCACGATGCCGTCGGGCCGCCGGCCGATGATGGCTTCCAGCAGCGCGTCCTCGCGCCGGCCCTCGTAGCCGGCCTGGCCCACCATCAGCTGGTAGCCGGCGGCGTCCAGCGTCTCGGTCAGCGCCTGGATGGTGTCCAGGAACACCGGCCCCGACACCGTGGGCACCACCAGGGCCACCAGCCGGCTGCGCGTGGACGCCAGGCCGCCGGCCAGCCGGTTGGGCACATAGCCGGTGCGGGCCACGGCCTCCTGCACCTTCTTCAGCACCTCGGGCGATACCTGGGCGGGCGTGTTCAGCGCGCGCGAGGCGGTGATCGGCGCCACGCCGGCCAGGCGCGCCACGTCGTGCAGCGTCACCGCGCCACTGCTGCGGCGCGAGCGCTTGGCGGGAACGGGCGGCTCGGAGGTCATCGCGCCGCATTCTAGGTTTGGCAGCGCTACCATACGGTGGCTCGCCTCACCAATCGCCCACGGCCGCCACCAGGCGCTGCCACAACTCGTCGCCCTGCAGGCCGTTGGTCAGGATCACCAGGCCGCTGCCCCGTGTGGGCGAGAACTGCGCGAAGCTGCGAAAGCCGGTGCTGTTGGCACCGCTGTGGTGGGCGATGTCGCCCTGCGCCGTGCGGTTGATCGACCAGCCCAGGCCCCAGAACACCGCCTGGCCCTGGGCCGCGCCGGGGCGCTCGATCGGCTCGCGCGCATCCACCGCCACCTGCGGGCGCAGCATCTCCTGCGCCGCGGCGCGCGACAGCAGCGTCGACTCGCCGCGCCCGGCTTTCAGCATCTCCAGCAGCAGGCGCGCGTAGTCATGGGCCGTGGTGTAGAGCGAGTAGGCCGCGTTCGGGTGCGCATAGCGCGAGCGCGGGCGTGGCATGCCGTCGCGGTCATGCCCGGTGGCCTGCCGGGCGCCGATCGGCGGCGTCCAGCCGAAGTCGGTGCCGCTCAGGCCCAGCGGGCCGAACAGCCGGGCCTGGGCCAGGGCCTGTAGCGGCTGGCCGGTGAGCCATTCCACGCGCCGTTGCAGGTGGAAGATGCCCTCGCCCGAGTAACCGAAGCGCGCACCGGGGCGAAACAGCAGTGGCAGCGGGCCTTCGACCTCCTCGCCGCCGGGGCGATGGCGACCGAGGTGCGCACACGCGCGTCGGCGCTGCGCAGGGCCTGGACCAGCGCCGGCACGGCCGCCTCGCCCACCTGGCCGAGTGCCACGGCCGCGTCGCCACGGCGATAGGAGTCGTCGTCGCCCAGCCGGGCCACCCACGGCGCCACATCGGCGGCCGCCGTGCTGAACGGCAGGCCGTAGGCCAGGCACAGCAGCAGGGGCGGCAGCAGGGACAGCGGGGGCCTGGGGCGGCGCATCGGTACTCCGGCAGGGCCCGCGCATTCTGGCCCCGCGCGGTGGCCGCTCAGCCGCCCGCCCACACGTCCAGCAGGTAGCGCTGTTCGCGCTGCAACGTGGCCAGCCAGTCGTCGCCGGCGCCGTGGTCGCGGGCAATGGCCTGCAGCGCGGCGCGCACCGCCGGCTCCATGCGCGCGCCGTCGCCGCACACATGGATGCGTGCCTGCGGCTGGCCGATCAGCGCCCACACGGCATCGGCCTGCTGGGCCAGGCGGTGCTGCACATAGACCGGCTCGGCGCCCTGGCGCGAGTGGGCGTACAGCAGCTGCAGCACGCCCGCTTTGGCCCAGGCCTGCAGTTCGTCGGCATATAGCGCATCCAGCTGCGGGTGGCGGCAACCGAAGACCAGCAGCGCCGGCCCCAGCCGCGCGCCCGCGGCCTGCAGCGCGGCACGCTGCTGCGCAAAGCCGCGGAACGGTGCGATGCCGCTGCCGGCGGCCACCATCAGCAGGGGCACCGTGGGGTCATCCGGCAGCGTGAAGCCCGGCGCGCCGCGCTGCAGCCGGCCCCACCACACATCACCCGGCTGCGCCTGCTGCAGCTGGCCCGAGCACACACCGCGGTGGCGCTGGGCCGGATCGAGGCGCGACGGTGCGTCCACCACCGAGACGGTGAGCGCCACGCGCTGCGCATCCACCACCGGCGACGAGGCCACCGAGTAGTGCCGCGGCGCCAGCGCCGGCCACAGCGGCAGCAGCGCGGCCAGCGGTGCCTCACACGCGGGCCAGCGTTCCAGCAGCTGCAGCAGGCTGGGCCGCGGCGCATCGGGCGCGGCATCCCATTCGGCGGCCAGTGCAGCCATCTGGCCGCCGGTGTGCGGACAGCGGGTGTGGGCGGCCAGCAGCTGCAGCTGGCGGCGCGTGGCCGGGGCCTGCAGCTCCAGCGCCTCGGCGAACAGCTGGTGCAGCGGCTGGGCGGCGCCCTCGTCGGCATAGGGCAGGTGCAGCCAGCGCCGCGCGCCGGGGGCCGGCGGCGCCAGCTGCAGCCGGGCCTCACCGTCCAGGCCCAGGCGCCGCAGCGCGCGCTGCACCAGCGCGTCGGGGTTGCGCGGCAGCAGCGCCAGGTGATCACCCACCTGCCAGGTCGCCTCGGCGCCCGGCGGCAGCGAGAACTCGATGTGGCGGGTGCTGCGTTCGGGCGGCTGGCCGTTGGCCCCACATTGCAGCTCGCGGTTGACGCGCACGGTGAGCGGCAGCGCACCGGGCAGGCGGCTGGCCGCCGGCACCGTGGCCGCCGGCAGCCAGTGCAGGGCCAGCGGCTCGGGCAGCGCGGCCGCGCTGTCGACCTGGGTGGGCGCCGCCAGCCCGGCCGGCGCGCCGCCCAGCGCCGCCGCCACGGCCGGCCACAGCGTGGCGGCCCAGGCCTGGAAGTCGGCGTCCAGATCCTCGCGCGCATCGCCCTCGCCGCGCGGCAGCAGGCGCTGCGCGCCGCGCGCGGCCAGCGCCGCGTCGATCTGGCGTGGCACCGCCTGGTAGGTGCTGGACCAGTCGCGGTGGCCGCAGCCGAACACGGCATAGCGCAGGCCGGCCAGCGCATCGGCCGCGGCCGGCCGGGCCAGACCAGCGCAGAAAGCGCGCGCGTTGTCGGGCGGCGTGCCGTTGTACGAGGCGCTCACCAGCAGCAGCAGGCCGCCGCCGCGCAACACCTCGGGCAGGGCCTCGGGCAGCGTGTCGGCGTGGGCGTCCAGCGGCGCCACCGTCACCGCCAGGCCGCGGGCGCGGCCGGCCTCGGCCAGCTGCTGCGCGATGTCTTCGGCCGTGCCGCCGTTGGAGCCGTGCAGCACCAGCAGCGGCGTGCCGGCCGCGGCCACTGGCAGCAGGGGGATCGCTGGCGCCGCTGCCGCAGGGGCCGCGGCCGCCGGCGCGGGGCCACGGGCGGCCGAGCCGGCAGATGCCGGCACTGTCACAGGCTGCGCCAGGCGCCGCGCCCGCACGTGGATGTGCAGGCCCTCGGGCTTGATGGTCAGCGCCTCGCGGATGCGCAGCTGGTAGCCGCTGGGGTCCACCAGCTCGAAGCGCTGCAGGATCAGGCCCAGCACCAGCGTGGCCTCCTGCATCGCGAACTGCCGGCCGATGCAGGCGCGCTGGCCGTTGCCGAAGGGCTTCCAGGCATGGGCCGGGCGTGCCGCCTCGGCCGCGCGGGTGAAGCGGTCGGGGTCGAAGGCCTCGGGGTCGGGGCCCCACACGGCCGGGTCGCGGTGCAGCGCCAGCGTGTTCAGGATCACCAGGCTGCGCCGCGGCACCGGGTAGGCCATGGCGCCGCCGATGGTGGTGTCGGCCCGCGCCTGCAGGCCGATGCCCGGCGCCGGCGGGTACAGGCGCAGCGTCTCCTTCAGCACCTGCTGCACATAGGGCAGCTGGTTGACCTGGGCATGGTCGGGCCACACGGCGGTGTCGGTGCCGAACACCGCGTCCACCTCGGCGCGGGCGCGGGCCAGCACCTCGGGGTGGCGCATCAGCTCCACCAGCGCAAAGCTCAGCAGGTTGCTGGTGGTCTCGTGGCCGGCGATCAGGAACTCGATGCACTCGTCGCGGATCTCGCGGTCGTCCAGGCGCTCGCCGCTGGCCTTGTCCTCGCCGGCCAGCATGTAGCTCAGCAGGTCGGGCATCTCGGCCAGCCCCAAGCCGCTGGCGCGGCGCTCGCGCACGATGGCCTCCACCATGCCGTGCATGTAGGCCACATCGCGTTCCATCTGCGCCATCTCGCGGCGCAGCCGCCAATGCTCCAGCGGGATGCCGCGGCGGCGCTGCACGGTCTCGAGCGAGCGGGTCAGCGCATCGACGAAGGGGTGGAAGCCCTCGCGGTAGAAGCTGTTGAAGCGGTAGCCGAAGCCGCACAGGCCGATGGTGTCCAGCGTCAGCGCGGTCATGTCGCGCACCACGTCCACGGTGTCGTCGGCGTTCAGCCGCGCCCACTTGGCCACCAGCTGCTGGGCGATGTCCAGCATCATCGGGTGGTAGCCGCGCATCGCCTTCTGCGTGAAGTTGGGCATCAGGATGCCGTGCGGCTTGGACCAGGTGCGCTCCTTGGTGTCCGACGTGAACAGCCCGTGCGACAGCGGCCGCAACCGGCGCAGCGTGCCGATGGTGCTTTTGTCGAAGCGCGTGGTGTCGCACACCTCCTCGGCCAGCGCGGCGCTGGTCACCACCACCAGCTTGGTGCCGGGCATCTTCAACCAGTACACCGGCCCCAGCTGCTGCGCCAGCGCCTGCATGCTCTGCATCGGCCGGCTCGCGTCCAGCGACAGCAGGTTGCCCAGCAGCGGCAGCTGGGGCGGATGCGGGATGGGGTGCAGCGGGTTGCGAGACGGCATGACAGGCCAGGACTGCCCAGCGGGCGACGCGCGATTGTGGGCCGACACCGCCCGGCTGCCCACTGATGCTTGGTCATGCCCAGACATGAACAATGCGCATGACATCAGGGCAATCCCTCAGCGCCGGGTTACGCTGCAGGCCGTGAACCCCCTGCCCCACCCCATGAACACTGCTCATGAACCCGGCGCATTGCAACGGCTGGACCTGAACCTGTTCCGCGTCTTCGAGGCGGTGTGGACCGAGCGCAACCTCACCCGCGCCGCCGAGTTGCTGTGCGTCAGCCAGCCGGCGGTGAGCCATGCGCTGACCCGCCTGCGCCGCCAGCTGGACGACCCGCTGTTCGTGCGCGACGGCAACGGCGTGCGCCCCACCGCGCTGGCCACGCAGCTGTGGCCCGAGGTGCAGCAGGCGCTGCAGCTGCTGCGCCAGGCGCTGCGGCGCTCGCAGCACTTCGAGCCGGCACGCGACGTGACCCGGCTGACCCTGGCACTGAACGACGAGGGCGAGCCGCTGGTGCTGCCGCAACTGCTGGCCCAGGTGGCACGCAGCGCGCCGCAGGCCGTGGTGCACAGCGTGCGCCTGGGCCGCAAGACCCTGCGCAGCGACCTGGCCACCGGCCGCATCGACTGCGCGATCGACATCGCCCAGGCCACCGCGCACGACGTGCTGCACCGCCCGCTGACGCGCGAGGCCTATGTGCTGCTGAGCCACCTGCCGCAGCCGCCCAGCGAGGCCCAGTACCGCGCCGCACGCCATGTGCTGGTGAGCACGCTGCGCACCGGCCGCGCGGTGGAAGACCTGGCCCTGGCCCAGGCCGGCGTGCAGCGTCAGGTGGGCGCGCGCTGCCAGCGCTACGACAGCGCCGCCCGCCTGGCGGTGCAGGCCGGCCTGATGCTGACGCTGCCGCACCGCCTGGCCGTGCCGCTGGCGGCCGAACTGGGCGCGCACCTGCACCCGCTGCCCATCGCGCTGCCCGAGGTGGAGATGCACCTGTACTGGCACCAGCAGCGCGACGCCGACCCGCTGAACGCCTGGCTGCGCGAATGCATCGTGGCGGCGGCGCGCTGAGGCCCCGTCGCGCCGCGGGGCCGGGCAAATGCCCTGCCTGTTGGAAATAACCGACACCACGCCCCGCGGCGGCGCTGCAGACTTTTCGCCCATGTCTGCCACGCCCCTTCCCCCGTCCCCATCCAGCCACCGGCTGTGGGACATTTCGCCGCCGGTGCATGCCGGCAGCCCGGTGTTTCCGGGTGACACCGCCTACAGCCAGCAGTGGTGCGCCACCCTCGGCCCTGGCTGCCCGGTGAATGTCAGCGCCATCACGCTCTCGCCCCATGTGGGCGCGCATGCCGACGCGCCGCTGCACTACGCGCCCGATGGCGCGGCCATCGGCGCGCTGGCGCTGGAGCCCTTTCTCGGCCTCTGCCGCGTCATCCACGCCATCGGCTGCGGCCCGCTGATCACCTGGGACCACATCGCCCACGCGGTGGACGCCACGCTGCCGCCGCGCGTGCTGGTGCGCACCTATGCGCGCATGCCGCAAGACCGCTGGGACGGCGACCTGGCCGCCTACGCGCCCGACACCATCGCCCGCCTGGCCGACCGGGGCGTGCTGCTGGTGGGCATCGACACCGCCAGCATCGACCCCGCCGACAGCAAGCCCCTGCCCAGCCACCAGGTGATCCGCCAGCGCGGCCTGCGCGTGCTGGAGAACCTGGTGCTGGACGACGTGCCCGAGGGCGACTACGAACTGATCGCCCTGCCCTTGAAGCTGACCACCGCCGACGCCTCGCCCGTGCGGGCGGTGCTTCGCGCCCTCTGAAGCGAACGACATGACCCTGACCCTTGACCACTGCCGCGCCCTCGACGCGCAAGACCCGCTGGCGCCGCTGCGCGGCCATTTCCAGCTGCCGCCCGGCGTGATCTACCTCGACGGCAACTCGCTGGGCGTGCTTCCCAAGGCCACCGCCGCCCGCGTGGCCGATGTGGTGACGCGCGAATGGGGCACCGACCTGATCAAGAGCTGGAACAGCGCCGGCTGGTTCGACCTGCCGCAGCGCCTGGGCGACCAGCTGGCGCCGCTGGTGGGCGCCGGCCCCGGCGAGCTGGTGTGCACCGACAGCACCTCGATCAACCTGTTCAAGGTGCTGAGCGCGGCGCTGAACATCGCGCGCAGCCAGGGCCCGGCGCGACGCCGCATCGTCAGCGAGCGCAGCAACTTCCCCACCGACCTGTACATCGCCGAAGGCCTGGCCAGGGAGCGCGGCCTGACGCTGGACCTGGTTGAGCCCGAAGGCATCACCGCCGCGCTGGGCCCCGATGTGGCCGTGCTGATGCTCACCCATGTGAACTACCGCACCGGCGCCATGCACGACATGGCGGCGCTGACCGCCGCCGCCCATGCCCATGGCGTGCTGTGCGTGTGGGACCTGGCGCACAGCGCCGGCGCCGTGCCGGTGGACCTGCGTGGCGCGGATGCCGATTTCGCCATCGGCTGCGGCTACAAGTACCTGAACGGCGGCCCCGGCGCGCCGGCCTTCGTGTGGGCGCACCCGCGCCATGCCAGCGCAGGCTGGCAGCCGTTGTCGGGCTGGTGGGGCCATGCCGCGCCCTTCGCGTTCACGCCCGACTACCAGCCGGCGCCGGGCATCACCCGCTACCTCTGCGGCACGCAGCCCATCATCAGCCTGTCGGCCCTGCAGTGCGGGCTGGACGTGTTCAGTGCCGCCGAGGCCCTGGGCGGCATGGCCGCGCTGCGCACCAAGTCACTCGCGCTGACCGACCTGTTCATCGCCCTGGTGGAGCAGCGCTGCGCCGGCCATGGCCTGGGCCTGGTGACGCCGCGCGCACATGCACAGCGCGGCTCGCAGGTGTGCCTGATGCGCGAAGCCCAGGCGGGTGATCCTCGCGAACTCGGAACAGGTGCCTACGCCATCGTGCAGGCGCTGATCGCCCGCGGCGTGATCGGTGACTTCCGCAAGGGCGATGCGCCAGACAGCGCGAGCGCGGCCCCGATGCCCGACATCCTGCGCTTCGGCTTCACGCCGCTGTATGTAGGCTTCGAGGACGTGTGGCACGCGGTGGAGCACCTGCGCCAGGTGCTGGCCAGCGGCGAATGGCAGCGCCCCGAGTTCAACCGCAGCCATGCCGTGACCTGAGCCGCGAGGAGACCGCCATGTGCCCCCACGCCACCCCCTCGGCCGCGGCCGCCACACCCGCCGCACTGCCCGAAGCCATCGTCCACGACGAGCGCGCCCAGCTCGACTTCAGCCAGTCCATGAGCTATGGCGACTACCTGCAGCTCGACGCCATCCTCAGTGCGCAAAAGCCGCTGTCGCCCGCGCACGACGAGATGCTGTTCATCGTGCAGCACCAGACCAGCGAGCTGTGGATGAAGCTGATGCTGCATGAGCTGCAGGCCGCCATCGGCCACATCGCGCAAGACCGGCTGCCGCCGGCCTTCAAGATGCTGGCGCGGGTGAGCAAGATCATGGAGCAGCTGGTGCACGCCTGGGACGTGCTGGCCACGATGACGCCGCCCGAGTACAGCGCCATCCGCCCCTACCTGGGCCCGAGCAGCGGCTTCCAGAGCTACCAGTACCGCTGCATCGAGTTTGCGATGGGCAACAAGAACCGCGCCATGCTGGCCCCGCACGCCCACCGCGCCGACCTGCTGGCCCCGGTGCAGGCCGCCTACGAGGCACCCAGCCTGTACGACGAAGCCCTGCGCCTGCTGGCCCGCCGCGGCTTGGCCCTGGCCGCCAGCCACACCCAGCGCGACTGGACCCAGCCCTACACCGAGAGCCCCGAGGTGGAGCAGGCCTGGCTGCAGGTGTACCGCCAGCCCGAGGCGCACTGGGACCTGTACCAGCTGGGCGAGGAACTCACCGACCTGGAAGACGCCTTCCGCCTCTGGCGCTTCCGCCACCTGACCACCGTGGAACGCGTGATCGGCTTCAAGCGCGGCACCGGCGGCACTGGCGGCGTGAGCTACCTGCGCAAGATGCTGGATGTGGTGCTGTTTCCGGAGATCTGGCGCTTGCGCACTGACTTGTAAGCGCGTGGACGGGCGGACGTTGGCAGTGCGGCGCGCCAGTGTGTAGACTTCCACACACGGAGGCGCACATGGCAACCAATCTGGCACTCGACCCCCAACTGCTCGACCAGGTGCTGGAACTCAGCGGCGAAGCGACCAAGAAGGCCGCGGTGACGCTGGCGCTGAAAGAGTTCATCGCCCGGCGCGAGCAGAAGAAGCTGGCGGACCTGTTCGGCAAGCTCGACTGGGACCCCAGCTACGACCACAAGCAGGAACGAAGCCGATCATGACCTTGCTGGTCGACACCAGCGTGTGGTCGCTGGCGCTGCGCCGTGACGGATCGACGGCGGCACCTGAGGTGCGCCAGCTGCAAGATGCCATCGCAGGAGCCGACACCCTCGTCACCACGGGTCTGGTGCTGCAGGAACTGCTGCAAGGCTTCAATGGGCCGCGCGCAGCGGCGGCCATCATCGAGACCTTTGCCGCCCTGCCCATCATCGCGCCCGACCGGCAAGACCACATCGCGGCGGCCGAGGTGCACAACGTCTGCCGCCGGGCCGGCGTGCAGATCGGCACCATCGACGCGCTGCTGATCCAGTTGTGCGGCCGGCACGATCTGACCCTGCTGTCGACCGACCAGGACTTTGTTCATGCGGCCAGGCATGTGCCGTTCAGGCTGTGGCGGCCTTGAGGGGGCGCTTGGGGGGCGCCGCACATGTCACGCAGAGTTACCGCACCGATCAACGTCCAGCGTTCTTTCGCATGATGAATTCCTTTGCGCGCAAAGGGCCTGCCAGCCATGGCGTTCTGCTCGCCATGTGCTTGATGAGCGCCGCCTCGATCGCCGAAACCAAGCCCTGGGCGAACTGGCTCATCCGCCGTGAAGCCGGTGACGGCTGGTCCGTCGAAATCACCAACGACTCCAGGACAGGCTCCGGCCACTGGCGTCTGCTCGATGCCGCTTCCACAGAGGTGGCCCGACTCGCGGCGCCGCCCCTGCCAAAGGGCCATGACCTGAACCTTGGTCAGTGCAAGATCAACGGCCAACTACGGGACGACGTGATCGCGATCGTCCAACACCGCAAGGGCGTTGAGTGGTCCCGGTCAGTCGCCAAAGCCTGGATCGCCGATCCGAAGGCCAGAGCGTTTTCGCCAACGCCCACCCAGGCCATCACCTGCCGGAACGAAGGCGTCGGTCTTTAGGTCCCGCTCACCGCCCCGTCCACACCGCCCGACGCTTCTCGTTGAACGACGCCAGCCCCTCCTTCGCGTCCTCGGTCTGCGCCACCAGCGTGATCTGGCTTTCCATGTAGGCGATGGCCTGCTCGAAGCCCATGGCTTCGATGGCGGCTTCGGCGTACTTGCCGCGGCGGATGGCGGTGGGGCTCTTGTCGACCAGGCGGTCCAGCAGCCAATCCACCTTGGCATCCAGTTCGGCCGCAGGCACCACATGGTTCAGCAGGCCGTTGGCACGCGCCTCGGCGGCGCTGAAGGGCTCGCCGGTCAGGCACCACTCGCGAAGGATCCGCGGAGCCACCAGGCGCTTCATCAGTGCCAGCACCTGCATCGGGTACAGGCCCACCTTCACCTCGGGCAGGCCGAACAGCGCGTGGTCGGCGGCGATGGCCATGTCGGCCATGCACAGCAGGCCCATGCCGCCAGCCATGCAGGTGCCGTTGATGCGCGCCACGATGGGCAGCGTGGCGGCGTGGGCCTCGCGCAGCAGGTTGGCGTAGTCGCTGTCGGGGCGGGCGAAGTCGAAGACGAAGCCCTGGCCGGGCTGCAGGTCGCCACCGGCGCAGAAGGCCTTGTCGCCCGCGCCGGTGATGACAATGGCGCGCACGGCGCCGTCCTGGGCAGCCTGAGCATGCGCCTGGCGGATGCCGGTGCGCAGGCCCTCGATGACGCTGGCGCGCAGCGCGTTGCGCTTGTCGGGCCGGTTGATGGTGAGCCACAGCGCCTGGCCGCGCAGCTCGATCAGCACATCCTGGGTGTCGCTCATTTTGCGTGCTTCTCCTGGTTCAGGCGGCCACGGCTTCGGCCGTCACCTCGATCACCACGCGGTGCGCGGCCACCTGCTCGCCCACGCCCACGGCCAGCAGCGTGATGCGGCCCGCCACCGGGGCCACGTGCACATGCTCCATCTTCATGGCCTCCAGCGTCAGCAGCGGCTGGCCGGCCTGCACCGTGTCGCCCTCGGCCACCAGCACGGCCACCACGCGGCCGTTCATGGATGCGCGCACCTTGCCGTCGCCGCCCGCCCCGCCCTGGCGCTGGGCCACGGCGCGGGTGTGGTCGGCCACGTCGTAGGGCCGGCCGCGGAAGTGCATCAGCAGCCGCGCACCATCGCGGTGGAAGGCCACCGCCTCCACCACGCCGTCGAGCGACACGCGCAGCCGGTGCGGCGCGCTTTCCACCAGCTGCAGCGCGCGTTCGGCACCGTCGATCTGGGCGGTGAACTCGTTGGGGCCCAGCTGGGTGAGTGCGGCCGCGTGGGTGGCGCCGCCCAGGCCGTAGCGCAGGCCCAGCGGCAGCGTGTGCGTGAGGCGGCGCTCGCTGTGGCGGCGCGTGCCGTCGTGCGCCGTCTCGGCCAGCACCAGGGCAGCCACCGCGGCGGCGTCGCGCAGCGTGGCGGCGTCGGTGCCCAGCAGTTCGGCCTGGTGAGTGCCGATGAAGGCCGTGGTGGCGCCGCCGGCGGCAAACACCGGGTGCGCCAGGCAGCGCGCCAGGAACACCTGGTTGGTGGTGACGCCCAGCGCCACCAGGTCCTGCAGGCCGCTGATCAGGCGGCGCCGCGCTTCATCGCGCGTGCGGCCATGGGCCACCAGCTTGGCGATCATCGAGTCGTAGTAAGGCGGCACCTCCACGCCCGACACCAGGCCATGCTCCACGCGCAGCGCTTCGGGCGCATGCCACAGCGCCATGCGGCCGCTTTGCGGCATGAAGCCGCCGTCGGCATCCTCGGCACACAGGCGCACCTCGATGGCATGGCCGCTGAAGCGCACGTCGTCCTGTGTGATCGGCAGCGGCTCGCCGGCCGCCACGCGCAGCTGCAGTTCCACCAGGTCCAGCCCGGTGATGGCCTCGGTGACCGGGTGCTCCACCTGCAGCCGGGTGTTCATCTCCATGAAGAAGAAGTTGCCGTCGCGGTCGAGCAGGAACTCCAGCGTGCCCGCGCCTTCGTAGGCGATGGCCTTCACGGCCTTCACCGCCACCTCGCCCATGCGCGCGCGCAGCTCGGCGTTGACGGCCGGGCTGGGCGCCTCCTCCACCACCTTCTGGTGGCGGCGCTGCACCGAGCAGTCGCGCTCGCCCAGGTGGATGGCGTGGCCGTGGCGGTCGGCAAAGATCTGGATCTCGATGTGGCGCGGCTCGAGGATGGCGCGCTCCAGGATCACCTCGGGGTCGCCGAAGGCGTTCTGCGCCTCGCTTTGTGCGCTGGCCAGCGCGGCGGCAAAGTCGGCCGCGCTGCTCACCAGGCGCATGCCGCGGCCACCGCCGCCGGCCGTGGCCTTGATCATCACCGGGTAGCCGATGCGCGCGGCCTCGGCGGCCAGGCGTTCGGGGCTCTGGTCGCCCTCGGTGCCGTCGCGCTGGTAGCCGGGGATGCAGGGCACGCCGGCGTCCATCATCAGCTGCTTGGCGCCGGCCTTGTGGCCCATGGCGCGGATGGCCTCGGGCGAGGGGCCGATGAACACCAGGCCGGCATCGCGGCAGGCCTGGGCGAAGTCTTCGTTCTCGGCCAGAAAGCCGTAGCCGGGGTGCACGGCATCGGCGCCGGTGCGCTTCGCCGCGTCGATGATCGCGTCGATGCGCAGGTAGCTCTGGCTCGGCAGCGGCTCGCCGATGCACACGGCCTGGTCGGCCTCGCGCACATGGCGGCTGTGGGCGTCGGCGGTGGAGTACACCGCCACCGTGCGGTAGCCCAGCGCCCGCGCGCTGCGGATCACGCGCAGCGCGATCTCGCCGCGGTTGGCGATCAGGATCTTGTGGAAGGGCGTCGGGGTGGTCATGGGCGGTCTCGTCGTCTTGGCGCGGGCGGTTTACTTGGGGAAGGTGCCCATGTATTTGCAGAGAATTTGCAGCATGACTTCGTCCGCGCCGCCGCCAATCGACGTCAGGCGCGTGTCGCGGTAGAAGCGCGAGATCAGGCTGTCGTTCATGTAGCCCATGCCGCCCCAGAACTGCAGACAGCCCGAGGCCACGTCGCGCACCACGCGGCCGGCCTTGAGCTTGGCCACGGTGGCCAGGCGCGTGGCATCGCGGCCGGCCACCACGTCTTCCACGCAGTTCCAGGCCAGCGCGCGCACGCAGTCCACATCGGCCTGCATCTCGGCCAGCTTGTAGTGGATCCACTGGTTGTCCAGCAGCGCGCGACCGAAGGCCTTGCGTTCGCGGGTGTACTCGATGGTCATGTCGATGCAGCGCTGGGCGCCGCCCATGCTGTTCAGCGCACCCCACAGCCGCTCGATCTGGAATTGCTCCATCTGGTAGGTGAAGCCCAGGCCTTCCTCGCCGATGCGGTAGCGTTGCGGCACGCGCACATCGTCGAAGAACAGCTGCGCGGTGTCGGACGAATCCATGCCGATCTTCTGCAGCTTGCGCGCGATGGAGACGCCCTTCGTCTTCATCGGCACCATGATCAGGCTCTTGTTGCGGTGCGGTGCGCCATCGCCCGTGTTGGCCAGCACGCAGCACCAGTCGGCCTGCGTGCCGTTGGTGGTCCACATCTTGCCGCCGTTGATGATGTAGTCGTCACCGTCCTTGCGCGCGGTGGTCTTGATCGAGGCCACGTCCGAGCCGCTGCCCACCTCGGAGACCCCCAGGCAGCCCACCATGTCACCGGCGATCGCCGGGGCCAGGAACTCGCGGCGCAGTTCGTCGCTGCCGCGGCGCGCCAGCGCCGGCGTGCACATGTCGGTCTGCACGCCGATGGCCATCGGGATGCCGCCGCAGTTGATGTCGGCCAGCGTCTCGGCAAACACGGCCGCATAGCTGTAGTCCAGCCCCGCTCCGCCAAACTCCACCGGCTTGTCCAGGCCCAGCAGGCCCAGGTCGCCCATCTGCTTGAACACCTGGTGGGCCGGGAAGATCTCGGCCGCCTCCCATTCGTCCACATGGGGGTTCACCTGCTCGGCGATGAAGCGCTTGATGGTGGCGCGCAGCTGTTCGTGTTCGTGCGTGAGTTGCATGGTGGTTCCAGGGGCTTCGTCAGGGGCGGGCAACAGCAAACTGCATGGCTTGCGGCTGGCGGGCCTCGGCCTCGCGGCAGGTGGCCAGCACCTTGCTCAGCACCGCGCGGGTGTCGCGCGGGTCGATCACGCCGTCGTCCAGCAGGCGCGCGCTGGTGGTGAACACGCTCATCTGGCTGTCGAAGCGGTCGATGATCTGCTTGCTCAAGGCTTCGAGCTTGGCGGTGTCGACCTCGCCCTTGCGGCGCATGGCGGCCTCGGTCACCATCACCATGGTGCCGGCGGCCTGCTCGCCGCCCATCACGGCCGTCTTGGCATTGGGCCAGCTGAAGCAGAAGCGCGGGGCGAAGCCGCGGCCGCACATGCCGTAGTTGCCGGCGCCGAAGGAGGCGCCGCAGTAGATGGTGATCTGCGGCACCGTGGCATTGGTGACGGCCTGGATCATCTTGCTGCCATGCTTGATGATGCCGTTCTCCTCGTAGCTCTTGCCCACCATGAAGCCGGTGGTGTTGTTGAGATACAGGATGGGCGTCTTGCTCTGGCAGCAGGCCTGGATGAAGTGCGTGGCCTTGGTGGCGCCGGCGGGGTCGATGGGGCCGTTGTTGGTGATGATGCCCACCGGCCAGCCTTCGATCTTGATGTGGCCACACACCGTGGCGCCGCCGTAGTTCTCGCCGAACTCCAGGAAGTCGGAGTCATCGGCGATGCGGGCGATCACCTGCTTCATGTCCACCGGGCGCTTGTGGTCGGCGGGCATGATGCCGAGCAGTTCTTCAGCGTCGTAGCGCGGCGGCTTGTAGCGTCGGCTGGGCGAGACGATCTCGGCCGGCATGTCGCGGTTCCAGTCGATCTGCGCCAGGATCTCGCGGGCGATGCGGATGCCGTCGCGGTCGTCCTCGGCCAGGTAGTCGCCCAGGCCCGAGATGTGGGTGTGCATCTCGGCACCGCCCAGTTCCTCTTCGGTGGCGATCTCGCCGGTGGCGGCCTTCAGCAGCGGCGGGCCGGCCAGGAACGCGCGCGAGCGGCCGCGGATCAGGATGATGTAGTCCGACAGGCCCGTCTGGTAGGCACCACCGGCGGTGGACGAGCCATGCGTCACCGTCACCACCGGCAGGCCGGCGGCCGACAGGCGCGCCAGGTTGCGGAAGCTGGCGCCACCGCGGATGAAATCCTCCACGCGGTAGGCCAGCAGGTTGGCGCCGGCACTCTCCACCAGTTGCACCAGGGGCAGCTTGTTCTCGAGTGCCAGTTCCTGCACACGCAGGGTCTTGTCCAGGCCCATGGGCTGCAATGCGCCGGCATCGATGCCAGAGTCAGACGCCACCACCATGCAGCGGATGCCGCTGACGAAGCCGATGCCGGCGATCATGCCGCCACCGGGCGCGGTCTTCTCGGGATCGGGATGGTCCATGCCGTAGCCGGCCAGCGTGGCCAGTTCCAGGAACGGGGTGCCAGGATCGAGCAGCAGCGAGACGCGCTCACGCGGCAGCAGCTGGCCCCGCTTTTCGAAGCGCTCACGCGAGGCGGCTGACTTGGCGCGGGTGCGGTGTTCTGCCGCCCTCACGCGGCCCAGCAAGGCCAGCATGGATTCGCGATTGGACTGGAAGCTCTCGCTGGTGGTGGACAGGGTGGACTCGATGTGGGCCATGGGTGCCGATGCCGGTGTGAATTGCCGGTGGCAGGTTATTTCTCTGCGCTTGGGGCGTCTTGCGGAGAGTGGCTGATGGGTTGTGCGTTTGCTTGTGTCGCTGTCCCTGCTTTGACTTGCGCGAACGGCCGATGCCGCCGGGTACCGGGCTGACTCCATGTCCCCCGCCGTCGGCCTCCCGGCCAACGGCTCCTCCTTTACTTACGTCAGCCCGGTACCCGACGTCCTCGGCCTACTCCACCGTTTCCGCATGCCGATGGCATGCCAAGGTGTTGGCAGCTATCGGCATCGCCGCCTGCGGGGGATTTGGGACCGAGAACGTGCTCGGTGGTTCGGCCAGGCCGTGCGTGGGCATCCGGTGGCGTGAATCTGCGCAGCCGAGGAGCGCAGCGCGGCTGGCGGCGCGCGCAGCGCGCATTCCCATCAAACTCGTGGCGCTTGTTTGAGCGCAGAGAGCGTGAGCGAACGAAGCGAGTTGCGCCACGCGCCAGCCACGCGAGCACCGCAGGGCAGCCCGGCGCCTGGGCGCCGGGCCAAGCAGTTGAACGCCACCGGATGCCCGCGCACGGCCTGGCTTGCACCCAACCCAGCAAGCCAAATCCAGCAAGTCAAACCCAGCAAGTCAAGAGGACCGAAGCGAAGCCCGAAACTTCGGCAACAGCGCAGAAGGCTGATAGCTCTGCTTCGTCCGCCGGAAGTTCTCCAGACCCAGGTCCTGCTCGAAGTTCATCCAGTGCACCGGAAACGGTGGATCAGAAGCAAAGTGGTGGAACAGCAGTTGCGAGATGCCCTTGAAGCGCGTCAGCCCCTTGGCAAAGCGGATCACCGCCACGCCCGGCTGCAACAACTCACCCAGCACAAAGCCCGCCGGCTCGCCGTCGGCCCAGGCGATGTGGCCGGCCAGCCCCAAAAAGGGCGCGAGCGACAAGGCCTCCCGGCACGGCAGATCGTCCGCATCGCCAGGCGCCTTGCCCTTGTCGGCCGACCAGCCCTCCAGCACAGCCAGCGCTGCCTGCTGATGGCGGGCATCGGCCGAGTCATACGGCACCACCTCCAGCACATGCGCAGCGCGGCACTGCTTCATCAGGTTGCGCTTCTTCTGCAGCGCCGTGCCGCGGTAGTGGCGGAAGTGGTCGGCCGGGTAGAGGTAGTCGGCGTCGTCACGGTGGGCTTCGATGGCCCAATGCGCGGGGTCGAGCGCGCGGGCCTCCACCTCGGTCAGCGGAAACATCGCTGCATGGTCGGCCATCAGCGTTTGCAACACGCCGGTGGGCGCCGTGTGGGGTGCAAACAGCGGCAACAAGTGCCGCTGGCCGTCGTAGGTGAGGCCGCTGATCGCCGGCCAGCCGCCGTCGATGAAGCGGTAGTCGTGCACCCGCCGGAACAGCCACAGGTTGGCATACGACAGGTCGGCAATGGCCTGCTCGCCCAGGCCCTGCAGCCGCGCGGCCAGCCGTGGTCCCAGGCGTGGCGCCAGGTCCAGCGTGAGCGGCTGGCCGATGGCGGCGCCCTGCTCCCCTTCGCTCACACCCAGCCCGGCAAAGGCTCAGGCCGCAGGCTGGGGGCGGGCCCGCGTGCGCACGCCGGCGGCCGGGCCATCGGCCGGCGGGCCGGCAAAGCACTGGGCGATGCGGCTCCAGGCCTCGGCGCCGGCACCGGCGAACTGCAGCGCCGTGTCGTCGCGGTGGCGGCGCTGCGTGACCAGCAGCGCGAAGTCCATCGCCGGGCCTTTGACGAAATCGGTGGCCGACGGCTCGCCCCAGGTCCACAGGCTGCCGTCGGGCGCGGTGAGTTCCACATACGGCGCTGGCTGCGGCACATCCAGCTTGCGGTTCACGAAGGTCCAGCCGTAGGTGGTGACGCCCAGGTGGCAGATGTGCCTGAGCCCAGGGCTGGCGCCCCGGGTCTGGCCCAGTGCGTCCCAGATGTCCTGTCCATGCGCCCAGGTCTCCATCAGCCGCGCGGTGGCAAAACTGCGCGCGCTCATCGGCGGGCCGTACCAGGGCAGGCGGGCCTTGGGGTCCAGCGGGCGCAACTGGGCCACCAGGGTCTCGAAGCGCTGGCGCCACTGGGCCAGCAACGCCGCACCGTCCAGGTGGCCGAAGGTCTCGCGGGCAATGGCGCTGATTTCCTTGCCCTGGCCCTGCTCGGCCATCAGCGCCTTCACGCCGGCCATGAAGGCTTCGGCATCGGTGCAGCTCTGCAGCGCGGTGTCGTCGAAGTAGGCCAGGTGGGCGATCTCGTCCCACGGCGTCCAGCCGTAGAAATCGGTCACCACGCGCCATTGCGCGGGGCTCAGCGTGGCGCAGAAGTCGGCCAGTGCGCGGTATTCGCCGATCAGGTCGTCGCAGGTTTGCTGCATGGTCAAAATGCCCTCGTCAGAACCCAAGCTGCTTGGCGGCCAGATCCTTCATGATCTCCTCGCTGCCGCCGCCGATCATCATCACCTTCACCTCGCGGTAGATGCGCTCGCTCTTGGTGCCGCGCATGAAGCCCATGCCGCCCAGGATCTGCACGGCCTGGTCGGCGCAGAACTGCATGGCCTGGGTCGACAGGATCTTGGCCATGCAGATGCGCGCCACCATCTGCGCGGGGTCGCCCACCTTGTGCTCCAGCCGCCAGCTCAGCTCGTAGATCTGGCTGCGCGCGGCGTCGATCTTCATCGCCATGTCCACCAGCTTGTGGCGGATGACCTGGCGCTGCACCAGCGGCTGGCCGAAGGTGTGGCGCTCGCGCGCCCAGGCCACGGCTTCCTCCAGGCACACCTGGGCATAGGCGCAGGCCTGCGCGGCCATGCCCAGGCGCTCGCTGTTGAAGTTGTTCATGAAGACCATGAAGCCCTTGTTCTCGCGCCCCAGCAGATGGCCCACCGGCACGCGCACGTTGTCGAAGCGCAGGTGCGCGGTGTCCGACGCCCACCAGCCCATCTTCTTCAGCGCGGTGCGGGTCAGGCCCGGCGTGTCGCCCTTGATCAGCAGTGCCGAGACACCCCCCGCGCCGGGGTTGGACGGATCGGTGCGCACGGCCACGGTGAACCAGTCGGCGCGCATGCCCGAGGTGATGAACACCTTCTCGCCGTTGACGACGTAATGGTCGCCATCGCGGATGGCCGTGGTCTTGAGCGCCGCCACATCCGAGCCGCCACCGGGCTCGGTGACGGCCAGTGCGGCGATCTCATCACCCGCCAGCACTGGCGGGATCACGCGGGCCTTGACCTCGTCGGATCCCCAGGCGGCCACCGGCGGCAGGCCGATGCTGTGCGACATCAGCGAGGCACTCACGCCGCCGCAGCCCGAGCGCGCCAGCTCCTCGCTGGCTACCAGGTGGTAGAAGATGTCGGTGGGCGTGCCGCCGTACTGCTCGGGGTAGCCCATGCCCAGCAGGCCCAGCGCCGAGGCCTTCTTGTACAGCGCGCGCGGGAAGGTCTCGGCCTCGTCCCAGTCGTTGCAGTAGGGCGTGATCTCGCGCGCCACGAAGTCGCGCAGCGCGGCGCGGAAGCTCTCGTGCTCGGGGGTGAAGCAGTGCGGCAGCGGGGTGAAGTCAAGCATGGGGCTGGGCGCGCAGGGCGCGGGTGCGGGGTCGGCTCATCATCGGCCGGCGCGCGGCGGACCGTCTTGCGTGATCTGGCTGGGCCCTGCAGTGGCCGCGGCCGGCGCCGCCACCGTGCGGCCCGGCAGGCAGGCCAGCAGCGCGGGGATGTCGATGGCCTGCTGCGGTGCGCCGTCGGCCAGCGGCAGGGCGGCGGCCGGATCGCGCGGGCCCAGGCGCCCGACGCACGGGGCGTGAAAGGCCGCCTGCAGCTGCGCCACGCGGGCATCGTCGTCCGCCACGGTCTGCTGGGCGCTGCGCATGGCCAGCCAGGCCACCGGGCGCAGGCCGGCCAGCTTCATCGCGCGGCGGGCGCGCTCGGGGGCCTCGGCGTCCAGGCGCGAGCACAGCAGCAGCGGCAGGTGCAGGCGCTGGCACATGCTGGCCAGCAGCGGGCCGGTGGCCGGCGCTCCCGGTGCCACCGGCGGTGTCAGCCAGCCGCCGATGCCCGCCATCACCACCGCATCGGCCCAGGTGGCCAGCACCTGGAAGGCCTCGCGCACCGGCTGGGCGCGCAGGCCGGGGCCGTCGGCCGTGGCCGCCACCGCGGCCGCGCCCAGGCCCTCGCGCGGTGCGCCGGCCGGCAGCACGAAGGGGCAGGCCGCATGCTGCGGCACCGCGAACGAGGCCGCCGCCGTGAGCCGCGCCACGCGCGGGCTGTGCCAGCCGCCGCCGGGGCGGGGCTGGCCGTCGCGGGTCAGTGGGGTCATGGCCGCCACCGTGCCGCCCAGCGGCGCCAGGTGGGCGCGCAGCGCCGCCAGCACGGCCAGCGCGGCGGCGTCCTCGTCGTCGTCGGCCGTCAGGCCGCTCACCAGGCAGGCCAGCGGTGCCGAGGCCATGCCACGGTGCGCCGCAGCCGCCCGCCGTCCGGGGCCGCTGGGGATGCCGGAGGATGCACGGGCCACCATGGTGAGCCCATGGTCGCGACCGGGCCGGTGCGCCGTCTTGCGGCCAGTGGCTGAGCGCACCCCGCGCAAATACCAACCAGAACCCAGCAGGGGCGCCCCATCAGCCACTCGGCGCAAGCCATGCAGAAAGGCAACGGCTACCTTTCGCAGCTCGAGCATTCACCGCAGGAGCCCCACGCCATGCCCTCCCCGTCCGACACCAAGATCGTCCGCATCGGCGGTGCCTCGGGCTTCTGGGGCGACAGCATGGTGGGCGCGCCGCAGCTGGTGAACAGCGGCGGCATCGATTACCTGGTGTTCGACTACCTGGCCGAGACCACCATGGCCATCCTGGCCGCGGTGCGCGCACGCAAGCCCGAGATGGGCTACGCCACCGACTTCGTCGACATCGCGATGAAGGCCGTGCTGCCCGAGGTGATGAAGCGCGGCATCAAGGTGGTGGCCAATGCCGGTGGCATCCACCCGCAGGGCTGCGCCGCGGCGCTGCAGGCCCTGGCCGACAGCCTGGGCCTGGCGCCGAAAATCGCGGTGGTGGAAGGCGACGACGTGTCGGCCCAGATGCCCGCACTGCGCGAGGCCGGCACCACCGACATGTTCAGCGCCGAGCCGCTGCCCGAGAAGGTGCTGTCGGCCAACGCCTACCTGGGCGCACTGCCGGTGGCCCGCGCGCTGGCCGCCGGCGCCGACATCGTGATCACCGGCCGGGGCGTGGACAGTGCCGTCACACTGGGCCCGCTGATCCATGAGTTCGGCTGGTCTGCCGAGGACTACGACGCGCTGGCCGGCGGCAGCCTGGCCGGCCACATCATCGAGTGCGGCTGCCAGGCCACCGGCGGCCTGCACACCGACTGGCAGGCCGTGCCCGACTGGGCCCACATCGGCTACCCCATCATCCACTGCCGCGCCGACGGCAGCTTCGACGTCACCAAGCCGGCCGGCACCGGCGGCGCCATCCTGCGCGCGGCCATCGCCGAACAGCTGCTCTACGAGATCGGCGACCCCGGCGCCTACCGCCTGCCCGACGTGTGCTGCGACTTCCGCGAGGTGAGGATCGAGCAGCTGGATGCCGAGCATGTGCGCGTCAGCGGCGCCCGCGGCCGCGCGCCGGGCGGGCAGTACAAGGTGTCGGCCACGCAGATGACCGGCTGGCGCTGCGCCGGCACGATGGTGATCGTGGGCATCGACGCCGCGGCCAAGGCGCGGCGCACCGGCGAGGCCATCCTCGAGCGCACGCGCGGCATCCTGAAGGGCCTGGGCCTGCCCGACTACACCCGCACCGCCGTCACCGTGCTGGGCGACGAAACCCTGTACGGCCCGCACGCCCGCACCCAGGGCGTGCGCGAGGCCTGGATGCGCGTGGTGGCCGACCACCCGATGAAGGCGGCGCTGGAGATCTTCGCGCGCGAGATCGCGCCCTCGGGCACCAGCTGGTCGCCCGGCACCACCGGGCCAGGCGCCGGCCGGCCCTCGCCGTCGCCGCACATCAAGCCCTTTGCCTTCCTGCTCGACAAGGCCCGCGTGCCGGTGCAGGTGCGCATCGGCGATCAGGTGCTGGCGGTCGAGATCCCGGCCGGCGGCCAGGCCAGCCCGGCCCCGGCCCTGCCCGACCCCGCGGCCTGGGCCGAGCCCGACGAGCCGCAGGTGCTGGTGCCGCTGGTGAAGCTGGCCTGGGCGCGCAGCGGCGACAAGGGCAACATCGCCAACATCGGCCTGATCGCGCGCCGGCCCGAGTGGCTGCCGCTGCTGTGGGCGCGTGTCACGCCCGAGGTGGTGGCCCGCTACTTCGCGCACCTGGTGCGGGGGCCGGTGGAACGCTTCCACCTGCCGGGCCTGCACGCGATGAACATCCTGATGCACGAGGCGCTGGATGGCGGCGGCCCGGCCAGCACGCGCATGGACCCGCTGGGCAAGGGCATGGGCCAGATGCTGCTGGACCTGCCGGTGGCGGTGCCGCAGTCGCTGGTGGCCACGCTGTAAGTTCCCGCACGGCCAGCCAGCGCGGCGCCCCGGCCCGCCTGCATGCGGTCAGCCCGGCTGGATGACCCCGGCCTGCAGCAGCGGCAGCACGCGGTCGCGCGGCAGCGGCCGCGCATAGCGCCAGCCCTGGTGGATGTGGCAGCCCAGGCGACCCAGGTGCTCGGCCTGCGCGGCGGTCTCCACGCCCTCGGCCACCACCTGCAGGTCCAGCAGGCGGGCCAGCGTGATGATCGAGGCCACCAGCGCCATGTCCTTGCCGCCGCGGTCGACGTCCTGCACGAAGGCGCGGTCGATCTTCAGCTCGTCGATCGGGAAACGCTTGACGTAGCTGAGCGACGAGAAGCCGGTGCCGAAGTCGTCGAGCGAGAGCTTGAAGCCGGCCGCGCGCAGCGCCTCCAGCCGCGCGATGGCGGCATCGGCGCCGGCCATCAGCATCGACTCGGTCACCTCCACCATCAGGCGCTGCGGCGCGATGCCGTGGCGCTGCACCACCGCATCCAGCTTCTCCAGCAGGCCGTCGGCCATGAAGGCGGTGCTGGCCACGTTCACGCTCACCGGCACGGCGACCGGCCAGCTGGCCACGGCGCGGCAGGCGGCGTCCAGCACCCAGTCGGTCAGCGGCGCGATCAGGCCGGTTTCCTCGGCCAGCGGGATGAACTCGCCGGGCATCACCAGCCCGCGCTCGGGGTGCTGCCAGCGCACCAGCGCCTCGGCGCCCACGATGCGGCCGTCGCGCGCATCCACCTTGGGCTGGAAGTGCAGGCACAGCTGGCCGCCCTCGATGGCGTGGCGCAGCGCCGTCTCGCGGGCCAGGCGCTCGCGCGCCACCGCGTTCAGTCCCTCGTCGAAGAAACGGTGCTGCGAGCGGCCGGCGCGCTTGGCGGCATACAGGGCCTGCTCGGCATGGGCGGCCAGTTCGGACGCGGTGGTGCCGTCGCGCGGGAACACCGCGATGCCCACGCCGGTGGTCAGCACCACGTCGCGCTCGCCCAGCAGGATGGGGCGCTCCACCTCGTGAATCAAGCGCTCGGCGGCGCTGCCGGCGTTGCCGTCGTGGCCGATGTCCACCAGCATCAGCGTGAAGCCGTTGGGCCCGATGCGCGCCACCATCTCGCTGGCCTGGGCCCCCACCGAGGTGAGGTCGCCGGCGCGGGTGCGGGTCTGCAGGCGCTCGGCCACGGTGCGCAGCACGCGGTCGCCGCCGGCGCGGCCCAGCGCGTCGTTGACGGTCTTGAACTGGTCGATGTCCAGGTGCAGCACGGCGCACACTGCGCCAGCGCGCCGCGCTCGCTCCAGCGCCGAGCCGGCCAGTTCCAGGAAGAACTGCCGGTTGGGCAGGCCGGTGAGCGGGTCGTACAGCGCCAGGCGGCGCACCTCGCGCTCGGCCTCGGCGCGCTCGGTGATGTCCTGCGTGATGCCCTCGACGCCGTGGATGCGGCCATGCGCATCCAGCAGCGGCGCGGCGTGCTCCACCACCGTGCGGCGCTGGCCGTCGAAGCGCTCGATCATGAAGCTCAGGTGGTAGGGCGTGCCGTCGTCCAGCGCGGCGGCGCGGGCGCCGGCCACGCGCTCGCGGTCGGCCTCCAGCACGCGCGCCAGCATGGCCTCGGCGGTGGCGCAGTGGGCGGCATCGGCCGGTGCGGCATACAGCAGGCCCAGCTCCGGCGTGCAGGCCAGCTGGCCCTGGGCATTGAGCTGCCAGCTGCCCATGTGGGCCAGGCGCTGCGCGCGCACCAGGCTCTCGCGGCTGTGCTCCAGCGCGGCGCGGGCGGCGCTGGCGCGCAGCGCGTAGCGCACGCGGTGGGCCAGCAGGCCCCAGTGGATGGGCTTGGTGATGAAGTCGGTGGCGCCGGCCTGGTACGACTGCTCGATCGACTCGGTGTCGTTCAGCCCGGTGAGCATCAGCACCGGCACGGCGGCCGTGGCGGCCTGGGCGCGCAGCCGGCGGCAGGTCTCGAAGCCGTCGATGCCGTCCATCATCACGTCCAGCAGCACCAGGTCCACCGGCTCGGCATCGGTGCCGCACACCAGGGCCAGCGCCTGCTCGCCCGAATCCACCTCGCACACCTCGAAGCCGGCATGGCGCAGCGTGCGCGAGGCCATGCCGCGCAGCAGGCGGTCATCGTCCACCAGCAGCAGGCGGTGAACGACGGCAGCGGCCGTGGCCGTGGCCGTGGGAACGGGGTCGGCGGTGGCGTTGACTTCTGGAAGGCTCATCTCGACGGCAGACGCCGGGGATTCCGGTGCATCCGTCGTATGTCGGCCGCTTCACGTGGGCACTTGAGGCCCGGTGCGGGTTTGTGCGGAGGACAGCCCGGTTCAGGCGCTGACGATCCAGCCTTCCAGCGGGTCGATGCCGGGCGGCAGGCCCCAGCCGGGCCGGGTGGCGGCCCAGGCCGCCTGCACCAGGCACAGCGCGGCGTCCAGCGTGTCGCCGCGGGCGTCGTCGGCCAGCGCGTCGCGCTGCGCGGCGCTGAGCTTCAGGCGCAGGCCCAGGCGGCTGCGGCCCTGCTCCAGCGCCTCCAGCAGGTCCTTGCGGGCGATCAGGCGATCGGGCGTCTGCTTGGCGGCGGTGTCGCTCTTGTAGCTGCGCGCACCGATCAGCTCGCGCGCCAGCAGGCCGGGGTAGGCCTCCAGCGCCAGGCGGTCCGTGCCCTGCAGCTCGGCCGGCGGCTGGTGCGCCGGCAGGCCCACGCCCGCCGCGCGCAGCAGCGGCAGGCCGGCGTGCAGCATCCAGGCCACCGGCGGGTTCACCCACTTCATGCTGGGGCTGCTGCCGGCCGGGCCGTCGCAGGCGCGGTGGGCGAACTTCTGGCCCGCCGGGCGTGCATCGCAGAAGGCGGCGAAGGTGTCGCGCAGCGCCGGCCGGGGCTGGGCGGCGTAGTGGTCCATGCACGCCGCCCAGTCGGTGGGCCAGCCCAGGTGCTGCACCAGCTCGCGCGGCAGGCCGAAGGGCAGGTCGAAGCCGCCCAACCAGGGGCCGGGCTGGCGCAGCCAGTCGGCAAAGGCCGCCAGCGTGGCAAAGCGCTGCACGCCGTCGAGCCGCAGCACGCGCCCATGCAGGCTGCCGCTGGCCAGCACGATGGGCTTGGCGCGGCTGGGTGCGCTGGAGAAGTCGACGCCGATCAGCGTCGCGGGGGCGGTCGTCATCGACCGATTGTCCCCGGCGGCTGACTGCCTCACAGCAACAGCAGCATCGACACCTCGCGCGCCGGCGCCACATGCGACAGCGGCGCCAGTTGGGCGGCGTGCAGCACCGGCACATCAGCCAGCGGCGTCACCGCGCCCATCAGCAGCACCGCGCGGCAGTTGCGCCGGCCCTCGGCGACGAAGCTGGCCCGATCGACCAACGCGCGCAGCCCCAGCACCGGCGGGCGCAGCAGGTTGCCCAGGTAATCCACCACGCTGGCGCTACAGTGGCCCTCCACCGCCCTCCCCTACCCGCCGTGACGACCACCCACCCCGACCTCGTGCACCTGCTGCGCGGCCCTGCGCTCGAATCCTTCCACCGCGGTGCGCTGGCCATCGTCGATGCTGGCGGCGCGGTGTGGCGCAGCGCCGGCGACATCGACCGCCCGGTGTTTCCGCGCTCGGCCTGCAAGGTGCTGCAGGCGCTGCCGCTGGTGGCCAGCGGCGCGGCCGAGGCCTTCGGCCTCACCGACGCCGAGCTGGCGCTGGCCTGCGCCTCGCACAGCGGCGAGCCGGCCCATGTGGCCACCGCCGCCGGCGTGCTGGCCAAGGCCGGCGTGGACATGCAGGCACTGGAATGCGGCACCCACTGGCCGCGCGACGAGGCCGTGCTGAGGGCTCTGGCGCGCAGCGGCAACGCCGCCAGCGCGCTGCACAACAACTGCTCGGGCAAGCATGCCGGCTTTGTGTGCGTGGGCTGCCTGATGGCGCGGGCCGCCGGCCGCGAGCCCGCCGAGTTCACCCGCGGCTACCTGCGCCCCGACCACCCGGTGATGCGCGAGGTGACGGCCGCGCTGGCCGCCACCACCGGGGTGGACCTGGGCCAGGCCCCGATGGGCACCGACGGCTGCGGCATCCCCACCTTCGGCGTGCCGCTGCGCGCGCTGGCGCTGGCCTTCGCCCGCGTGGCCAGCGGCCAGGGCCTCTCGGCCGAGCATGCGCGTGCGGCGCAGCGCCTGCGCCAGGCGGTGGCTGCCTCGCCCTTCCACGTGGCCGGCACGGGCCGCTTCGACACCCGCGTGATGCAGCGCCTGGGCGAGCGCGTGTTCTGCAAGGTGGGCGCCGAGGGCGTGTACTGCGCGGCCCTGCCCGGGCAGGGCCTGGGCGTGGCCATCAAGCTCGACGACGGCAACACCGCCCGCGCCGCCGAGGTGGTGATGGCCGCCGTGATCGAGCGCCTGGTGCAACTGGACGACGACGAACGCGCCTTCATCGCCGCACTGGCCGATGCACCGCAGCGCAACTGGGCCGGCACCGAGGTGGGCCGGCTACGCGCATCGGACACGCTGCGATCCCTGCTGGCCTGATCGACCGGTCAGCCTGCCCTGTGCAAAAATAAAGTTCAACTTTCGATTTGCACAAACCAATGTCCTATCCGCGCGCCATCAAACCGGTGCTGCAGGAACGGGCGGCACAGTACCCGGTGGTCACGGTCACCGGCCCACGCCAGGCCGGCAAGACCACGGTGTGCCGCGCGGCCTTCGCGCACAAGCCCTACGCCAACCTCGAGCGCCCCGACACGCGCGAGTTCGCCCAGGCTGATCCGCAGGGTTTCCTGGCGCAATACCCCGACGGCGCCATCATCGACGAGGTGCAGCGCGTGCCGGCCCTGCTGTCATGGCTGCAGGTGAGGGTGGACGAGCACGCCCGCGCTGGTCAGTTCGTGCTGACCGGCTGCCACAACTTCGAGCTGATGCAGGCCATCACCCAGTCCCTGGCCGGCCGCACCGCGCTGCTGCACCTGCTGCCGATGTCGGTGAATGAACTGCAAGCCGCCGGTCTGTGCCTGGGCAGCGCCGAACTGATGCTGCGAGGCGGCTACCCGCGCATCCATGCGCAAGGGCTGGATCCCACGGTGGCGCTGGCCGACTACTTCGCCACCTATGTCGAGCGCGACCTGCGCCAACTGGCCGAGCTGCGCAACCTGGATGTATTCCGCCGCTTCGTGCGCCTGGCCGCAGGGCGCGTGGGCCAACTGCTCAACCTGCACAGCCTCGCTGCCGATGTGGGTGTGTCGGCACCCACGGCCAAGGCCTGGATGAGCCTGCTGGAGGCCAGCTACATCGTGCGGCTGCTGCCACCCTGGCATGCCAACCTGGGCAAGCGGCTGATCAAGGCGCCCAAACTTTACTTCTGCGATGGGGGCCTGGCCGCCTGGCTGATCGGCCTCACCGATGCTGCACAGCTGGCCACCCACCCGCTGCGCGGTGCGCTGTTCGAGAACCTGGTGGTGATGGAGTTCATCAAGCATGCGCTGAACCAGGGACGCACGCCGCGCTTGCACTTCTACCGCGACAGCCAGGGCCTGGAGGTCGACCTGCTGGTGGAGGACGGCCTGGCACCTGGCGAGATCGGCCTGGTGGAGATCAAGTCGGGTCAGACCTACCACGGCGGCCTTGCGCAGCCCATGCACAAGCTGTCGGCCTTGCTGGGTGCTCAGGTGGCCCGCCGCATGGTGGTCTACGGCGGCGCCGATCACTTCACGCGTGAAGGCGTGGAGGTGGTCGGACTGCCCGGCATCGGCCCCTGAGTGCGCCACCATCAGCCACTGCACACAAGACGCCCGCCGCCTGCCAATCGTCTACTTGCCGCCATCGATGCCCGCAGCGAGGCACGTGGAGACAGACGATGGCGATGCAACGACGTGAATGGCTGGCCGCCGCCGCGGCCCTGGGCGTGAGCCCGCTGGCGCTGGCCCAGGGTGGCCCCACGCAGGGCGTCACCGACAGCGAGATCCTGCTGGGCACGCACCAGGACCTGACCGGGCCGATCCAGGCCCTGGGCTCGCACCTGCGCGACGGCATGCAGCTGGCGGTGGACGACATCAACGCCGCCGGCGGCGTGCATGGCCGCAAGATCCGGCTGCAGGTGGAGGACAACGGCTTCGACCCCAAGAAGGCCGTGCTGGCCACGCAGAAGCTGGTGCAGCGCGACAAGGTGTTCGCACTGGTGGCCACGCTGGGCTCGGCCACCACCATGGCCTCGATGAACATCGCGCTCGATGCCAACGTGCCGCTGCTGTTCGCCGGCACGCCGGCCGACTTCACCTACACGCCCTACCACCGCATCAAGTTCGGCCTGGCCGTGCCCTATGGCGAGCAGGTGCGCGCCGGCGTGAAGTACGCCTTCGACAAGCTGGGCAAGCGCAAGTTCGGCATCCTGTACCAGGACGACGAAACCGGCCTGCAGGTGCTGCGCGCCACCGAAGAGCAGCTGAAGGTGCACAACCTGGCGCTGGTGGAGCGCACCAGCTACAAGCGCGGCGACATCAACTTCGCCAGCCAGATCGGCAAGCTCAAGGCCGCCGGCTGCGACATCGTGGTGCTGGGCACGGTGATCCGCGAGACCGCGGGCGCCATGCAGGAGGCCCGCCGCCAGGGCTGGAACGTGGACATGCTGGGCAACCAGGCCTCGGCCAACTCGTCGGTGGTGAAGCTGGGCGGCGACGCCATGGAGGGCTTCTACGCCACCAGCCCGGCGCTGCTGCTCAGCGCGATGGAGCCCACGCCGGCCATCACGGCGCTGCTCGAGCGCTTCCGGAAGAAGTACGCCAAGGAGCCCGAGGACGGCATGATCTTCGGCTACGTGTCGATGATGCTGTTCGCCGAGGGCGCACGCCTGGCCGGCAAGGCCCTCACCGTGGACAGCATGGTGGCCGGCCTGGAGAAGGTGAAGGACTGGACCACCACGCTGCCGATGGTGCCGGTGACCTACGGCGCCAACGACCGGCTGGCCTCGCGCTCGGCCTACATGCTGCAGGTCAAGGGCGGCAAGTTCGTGGCCATCACGCCGCCGATCACCTACTGATCAGGCGCGCGGCGCTCAGGCGCCGGCCAGCCGCCCCAGCCATTCATGCAGCGCAAACAGGCTGCGCTGCAGGCCCGCCACCGAAGGCCAGAAATCACCCGCCGCCAGCGGCCCGCCCGGCGGCACCGCCATGGGCGCGGGCACCAGGCGCATCTGCACGCCCTGGCGCTGCATGGCGCGCGCAAAGGCCGCCAGCGCGCGGCGCTGGTGCATGTCATGCGTGACCAGCACGATCTGCGTGATGCCATCGGCCGCCAGCATGGCCACGCTGTAGCGCGCGTTTTCGTCGGTATCGCGTGAGCGGTTTTCGCGCCAGCGCAGCTTCAGGCCGAAATCACGCTGCGCCACCAGGGCCGCGGCCTCGGCCTCGGTGGCGCCCGGGTTCTCGCCCGGCGCCACGCCGCCGCTGAAGCCCAGCGGCAGGCCGGTGCGCCGCGCCAGCCAGGCGCCATAGCGCAGGCGCTCGGCGGTGTAGGGCTTCAGATCCACCGTGCCGTACTCAGGCGCCAGCTCACGCCGGCCCGCCCCCAGCACCAGCACGGCCGTTCGCGGCGCGCGCTGCAGCGCGGCCACCTGCGCATCAGTGAGCGGCGGCGGCGGCGTGGTGAGCCAGGCCGCCAGCCCCAGCCCCACCGCTGGCAGGCACAGCAGCCACATGCCGAGCAGCCCGCCCACCCAGATCAAGGGCCCCATCCGCGGCCAGCGCCGGTGCATCAGCCAGCCAAAGACGGCCAGCAGCAAGGGCGAGGCCGGCGGCAGCAGTACGGCGCCCAGCACACCCTTGACGGAGCCAAGGCCGAAGGAGGCAAGCAGATCGTTGAGAGACACGGGTTGGGACTGCAGGGGCGGATGGGGTGCGGGGATGCTAACCGTGGGGCGGTTTCGGTTGCTTTGAGACTGGCGGTGACGGATGGCCTTGGTGCGCCAACTGAAACCTTGCGCACGGTGCGGGCCGAACATCCGACCATCCCGCGGGTTGCGGTGGACAGCCGTGAATCGGCCGGGTTAGGCTTGGTGTAACAAAAGTGGTCTGGCGTTGAGTTGCGTTGCTGCAGCGGGCACCGCCTGGCGCTGACACACACGGAAGGGCGGCGAGATGCCTGCAGGAATTGGCGACTACTGCGCCGGGCCGTTGAGTGGCCACGGGTGGGGGTGTCCGAATTTCTGTGTGTGAGGCGGGTTGCTGAATTGGCCCTGGGCCGATTTCCTCACTGCATCGGGGCCCCTGCCAGGCCGCCAGAGGCGCCCCCTGAATGCCTCATCGGCC